>PKTT01000062.1 GCA_002869015.1 Deltaproteobacteria bacterium
GCCGACATGTGCGGAGTATGGCACTTGGAGCATGGGAAAGCATGGAACTGGTAGTCGGTCGATCCATCATCTACGGTTACGCCGAGTAAAGTGCCTAAATCGACGTTGGTTCCAGTCTGGGGCCTTATCGGGTCAATTATGGGAGTGATACCACCAGCAGTACCTGCCGGGAACTGTTTTGTCTCAGCATTTCTAAGTCCGTAAATATAACTGCCATTTGCGCCAGAGGAATTGTCGTGGCGCATATAGCCGCGTGTCCAGTTGCCGACGCCGCCTCTGTTGGAGGTTTTGTAGATGTTGGAGCCGACATCCAAGCCGTTATTAAAACCGGCAACTACTGCTGCGTGTCTAGGCCAGGCAGTTTCAAGGTCGCCCTCGGTGTGGCAATTCATGCAGAGGCCGCCAAATGTTGAATAGCCGCCGCGAGCCGTTCTATCGTTGGCCAAGGTGTCGACGATATTGTTCTGCTCAATCTGCCACCCGCCAATGGCATTGTTCCACAAAGTATTAGCCGGATCTGCCCAGGTAAGCGGATGTGCAGTACCTACGCCACCCCTCGGTACTCCGCCAAAGGCAACGGCGTGCGCAGTTGTCTGCGGTGCGCCATCCTCGGGGAAGGGGTTGGAGGTCCAGGTACCGCGTAAGTATGGCGGATTACCATCGTTGGGACCGCCCCAGGTGTCATGTACGTCATGGCAGTAGGAACAACGCTGTGCTGTTGCATCGGTTGCCGTATTAAAGTGCTTAGACTGTATGGTCGACGGCTTGTAGGAGGAGAAGTTAGCTGAAGACCATGTTGCATTATCCCAATCAGTGTATGAGGAAAGGGTGCCGGGTTGGTAATTACCCTGGGCTGTGATCCAGGGGGTGTGAGCAGAGCTATGGCAACCGTTACATATACCCTGCTCGTTGGATGCACCGCTACCAGCAGCGTCCAAGAGACCTATGCCACCAGTGCCGCCGGAATTCGAGTAATCTGCGGGCATTGAGGTTCCATAGGCAATGCCCACGGTTGGATTATCCGGTATGCGAACAAGGCCTCCTGTGTGCATCGGGTGGCAATCCGGGCAACCATACCCCGTTGCGGTGGTATGAGGGCTGGAGCTTGTAACAACTTGCCCGGATTGGCCGGAAGTATGGCAACTGTCACAAGCGCCGCCGAAGTCATCACCATCTATCGTCATCCCGGAGCTATTGGGCAATACCGCCAGAGGAGTATGGCAGGCTCCGTCACAACCAAAAGTCGTCGCATTGTAAGAAGTGCCAACAGTATTCATGGTAATCGAACCGGCATTATGCTGCGTCGCTACATCGTAGTTTGCGTGGTTCGCATGGGTTGAATCGCCCGCATCCTTAGTACCGTGACAGACAACGCAGTCGTTGTGCGCGGCAAGGAGGGCTGCGGTAGTGATGTTCCCGTAACCTGATGTATTGCTGTGGTCAACGGGAGTCGCGCCATTGGCATGTTTTGTCACAGGTGGGTAACCGTGACAACCGTCGCAGCCGCCCTTGCCAAGCTCAAGCATATTTACGGTGTTGGTATTTATGGTGCCACTAAACACCAGTGAACCGGTATGGCACGCCTGGTCACAACCATTCGTACCCTCGTTGTAAGCTGCATTCTGGCTGTTATCCGGAACAGATATACCGTTCATCTCCACCATGCCGTTACGGTGGTTGGTCGCGATAACGTAGGCGTCACCACTGGAACCGGTCAAATCAGTGGGTGTGCCAAAGCCGGAAGCCGGGTCGTTGAGCGTCGCCGCAGCGATACCGTGACAAACCTGACAGTCGCTATGGTTCTGCTGGAGTTCCAGCGTTGTATTGAGGCTGCCGCCTGTGAAGGTAGAGTGGTCTGTTCCGCTTGAGGTCGGCGGGTAGCCGTGGCAGAAGTTACAACCACCTGGGGTGGATGTATCCCAGATTGCATCCTGGTGGCAGTCAAGGCCGGAACAGGTGGCGCCGTCATAGGAGGCACCGGTGCCGGCGTATGTGGTATTGAAAACTATATCCGCAGTTCCGGTTCCGCCCATATCCGCATGGTTGGTGCCGGAAGCGCCGCGTCCATTATGGCAAAGGTTACAGGCATCGCCGGTCTTGGCAAATGACTCAGCAACGTGCTCTGCGTGTTTGCCGACTATGCTTGAAACCGATGTATTCGCTAGGTCTACGGGCGGATATCCCTTCTCATCGGTATCGTACACAGTCGCCCTGGCGCTATCACCGTGGCAGTCGCCGCAAACAGGCGCCGCGCCGCCCCATGTCGGGGTATTTGCGCCATGGCAATTAGTCGTACAGCTGCCGTTATCCACTCCGTCGCCTGAGTAGTTGACGCCGCCCGCGCCGTTTCCATCCGTGTAGGCTACACCTGCAAGGAGGTTGACCGCGAGGTTCTGGTGGGTGGATACGCCGCCAGTCGCAAGGTAGCTGCCAGCATTGTGACACTGCTGACAATCCGTAGCATCGGTGTCGTTATTGGCATGCGCCGTAACGTGGCTGCCCACGATTGAAGCGGCAACCGGCAGGGGTCCGCCGCTGCCGTGACAGGAGCCGCAGGAAACAGTGCCGCTCCATACAGGGGTGGTCACGCCGTTGTGGCACTTGACGTTGGAGCAGGTAGTAGTTGAGCCGGAGCCTGCTGCAACTGCCGCCGTCGCCGCTTCGTAGTTTGCAAAAGCGTTGAAGGCTACCTCTTTAATGCCATTGGCGTGCGTTCCGTAGAGCGCGGTGCCTGTGTTGTCCGCCGAGGTATTGTGGCAGATATAACACTCATTGCTATCAGTACCCGTCAGCGCGTTAGAGCCAAGGTGCTCAACGTGCTTGTCGGGCAAGGCTGCGAAGGAGTGGCAAGACTCACAACCGAGGTTGGTCGGGTCATTCCAAAGCTGCGTGGGTGAGTTGTAGTGGCAATCCATATTGGTGCAATTGCCGTCAACCACGCCTGGCGTTGTCGATGAATAGGCTCCGTCGCCATTGTCGACCGAGGTGAAGTCGAAGGAGAGCAGGCCGTCACTGTGGGAGTTGGTGTAAACACCCGCTATTGAGCCATGACACTTGGAGCATGTCGAATCGTCTGTGTCAGGGGTCGTACCCGTGGCTCCATGCGCTGCGTGTGCGCCGGAGGAGGGCGGCCATGTATGACATCCCGTGCAGGTGAGCTGTCCACCGCCACTGCTGTCATCAACCGATTGAGCAGCAGCTGACCAAGATGAAGCCGTAGCAGCGTTCGGTGTAGCTGCGGAGTCCTTTGTGACCTGGCAGTAGTAGTAGTTTGTGCCGTTGGCGGGCACCGTATCTACAAAGCTCGTACCACCGAAGTTGGTAAGAACCGATGTGCCGGAGGTGCATGCGCCCGCGTTGGTTACATCTCGGTAGACATCGTAGACGACCGGGGGAGACTCAGAATCGGAGCCGGCTGTCCAGCTGACTTCGAGTTCAAGTGAGGTGCCGGTTACATCGACCGCGCTGGGCGTACCTCCCGCGGTGGGCGCGGTGGTATCGGAGGTGCCCGAGGTCACGTAGTCTATCTTGACCATGTCGAGCTGCCTGCCGGTAGCCGTTGCGGCCAGCGTAATCGAGTAGTTGACAAGCTGCGAAGCGTCAGTAATCGCGTTAGTAGCCGTCAACAGGTCGATGCTAATGGTGTTCTTCTGGTTGGGCCAGGAGTTGCCAAGGCTGTCTGTGATATTAGTCCTGTCCGAAACTTCAATGTTGAGGGTGCAGGTGGTTAGCGTGCCGGAACCGGGGCCGTCGTCGAACTGGGCGGTGTCGGCGCTGGTTCCCGTGGCAGTGGCGACTACCGCGTCAACCGAATTGAGATCGGTAAGGGCGGAGAAGCTCCAGTTGGTCCCAGGGAAGGAGTTAACATACAGCGAACCGGAAGCGCCGCCGCCGCCGGTAGCCTTGGTCGGGGTCGCGGACTGCGAGCTTAAGTTGCCCTCTTCGTTGCCGAGGGCGTCCTCTGCGCGGACGAGGAAGTTGTAGGCCTGGTCATCGGTAAGGCCGCTCACGACAAAGGTGGTGGAGGTCGTGGAGCCGTTCTGCGTTCCCTGCGCGGGGTCGCCGATGGCAGATGTTGACCACCAGATGTTGTAGGTAATTGGCGTTGAGGTATCGGTCGCAGCGTGGCTGGACCAATCCAGCTCAACTTGACCGCCAGTGCCGGAGTTGAGGTTGGTGGCTTCACCCGACTGGAGGCCGGTGAAGGTCGGCGGTGTGGTGTCGCCGCCGCCGGTCGGTATCGCATACCAGTTGTCAGGCGTATCGTTCTCGCCGTGGCAATCCACGTTGGAGCAGATGAATGTGCCGGTGTTGTAGGTCGCGGCATTGCCGGAATCGGGGTCGCCATTCATGCGCTTCATGCTGCCGAAGTCCGCAGGCACCACGCCGTCGCCGGAGTGGCTATTCGCCGGGTGGCAGAAGTCGCAAGTGTTGTTACCGTTGCTTACGCCGTTGCTGCCTGCGACGATTGCGTTGACGTGGGTGAGGTGTCCGCCGTCATCCTGGTTAGCGACGTGGGCGGTTGAGTTGTCGGGCCAGTTTGAACCTGCGCCGTTGCCATGACAGGAGTCGCAGGTAGCGGCGGGGCCGTTGATGAGGCTCCTGCCGGTGTAGGGAGCCGAGCCGGAAACAGCCACGAATTCATGGCCCTCGCCGTCCATTACTGCGCCGTCGCTATCAGAATGGCAGTTGGAGCATCCTATCTCCGGACCGGCAGAGTCGGCAATCGTCAGCTGGTTGTTGAGGGTTATCTTACCGTCGCGGTGGTCGCTCGCCCAGGTGTAGTAGGTGCCTGTGCCATAAGCAGCTGCGTCATCGTAGCTGTGGCAGGTGAGGCACTTGTCTGTGCCGTCATGGCTTCCTGGGATGTCGGTATCATTCTCCGAATGCTTGTTGGAAATACCGGTTACCCAATCACCGAAGAGGCCGTGACAGCCTGTACACTCGGTGGTGCCGTCGCTTAGATCGGCATTTTCGTGCCAGCGGCGTGACCATCTGCCGTCGTCAAAGTGACAACCGACAAGGCCGTTCTGCGGTGCGCAGGTGGTCGGCGAAGCAGCCGTATCAACATTAAGGTCTGTGACGAAGTTCGTATCGGCGAGGGTGGAGAGGGTGCCGCCGATATGGTCGCCGGAGATCAGTGCGCTGTTGTGACATGTCGCGCAGCCGGAGGCGTTAATTGTCTCGTTATGGATCTGGCTTGTATTTGTCGGGACCTCGTCATGTAAAGCCGAGGTAGGTACGTAGTCAACCGAGCCGCCGTTCTTGTGGCAGTTTGTGCAAGCAAGCGGGTTGGAGTCCAGCCAATCTCCGTCAGAGGCAGAAACCACGGCGTGACAGCTATTGGTACAGTCACCGGCGCTGTATGAAAGCCCTGAGGTTGTGTCGTTGGTGCCGTTGACGTGACCCGTACCGGCAAGTGAACCTGAGTGGTCATGACAATCTGTGCAGCCGTTTACGTAGAACTGCGTACCCGGGTGCGCAGAGTGCCGGCCGCTTGATGCAGGTCCAACGGAGGTGCTTACGTTACCCGTTACGGTCAGGGTTCCGCCGCCGCCGTGACAGTCGTTACAGAGCAGCGTGCCGGAGGTCCAGTCTCTGCCTGCTGCGACTATGTGACAGCTGTTGGTGCAGGTCCCGCCGCTGTAGCTGAGTCCGGCAAGGGTATCCGTGGCACCGTCAACATGGACGCCACCTAGCGCACCGCCGTGGGGGTGGCAGTCCTGACAGTTGGTTATATAGAAGTTGGCGCTACCGTGTCCGCTGTGCTTGCCGGTAGCAGGACCGAGTGTCGTGGTGAGGTTGCCCGTCACTGTAAGTGAGCCGCCAGCGCCGTGACAATCATTACACGCAAGGGTAATGCCATCTGTCCATCCGCGACCTGCTACAGAGGCGTGGCAATTGTTTGTACAGGTCCCATTGCCAGCTAGCGGCGTTACGGTTATCTGCCCGCCGAGGGTCTTCTCGCCGTTCATGTGCCCTGCGGTCGGCGGCGTCGTTGCGCTCGCTCCCGCGCCGTGACAATCGGCACAGTCGTTTGGCACCTTCACATCATTGTTGATGTGCGGTGTGTGCTCGTATGAGGTTACAGGCCATTCCGTGCCGCCTATGTAACCGTTGTGACAGTCGGCGCATGCCAATGTACGGGTCAGCTCCCAATCGCTCGCGCCGTCAACGGAGTTATGACAGTTGTTGGTGCAGGTATTGTCAGCTGCCAGCGGTGATACGGTTATCTGCCCGCCGAGGGTCTTCTCGCCGTTCATGTGACCTACGGTCGGAGGAGTCGTGGAGCTTGCGCCCGCGCCGTGACAGTCGGCGCAATCGTTGGGCACCAAGGTGTCCTGATTTATGTGTGCGGTGTGGTTAATGGAGGCTACAGGCCATTCAGTGCCGCCTATGTAACCGTCGTGGCAGTCGGCGCACGCCAGTGTGCGTGTCAGCTCCCAATCGCTCGCGCCGTCAACCGAGTTGTGACAGTTGTTGACGCAGGTGTTGTTGGCGGCAAGCGGGGTTGACGTTATCTCACCCGCCAGGGTTACCGAGCCGTTTACGTGACCCGTTGTCGGCGGTGTAGAGGTGCTTGCTCCCGCTCCGTGACAGTCGGCGCAGTCGTTGGGAACGAACGTATCCTGATTTATATGCGTTGTGTGCTGTACGCTTGTAGGTGAGGTTGAGTGACAGTCGCCGCATGCGCCGCCTGTTTTAGCATCCCAGTCTGCGGTTATTGTGTTGCCCTGACCATCTGAGTGACAGTAGAGGCTGGAGCACTGCAACAGCGAGCTGTTGTAGCTGCCGCCCGCCGCAATCCCGGTAAACGCCAGATCATCCGCCGTACCATCATGGTCCTGCGGGTGGCACATCGTACAGGAAAAGCTATATGGCGAGCCAACGTGGGCAGTATGCGAATTTGTTATTGGGGGGAACTCCATCCCGGCGGAGCCGTCATGGCATCCTGCCGAGCTACAGGAGAACTCAGGACCATTGAGGTTTGTCCTGCCCCAGTTGGAGAGCAGGTTATTGAACTCGTGCTCGCCATCTGCGTAGGAGACGTAGTCCGTCGCGCTGTGACAGTTGGAACAACCCACTCGCGCTCCGCCTGCATGCGCGTCGTCGTAGCCAAGGTCTAACGGATCGGCGGCATTCAGCTGAATCGCATCGTCACGGTGCTCAGAGTTGTTAACGTTGTAGTAGAGCGTATCACCATTCTTGTAAAGGTGGCAGTAGTAGCAGCCATCATGGTTGGGTAATACGTTGGAGTCGGCGTGACGCTCGCTTACGCCAGCGGTAAAGGTCCCCTGAGCGTAGCCTGTTGTTACACCGCCATGGCAGTTTGCACACTCTGAGCCGTCACTGTTACCCGCGGTTAAGTCCCAAAGCCTAGTCCAGAGGCCACCATCTGCGTGGCATGAAGCCAGTGTCCCGGTGGGGGCGCATGTTGTGGGAGTTACTCCGGTATCCACTGAAACGTCGGTGTTGAAGTTGGCGTTTGCCAGAGTATTCAAAGCGCCGCCGCCGATGTGGTCGGAGGAGATCGAAGCAGTGTTATGACACGCCTCGCACCCGCCCGTGATCGTCTGGTTATGGAGCTGCGAACTTATCCTAGCGTTCTGATGTACGCCGGAAGCCGGTGCGTTCGAGCCACCACCTATATAGGTGCCCAAGTGGCAGTTGGTACAAAGAAGCCCGGCACCGTCCTTCCAATCGTTGGTGGTCACAACTTCATGGCATGTGTTCGTACAGGTGTGGTCGGGACCGCCGAAGTTATAGCTGACTACATCGTCGATATCGGAGTCGATATGAGTAGCGGTCTTCGACGCGGGGGATTCACCGGCGTGCGTATGACAGTCAGAGCAATCGGTTACGTAAAAGGTGTTGTCTGTATGAGCCTTATGGGCGTTAGTATTAGGCGCTGCTGTAGCCGTGACGCCAGCGCCGTGACACATAGTACAATCACCTGCGCTGTCGGCATACCAATCAAAGCCGCCGGTAGCTGTTGAGGTAGATAAATGGCAATCAACATTTGTACAGGTACCCGCCGAATAGGTCGCGTCTGCGTCTACCGCTCCCCAAAGTGATTTCGCAACCTTGGTCGGAGTAGAGGAAATCTCTGTGTCAAAAACCTCTGCATCGTCTGCGCCGGGGTTCAGGACGGTCTCCCCAGTGGAGTGCTGATCGTCATTGGTATTGGCAGCGTGGCAGTATTCACATATTGCCTTCTGCTTGACATCGCCTACCCCCTCTGGGGTGTCTGTGACCACCGTGGCAAGGTCTTCGCCGTAAAGGCGTTGAGCGATAACCGTCATATGGACTATGTGCTCACCAGCATCATCGGCGCTGCCTGCATCATCGACTCCGGCAACTCCGCCGTCAGGCCAGTAGTTTCCATTGGTAGAGTCACCGTGGCAACCGGAGCAACCGGAGGCCTTAAAGCCCTTGTCATGCGGGTGGCACTTGGTGCAGGGGGAAAGTCCGCTTGTGGGATGGGGGCTAGCAAGAGCAGTCGCAGTGTCGCCATCTTTAAAATACATTGTCTGTGTGTGACAGACCTGACAGATGCCGTTTGCATCAGTGTTGTCAGCAAAGGAGCCGGCTGCGTAGCCACCCTGAACCGTGAAATCAACATCATCGGGCTCAATGCTTACGGGCACGCCGTCAACTGATGAATCAGGCTCTGAAACCCTAAGCTGAACCATCTTGAGGTTGGTCGCATCGCCATGAGGGTCGTGACAATCGACACACTTTGCCGCTACGCCCCAAGTGTAGTTGATTCCAGCGTTTGTCTCGTTGTGGGTCATTACAACCGAGCTATCCACGCCAGTGTGGCAGTTTGTCGTATCGGAGCAGAAGGTATCGGGATTTGTGTAACTGTTCCACTGCGTACCTAGGCGGAAGGGGTTTGTGCCGCTAAGGTCTGCTGAAAAGTCATGACCTACGTTCTTGTCGTGGCAATCCTTACAAACAAGGGGCGTCCCAACACCACCATGCCCGAAGCTTGTGTATTCACTTGAGTTGATGTTGCTCGGGCTACCGTCGTTACCGATGAAGCTGT
The DNA here is from genome assembly GCA_002869015.1 of Deltaproteobacteria bacterium. Lineage (GTDB taxonomy): Bacteria > Desulfobacterota > Deferrisomatia > Deferrisomatales > BM512 > BM512. The sequence continues at coordinate 9,050 of PKTT01000062.1, forward strand.
CGTTATCAGCGGAGGTGCTAGAGTGACAGGCATCGCAATCTATCGTTGACGTGTCCTGATCCCAGGTTATCGATGAGCTGTGGCAAGACAGGGAGGTACAAGTAAATGCGGCATAGGAGAAGCTCACAGCTTGTCCATTGAAGGTGCCGCCAGCGAGTACATCAACGTTGCCGTCGGAGTGGCCACCGCCATCAGCCACTGTTGTGGAATCTGTAGATACGGTGGTAACGGTGTCGGCATGGCAGTACTGGCATGTCACGCCTGCGGCTAGGTGTTTGCCGTGAGCATTTGAAGATATCTGAGTTCCACCTGAATCAATACCATCATGGCATGCCGCGCAGCCGAGGTCATTAGTGTCCCAATTATTGGCATTCCACTGAATCGGTGTGAAATTACCTGTGCCGTCAGAGTGACAGTAGATATTGGAGCAGGTATGCGTGCCAGAGTCATAAGCGGGAACGCTGCCCGGCCACGTAGCTGTCGCATCGCCAATGCCACCGGTGAAGTTAAGTGACTGGAACGTGCCATCATTATGGGGAGGCACATCGGTATAATCGGCGTGGCAATTTTGACAAGCCAAGCCAAGCCCGCCATTGGCGCCGTCGGCGGCATGTTTGCGGTGGGGTGTTTTTGACTCGTCGAAGGTCGCGTAGCCGCTAGCGGTGGTGACAGCATTCAAAGGCGGCTGCCCGTGACAATTGTAGCAGGAATCTTGAGCGGACCAGCCTCCGAGAGAGTCCTGGTGCTTGTGGCAACCCAAGCAGTCGGCATCAGCCTCAGGCGGCGAAATAGTACCACCGGAGTGGCCGCTGCTCATAAGAGATGACAAGGGGTATAGTGCGTCGCCGTTATAGGTAAAGCCGCCATGGCAATCAACGTTGTCACAGACACCGTCGCCACCACTTCTCCAGGCATCGGTAACGGACAAGTAGGTGTTTGTTTCGGTTCCCGCGACTATGACACCGCCCACTTCTTTCCTGATAGTCTTGCGGATCATCTTTACGTTGCCTTCGACATCTATGCCATGGGGGTTATGGCAATCATTACAGCCGGCAACAAGATTATCCGGATCATTTGTACTTGTAACGGCAGATCCGTGGGGGTCTATGTCGTCATGGGACTGGTGGCACTCTCCACATATCGAGTAGGGATTGGTATAGGGAGCGCTCGGCCTCAACTTGGATTTGAATGTGGTGCCCGGCTCATCGAATTTGAACCTGAGAGGGTTAACCGTCGGGGTATCTGATGCGAAGGAATGGGCAACGGTCTGGTCGTGGCATACCGAGCAGGCATATGTGATGCCGGTCTTACCATGACCATAAGCGGCGTAGGGCGCAGAGAATTTCGCGTCATCCATCGTATGACAGCCGGCGCAATTACCGGGATCTATGAGAGCGTCGGAGCCATCATGCCCGCCATCCTCCTCAAGGATCAGGAGGGAATATCCACCGCTGCTCTTGTGAGTCGCGTGGCAATCGCTACAGAGGGTCGCCTCCGCTTCGCTTGTACCAAGCGAAATATCAGCTGCGGCAAAAGCGTGCTGATCACGGGCGGCATGACCATCGGAGTAGGTGTCGTCGCTACCGTCGGTATCGTGACAGTTGTTGGAGGAGCACATGGAGTTGTCAACAGAAGGAAGGTTGGCTCCACCTATCAGCGTATCAGCAAGGAGTGTCGAGTTATTATTTTTAGAGTCGACGGTATGTATGTTTGTACCGCCGGGGCTAACATAGGAGTCAAGTCCCTCATGACAATCTACACAGTCAAAGGTAGCGGTGCTGCCGGCGCCGCCAAAGCTGGAGTACTCACTCACCTGGTGCCTTGAGGTTACCCCTGTACCGAAGTGGTCCTCCACCGCGCGCATCTCCGTGGTCCCCGCCCTGCCAGCTCTATGGCAGAAGAGACAAGGAAGATTCGTACCCTGAGGCCAATCATTCGATGCGTTACCGCCGTTGGCGGCAACAAGGAATGCCTCCTTCTTTATCAGCTTCGTGCCTACGAAGACAGATGCCCGGCTAAGCGAATGGCACTCCTGGCAGGAGGTGCCTACTGGCGCATGCGCCGCTGTCGCTAGCGTTGGAATCAGGAAAAATAGCGCGGCTATCAGTACCGTTGCTAACTTTGCCCGAGAAATTTCAGAAGCTGACATGGGATCTTCCTCCATAACGGTTTGGTCCCAAAGGGGCACCAACCACGGACTAATTCCGGGCGGGCCACCAAATACCCTTTAATTTCAAACACTTAGATAAAAGCATGTGCACGCCGGCACATTCTTCTCACAGCCTACAAATGTTATTACTAGAATTTAACGGATACTGATACAAATTCTCCAAAAAAAAGTTATCGCGGGTTCAATAAAAAAATTTCCCACAATCCAAGCGTGCAAACAAAAAAAGGGGCCTCACGAAGAGGCCCCTTTTTACCTTACAAAAAGAAAATATCAGTAGCGGTAGTAATCGGGCTTGTATGGCCCATCAACGTCTAAACCAAGATATTCGGCTTGTGCCTTAGTGAGGGTGGTCAACTTTATGCCGAGGGCGTATAGGTGCAGTCGCGCCACCTTTTCATCAAGGGTTTTAGGCAACACGTAAACCTTATTTTCATATTCACCATGCTTGGTGAAGAGCTCAATCTGCGCAAGGACCTGGTTGGTAAAGGAGTTGGACATCACAAAGCTAGGGTGTCCGGTGGCGTTACCCAGGTTCAACAGACGTCCCTTTGAGAGGAGGATTATCCTTTTCCCGTCGGGCCAGATTATGTGGTCAACCTGAGGTTTAATCTCTTCCCACTCAAGGTCGGCGAGTCCCGCCACATCAATCTCAATGTCAAAATGCCCGATATTTCCAACAATGGCATTGTTTTTCATATCATCCATGTGGGCTCTGGTTATGACATTGTAATTGCCGGTAGTCGTGATGAAGATGTCGCCTAAAGAGGCTGCATCTTCCATCGTGACAACCTCATACCCCTCCATAGCTGCCTGAAGCGCGCAGATCGGGTCAATCTCCGTCACAAAGACACGCGCCCCCATATTACGCATCGATTGTGCGCAGCCCTTCCCGACGTCGCCATATCCGCAGATTACAGCTTTTTTCCCGGCTACCATCACATCTGTTGCCCGCTTTATCCCATCAAGGAGAGATTCCCGGCAACCGTACAGGTTGTCAAACTTCGACTTGGTAACGGAATCATTGACATTAATCGCAGGGGCCATAAGTGAGCCGTCCGCCTCCATGTGGTAGAGACGGTGAACGCCCGTTGTGGTCTCCTCTGTAATACCTCTAATATCGGCGAAGAGCTCAGGGTATTTATCGTGGATGACCTGGGTAAGGTCACCACCGTCATCGAGGATCATATTAGGCGTCCAGCCTTCTGGACCGTTGATGGTCTGCTCAATGCACCAGTAGTATTCCTCCTCGGTCTCGCCCTTCCAAGCAAAGACCGGCGTCCCAGCCGCTGCCAATGCTGCCGCTGCCTGATCCTGAGTTGAGAAGATATTACAGGAAGACCAGCGAACATCGGCGCCGAGCGCCTGCAAGGTCTCTACAAGCACAGCAGTCTGAATGGTCATGTGTATGCAGCCAGCTATCCTGGCACCCTTAAGGGGCTTGGCTTCACCAAACTCTTTGCGTAGCTGCATGAGGCCGGGCATCTCGACCTCTGCGATATTTATCTCTTTTCTCCCCCACTCAGCGAGAGAGATATCTGCGACTTTATAGTCCGACATGGTGAGTTCCTCTTCATAACAATGCGACAAACCGATACATTTATGCACTTTAAAGTAAAAGCCCCCTGTGTCGGCAGGGGGCCATACCATACACTGCTCCTAATCTAACCACAAAATAAGATTGGGCAATGGTAAAATTTATCTAAACGCCTAAGCTGCGGGGCGCGCCTTCCGCCAGCCTTCAGCTACAAAACGCTTCTCGCGGCCTATCGCCCACTCTTTAAGCGCCTGGAACTGGGCAAGCCTGTCATTTTCAAACTTTGCCATTATGATATCGCGCTCCTTACCGCGCGTCTGGTTATCATCCGGGGTCATGCCCACCCAAGTAACAAATCCATTATCAAATACATTCTCAGCCGTGGCGTCACCCTCATCCATATTCATGCGCTTGGCGAAGAGGGCCATCACATCTTTATCAAGCTGAAGAATCCAGCCATTGTCCTCAAGAAGCTCAACGGGATCTTTTTCCGCCCTTCCGGAACATTCCGGGCAGTAGAGCGCCTTTACAACAGACTCATCCAGCACCATGCTTCCGAACATCATCTCAGCTGCATTTTTTCCGCAGGAACAGGGTCGTATATAGCTCTGACACATTGGCAGTCTCCTCTTTATCAGTAAATGTTTCACTCCCGATGTCGGGCTTTACCTAACATTATATACTTAGATTATATAACGCGATAAAGGTTACCGCAATGGTTATAATTTATTTTTGATATTTGTCCCCTGATAGATCCCTGCGGACCACCATCAAAGGCCCTTTTCAAGTTTATCAGCGATATCTGCGCGCAGTATTTTCTTGTCGACCTTCCCGGCCTTGGTAAGCGGGAGGGCATCAACAAATTCAATTCGCTCAGGAAGGTATAGCACTGAAGCGTCATCCTCTTTCAGCATCTTGATAATAGCTTCAAAATCAAGGTTCACATTGGAGGAGCACTGCACGTAGGCGCATACCCGCTCACCTAGGTCGGGGTCCGGCATCGGCACAGCCGCCGCCGCTATAATTCCATCTTGTGAGGTAAGGAGGCGCTCAACCTCCGTTGCGCTGATGCTCTCCCCGCCCCTGTTAATCATCTCTTTGACACGGCCCACCAGAGCTACTCTGCCGGCGGCGTCGATGACAGCAAGGTCTCCTGTGCGAAAGTACCCATCCGAGGTAAAAGCATCCGCATTTTCTTCTGGGCTGTCGAGGTAGCCGGTGAAGACTCCTGGGCCCTTTATAACGAGCTCGCCTGCTTCACCCTCAGGCGCATCCACGCCATCCAATATAATTGTACGGTAGCTATCGTAGGGGCATGTAGGGCGGCCAACTGAGGAGCACACCTTTTCAAAGGGGTCTTCCCTGCGAGTTATAGTAGTCTGGCCCTCTGTACCACCATAACCATTATAGTAGGTGCAACCCATGGAGGTGACCTGCTTTACAAGATCGGGCTGGCTAACCGCTCCACCGGAGTGCATCTTTTTCAATGATGTCAGGTCAAAATCTCCCAGCCTGTAATAATTTACAAAACGATTGGCGAGGGTTGGAACCCAGACAATTGCGCTAACCCTCTCAGACTCAATTGCTCCGCAAATGCTATCTAGCTCCGGCTTTTCAAGCAGCACAAGCTTAGCGCAAGTATACACTCCGCCAAGGAAGCCCTTGGTGAAGGTCAGGTCATGTCCCAGCGGCCCGGCAAGTAGGCAGGTATCCTCTGAGGTATAGTCCCACGCCATAGACGCATACTCCACGCCGCAAATAAGGCTGTTATGAATCCTTGGCACCACCTTGGGGAGCCCAGTGGTGCCCCCTGTCGGAGCAAGGTGGCATACATCAAGGGGGTCCGGTTTTAGCGATGCCAGCCTCGACGCTCCCTCACCTGTCAATAAAGACTTCTCAAGAAGCTCCTCAAAGGAGGTGCCGGAGGTGCGCCCCTCGCTTCGCACCCAAAGAACCTTATTCATCCCCGGGTTGTTCTTAATAACATCCTCAACAATTGGTGCGAATGATGTGTTTCCAAAGCGCTCGGGCACTATCCACGCAGTCGCGCCAGTGATCTTTATGAGGTGGTCAATCTCATACTGACGATAACGGTCGATAAGGAGCACGGGGATAGCCCCCACCTTCTGAATAGCAAAGTATGCTATGACAAACTCATTCCAGTTTGGCAACTGCAGGAGCACCCGCTCACCTTGAGCTACTCCCATGTCCGCTAGTCCAAGGGCCAATCTGGAGGAGCGTTCGGCAGCTTCGCCAAAGGTCATACTGGAACGCTGGTCGACAAAGCCGACCCTGTCGGGGTATATATCCGCTGCCCTGTCGATGAGCTCACCGAGGGTCAAACCTCGCCACCAGTGATTCAAGTAAAAGAGCTCTACGTCTTCAGGTCTATATGGTGTGAAACCAGCCATGGTTTTGCCCATCACTTTTCTCCTTTGACAAATGCTCCGACCTTGGATAATTATATCAATATTGACACAGTCAATGTAAACATATTTACGAAAGACAATCAATATGGAAAGAAAGAATAAGGCCCTGGCACTTAAAACATTTATCAAGCTGATGCGCGCCAGCGCGTCGATCTCCGGCAGGGCGCATACCCCGCTCTCGGAGGAGGGGGTTAGCGACAGCCAATTCGGCGTACTAGAGGCTCTCTATCAGCTTGGCCCACTCTGCCGGAGAGACCTTATCGAGAAGATACTTAAGACCGGCGGGAACATTACTATGGTCGTCGATAACCTTGAGAAGCAGGGTCTCGTGGAGCGGTCCAGGAGCAGCGAGGACAGGAGGAGGGTGACAATAGCCCTAACCACCAAAGGCAGAGAGGTTATAGAGCGGGTTTACCCTCGGATGGAGGAATCTATTTCAAGAGAGATGTCCATCCTTGATGAAGAAGAGTTGGAGACCCTCTCCGCTCTTTTAAAGAAGGTCGGGCTCGGCAAACGCTGAGCCGGAGAGGAACGTTCAGCATGTCTTACGAAAGATCTAACTGGATTAAATTCCATGTGAACGGCGATTGCCGAGAATTTGCGATAGGAGCGCGGCCTGGAGAGCTTCCCCCCTCTGAGACCCTGGCCGACACGCTACGTGAGAGACTGGGCTTAACAGGCACAAAGGTCGGCTGTGACAGAGGATCCTGTTGCTCCTGTACCGTACTCATAAATGGCGTGCCATCCCTCTCCTGCATGACGCTTACAGTGGAGTGCGACGGGGCCTCAGTTACCACCATAGAAGGCCTCCCCGACCCGGCTACCGGTGAACTGGACCCGCTACAGCAGGCATTCATCGACCATACCGCTTACCAATGCGGCTTTTGCACTCCGGGGATGATAATAGCGGCAAAAGCGCTTCTAACAGAGGTCTCCTCTCCAACAGAGGAGGAGATAAAAGTTGCGCTGGGTGGACACTATTGCCGGTGCATAAGCCATTACCATGTCCTAGACGCGGTAGCGGATGCGGCGGGGAGGAAGCGCTGATGGATAGTGCAAGGCAATTTCGTCATATAGGCAAAGGCACACCCAGAAAAGACGGTCGGCAGATTGTCACCGGCGGGACTAAATATATTGATGACCTTACCCTTCCGGGGCTGCTCTACGGAAAGGTCTTGAGGAGCCCCCATCCACACGCGCTGATTAAGAATATAGACACAGCAAAAGCCGAGCAAGCAGCAGGGGTAAAGGCTGTCCTTACCCACAAGAACGCACCTGACTGGAAATTCGGTATCCCAAGGGTGGTAGCTCTCCTGGACAAGAAGGTACGCTACGCAGGAGACGCCGTAGCAATTCTAGCGGCAGAAAGCGAGGAGCTCGCGCTCGCAGCCCTTGAGCTGATTGAGGTTGAGTACGAAGTCCTCCCGGCTGTTTATGATATTGATGATGCGATGGCCGAGGGCGCACCTGTGCTCTATGAGGAGTTCCCCTGCAACCTTCTACCGACCCAGAGCATCGCTTTTGGCCCCAACACCTTAAAAGAGGTCATCCTAGGGGATGTGGAGAGGGGCTTCGCTGAGGCGGATGTCATCTGCGAAGCGAACACCTCCTACGACAACATACCCAACCCACTGCCCATAGAGCCACCCGGCGTAATCGCAAGATGGGATAGCCCAGACGAGCTGACGGTTTGGTCTGCAAGCCAGAGCGTCGGCTGGCACCGCTTTATGATGATGGGAAAGATGGGTTTCCCGGAGATACGGTCAATCGGGACCCAGTGCGGCGGCAGTTTCGGCTCAAAAAACCACTCGCCCCAGCCCTTCTTCTACGCTGCTGCGCTCGCAAAGGTGTCGGGCGCTCCGGTAAAGATGCTTTACACGAAGGAGGAACATTTCGGCGCTTTCGTTTTGAGACTTGGGTCACGGTTCAGCGGAAAGATAGGGCTTAAACGCGACGGCACCATTACTGCGATTGAGGGCGAATGGCTCGTCGATACGGGAGCCTTCTCCGACCAAGCACAGACACAGATCGCGGTTGGCCTCGGCGAGGTGCAGCTTGTCCTTAGATGCCCCAACTGGCGGTTAATACCGAAGCTCGTCTGCACCAACCGCGCTCCCTCGGGTATTGTGCGCGGCTTCGGCGGGCAGGAGCTGGAAAGCTCAATACTTCCGGTCTTTATGGAGGCAATCTCAAAAGCGGGCCTCGACCCGGTAGATTTTCTAAAGAAAAACTTTGTTAAGCCCGGCGAAGGCTACCTCTGGAGAGAGGGCAACTGGTGGGTTTCAAGAGGTCAGGATTACTCCGAGGCTGTCGAGGAGGGGGCTAAGACCTTTGGCTGGGATGAAAAATGGAAGGGATGGTTGACGCCCTCGTCGGTGAATGGACGAAAACGACGCGGCATAGGCGTCGGCGTACACGGTAACGCAGACGTAGGCGAGGACGAATCCGAGGCCTACGTCAGGCTGACCCCCGACGGCGGCGCCGTAATTCACGCCAATGTAGCAGAGTCAGGTATGGGGCAGCGTAGCAGCCTCATCAAGATGGTCGCCGAGACATTGAACCTGCCACTTGAGAAGGTCTCGATGACCGAGCCGGATACCCTTGTGGCCCCCTTCGAGTTCGGCCTAACCGGCTCCAGAGGAACGTGGGCGGTAGGAACAGCGGTGATAAGAGCGGCTGAAGAAGCCCTTAAAAAGCTACATGAAATAGCTGCACCGATACTAAAAGCAAAGGCGGAGGACCTTGAATCAGCTGACGGAAAGATAAGGATTAAAGGTTCTGAGAGCCAAACCCTCTCCTGGCGAAGGGCGCTAGGGGTATTCCACACCGTTACAGGACACGGCTCCTTTGAGCCGGATTACTCCATGCCAAATTTTATGATGCTCTTCGTGGAGGTGGAGGTTGACACCGGTACGGGGCAAGTAAGCGTGGAGCGGGTGGTCGCGGCAACAGACGCGGGGCAAATAATCGACCCCCCCTCACTTGAGGGACAGATTTATGGAGCGCTGGGGGCCGCAGGGCTCGATACGGCAGTCTTTGAGGAGACCGTTATAGACAGGCGCACCGGGCGAAACCTCAACATGAACCTAATAGATTACAAATGGAGAACCTTTGAGGAGCTTCCGGCTTTTGACAACGTCATACTCGAAAATCCCCTCCCGAGCCACCGCTTCGGTGCGATAGGTATTGGTGAGATATCAACCTCGCCAGGACCGGCAGCGGTGCTGATGGCGGTCTCCAACGCGCTAGGCACAAGGCTTACCAGCTACCCTCTCTCACCGGAGAAGATTCTGGCGGCGGTTAAAAGTGCCGGGGAGGTCGAATAAAATGAAGTATTTCAGCCATCAAAACGTAACTTCGGCAAAGGAAGGCGTCTCCTGCGCAAAAGATTGTAACGGAAAGGCCTCCTTCATCGCTGGTGGAACAGACCTCCTTGGAATCTTAAAGGACAACCTGCTCCCAACTTATCCTGAGAAGCTCATAAATCTAAAAACGATTGAAGCCCTAGCCGGTGTCGAAAATCTGGATGGTGTAGTTCGAATTGGCGCCCTTACAAAGCTTTCGGCGCTCGAACGCGACTTGGAGATTACGAGGAATTTTCCAGCCCTCGCCTCAGCGGCGGCATCGGTGGCAACCCCTGAGATCAGGAATGCGGCTACCTTGGGTGGCAACCTTTGTCAGGACACCCGTTGCTGGTATTACCGATATCCAAACCACATGGGCGGACGCATGGATTGCCCGCGAAAAGGCTCCGGGCCATGCCATGCGGTTTTGGGGGACAATCGCTACCACTCAGTCGTTGACGGAAAACGCTGCTTTGCCCCCTGCCCCTCCGACACCGCAGTCGCCCTCGCAGCGCTGGGGGCTACAGTCGAGGTGCTAGGCATCGAGGGTGCGAAAAACCTCCCCATTGAGGAGATATACTCGCCTATGGGTACGGTCCTGAAGGCAGAAGAGATACTCACGCACATCGATATCCCGGCGCCACCACCTGAGAGCATTCAGGGTTTTAAAAAATTTACCGTTAGAAAGCCCATAGACTTTGCAATAGTTAGCATCGCCGCCAAGGTAAACATCACAAACGGCATCGTGGATGGCGCGAACATCTTCTTCGGCGCGGTAGCGCCCCAGCCTTACAGAGACGAGGCCGTGGAGAGCGCCTTGATTGGAGAGAAGTTCGATACAAAATCAATAGCAAAAGCCGCTGGGCAAGCTCTCGTGAAAGCAAAACCACTTTCGATGAATGCCTACAAAATAGATATAGCAAGGACTCTAACAGTTGAGCTCCTTGAGAGCTTCATAATCTGATTTAAAGGCGGTTTAAGAATATCTTTTCCCCCGCAACCACCCGTCTAAGCTATTTTAGGCGGGTGATAAATGCTAGAATGTTGCTGACTCTCTCCAGACATTACTAGAGAGCTGGCCTCATGGCTGAAAATGCGGAGGAAAAAATTGAGTTCCAAAGAATGGCTTTATTCGTATTGCCCGGAGAAGGTCTGTACCGCTGAGGAAGCCCTCCAACATGTAAAGCGCGGCAACAGGGTCTTTCTGGGCACCGGCTGCGGCGAACCACAGCACCTAATCCGTACGATGGTTGGCGCGCCGGGGCTCCATGACATACTTCTTTACCAAATGCTCTCCTACACCCTCGCGGAGTTTGTTGACGACCCTAACTTTACGAGAAATTTCTCACTAAAGCTCTTCTTCGTAACCAGCGTCATGCGTAAAGCGGCTTTCGAGGGGAAAATAGATTATATCCCCGCATATCTTTCACAGATCCCCAAGCTTTTCAGGCGCGGGCAGATTGGCCTCGACGTTGCTCTCGTTCAGGTTAGCCCACCCGATGCCTTCGGATACTGTAGCCTGGGCGTCTCCGTCGACATAACGAAGGCCGGAATGGAGAGCGCCGATATTGTCATCGCTCAGGTCAATGAAAACATGCCCCGTACTTGGGGCAACACGACTGTGCACGTCGATGATATAGACTATTTCGTACTAAAAAATGAGCCGCTTATAACCGGCACCCCTGAAGCGTTCGACCCCCACATCCTTGAGCGTATAGGGATGTACGTAACGCAACTGGTGGATGACGGCGCCACGATCCAGATCGGCTTTGGCAGACTCCCCCACGGAATAGTCGGCTATTTAAACCAGAAAAATGACCTTGGGGTACACACTCAGCTTGTCACGGAGGGTTTTTTACCACTCTTCAAGAACAAGGTGATAACAAATAGCAGAAAGACTCTGCTAAGGGGCAAAACCGTCGCTTCGTTGTGCATGGGCGGTCCAGCCCTCTACGACTACGTAAACGACAATCCGCAGTTTGAGTTCCGCCCCTCCGGTTTCGTATCAGACCCCACGATGATAGCCCTAAACGACAACATGACCGCTATAAGCTCCGCTTTGGAGGTAGACCTTACGGGGCAAGTATGCATGGACTCCCTCGGCTACATGTTTTACAGCGGGATAGGCGACCAGGTCGATTTCCTGAGGGGAAGCGCAATGTCAAAGGGGGGCTTTTCAATAATAGCACTCCCCTCCACCGCGCGCGGCGGGTTGGTATCGAGGATAGTCCCAAATCTCTCCGCCGGTGCTGGGGTCGCTACGACTCGCGGCGACGTGAACTTCGTTGTAACGGAATACGGGATAGCGGAGCTTCAAGGCAAGAGCATCTACCAGCGGGTAATGGAGCTATCACAGATAGCACACCCGGACTTCAGGGAGGAGCTGATTGAAGTGGCGAAAGACCGCCACTACATCTTCGCGGATCAACTCCCGCCATCCACAGATGACCTGCTCTTCGTGGAAGAGTACAAGAGCATGTACGAGATGCGCGATGGCAAGGTCGTCAAGTTCAGGGCTTTGCTCCCCTCCGACGAGTTTGCCTTCAGAAACTTTTTCTATTCCCTTCAGGAGCAGACCGTATACAACCGCTTCTTCAGGAGGATAAAACTTTTCAGTCACGAGCTGGCGCAGCAGCAGTGGGCGGACCTTGATTATCACGACAATGTCTCTCTGGTTGGGCTTACACGCACCAAGGGTCACCGGGAGATAGTTGCAATTGGGTCATATGCAAAAGCGGAAGATGGCTACGCCGAGGTCGCTTTCGTAGTAAAAGAGGACTTCCAGAACAAGGGCATAGCCTCCTACCTGATTGCGCGCCTTGCGGATATCGCTAAGAAGAATGGCTTCAAGGGGTTCAAAGCAATAGTGCTCGACACGAACGCTTCTATGCTTCACCTCTTCAGGAAAGTTTATCCAAACGCAAAATACGAGCTCCTTCCAAATAAACACTATGACATAACGATGGATTTCGATGGCAGCCCTTATATCAATGTGGAGAGCTAGCCTAGCCTTCGAGGAGGCTAGGGTTTGAGCATCGAACGCCCTGACTCCTCGAAAGTCTTCGCCCTCATCTCCATTGGGATTGTGGCCGCGGCTCTCCTGCTAGGCGGCATCCTTGCAGCTACGCGGTCCCTTCGGCAGGAGGCGAGGGACAAGTACTACGCCCAGTACAATCAGCAACAGCTCTTAATAGCAAAGGAAGCCTCTAAAACCATAAATGAGCAGTTCGACGCAATATACGGCAGCCTCAAGTTGGCTCGCCGCCTCCTCGGAGACACACCGCTAATACCATCCAGCAGGTCAATAATTAAAGACCAGATGCAGATTGTCCTCGAATCGATGGAGGACTCCCCTGTTGTGGAGTACGCGGTCTTTGACCAGAGCGGCAGAGTTGTCGGCATGTACCCTGAGGATGAGTTCACCATCGGGCATGACTTTTCCTGGCGTGCTTACTATAAATGGGCGCGTGATGAGGGCAGCGAGGGGGCATTGTACCTAAGCCCCTTCATGGAGATGGTAGGAGGCTTGTTAAAAGGGAAAAAAGCGCTGATTGCGGCCAACGGCATCTACGCCGCCGATGATAATTTCAGGGGCGTTGTAATTGCGTTGGTCAACTTCGATGCTATTGTCAACCAGCACATCCTTCCGATAAGGCTGGGTGAGAACGGCTACGCTTGGCTCATTGACAGCAACAACAAGAGCATCCTGGTTGACCCCAGGGGCAGGGTAGGAGGACAGAGCTTTGAGGATGCGTTCCTTCCAAAGTGGCCTAAACTCTACTCCATTGCCATGGAGTCGCGAAACGGCAAACCAGGAAAGGATTGGTACGATTACGAAGACCCCGAAAGCCCCGCCAACACGACACGCAAACTTGTGGGCTACTACCCTGTAGAGATCGCCGGCAGCCTATGGACCCTGGGTGTATGCACTCCAATGCCGGAGGTCGATGCTCTGATAGGCTCTGTTTTAAAACGTCAAACAGTCCTCTCCTGGATATCTGTGGCTTCAACTATTCTGGGTGCGCTGATATTGGTTGCCCTGCTCTTTATGTGGAACAGGACCCTGACCAAAGAGGTCGTCTCCCGCACCGAGGATTTGAAAGACGCCCGTATGCAGCTTGAGAGCACCTTTCAGGAGCTCCTGTCTGCGAAAAAAATGGCAGCCCTCGGCAGGCTGTCAATCGGCATAGTCCATGAGATAAGAAACCCACTTTCCTCGGTCCTCCTGAACATGCAAATCATCAGGCGCAAACTGGGTGGAGAGGCGGAGCTCGATGACAACTTCGAGATTGTGGAGGAGGAAGTGCAGCGGCTAAACACCCTCCTCCAAGATGTAATGGGCTTCGCAAGGCCGCCTCAGCTTCGCCTTAAAAAGATTGACATAGTCGAGCTTATAAGAAAGGTCTCCATACTGGTAAGTCAACAGCTTGAGGAGGATGGGATAAGGATTGCCCACACCTGGAGCACCGCGCCGGACTATTTCTCAGGTGACATGGAGCAGCTCAAGCAGGTCTTTTTGAATCTCATACTAAACGCATCCGACGCGCTAAAAGAGATTAAGGGACTAAAGCTGATAACAGTTCACACTCGCAGCGATGGCAGAAACATTATCATCACTGTGGCTGACACAGGCAGGGGTATCCCCGAAGCCGATATCGACAAGATATTCGACCCCTTCTACACGACAAAAGCGCAAGGGGGAGGGCTGGGCCTTTCCATCGCCCAAAATGTCATAATACGTCATGGAGGCACCATCGAGGTGAAAAGCCCCCCGAGGAGGGGCGCGAAATTTATAATAAGGCTCCCCCGAAATGGACCGGCGCTCTCAGAGGACACACGCTAGATGAAAAAAATCCTCGTAGTTGACGATGACAAAGGAATACGTAAAACCCTTGAGATGCACCTTTCGCAAGAGGGATACGCTGTCCAAATAGCATCAAATGGGAACGAGGCGCTTAGAAAATTCACCGACGCGGATATCATGCTGCTCGACCTGAGAATGCCTGAGGTCGATGGAATGGAAGTGTTGGCGAAGGTTAAAGAGAAGCGCCCTTCCATGCCGGTAATTATCATAACCGCTTACGACGACATGGAGACGGCAATTGAAGCGATAAGGCTTGGCGCCGTTGACCTCCTCGGCAAACCTCTCCAACTTGACCAACTTGAGGAGGTGCTTGATAAAGCCTCTGAACTGGTTGACCTATCCACCGATGAGGTAACCCTAGGGGACACCCCCGGTGGAGGCTACCGTCCCAACGTAATAGTTGGCAGGAGCAGAGCAGTAAAGAACGTTTTCAAAGCTATCGGCTCGGTCTCTGATTCAGAAGTGCCTGTTCTCATCCAGGGTGAAAGCGGCACCGGCAAGGAGCTTGTAGCCCGCGCAGTCCACTTTAGCGGCAAGTTCAAAATGCGTCCCTTCGTTACGGTGACATGTTCGACCCTTTCACCAGCTCTCCTGGAGAGTGAACTCTTCGGACATGAGAAGGGCGCCTTTACCGGCGCGATAAGGACCAAACCCGGCAAATTCGAACTTGCTAGCGGAGGGACCCTCTTCCTCGATGAAATTGGAGAGATATCACCCGACGTACAGGTAAAGCTTCTTCGTTTTTTACAGGAAAAGGAGTTTGAACGAGTCGGTGGCGTGGAAACTTTAAAGTCAGACGTCAGAGTTATAGCGGCTACGAATCGCGACCTTGAGGCTATGCTTGAGGAGGGAACTTTCAGGGAGGATCTTTACTATAGGCTCCGTGTGGTAAGGATAGAGCTGCCCCCGCTTAGGGAGCGCAGGGAGGACATCCCCCTTCTGGTAGAATATTTTCTCGACAAAATAGCTGTAGAGACCTCAAAGCCTGCACTCGCCATCCCCTCTGGCTCTATGGATGACCTGGTTAACTACGACTGGCCCGGGAACGTCAGAGAGCTTGAGAATGTTTTGAGGCGCGCCGTAGTTCTCTCTACGGGCAACGTCATTCATCCCAACGCGCTGGAGCTTGGCTCCTCGGAGGATGCTCAAAAGGTTCCGCTGCTGATTCTCTCTGTCCAGGAAGTTGAGCGTAGCCACATCAGGAATGTATTGGAGTTCACAGGCTGGCATAAATCACGCGCTGCGGAGATTTTGAATCTCTCCCGCCCAACTCTGGACAAAAGAATCCGCGAATATGGGCTAAAGCAACCTGGAAAATAAAAAAATGGGTACACGCGCATTATTTTACTCAATGCGCGCGTACCCTTGGAGAGTCTACTAAAAGAGGGAGGGGAAGAAAGTAACTATCTGCGGGAAGGCCACCAGCGAAGCGGTGCCCAAAATCAGCGCCACTAAGAAGGGCATCGCCCCCTTGAATATCGTTTGCAGCGGCACATCCGTTGCTATCCCCTGTACAACATAAACGTTGATTCCTACGGGCGGCGTTATAACTCCCATCTGAGAGATCAGGACGATCATTACACCAAACCAGATGGGGTCATATCCCAGTTTAACCACTATGGGGTAAAAGATGGGAATTGTGAGCATCACGAGCGCCATTGCATCAATGAAGCAGCCGCCGATTAGAAAAAGCAGGATTATTAGTCCCATAATTGCCCAGGAGGGCAGGTCCATTCCACCAATCCATCCAGCCATCTCAAAGGGAATTCTGGTTACAGCGAGAAAGTGACCGAAGAGCGTTGCGCCGGCGATGAGGAAGAGGACCATACAAGATGTGCGCACCGTCTCGTAAAAGGACTTCATAACTCCACGCCATGTTATCTGCTTACGCAAGAGCGCTAGGGCCAAAATCAAGGCTGCTCCAACCGCACCGGCCTCCGTGGGAGTGAAAACACCGGTCAAGAGGCCCAACATAACCATGCCGAAGACAGTGAGCGTCTCCCACAGCTCGAATAGCGCGAGGAATTTCTCCTTTATAGTGTACTTTTCACCGGCGGGGCCCTCTTCGGGATATTTACGGCAGTAAATCCAGATAGCGCCGCAAAACCATGCAGTCATGTAAATTGCGGGAACAATCGCGGCGATGAAGAGCTGGCCGATAGACTGCTCCGTCAAAATTCCATAGATGATCATAACGACGCTTGGAGGCATAAGCATGCCGAGGCTACCGCCTGCAGCAACTGAGCCGGTGGCCAGGGCGTCGCCATACTTGTAACGTTTCATCTCAGGAAGGCCGACAACAGCCATGGTTGCAGCCGTTGCAGGGCTTGAACCGCAGACCGCGCCAAAGGCTGTGCAGGCGGCAACGGTTGCAGCTGCAAGGCCACCCTTTGTGCTGCCAAGCAATTTGTGGGCGCAGTCATATAGCCTTCTGCTGATCCCGGCGTTATAGGCAATCTGCCCCATCAGTATGAATAGTGGGATTACCGTGAGCCCGAATGAGGAAAAAACCGAGTAGATATCACGCGCCACAAGGTTAAGCGCCGCGTTCATGTTGATAACGTAGGCAAAACCCGCAAACCCCACCAGTGCCATGGAGTAGGCAACAGGCATAGCGGTCATGAAGAGCAATAGCAGTATCAGCGTACCCAGGACGCCAGCGACTACGGGGGTCATGAGACAATCTCCTTTAAGGCCGAAAAGATGACTTCGTAAATCTGTACGGCCATAAGCACCCAAAAGCAGCCGGAGATGACCATAATCACAGGATGCAAGGGAAGCTGGAGAGTCATGGAGACCTCCCCGCTAGCCTTCATATCAAGGGCATAGGAAGCGCACATATAGGCTATTACGGCGAAGAGCGCGGCGCCAGCGACTCCCGTAAAGAGCCGCATTGCCGCCTGCCCCTTCTTGCCGAGAAGCATATAGAGTATCTCTACGCCAACGTGGGCTCCCTGCCTGTGTGCATAAGGCAGGGAAAAACCCAGCGCCAGCGCCGCCAAGAGGACGCCCAGCTCGACAGCGCCGAGGATGGGGTGACCGAAGAAACGCCCAATTACATCGGCGCAGGTTATCGACATTGTCCCGCCGATGCAGACTGCGCTTAAAACTTTGAGAATACCAACCATCCGGTCGATAAGCTGGTCTAACATTTGCGAATCCTCTTATCTGTTAAATAATCTTAAGTTTCTTTACATGCTGCTGTATTTCTTGATTGCATTGCGGGCGAGATCGACGATCTTCTTGCCGTCAAAACCCTTGGCATCCATATCCTTTATGTACTCGTCAACGACGGGGGCAACCGCTTTTTTCCAACGCGCAATCTCCTCATCGCTAAGAGTAATGGACTCGACGCCTTTCTCCTTGGCGAACTCTCTGCCGATAACGTCGATCTTGTCCCAGGTCTCGGCTGTCATCTCAAACCATTCGTTGTTGATCTCTTCGATGATCTTCTGGTCAGCAGCGTCGATGGAGTTCCAGCGGTCCTTGTTCATAACAACGTAAAAGCCACTTGCATACGCTACAGCCTGACTTTCAGTGGTGTACTTAATTGTATCGAAGAGCCTGAAGCCTTTACCTGCCTCATAGGGGAAGGTGGCGCCGTCGACTACACCCTTGCTTAGCGCCTGATAGGTTTCGGGCATCGGCATAGCGACCGGTGTACCGCCGAGGGCTGAGACGAGCTTTGCGGAGAAACCTGTGGCGCGCAGCTTAAGGCCCTTAAGGTCCTCAAGGGAGCGAACGGGCTTCTCTTTGGTGTGGACAAGGCCGGGGCCGTGGGCGGTGATGTACATTACCTTGACGCCATCAAGCTCTTTTGGCTGTAAAGTATCGAAGACCTCTTTAATCATTTTGGAGGAGACTACGCCATTTGGTGAACCGAGGGGCAGGTCTGCTACCTCCATAATCGGGAAACGGCCACGGGTGTAGGCGAAGAGCGACATGCCGATGTCCGTGATACCGTTCAAGACGCCGTCATACATCTGTGAGCCTTTGACAAGTGTCTGACCGGGGAACATCTGAATCATAATCCTCCCATCGGTACGCTTCTCGACCTCTTGGGCCCAGTCAGCCATCAGCTTGCTGTGTACATGCGTGGGAGGGAACATGTGGCTGTAAGTAAGTTGAAGAGCCGCGAATGACTGGGCGGCGAAGAAGGTTGTCACAAAGAGTGCGAAGGTAATTGTTAAAAAACGTTTTGACATTTCATAATCTCCTTTGGCTATGAATGAACGGGATGAACGTGCCATGGTATAAGCAACTGCAACCCTTGTGCCTCCCTTATAATCAAACAGCATATTTTTTCAAAAAGCTTAATTTATGGGGATTCCGGAGCTCTTTGAGCAAAGTCCCTCGCTCGAACGTTTAAGCTAATAAAAACGAATGTAAAAAAGGCAAAGGACACCCCGAGCAAATGTAAAAGTTCTTTACATTTTTCCGCCACTCTCCCATGGGGCTGATTTAGCGCTGATCTATCTTGAGAATTTTTTTACGCCCCTCTCCCATAAGTAGTGTTGGGTGAATCGCAGCAAAAGCTCCTTCTCTTCGCGAACGGCATAATAATTGCTATAATTTATCAATTGAGCGCATACTCAAAACCTAAAAACCAAGCTAGACCGACAGGAGTCAGAGATGGACATAATGGCATGCTATGTAGATTCAGAGCTGGGCAATAAAGTGATTGAGGTGGCTACCTCCTATGCGAAAACTCTTGGAGCAAACCTCCACGTCGTCACCTCTCTTCCACAGAAGATTGAGCGGAACCTGCACGACCTCTCGGACCGAGAAGCCGCCCAGAAAAAGCTCTTGGAGGTCCAGGAAAAGGTAAAGGCCCAGGGTGTGGATTGCGTTGTCTCGCTACAGACTGATGACCTGTCAGATGGCGAAAATCTGGTTTCCTACGCTGAGCAGAACCCTATGGAGATGGTGGTTGTAGGCGTCCACCGGGTATCGAAGGTAGGCAAGCTAATTTTCGGCTCGACCGCTCAGCATGTAATTTTGAGCGCTCCCAGCTACGTGCTCTCCGTTAAGGTATAACAGGGGCATACTCCCACATCGAACCAAACTCGGCTTTGCGGGAAACATTTGGATAAAAGGAGGCGTTCAAGCGCATCCTTTTCATATTCACAATCACATTAAAACTTCACAGGCTAAATGATGCTTATAGAGTTTGAGGGCCGTAAACCGAAGATAGGGAAAAACGTTTTCATCGCTCCAACGGCGGTACTAATAGGTGACGTTGAGGTAGATGATGATTCATCCATATGGTTCGGCGCGGTGCTTAGGGGAGACCTCGGGCCTATTCGGGTGGGTAAAAGATGCTCCATTCAGGATAATGTCTCAATACACGTCTTCGACACATCTCCCACGATCCTCCACGATGACGTAACAGTTGGTCACAACTGTGTTCTTGAGGGCTGCGAACTGGGCAGGGGCACGCTGATAGGGATGAACTCTACGGTGCTCCCATTCGCCAAGACCGGAGAAGAGCTTATGCTTGCCGCGGGGAGCGTCATCTCCGAAGGGGCAAACTTCGGCGATCGCCTACTGCTGGCTGGAGCTCCAGCGCGTGTAAAAAAAGAGCTCACCGGCAACGCGCTTGAGTGGACGAAGAGAGCCGCTAAAGATTATGTCTCTTTAAAGGGGAGATATTTGGCCCAAGGGATAGGCAAAAAAGATATCTGATAAAGCTTCATCTGCCTACACAAGACAGCTCAAAATTCATTGCGGCAGCTTGATTTCTAGCCTCTGAAAGATCTCCCGGGTCATTTATATTGGTGAATGAGGTTAGCTCGGGGTCTATCTTGCGAAGCTCATCTAAATCGAGTATTTCAGCCCTTACCTTTTGGAATAGATGCTGTATCTTGAGGTCACCCAAAGATATCTGCCCAAGCATTGCCTGAAGGCATCCTACTCCGTAGAGGGCACAGAGGGGCTCATACCCCTTTTGCGTCTTTGGAACAACTACATCACAACCAACGCGAAGCTCCCACAACCTCATCAAAAGCGCCTCTTTTATAAAGGGCATGTCACAGGCGATGCAGAGGACATGCCCCTCATCCCCCAACTTTCTCCGGCAATAATCAAGCGCAGTTGCGATTCCACCCAGCGAGCCAGCGTTAACGTAAGCATCCCCTATGGTTTTAACACCTTTATAATCGAGCTTGGGGGTGCCTCCGACAACGACAACCTCCTTCGCAATCTTTGAAACTCTACCCCAAACGCGTTCAATAATTGGGATACCGGAGATCAGGAGTTCCGCTTTATCCTCCCCCATCCTGCTTGATTTGCCCCCGGCCAGTATGGCTACAAGGGGAATTAATCCGTCACGCATAAGTTACCCATGGCATAAAAAAGGGGGTGACAATAGATAGCGGCATAGATATGGACTGTTGCGCCATGAAGAAGGTTAGCTTTCATGTATTTAGGTTATCTATTTAAATTTCAAGCTAGCCAGGTGTTTTAAGCCCCAACAAAAGAGCCCCCCATTAATGGAGGGCTCTTTTTGATCTTTAGTACTGTATGAACTTTTAAATATTTCTAGGCCCTGGCAACGTTGCACATAAGGGACTTCATGTCAGGGTATCCTAGAATTTTCTCTCGACAATCGGTGTCGGTCAGGAGGTTTGCGTTTTTCTCTCCCTCCCAGCCGTGCGGCACGAAGACGATACCCTCACTAACACGCTCATCGATCCGCACCTTCATCTTAACCTGACCGCGATTCGTTGAGATAAGGGCGGTATCTCCGGTGGAGAGTCCATATTTTGCCCCAGTCTCCACGCCAAGCTCCGCAAAGGGCTCGGGGCTCTCGGTCACCAGCGCGTCTACGGCGCGGAACTGGCTATGTGTATAGTAATAATCCCTGTGCCCTGTAGAGAGGATAAGGGGGTATTTCTCCAAAAACTCAGGCTTCGAGCTTCTTGGGCTCCGCTCGGGCTCTATGTACTCCGGCAAGGGGTTTGCGCCGACATCGGCGAGCGCCTGGCTGTAAATTTCGATCTTGCCGGAAGGGGTCTTGAAGTAACGCCCGTTATCGGGGACTTCATACGCCTTATGGTTGTAGTAAGTGCCCTCGGGGGTCTCTGCCAAGAGCCCCTCGAAGGTCAAACCGGAGGGGTCGAGCTCGAAGCGAATGAGGTCTTCCTCTGTCTCCCAGGGGAAGTCCGCGCCAATGCCGAGGCGTTTTGCAAGCTCTGTGAAAACCCACCACTCCGAGCGCGACTCACCGATGGGCTCAATGCACTTCTTCCTTAACATGAGGTACGGCAAGCAGTGGCAGACGTTGTAAGTATAGGCAAGGCCCCACTTTTCAAGGTGTGAACAAGCAGGAAGGACGTAATGCGCTTCCTTCGCCGTTTCAGTAAGGAACATATCGTGGACGACGAGGAGCTCAAGTCGACGGAACGCCTCGCGGAAGGCGTTTGAGTCCGCCATTGATACAAGGGGGTTGCCGCCGACGACCCAGAATGCCTTGATCTTGTCCGGGATTGACTCCGGCACTTTGGTGATGACGCCATACGGGCTCTTCCTGCCCCAAACTTCAATGAATAGGGGGTAATCGTCCATGCCGAGGGGCTCGCCCTCCACATTCATGCCGACATTGCCAAAGAATGGGCGCGGGCTTATGACCCAGCCCCCGGGAACGTTGATATTACCCGTAATTATCTGAAGCACCGAGAAAGCGCGGCTGTTTTGCGTGCCGCCAGCTGTCTGGTCCTGCGTGCATGTACCCTGATAAATGCTTGCGCCCTTGGTTGTGGCGAACATGCGGGCAAGCTCACGAATTTTTTCAGCTGGCACCCAGGTAATCTCTTCCGCCCACTCAGGGGTGAAGGGGCCGACGCTTTTGGCAAGCTCATCGTAGCCAATGGTATGCTTTTCAACGAACTCATGGTCTACGAGATCCTCATTTATAATGACGTTGATCATCGCCATCGCCATCGCGCCGTCGGTGCCGGGCCTTATCTTGAGATACATCTCGGCGTTGTCCGCCAGCGGTATACGGCGGGGGTCAATTACGACCAGCTTGGAGCCCTTGGCAAGGTTCTCCTCCAGGCGGAGCTTTAAGGGGAAGTCGCTTGCATCGGGGTTATGGCCCCAGAGGATATAGAGCTTTGAGTCAAGCTCCTCTGTGGGGTACTTGCCGAAGGTGATCTGGCGCGTACGGATACGCATGCGATAACAGACGCTCTCGACGGAGAAGAAGTTGGGGGAACCGAAGGCCGCCTTAAAGCGCTGGGTAAGCCCGGCCATCTCAAGATTTTCAACTCCTATGGAGCCGCTGAAAACGCCCAGGGTCTGGGGGCCGAAGTCAGCTTTTAGCTGGAGAAGCTTTTCGGCGATCTCATCGAGAGCCTGTTCCCACGAGATCGGCACCAGCTCCCCATCCACCCGCTTCAGCGGTGTTTTCAACCGCTTGGGGCTGTAAATATGTGGCAACATCGCCTCGCCCTTTGGGCAAAGCTCGCCATTATTGATTGGATGGGCCTCAAGCCCCTCAACTTTTACCGCTACGCCGTCCTCAACGGTTACTCTTGTCCCGCAGCTGTGGTAGCAGAGGGTGCAGTCGGTGAGGATCTCTTTGACGTTGGACATTTCGGTTCTCCGTATACTCTTTTTTAATGAAGGCTTTCTTTAGCCGGGTTGTCTGTTGCTATCTCCACGAGGCCACCCTTACTGAAGCGGTTTATCTTTATTCCGCCGGGCATCCTCGGAAAATCATCAAGTATAAGCAATTCATCAGGCAGCTTGAATTTTGCGACCTTCCCCTTCATGAACTCACGTACCTCCGCCAGGGTCAACCCCTTATCCTTGTCGCGCAGCTTTGCGCAAACGCAGATTGACTCTCCTAGGACGGGGTTTGGGGTGCTCACTACGCTTACCTCTGCGATATTGCCCTGATCTACAAGGATAGCTTCAAGCTCGGAGGGAATAATCTTGAAACCGCCGCGGTTAATCCAATCCTTGAGGCGTCCCAGGATTTTGAAATTGCCGCTGGGTGACTTCACCCCCAGGTCTCCTGTATGGAGCCATCCATTAACCAACTGCTTTGTGGTCTCCTCAGGTTTATTCCAGTATCCCTTCATAACATGCCAGCCGGAGAGGATAATCTCGCCCTCCTCATTATCTCCCATCTCTTTTCCGGTTACGGGGTCAACTATCTTTACGTCCGTACCGGGGATGGGCTTGCCAATGAAGTTCTCCCTAATCTCAAGGGGGGAACCATAGGGAAGTAGAATAGAGTTTCCGGGGCCGACCTCTGATGAGCCCAGGAAGGATGAGAGATAGACACCCATCTTCTCCTCTACATCTTTTATCAAACCTGCGGGAGCTATCTGACCCGCGATCATACCGGCGCGCAGGGTTGAGAGGTCATAATCCTCCCTATCCTTAGCGGCAAGCTCCATTAGGTAGTGCGCCGGAGCGCCCGGCTGAAGGGTTATCTTCTCACGCTCGATTAGCTTAAAAGCTTCGGTTGGGTTAAAGGCGTCCATCATTACCACGGTAGCGCCCAAGACAAGAGGCTGCACGAGCAAGGCGCCGCAGCCGTAGGAGTGGCCCATCGGCAGAAAACCAAGGAAGATATCTTCCTCGGTGGCGTCAACGCAAAGAGAGTAGGAGAGGCCGGCGCATAGCACCTGCGACTGTCCAATCATCGCGCCCTTGGGTTTACCCGTCGTACCGGAGGTATAGAGCAGCATCGAGAGATCGTCCGGCTTTACATCCTGCTCCTCATGGGGAACTGAAGCTGCATCTGATGATGCCAATTCCCCGAATGACCTTACTCCATCCACACCACCAAAAGTGTCATCGGAGACTACTATCACATGCTCAAGGTCTGGCAGAGAACCTTTTAGGCTAAGGAGAGAGTCTTTATAATTGAATTTCTGCCAACTTTCGAATGCGAAAACGACCTTGGCCTTGGAGTCGCCCAGGATAAAGGAGGACTCCTTCTCCCTGTAGGCAGGGTTAATCCACGCCACGGCAACTCCCAGCTTCTGCAAAGCATAGAAGGCCAGGTTGAGCTCCAGCGAGTTAGGCATATAGATCGCCGCCATATCACCTTTTTTGAAACCGAGAGCATAAAGAGCGTTTGCGAGCTTGCCGGCCCGCTCCTTAAGGTCACTGAAGGTCATACGTTCATCACTCAGGATGAAAACTTCTTTTTCGGGGAGTCTTTCGGCGGTTTTTGTAACTTGGTCCCAGATGTTTAAGGACGCTAATGGTGCGTATGGTGTGTTATCCATTGGGGGCCTCGTCTCATCTAGTAAAACATTATTTCATTTATGTATTTTCGAATTCTACCATCACCCCCTCCCCTGTCAAGGGAAAAGTATCCTTTCTCATCATGGGCCAAAATTCGATTGCCTCACAAATTATTTGCTTACAATACGCTTTTTTACTTGTTTTCACATGTGTCGGCCTATGCTGGGGCTGCTCTTTGGCCAATTATCTCTCCACTTACACTTACATGTTGACAGCTAATAATTGAATGGGTAGTTTAGAAATAAAGTTTCATTTAATGAAACGCTCTTCTTCTTAAGGAGCTTATTCATACATGGATTCGCAGTCAAAACAACGAAGCGTGACAAACGGTAGGTACAACATAAGGGCGATAGAGCGCGCAATTGCGATACTCAATCTTTTTTCGCGAGAGCGCAGCCTCATGACCCTTGACGAGATAACACGCGACACGGGGCTCTCAAAATCCACAGCCTTCAGGGTTCTAGCGACCCTTGAGCAGCACGGCTACGTAGTAATTGATGAAAGCACGGGCAAGTACCGCCTGGGGGCGATCTTCCTCTCCCTTGGCGCGGCCGTGCTGACCTCAACGAATCTGCGTAAAATAGCAAGTCCTTTTCTAAACAGGCTAAAAAACAAATTAAACGTTACGGTCCTACTTGGCGCACCAGTCGATGGCTCCCTTGTCTACATTGACAGGAAGGAAGCGCCGGGCCCCTTGCACATCTCATCGGACATCAGCTGGCGGCGTGACCCGATACATTACGGCATGCTTGGCATGGTGCTCCTCTCCTCCTGGGATGACGAAGAGATATCAGAATATCTAAAGGAAAATAAGCTAATCGCGTATACCAAAAACAGCCTTACAAAAGTCGATCAGTGGCTTCAAAGGGTAAAGGAGATACGCGAGGCGGGCTACGTAGTTGAATTTGAAGAGGCGATAGAGGGCGTGTGGGGAGTTGCAGCTCCGGTAAAGAACTCCAACGGTGAAGTGGTAGCCGCAGTTGGTGTTGCACAGCCAATCTCTGCCAAGAACTCCGTATTGGTATCAGAGACAATCGGCTCCGTCACCCGCTGCGCAGAGGCTATATCATCCGAGCTCGGATACCGCTCCGCTAGCAACTTCTAAAGCCCTTTCCTAAAGCGTAAGTTAAAAAAAGCCCCGGATCGCAATTTACGATGGCGGGGCTTTTTTTACATTTTTATTCCTGCTGGCTTCAGCCGACATCCTCAAAGGAGCGGGCAAGCACATAAGCTGCCTGCAGCGCCGAGGTTGGGCAGAGCGGGAAACATTCCTTACAATCCCAGCACTCTTTGGCTGCTATCTCAGGGATAAAGCTTATCTCCCGGCTGGCACCCTGATCAACGAAGGTGACCGCATTTTTCCCCTTTATCTCATCGCAGTAGCGCACACAGAGTCCACAATGAATACAAAAGGATGACTCTCTGCGATATTTCTCGGGGTCTGCTTTGTACTCCTTTGCCATCTCAGCAAGGTCATGGGAGTCGGGGGCATGTGCCAGCATCAACTCCAATATTGTCTTTCTGATCTGGTCAATCTTCTCGGAGCGTGTGCGTACAACAATATCTGCTTCCACCGGGTAAACGCAGCCCACAACGTACTTGGTGCGGCCCCACGCCTCAACCTCCACCGTGCAGACGCGGCAACCGCCGTAAGGCTCCAGCTTGTCATGGTGACAAAGGGTGGGTATCTCAACCCCCACTGTGCGGGCGGCTTCCAGGAGCGTCATGCCTTCTGTGGCTGCGACTTCTTTGCCATCTATCGTTAAGCGGACTTCACTCATCTTAAATGCTTTCTCTTGTCAGGCCCTCTACAGGGCTCAGTTTGCCTCAATAGCGCAGTCGCCTGCGGGGCACTTCTTCTCATTGATATGCGCTTCGTACTCGGCTTTGAAATACCTTAGCGCGCTCCGCAATGGGTCCGGCGCCGTCTTCCCCAAGGAACAGAGAGAAGCCACAGACATGGTGTCTGCAATCTCCTCCAGCCGCTCTATGTCTCCCGGCCTGCCCTCGCCGCTGCAAATATCATTTAAGATATTCAGCATCTGGCGCATACCCTCTCGGCATGGTGTGCATTTGCCGCAGGACTCCTTGGTGAGGAATTCGACGAAGTAGCGGGTAAGGGACACCATGCAAGTCTCATCGTCGATAACGAGCAGTGCGCCTGCGCCCATTGGCGCCCCAAGCTTACCAAGCTCATCGAAATCGAGGGGGGTGTCTATCATGTCGCCGGGTATAGAGCCGCCCATCGGCCCGCCAAAGTGGACCGCTTTTAACTTCTTACCGTTAGCGACGCCGCCGCCGATGGTCTCCACCACCGTTTTGAGCGATGTGCCCATCTCAACCTCGACAACGCCTATATTTCGCGCACTGCCTGAGAGGGAGATAAGCTTGCTCCCATTTGACTTCTCGGTGCCCATGCCGGCGAACCACTCTACGCCGTTATTTATTATGTAGGGTACATTGGCCCAGGTCTCTACGTTGTTTAAATTGCTGGGCATGTCGTTTACGCCGCTGACCGAGGTGCGCACATACTTGGGGCGCGGCTCCGGCATGTTTCCTTCCAGCGACCGCATCAGCGCGCTCGATTCTCCGGATACGAAGATGCCGACATCGAAATGCACCTCTACATCAAAGTCAAATCCAGAGCCGAGGATGTCATTGCCAAGCAGCCCCGCCTCACGCGCCTGTTCAAGGGCTCTATTGAGGTTAGCCAGAAGCATCGGGCTGTCATGACGGGTATAGATGAAGCCCTTGGTTGCGCCTATAGCGCGAGCTCCGATAATCAGCCCCTCAAGAACGAGGTGTGGGTTGCCGGTGAAAAGTGCCCTGTCCATGAAAGCACCTGGTTCGCCCTCATGCCCGTTTACTATCACGTACTTCTCTTCGCCGGGGGCATTGCGTGTTGTCTCCCACTTCCGGCCCGCCGGGAAACCGCCACCCCCCCTGCCCCTCAAATTGGACTCTTTAACTTCATCCAATATAGCTTCAGGGGTCATGGCGAAGAGCGCCTTTGAAAGAGCAGCGTACCCACCTATAGCCAGATAGTCCTCAAGGCTCGTGGGGTCGATGCGTGCGTTGTCACCTATGAGAATTCTCGATTGCTCACGGTAGAAGGGAATTTTATCAAGGGCCTCTACGCGCTCACCCGTATCGGGGTCGGCGTAGAGAAGTCGCTCAATTGGTTTTTCGCCATTGGCAACCTGAGAGACAATCTCGGCCGCGTCATCAGCGCCTACCTGGACGTAACATATATTTGAGGGGTTTACGATTACCACAGGCCCCATTTCACAAAAGCCGAGGCAGCCTGTTGCCATAACCCTTACCTTGCCTTCAAGCCCCTGCGCCTTCACCTCTTTTTCAAAGGCGTCAACTACCGCCCCGTTACCCAGAGCGTGGCAGTTGGGAGCAGCGCATATGGCAATTGAGGACGCTTTGGGGTCGCGAGCCTCTAAAATGGCTTTACGAATCTCTTCAAGTTTCTCGGGCGAGCCGATCCTTTGCATATTCTGTCCTTACTTGACGTTTTTCAGCACGTCTTCGGTTTTACTCGGAGCAAGCCGTCCATGATATTGGCCGTCCACCATCATCACGGGACCAAGCGAGCAAGCGCCCATACAGTTGACCGCAGTTAAACTGAATTTTGATTCGCTGTCTGTCTCTCCGGGGCGAATACCGGCAACCTCATACACAGTGTCGAGCACCTTCTGCGCGCCGCGAAGGTGGCAGGAAGTTCCGGTGCAGACATGGAGCTCATGGTCACCCTTTGGCACAAGGCTGAAAGTCTTATAAAAAGCGGCTATCTGTTGAACTTTGGCCAATGGAACCCCCAGCCGCTCGCTGACCCTCTCCAATGCCTCCTTCGGCAGCCAGCGGTTGTGATGCTGGATGTCCATGAGGATCATAATGAGCGCCCTTGGCTTGGCCTCAAATTTATCAATGATCTGGTCGATCTTATCCTGAGTCATATCCTGAACCTCGTCGCCTAAACCGCTTTGGCCAAGCGGAACCGCTTATCGTCTTCGTTGTAACGGACAAGCCCGTGTTTAGCCGAGTTACCTATGTGCCGGGCAACCTCTGAAGTGCTCATACCCAAAGCTTCGGCCAACTCGGCTGCGTTGCTGGCTGATTTAGCCAACTGAGTGAGGATGAGGCTTACAGCAAGCTTGTCGCCAACCAAATCCTTGAGCAGCCGCTCAACGTCAGGAGAGTTGAAATACTCGGCATACTTCTCCGCCGTATCGAAGCGCACTCTAAGCCGTTCGCGCTCAACGAGGCGCACATTGGGCAGAAGCCTGTTTAAAGCCTCGAAACGCTCGGTGAGCTGTTCGGGTGTTATTCCTTCACCCTCCCCGAGGGGGCCAAGCTCTTTAATCTGCGAGCTGAAATCATTTACGGTCTGAACAAAGCGGAGTCCCTCACCCGCTGACATCTGCGCTATACGCAAACGCCTTGGGTCAATTCCAACGAAACCTAGCAGCTTTTTGCAAAGCTCGACCATGTGAGCCGCATGGTAATTGCCGCCGGTGTCGTAATGGCAATCCCCGAGATGGCAACCGCCAATCAGGACGCCGTCCTTGCCGTTTGTAAATGCCCGTATCACATGAGAGAGGTCGACTCTCCCGGTACACATGATGCGGATAAGCTTTATATCTGTTGCATATTGGAGTCTGGACACGCCAGCCAGGTCAGCAGACCCGTACGCTCACCAATTGCAGACAAAGCCCAGAATGTCGGGCCGGTGTGAGAAGCTGGTTCCCATTTTTATCTCCTTAAAAATTAAACTGCACTTACCTGAAACTGTTACCGGGATGCGCTACTACGCAGCATCTATCTGCGAGGCTATCTCGCACTCGGTATAATGCTTTAGATCTACTGCTCCCGTGGGGCACTTAGTGTTGCAAAGGCCATCGCCCTTACAGAGGACCGGATTTACCCTCGCCTTCTTGCCTGCCGGGGTATCGTGGAACTCAATGGCGTTGTAGCTGCAAGCTGTTATACACGCGCCGCATGAGATGCAGTCTGACTCTGCGACCTGGGCTACCGCGCCGGAGGCGCTCACCGCGTCTTTCGCCAAAACGTTTACCGCACGTCCTGCAGCGCCGAAGGCCTGGCTTATAGCTTCTGGAATTCGCTTCGGGTAATGGGCGCTGCCACAAAGGAAGACTCCATCGGCGGCAAAATCCACCGGGCGAAGCTTTACGTGAGCCTCCTGGAAAAAACCGTCTGGATTGAGCGACACCTTGAACTGGCGCGCAGCCTCCTGGCTTCCCTCTGAGGGGACCACCGCCGCAGCCAGCGTAACCAGGTCAACATCAATTTCGAGCATCTTCCCAAGGATCGGGTCCGGCACCCTCAGCTTAAGCGCCGAGCCGCCCTCCTCAACTTGAGGCTTTGCATCGGGCTCATAGCGGATGAATTTGACGTCCATACCGGCGGCTTCGCGGTACGCCTGCTCCGCCATGCCATAGGTGCGCATATCCCTGTAAATGACATAGACCTCTCTCTTGGGGTCGGATTTTTTGAGGGCTATTGCGTTTTTAACGGACTGGGTGCAGCAGAGGCGGCTACAGTAATTGCGCTCCTCATTACGACATCCTACGCACTGGATCATAGCCACGCTCTTAGCGCTATCAACCAGCTCGGAGCCCCCGTCCATCGCAGCTTCCAGCTCAAGGGAAGTTAGCACCCTCTCGCTCTCTCCGTACAGGTACTCGGTAGGCTTGTGCTCATCTGCGCCTGTAGCGAGAACCGCTACGCCGTGGGCTATGTTTCTAGTCCTGCTGCCTGTACGTACAGTCGTATTGAAGTCACCGATGTAGCCTGTGACCTGGGTTATTCTGGAGTCAGTCCATACATGTATTAATGGGTTTTTATAGACCGCATTGATTAGACCATCTATGTGGGACTGAACATCCATCCCCTCAAGCGTTGTGGGCACCCTTCGCGCCATACCGCCAAGGTCCTTATCCTTTTCAACCAGATAAACCTCAAACCCCTGGCTCGCCATGCTTAGCGCAGTGGTCATGCCTGAAAGGCCACCGCCCACTACCAGCCCGGCTTTGTTCACAGGCAGCTCATACTCAGGCAATGGCTCCAAAAGCGCGGCGCGAGAGACAGACATGCGCACTATCTCTTTGGCTTTGGCAGTTGCGGCCTCTTTCTCTCTCGAATGGACCCAGGAGCAATGCTCGCGTATGTTCGCCATCTCATAGAAGTAGGGGTTTATTCCGCCCTCCCGGCAGGTATCGCGGAAGAGGGGCTCGTGGGTACGAGGAGTGCATGCCGCGACGACGACTCTGTTAAGGTCCTTATCTCGAATCTGGTCGGAGATATCCTTTGCATTCTCCGTCGAACAGGCAAAGAGGCTCTCCTGCGCATGGACGACATTGCCAAGCGTGGATGCATACTCTACGACCGAGGGCACATCGACCACGCGGCCTATGTTCGCGCCGCAATGGCATACGAACACGCCAATCTTTAGCTCCTCGCCTGAGGTATCCTTCTCTTCAGGATATACTCGCTCACGGGAGAGTTTGCCTCTGCGGTAGGAGAGCAACTGGCTGCAAAGAGCGTCCGCTCCGCTGGCGGCTACAACGGACTCCGGTATATCGAGAGGGCCGGTGAAAGCGCCGCTGACGAAGATGCCCGGGCGGCTTGTTTCAATGGGGTTCTCCGGCTTGGTCTTGCAAAAACCATATTCGTTGAGCTCTACTCCAAAGGTATCCGCCAGCTCTTTGACGTTCTCGGTGGGGTTTATACCAACCGAGAGCACTACCAGATCAAACTCCGCCTCTTTGACCCCATCATCTGGAGTTGAGTAGCGGATGGTAAGATTTTTTGTTTCAGGATCTTCGCCCGCCATTGAAACGTAGCTGCGAATGAACTCGACGTCGGAGAGGTTCTCTGCGCGCTGGTAGTAGCGCTCGAAGTCCTTGCCGAAGGCGCGGATATCATTGTGAAAGACAGTGGCTTTGATTTCGGCGTCGTGGTCTTTTGCCAAGATCACCTGCTTTTGAGTGTAAGCACAGCAAACCGCCGAGCAGTAGCTGTTGCCTCCGGGGCGAACTTGGCGGGAGCCAACGCACTGAATCCAACCTATTTTCTCGGGGTGCTTTCCATCTGAAGGGCGGCGGATGTGTCCGTCATAGGGGCCAGTGGAGCAGAGTATACGCTCAAAGTCGAGGCTCGTTACCACGTTCTCCATGGTTCCATAGCCATAATCGCCTCGAAGCGAGGGGTCGAACACCTCATACCCCGGCGATAGCAGCACTGCTCCCACGCTAAGCTGCTCCAGCTTGACGCTCTGGTGGAGGTCAATGGCGTTGTGTTTGCAAACTCCGCTGCAAATTGTGCACTTCTCCCCCTGGAGATACAGGCATTTATCAGGATCGACGTAAGTGACCAGCGGAACAGCCTGGGAGAAGTATATGTGAACAGCCTTGTTTTCAGAGAGGTTCTGGTTGTAGGGGTCCGGCACCTTCGCGGGGCAGTACTCCACGCAGACACCGCAGCCGGTGCACTTGTTTTCGATTATGTAGCGTGGCTTTCTCGCCAAGGTGATTTTGAAATCACCGGCGTGGCCGCTCACATCGCGCACCTCTGTGTAGGTCAGAATCTCTATATTTGGGTGACGGCTGCACTCAATGAACTTCGGCGACTCAATGCACATCGAACAGTCATTGGTGGGGAAGGTCTTGTCCAACTGCGCCATCTTGCCGCCGATGGAGGGGGCCTTGTCCACCAGCACCACCCTGAACCCCGCGTCACCGAGGTCAAGGGCAGCCTGTATGCCGCTGATACCCCCACCGACTATCAACACGTCGGCGTGGTCGCTCTCAAGAGAGTGTTCGAGCCGTAGGTCGTCTAACGGTAAATTTTCCACGTCTATTCTTCCTTTAGCGGGACGAATCCCTAAGGGTTACTGCTAAAACGCATAGCCTCATCTATAGAGACTCGTACAACAGCTCCATTACATCTTTTATCTGGAGACTTTCGCTATCCTCAAGCCCCAGCCGGCTATCTTCAAAGTTTGCTATGCAATAAGGGCAGGCGGTGGCGAGCACCGCAGCCCCAGCCTCTGCGGCCTGATTGACTCTGATCGTAGAGAAGCGCTCCTCCTTGGGGGTATCAACCCAAATGCGCCCTCCGCCCCCTCCGCAGCAGAGGCTCTTCTCCCTTGAATCCGGGAGCTCGACCAAATCAACTCCGGGGATGCTTTTCAAAAGGTCGCGCGGCTCCTCGTAGACCCCATTGTGGCGGCCAAGGTAGCAGGGGTCGTGGTAGGCAACAACAGCGGGCATCTCCTTTGTCGGGGTGATACGCCCCTCTGCTATAAGCTCTGAGATATACTGGGTTACGTGCACTACCTCGAAGTTGACCATAAATTCAGGGTATTCATTTTTAAAGGTGTGGTAGCAGTGCGGTGAATTGACCAACACCTTTTTGACCCCATGTTCGATGAAGTTTTTGATGTTCTCTTTGGCAAGCCTGACGAAGGTCTCCTCATCGCCGGCTTTTCTGATTGACTCACCACAGCAATTTTCCTTGGTCCCGAGAATGCCAAAGGATACGCCGGCCTTGTCCAGCAACTTGGTAGTTGCGGCAGCCACCTTCCTGAGTCGCCTGTCATAACTTAGGTAGCAGCCGGAGAAGTAGAGCACCTCCATATCATCGGTAAATGGCTTTACCGGCAAATCCTTCGCCCAATCGGCGCGCTTATCACGTGGCTCTCCCAGCGGGTTGCCCTCTATTGACAGATTGCCGCTGGCAGCTCTCAGCGGTTTGACCTTTTCAGGGAAGACATCGTATTCAGTGGCAATTCGCCTGAGCGCTACACCGGAGTCTATCTGGCGAACATCTCTAGGGCACTGAGTAGGGCAAGTGCCGCAGGTGGTGCAACGCCAAATCTCCTCATTTTCGATTTCAGTCAAACCGAAGACAGCCTGGCGTACTATCTTTCTCATGCTGAAGGGGCGCACCCTGTTCCAGGGGCATACTGTGTCGCATAGCCCGCACTGGTAGCAGTATTTAAAGGCGTCGCCGCCTTTTTCCTTAATTATTTCAACAATGTCTTCAAAGGGCGCAACTGTTTCCACGGCAATCCCCAATCGTTTCTTAAGTGGTTAAGCGGATTTCTTGGCCATGGTGGCGACCGATTTCACCACTTCTTCAAGCCCGTATCGTTTAACCAGATATTCGAGCCCAATCTCTTTTTCTCCGCGTTCTGGTGTTATGGAGTCCTCGGCCTCAACCTGGTATTCGTGGTAGGTAAGCGCGCCCGGGTGGCAGACCTGTACGCACATCGGCTCACCGATGTCCAGGCTCTCGCACATATCACACTTTAGAGGAAGGCCTGAATCCGGCTCCGTAAAACGGGAGCGTGACGGGCACGAGGCGGGGCAGAGAAGACAAGACTCATACTCTTTGCCATCTATTGTGTATTTGTTTCGCCCAGCACATTCAGCCTCGGCGTAATCTCCCGCCCTGATGGGTATATAAGCGTCGGTGGACTCATCAATGACCACGGTGATACGGGAGCGGGCCGGGTTAACGCTTGTATAGGGAGGCATTGCGTGGGCTGCGGAGCAGCTCATCTCGCAGCTGAGACACCCATTACATTTATTTACGTCGACACGGATCTCTTTGATCGTCTTCATCTTCTTATTTTCTTTCATTTAACTTTCTCCATAACCACCGGCGCTTCTTTGGCGCGCAGCGTCAGGGTGCGAACGATTATTCAGCGGCTGAGTAAATACCACGTTTTTCAAAGTCCTCGCGCACATCGCCAAGAGCCAGCTCTTCCAGCGTCTCGGGCGTCGGGATACCATCCTGCGTCCAGCCTTTGAATTCGTAATAGGCGCTAAGGAGGCTCTGCTCAAACTCCTCATCTCGAACCGCCCAATGGTCTTCCGGCGGACGCTCATCCGCCCTCCTCATGCCGCGCCTGACGTTTATTGCGCGAACGAGATTTCTGTTGCGGCGAAAAACCTTCCACAGGTCTTCCTTACTGAGGTCGAGGCCGGCCGCCATACGGATAAGGTCTGGTATATTGTGGATGTTGTATTGGGTCTTGCCGCCGAACTGGCCCCTGAATGACGATACAAAGGCGCACAGGCCAATGGCGTCGTCGATGTAGTGCATCGCCTCATTCCAATCTACGATGTCACACACTGCGCCTGAAGGCATCTCGTTACGCCTCTCCCACTCCATGAAATACTTCTTGAATTTCTCATCGGGAACCGCCTCCCAGGCATCGACGAACGCCTGGCGCTCCTCTATGGTAGGTAGCGGATCCTGCGGGAAGGAGCCCTCGATCTGGGTGATGTTCATCTTCTCGCCGGTGGCGATCATTAAAAAGAACATCGGGTTGACCTTGCCGAGCTTGATCGGCACCTGCTCGAATTTCTTCGTGGTGTTGTGGTCAAACTTCTCAGCGCCGTTGCCAATCTGGCGCGCGGCCCAGTAAACGCCGTTCGCCAACTTGTCGCCTATACCTCTGCGATTGACTATCATATCGAGGATATAGAAGAAGCGGCCGCGTATATCTTCGGGCATGCCGGGGAAATCATCCAGGGTTAGAATGCCCTCCTCAAGGAGCTCAAGGGCGAAGGCAATTACCTGCGGAGTTGAGTAGGAGTCGAGTCCATACTCCTGCGCGACGCCGAGAATTTCGTAGGAAAAATCAAGCTCCTGGAAGGAAGCCATGTGGTAGGTGTCTTTACCAAAGCACTTGTAACTAAAGCGCTTTCGGCCGGGCCATGATATTACGTTGTGGCATTTTTTGGGACAATTATAGCAGCCTGTCTGGCGGTCCATGTGGTCATACTTGATATCCGTCCAGCGCTGCTGAAGCTCCTCGCTCCAATAATTCTTCTGGCGGACGCGAGCGTTACCCCAGGAGAAGTTGTCATGGTGGAAGCCGTCATCCTCATCAACCGCCATCCAGTCGCCAGCGCCGGGGTTATCAGCGAGGTCTTTCCTTAAATCCTTACATATATGAAAGAGCTTCTCCGGCTCCGCCATCTGAAGGTCTTTGGTGCCGCGTACAACTATTGCCTTTACCCGCTTGTCGCCCATCACCGGGCCAACTCCACGAGAAGCGCTGCAATGGCTGTGCTCGATAGAGGCTGTGTAGACGCGATTCTCACCGGCAAGGCCGATAGCAGCAATTTGAAGTTTGTCGTCGCCCAAGTCTTTTTTCAGGAAATCCTGGACCTCAGTGGTGCCCATACCCGCCAAATGAGCAGCGTCTCTTATTTCGACGTTGTCATTGTTTATGTAGATGTATACGAGCTTAGGGGCTTTGCCGCTTAATATTATCTTATCGTACCCGGCGTGCTTCATCTCCACGCCGAAGTAGCCGCCCATCATGGAGTGTGCGTGCAGATTGGTCTGCGGCGAGAAGGTATTCACAATTGTCCGGTTAGCGCCGGGGACGAAGGTGCCGTTAAGGAGGCCGCTGCTGAAGATAAGCAGGTTCTCCTCGGAGAAGGGCTCTACTTCAGGCCCAACACGGTCCCAGAGTATTTTGTCCGCCGTACCCTGCCCGCCAAGGTAAAGCTTTGTCAGCTCAGGGTCGGTTGCAACTCTTTCGATATTGCCGCGCGTGAGGTCGATTTCAAGGTTAAACCCTGTTTCTGCGTACCGCATATTATTCGCCTTTTTAAAATCTTAACGTCTTTGTGTTTTATTAGCGTTCCATAGGTGACCTCTTGAGACAAAAATATGGGCCACCTGAGGCAATCAATATTTCATTCTATGAAACTGCATTTCAGCTGTTGGCATAAGATTATCTCGACAACACTTTCGCCGCAAGGGTAAAAATCTATTTTTTACTCAATTTTTTTAAGATATCCCCTCAAAAACCTCATCACTGAGCTTTTTCAATGGGGATGCGCGACAATTTGTTTATTGGGAAAATTATGCAGCAAAGCACAGGGGGAAGCTTAACTGGCTTTTAAGATGCCTCAGGCGAGGAAAATTGTGGGTACATATTCGTCAAATGAACTAAGCAGGTTTCCAAGGCAAGCACTAAAAAGACATCATAAAAGACCCTTTCTTGCCGCCAGACATCTCACACGCGCTTCGGTGTTTAATAGATAGCCGTCAAGGGGTTGCTTGGGCTCCGATAGTTTCTCCCACTCAGCTACCCTTATCCGCTCGACTACGCGGACCAAATCACCATCCTCTTCGGCAAGAAGCTCTTCAACCCAAGATTTATAATCCTCTGTGGCACTTATAGAGTCCGAAAAGTGCCGGCCGACATCTTCACCAGTAAATACTTTGTTGTGCCCCTGGCATAGGAGATCGACATCCAACTTGCTTAAACGGCGGAGAGAAGTAAGGTATGAGTCATAATCCGCCACGAACTCAACCATCATGTGGTCACTAACCTCGGAACAGCCAACCGCCTCCGATGCAATCAGGATTTTTTCATGGGGCAAGTAGTAGCTCAAAAAATCCCTGGTATGACCCGGCGTCTCCATTACCCGTATGAAGCTCTCTTTACCGAGGTCTATCTCCTCCCCCTCAGACAAAACGATATCTACATTAAAGGGCTTAAAATCATCCTCCAGCACAAGCTCCAAGCCGATTGCTTCCGCGTGGGGTCTGGCGCTGCGGTTAAGCTTTTTAATAAGATCCAAAGCCTTTGGTTTGGCTAATATCTCCGCCGCCCTTGCCGATGCTGCAACTTTAAGTTTGGGGAACGCCTCTTTGAGGTGCCCAACGGTGCCGCAGTGGTCGAAATGTGCGTGGGTTAGAAAGAGGATATCCGGCGTGCGTTCCCCCAAAACAGCCAGAAGGGCCTCAACGTAAGTCTGGCCAAGGAAGGTGAAGCCGGCGTCAAAGAGCACCGATCGTTCACCAACCTTGAGATAAATTGGGGTATTGGGGTGTCCTAAAACATAAAATCCAGGGGCAACCTCACCCGTTTTTCTGATTACCAAAATCTGACTCCCTTTGCGACCGCTTTACGAATAATCTCTCTAATGGGAACCTGCCACATCGTCCTGTGTAACAAATCTCCACGCAAAGGCACCAGAGAAACTTTTCCATTTCCAGCGGTTTAAGAATTAATCCCAACTCAAAAGAGCAGGCAACATAGCCTTAAGGGCTTATTTTTTTAGGTTAAAATGAAACATACAATGAATGCTGCAACTTTTCTTTAGCACCACACTTGACTTTTATATTTTTAATCAATACCTTTTGTGTAAAGTAACTACACAGGAGTTTTCATGAGGCGCAGCAGGTTTCTGCTATTATTTTTAACTGCGTGGCTAGCTTTCGGAGGTGAGGGTTTTGCTCTTACACTTTGCGAGATAGCGTGCGCCGGGGGTTCACATCACGAATCCGCCCCTTCATGCTCAAATGAAATGGGAAGAGTAATGGGTGGGGTGCACTCAACCTCTGAGGACAACTCCAACTCCTTTTCCAATTGCTGTGACAACTCCAATAAAGACAGCGCTGCCTGTCTTATGCAATCGCATACCTCACATGAAATGCTGAGCGAAGGGGCAAACCTTGAAAAGCTTGATCTGTCAGCTTTTGCGTCCCTTATACCGATAGGTTTTATAACCTACGAAACCGCCGGCACATATCCCAATCTTTTACATACTGATGGGCCTATAAGCCCTCATACGCCACCGATCTATCTAAACACCTCCTCATTTCTCTGTTAAGCCCCCCTCTTCGGAAGGCGCACGAGTAGCGCAATCGGGAATGGGATAGATCCGCCCGATTCGCCAGCCTACCGATCCGGTTGTACCCTTAGCCAATAAACATACAGCCCCTTGCTGGAGAAATAACATGAAGAGGACTGCCTTAACGCTGACTCTAGCCCTCATTGCTTTGAATGCAGCTATCGCGTCGGATGACACATATCTTGAAGGTGACCTGAACTCAGTCATCGAGTACGCCCAAGAGCATAGTCCCGCGATAATTGCAGCTAAAGGCGAGTGGCTGGCGACGCTTGAGTCATACCGCGTGACCACAGCATATCCAGACCCCGAGATGATGGTCACCTGGTTTCCAGAGCCTATAGAGACAAGGCTTGGGCCTCAGGAGTGGAACGCCACCATATCTCAGCAGATACCCTACCCCGGTGAGCTTGAAAGCGCAGGCGAGATAGTCGAGGCAAAGAGCGATGTCGCCAAAGCCGGTTTTGAGAAAGTTGCACGCGGCGTTACCACAAACGTCACCAAATCGTTACACGAGCTTTGGTATATCAGGGGCGCTGAAGAGGTTGTCCGTGAGCAGCTAAAACTCGTTAAACACATACTCCTCATAGCCACAACAACCTATGGAGAGGGAGATTCAACCCTCTTGGAGCTAACTAAAGTCAAATCTCAGGAGGCGCAGCTCGGCTATGACCTTACCCTCCTTGAGGAGCTGGAAATTGCAGAGACTGCTACGCTCAACTCATTGATTGGGCGGGATGCCAACCTCCCCATAGGAGAGACAGTCATACCGCCCATCCCAGAAAATCTGCCGCCGGTGGAAAAGCTGGTCGATGCAGCAAAGGAGCACCGCGACGAGATAGCTATGGCCCGTGGGGCTGTTGCGGTGGCCGATGCTTCATTTAAAAAGGCCAACTTGGAGAACCGCCCTGATTTCAAGGTCGGACTCTTTTACGCAGGGATAGGAGAACCCGACGTCCCCTCCCCTCCGCCAGACGCAGGACGGGATGCTTACGGCATACAGTTCGGAATAAAGATCCCAATATGGGGTAGCAAGCGTGACGGCCGGGTAGCTTCCGCCACGGCAAAACGTGACGCTGCGTCGGCGCAACTTGACAATGTCAAAAACTCCACAGCTGCCGCTGTCTACTCAAAATACTTCAACCTCCTCAACTCAAAGAGGCTCGTCAATCTTTATTCGGAAGAGCTTATACCGCAGGGACGCGCCGCCCTTGAGAACGCTGAAAATTGGCTGAACAACGGCGAGGGGTCACTGGGTGATCTTTTGGAGGCACGGGCGGCTTATCACAATTTTCAACTAAGCATGCTGCGCGCCCGCGCAGATTTCGGAAAGAACCGCGCCGACATGGAGAGGCTTACCGGAGTCAGCATCGCAGCAGCGGGAGGTGGTGAGAATGAGTAAACATTTATTATCCACCATCTTAACGTTACTGGTTTCAACCCATACTTTTGCGGGTTACGAGGAGCTCAAGGCGGATTACGATTCTTTCAGCATTACGCCGCCCACCCATTTGGAAGAAGGCCTAAAGGAGTTCAGCAGCTCCTCCTGGGGTGATGACAGCACTAGAGGCCTAATAGAGGGACTCAAGGCTGAAAGCATAAAAGCGCTGGACGATCAAAGCATGGCGCCCAAGTTCGAAGAAAACCTTCTGAAGCGAAGTGAAGCGGAGAGCTTCTTAGCTAAGGGCGGCACAGTTGATGAACTCAGGGCCCTTGTTGCATCGAGGAACAGATCCGTAAGGAGCCAAAGAGAGCGGGCGCTAGCGGCCATTGAGTCCATAAGCCAGGTAGCGCTCCTTGATGAAATTCTAAGCTCCTACTCTGTCCTTACAGAGTCTTTGATGAATAAGGTCGGCCCGATGAAGGGTAGCTCTCCGGTCGAGATGACATACCCGTCACCCTCAGTTACTTCACTTAAGGTGAGCGTTGCTAAGAACGAAGCCTCCATAGAGAGGGAAAATTACTTCGCGACGTTGAGAGACAAACTCTTCGAGCTTGAAGCTCTTCATAATGAGCTTACCCTCGTGCGCGAGGATAAAAGGCTGAAGGAGGAGCTCCTTGAGCTCCTTGGCTCTGTTGAAAGCGTCGCTACAGCTCTTTATGAGACCGGAAAAAGCGACTTTCAGGATGTCATCTCCGTAAGGGTAAAGAGGCTCTCACTCGGGGAGATGGTGAGATCATTGGAGGAACGGGATTTAGCCCTTACCACCTCAATTCTACAGCTTGTGGACCTTACCGATAGCAGCGTCGCTATAAATACACCCGATAAAGGGGCACTCTCAGCGTCCCCTGACAGCTGGAAAAATCTCCTCCCTGACGCCCTTATCAGCCGTCAGGAACTACGCCTTATACGCGCGAAGATAGCGAAGATGGAGGCGATGATTGAGATGGGCGAGAGCATGCTTACCCCATCAATCGACCATGGCTTCTCACGCTTTCAGGACAGGCCGCTCGCACAGGTTGGAAGCGGTGCGATGGCTGAGACCTTCCCGACAAAAGAAAACGCCGCGATGGGTTACGCATCACCCAAAAAGCCATGGTACGGCGCTTCCGATTCATACCTGACGGAACTGCGCATAAAGCTCTCTGCGGCTAAAAGCTCCCTGGCGGAGGCGGAGAGCAAGACTGCGTCAATGCTACATGAAAAGTGGAGCGTTCTGGATGCCGCTAAAAGGGACTTTACACTCTATGACAATGAGGTTGTAGCACTAAGGCGTAGCGCGCTGGACGCAGGTGGCGCGGCTTACGAGTCGGGCTCACTGCCATTTCCAAAGCTAATAGCGCTTTACGACGCATACCTCGACGCCGCTCTTTCACGGGCGAAGAGCTACTCGAAATATGAAACAACCCTAGCGGCGATTGAAAAAATTGTCGGCGCGCCCATATCGGCGATCTCAAGGGAGAGATAGAGATGTCAACGAAGAAGACCGGATTGATATTAACTGTTGTGATTATCACAGCTGCTACAACGATGGCGCTAACCTGGGCCACCATACATACACTTTATGACAAGCCTGCGAGAACTGTTCTGGACGCCGAAAAGGTGCTAGGCCCGGACCATACAGCCGAAGACCATGAGCCGGGGCAGCTTTACTCCTGCGGGATGCACCCATGGATCATCTCCGAGGAGCCGGGAGATTGTCCCATCTGCGGAATGGAGCTGACGCCGAAGCGCGACGACACCACTACATCCTCAGCTCCAACAGAGCGGAAAGTTGTCTACTGGCGCGCTCCGATGGACCCGACAGAGATATACGAGGAACCCGGCAAATCAAAGATGGGAATGGACCTCGTGCCGGTCTACTCCGATGAGCTGATAGGTGGCGTAGAGGTCTCCATTGACCCGGTAACCCAGCAGAATATGGGTGTCAGGACAGCTATTGCCGAGCGAAACCCCCTTGAGATGACATTACGCACCTATGGCCGCGTTACCTACGACGTAACTAAAAATACGAAGGTAAGCCCGCGCTTTGACGGGTGGGTGGAGCGCCTATACGTCGAATATCCAGGCCAAAAGATAAAGCGCGGTGAGCAGCTCTTCGATATCTACTCCCCGGAGCTTGTTGGCGCCCAGGAGGAGTACCTGGCAGCGCTAAGGGGCGGTGAAGAGAGCCCCCTTGCAATAGCGACTAAGAAAAAGCTACTGAACCTCGGAGTCGCAGAGCGTGAAATCACAGCTATCAAAAAACGGGGCGAAGTTACCCGCACAATCACTATTCGCGCGCCATCCGCCGGAGTGGTCCTTGACACCCCCCTCGCTGAAGGAGCGTTCGTCAAAAAGGGTCAGGCCGTATACTCACTCGCCGACCTCTCCGACCTCTGGGTTGAGGCAACCATATATGAGCAGGATATTCCCTGGGTGAGAGAGGGCCAGCGCGCTCTTATTGACTTCCCTTACCTGCCGGGAGCGCCGGTCGAGGCTACCGTGTCATTTATCTACCCTTACCTCCGTGGCAAAACTCGTGATGTCGTGGCCCGTCTGGAGATCGATAACGGCGGAGGGAAGCTAAAGCCAGAGATGTTTGGAGAGGTCACGCTAAATAGCACCTTAGGATATGAGGGCACAACGATACCATCCGAAGCGGTGATTCGTACCGGTACGCGGAACATAGTCTTCGTCACCCGAGGTGAAGGCAAGTTCACCCCCCGCGAGGTCACCCTGGGCCATGCCCTCTCCGGAGGAAATGTAGAAGTGCTCCAAGGAATCGCACCAGGTGAAGAGGTCGTAACTTCCGGTCAATTTCTGCTGGACTCCGAATCGAACCTCAAAGAGGCGGTTCAGAAGATGCTTGAGGCCCGCAAATCGGGTTCGGCAAAGAGTCAGAAGAATGATGACGATTTCTTCGATGATATGGAGTCCGACGACGGCTTCTTTGACGACATGGAAGAGGGTTCACAGGGCGGGAACTAGCCGTCTCAAGAGAGGAAACTCACCATGATTGAAAAAATAATCGAGTGGTCGATTAATAATAAATTGATGATTGTCCTAGCGACTTTACTTGCCATCATTGGCGGTATCGTCGCAATGAGGTCGACCCCGCTTGACGCTATTCCCGACCTCTCCGACGTGCAGGTCATCGTATACACGGACTACGCCGGACAAGCGCCGCAGGTTGTAGAGGATCAGGTAACCTACCCACTCACCACCGCGATGCTCTCGGTACCACACGCCAAGGTGGTGCGCGGCTACTCCTTCTTCGGGACTAGCTTCGTATACATAATCTTCGAGGACGGCACCGATCTCTACTGGGCTCGTTCGAGGGTCCTTGAATACTTGAACTTCGTCTCCGGGCGTCTACCGGCAGGGGTTACCCCCTCACTGGGCCCCGATGGAACTGGTGTCGGCTGGATATATGAGTACGTTCTAAAAGACACCACCGGAAACCACGATCTCCAGGAGCTTCGCTCCATTCAGGATTGGTACCTGCGCTATGAGCTCACCGCAGTCCCGGGAGTCGCTGAAGTTGCCTCCATGGGCGGCTTCGTCAAGCAGTACCAGATTGAGGTGGACCCGGTAAAGCTACTCGCCTATGGCCTGCCCCTGCAAAAGGTCCGCATGGCTATCGGGCGCTCCAACAACGACGTTGGAGGTAAATTGGTCGAAATGGGGGAGAGCGAGTTCATGGTGCGTGGGCTTGGCTACCTCTCCTCCATTGAGGATATCGAAAACATCGCAGTTGGTGTCGATGGCGAGGGCACCCCGTTACTTCTGAAATCAGTAGCTAACGTCACCGTGGGGCCAGAGCTTAGGCGTGGCGTAGCAGAGTGGAATGGTGAGGGCGAAGTAGCCGGCGGAGTTGTTGTCATGCGCTACGGAGAAAACGCCCTTGAGGTCATCGAAAACGTCAAGGCCAAGCTAAAATCTCTGGAGAGCGGCCTCCCTGAAGGGGTAAAGATTGAGACCGGCTACGACCGCTCTCTGCTCATCGAACGTGCTGTGGACACCTTAAAGGGCAAGCTGGTGGAGGAGATGCTTGTCGTAGCCTTTATCTGCATCATCTTTTTGCTGCACTTTCGCTCTGCCTTTGTTGCAATTTTCACCCTGCCGGTAGGCATAGTCCTCGCAATCCTGGCAATGAGGGCATTAGGGATCAACGCCAACATTATGAGCCTAGGGGGCATCGCCATCGCCATCGGGGTAATGGTTGACGCCTCTGTTGTGCTAGTTGAGAACGCGCATAAACATCTGGAGCGGGAGCGCGGCAAAAAGAGCCACCTTGAGATCATGGTGGCCGCCTCGAAGGAGGTAGGTCCGGCGCTTTTCTACAGCCTCCTCATCATAACTGTATCCTTCCTGCCGGTCTTCGCCCTTGAGGAGCAGTCAGGGCGGCTCTTTAAGCCGCTGGCCTACACAAAGACCTTCGCCATGGCGGCGAGCTCCATCCTCGCAATAACGATAATCCCCGTGCTTATGACCTTCTTCGTCAGGGAGCACACCCTGCCGAAAGATATGCCGAAAAACAAGCGCATCCTGAGCTGGGCTCTCTCTATAGCAGGGCCTCCGGCGCTGGTGATAATCGGTGGCATATCTGGGCTGCCAATCCCCGACTGGGGGCTTGTAGCGGCGCTCGGGGTATCAATATTCGCGGCTGTATGCCTCATCCCCCAGAAGATGATGAAGGAGGAGAAAAATCCACTATCCCGTTTCTTCGTATGGCTATACCTGCCGCTCATCAGGGTAGTCCTTAAGTGGCGCAAAGTTACTGTGCTAGTAGCCCTTATCGCGGTTTGCGTGACTTGGGTTCCACTATCAAGGCTGGGTAGCGAGTTCATGCCCCCACTAAACGAGGGAGACCTCCTCTACATGCCGACTACGCTTCCCGGCGTCTCTATAACAAAGGC
The DNA here is from genome assembly GCA_002869015.1 of Deltaproteobacteria bacterium. Taxonomy (GTDB): domain Bacteria; phylum Desulfobacterota; class Deferrisomatia; order Deferrisomatales; family BM512; genus BM512. The sequence goes on from PKTT01000062.1 coordinate 53,696, forward strand.
AAAGGAGCTGCTGCAACAAACGGACAAAATCATACAGTCATTCCCTGAGGTTAAGCATACGCTAGGCAAGGTGGGCCGCGCCGAAACGGCTACCGACCCCGCGCCCCTCTCCATGCTTGAGACTACAATAGTCCTGCGTGATGTGGTCGAGCGTGAAATCATCCCGGCAAAGCGCTTCTTCTCCGGCTGGCCCGGTTGGCTGAAGGAGCCCTTGACCTGGCTTTGGCCCGAGGAGCTTGAGGGCAAAATCACACACGAGTGGAGAAAAAAACATGTCGACCGATTCTTTTCAGGTTGGCCTGAGATACTTAAAGCACCGCTGGCTGCCATCTGGCCTGAAGAGCGCTATATAACCACGGATGAGCTGGTCGACGACCTTGACCGAGCGATCCAATTCCCGGGGCTTACAAACGCTTGGACGATGCCCATCAAGACCCGCATCGACATGCTCTCCACGGGGATTAAGACCCCCGTGGGCATAAAGCTCATGGGTCCGGACCTTGAGGTGCTCTCTGACCTTGGGGCCAGGGTCGAGGCGATCATCTCAGAGATCCCCGGCACCCTCTCCGCATATTCGGAGCGAGTTACGGGCGGCAACTACCTCGATTTCGATATCAGGCGTGAAGAGATAGCCCGCTATGGCCTCACCGTAGGAGACGTGCAGGATATAATCATGAGCGCCATCGGCGGTATGAACATATCCCACAGCGTCGAAGGGCTTGAACGCTACCCCATCAACTTGCGCTACGGCAGGGAGCTGAGAAACGACATAGACTCTCTAAAAAGGGTGCTGGTCCCGACGCCTACCGGGGCACAGGTACCCCTAGGGCAGCTGGCGGACCTTTCGGTACACAAGGGCCCCGCAGGAATTAAGAGCGAGAACTCTCGCCGAACAGCGTGGGTTTACGTTGACCTCAAAGGCGTTGATGTAGGCTCCTACGTAAAAGACGCGAAGATGGTTCTTGAGCATGAGCTAGATGTTCCTCCCGGCTACTCTATTGTTTGGTCGGGTCAGTACGAGTATATGGAGCGCGCACGGGCGACCCTCGACATCATAGTACCCCTGACCCTGGCGATGATCTTTATCCTCCTCTTCGTACACTTCGGCTCCGTGATGGAGGCAGGCATAGTCATGGCTTCTTTGCCCTTCGCCTTAGTCGGCGGGGTCTGGCTCCTCTACATCCTTGGCTACAACATATCCGTGGCGGTAGTAGTCGGCTTCATAGCGCTGGCGGGGCTCGCGGCGGAGACGGGAGTTGTGATGCTCGTCTACCTGGATGAGTCTTTTGAACGCCGCCTAAATGACGGACAGATGAATGAAATTTCAGACCTTCACGGTGCAATCATAGAAGGCGCGGCGGATAGGGTGAGACCCAAGATTATGACGGTGGCGACCACCCTTATCGGCCTCTTGCCTGTTATGAGCGGCACTGAGACCGGCAGCGAGATCATGAAGAGAATCGCCGCTCCTATGGTCGGCGGGCTCATAAGCTCCACGATACTAACCCTGCTCATAATTCCAGCCGTCTATGAGTTGTGGAAACGCTGGCAGTTAAGGGATGTTTTTTCTAAAAACGCCAACCCGGAAATCATCGGGGAGTGATGAAAATGAAAAAAATAACCGCAGTAATTAGAGAGGAAGCTGCGCAGACGATTTTGGACCTCCTAGCGCAAATCGGCATGCAAAATGCGACTGTAAGTGAGGTAACCGCCGTCGGCCCGCAAGCTAACGACCCCGATTCGTCCAAATTGGACATAACCCTTGGCAGGCTTTCAAAGAAGATGCTTAAGCTGGAGTTCTTCACCCCTGAAGAATACCTGCAACGCGTAGTGGCAATCGTCCTCTCCGGTGCGGATACAAACCGTGCCGGAGACGGAGTTCTCTCCGTCACAGAGGTGACGGACCTATACAGAATAAATAAACGTCAAAAACTGACCTGATAAGCAGGCAAAAGCTGCCCTTTAAGAGGGCTAAAGGAGAAGGAAAATGAATAGATTTTTCAAAGTAGCAATGATTGGCGCAATAGCTCTGATGCTGGCTGGCACCGGATTCGCTAAAGGCGGCAGCGGCGGAGGTGATATGGGCGGCTCAAGTATGGGCGGCGGCATGTCCCATGGGGAACAGTCCATGGACATGGCTAAAGACCACGCGATGGAGATGGATCGGGACATGAAGATGGACCACGATATGGATCACTCCGACCACAAGGGTGAGATGATCCACCAATCTATGGCTAACCACCACCAGCTTGCCTACCACCTAATCAACAATAAGGAGCAGATGGAGGCAATGAAGGATATGAAGGGGATGAGCATGTCTGGGGGAGCGGCTCAGATGAAGTCTCATCACCTCATGGTGTATCCGGTTGACGATGCAGGGAATCCGCTTACCGGAAGCAAAACCGGATACCTAGTAACCTCTCCCTCCGGGGCCAAACAGAAGGCCATGGCTATGGAGATGAAAGGCGGCTATGGTGCCGACGTAGACTTCTCAGAGAAGGGCACCTACAAAGTCACCGTTAAGATCGTAAAAGGCGACACGCAGATAGTGGACAACTTCGATTACGATGTTAAGTAATAGGTAACTTTGGCTTAGCCAAAAGCCCCGGAATAAATCCGGGGCTTTTTCTTTTCTTCGGTATTAAGCGGTGAACTTTTCTCCTGCCGCGAATCTACTTACCAAGACAACGCTAAGCCCCCTTCATTTCCTGAGGGGCAGGGTATATGATGTGGCTTTACAAAACTGCCTCCATTTTCGGAGGCTCTTCTTTTATAAAAGTTTTCCCTGCAGAGATTCCAATGAGCAAAATAACAATAATGCCCATCGGCAAAGAAATTGAAGTAGCCGAGGGCGAAAACCTTTTAAGCGCTGTAAGAAGGGCGGGTGCAGCGATCCAGAGCCCTTGCAATGGGGAGGGCAGCTGCGGCAAATGCCTGGTCAGAGTCGAGGGCGACAAAGCCCCGGAAACACCCCACAAAAATCTGTCACGCAAGAAATCCGAGGAGGGCTGGCGCCTTGCTTGTAGGGTCGCACCGGATTTGGATATGACTATTCATCTGGCGGAAGATTTTTCACTTGATGCCAGGATTCTGGAGGGCGACAGGATTTCAGGGATTCCCCTGACTCCAGCACCAAAGGTTACGCAGGAGGGGGGCCGCTTCAAGCTCTCTTACGGTAAGGAGCCAGAGCGTGTCGTACTGACCGATTGGGAGGAGGGCTATTCACCAAAGGGGCTCGCCATCGACATAGGCACAACCACCCTCGTAGCTACCCTCTTCTCTCTAGAGACAGGCGATGAGCTTGGGACGGCATCCGCGATAAATCCTCAAGTTGATTTCGGTCATGATGTTCTCACCCGCATACAAAAAGGTTCGACCCCCGAGGGGCTCGCCGAGCTCATGGATGTTCTATCAAAGGGTTTTGAGAAAATGATTGAGGAGCTTTTGTCGGAGTCCGGGGCAAAGCGCGGGGAAATTCTGGATGTTGTCATAGGCGGCAATACGACGATGCTTCAGATAGCCGGTGGATTCGACCCTGCGCCACTTGGCAGGTTCCCCTTCACAGTCGGCATAAGCGGCGGTCAGACCTACCCCGCCACACGCTTCGGCCTAAAACTCAACTCTTTAGCGCGCGTATATATACCGCCGGTTGCCCACGCTTTTGTAGGGTCGGATATTACAGTCGGCCTAATCGCAACCAATTTTTTCCACAGAGATGGAAATATCCTATTTGTAGATATTGGGACAAATGGTGAGATGGGACTTAGCACAGCTGGAAAAAAGCTTGTCACCTCGGCTGCTGCGGGTCCCGCTTTTGAGGGGATGGGCATAGCGGCGGGAATGCGCGCAGCTAAGGGCGCCATTGAGGAGGTTTCCGCAAAGGGTGGCGAGCTTTCGATTAAGGTGATTGGCGGCGGCGAGGCCAAGGGGATATGCGGCAGCGGGATAATAGACGCTACCGCTGCGCTTCTCTCGCTGGGCGTAATTGACGCGACCGGGAAGATGCGGGCCCCTGAGGAGGCGGAGGATGTTGCCCCCAAAGTAAGGGACCGCCTTGAGGTAATTGAGGGTAAGCCGGTCTTCCGGCTCGCAGAGGGGGTATATTTTACACAAAATGATGTGCGCCAGATCCAGCTGGCAAAATCGGCGGTGAGAACGGCGATCGAGTCAATGCTAAGTGAGGGTGGTGTCAGGCCTGAGGAGCTTGACGCTCTTATACTGGCGGGAGCTTTTGGCTACCATCTTAAGCCGGAGAGCCTTGAAACTATAGGGCTAATACCCTCTGGTCTCATCAAGAGGATAACCTTCGCTGGAAACACAAGCCGTACGGGAAGCGCTATGCTGCTCCTAGATCTGAATCTAAGGGCTGAGCTTGAGGAGAAGATGTCAACGGTAAAGCACATAGGACTCGCCGAGGGCAAGGAGTTTCAAAAACGTTTCATTGAGCATATAGGCTTCACAGACCTAACGGCGGGAAAAGAAAGCTAGCAAGAGATATTGTTATGACAAAATCATCCAAAGCAAAAAGAGCTGTAATCGCCTGTGGAATTTTCGAGGTGGAAGTTGAGAGGCTCCTTAAAGGCCACGATTATATCTCAGTGACCTATTTGGAGCAGGGGCTACATGTAAAACCTGAGAAAATAGCTCCGCACATTCAGGAGATAGTGGATGAAGCTGCCAAGTGGGCTGATGAAATAGTCCTCGGCTACGGCCTCTGCTCCAACGGTGTTGCAGGTGTAGTAGCGCCGGCGCAGGGGCTCATAGTGCCTAAGGCACACGACTGCATCCCCCTCTTCTTAGGCTCTCTTGAGAAATACAAGGAGTCATCAACCGCCCACCCCGGCACTTACTACCTCAACTCTGGGTGGATAAAGGGCGAATTGGACCCCTTGGGAACCCTGGAAAAATATAAAGAGAGGCTCGACCCGGAGATAGCGGAGTGGGGCATTCAGGAGGAGATGAAACACTATACTCGTATAGCTTACATAGACGGCAACAATGGCAAAAGCGCCAAGGAGATCGAGCGCGCAAAGGAGAACGCTGAGTTTCTAGGCAAAGAGTTTCAGATCATAGAGGGTAGCGGCGACTACCTTGAAAAGCTGCTTTTCGGCCCCTACGATAGCGAGGAGTTTTTCCACATCGCACCGGGCGAGACTATAACTCAGGATATCTATCTGGCTCAGCCTGATTAAGCCTTTACACTCTTTCGAGCCTTATACTTTGTTGCCTTGGATACCTTCTCCTCATCAAAATCATCATCCGATGAAGGGAGCGCCCCCTGGACTATTGAGCTAAGCGAATCAAATAATCTAGAGTTCTCGCCAAAAAGCCTCTTGAGGGAATGCAATGCCCTGCCAAGGGTGCGGTTTATTGCCGGCTGAAGAGCCTCTTTAAGGTCAGGCGAAAGGTCATCATATTGAGCCCGTAAATTGCTCACCCAATCTTCAAGGTACCTTTCCTCCACCCCATCTCGCTTGTATATAAAACCTTCCAGCGCTCCAGCAGCGGAAGCAAACTCATAGATGGCACCTTCTGAACCTTCATTTTTCATCATCCAGCCTCCCCGGCGACATGTTAATTAAAATGTTTTGTAAGTTCTGAAATACTCTCAACGATGAGGTTTGCTCCCTCTTTTTCCAGCGTTCCCCTGGAATCTATCCCAGTCAGTACTCCAATAGTTTTCATACCGGCGGCATGACCCGCGCGAATATCGACATGCGAATCGCCAACGTAAACGCATACACTTGGTGGCATCCCAATCCTCCTGGCACCCTCAAGCAAAGGGTCCGGCGCCGGTTTCACGCGTGGCGCATCTTCGGTTGCCACCATAACCTTGAAGAAATCCGCCAACCCTTCACGCCTTAAGGCAAATAATTTTTTCTCCAAATATTTTCGCTGCGTCGTTGTGACAATGCCAAGCGCGATACCCAAATCGCGCAGATGCTTCAGGGATTTATCCGCCCCTGGTACCACCTTCACTTCATCCTTAAAGATATCGAGGGACTTGGCCCTTCCTACAGAGAGCAGCTCCTTAATCAACTCATCCTTACGGTACATTTCCCTTTCGGGGATCATCTTTTCCAGTATGGATGTGCCGGAGGCCATGAACTCGGCAACCTTCTCCCGTGGCGCCTGCGGAAGCCCGACAGCATCAAGCATTGAAGCCATCAGATCAAAGTAAGCCGGTATAGAATCAAGGAGGGTGCCGTCAAGGTCAAAGAGGACTGCGCGCACACCATCCATCTCCCCTACCCCTCAGCCTCATCGATCAAAGCCGCCGCCATCTCCTTTGCCCGCTCAGTAAAAAACCAGGGCTCGATTTTACCCTTTAACCATTTAAGGCAGGTTGAAGGCTCCATCCCTGCCCATCTGCGCATGAAATCGACGCCTGTGGAAGTGAAACGGTAAAGCTTGTCAGCATCCTTTACTATCTCATCCTCACTTGAGATTGAAGTCATCCGGCTATCATGGCCATTAATTATCTTTGAGACATGCTTGACCTCTTGGTCGCCAAAACCAAGCTCATCAAGGATTTTAGCGGCGATGCGTGCCCCCTCCTCTTCATGCTTTATCCTGAAAACATTGCCCTCAGGGTCGGCCATGAGAGATTGGGACATCTCTTCTGCTGTAAGCTCACTATAGCCTGTATCATGGAGAATCACCGCAGCAAGGACTACACGCTCATCAACTTTAGCCCCCTCCAGCAGTTTAACTGCCAATGAGTATGCGATGAGCGTATGGACATCATTTTCGCGAACCATAAGGTAGGGTTTTGCCCGTTCAAAAATATCTTTGAATACCCCCTTCGGGAGTGAAAGGGAGTTGCAACCATCTATTCTTTGCGTCGTCATAATATTTCCAAAAATAAAATTCAGATATACACGCTATCTGAAATCAGACCTTTCAAAGCCGTATTTCTTCATCTTCCGCTCAATGGTGCGACGTGACATCTGCATGGATTTAGCTACTTCTTTAATCTTTCCGTTGTGGCGCTCAAGCATGCGCAGGAGATAGCGTTGTTCATACTTCTCAACCACCCGCTCCAGCCCAAATCCGAAGGGCTCATCGGGCTCATCCACCTGCGTAATGACATTCTCAAAGATATTTTCACCAAGGGCCTCTTTTAAATGTGCAGGGCGTATCGTCCTACCCCTGCCCGTCGCGATAACGCTTTCAATGATATTCTCAAGTTCCCTGACGTTTCCTGGAAAATCGTGAAGCTGGAGGATTCGGGCCGCCTTCGGGCCTATTTTGGTGAAATTTTTCCCATACTTCTCTGAGTACCGCCGCATAAACAGGTGCGCCAAAAGAGGAATATCGCTCTTTCTCTCACGCAATGGCGGCAAAACCACATGAACGACTTTCAATCTGTAATAAAGGTCATTTCTGAAATTGCCTTTATTGACCTCTTCAAGGAGGTTCATGTTGGTCGCGGCGACAAACCTGACGTCGATCTCTCTTTCGACGGTCTCGCCTACACGCGTAACGCGTCTTTCCTGTAAAACTCTGAGAAGTTTTACTTGAAGGTGCAGCTCAAGCTCACCAATCTCATCTAGAAAAAGAGTCCCCCCATTTGCCGCTTCAAAATACCCTACGTGTTCACGCTCCGCCCCGGTAAAGGCCCCTTTAACGTGGCCAAAAAGCTCACTCTCTATAAGGTTTGGGGGAATTGCACCTAGATTTACAGCGATGAAGGGGCCTTTACTTCTAGGAGACTCGTCATGAAGTGCGTGAGCTAGAAGCTCCTTGCCCGTACCGGACTCCCCCTCAATAAGCACTATTGCCTGCGTCTGGGCGGCGCGTGAGACTCTCTTTAAGAGCTTTGTCATTGAGGGGCTTCGGCCAAAGATACGGTGGCTAGAGTTGCCTACACGTTCGCGAAGCGCCTTTACCTCATCTCTTAGCTCCTTCATCTCCAAAGCTTTTTTTACCGCGTGGATTATCTCTTCAGGGAGCAAGGGCTTTCTCAGATAGTCAAAGGCCCCTATCTTCATAAGCTCAATTGCCGACTCAACAGATGCATGGGCCGTTATAACAATGACCTCTGTATCTGTATGGTCCTCCTTGACCTTACGCACCACATGCTCTCCGCCTATAGCGCCCAGCACCAAGTCAGTTACCACCAGGCCGAAGCTCTCCTTTTCAAGCTTTGTCATAGCAGCTTCAGCGGAGTCCACTGCCGTTACCTCGTAGCCCTCCGCAGAGAGGAGACGCTCCATAAGCGCGGACATTCCCGAATCATCTTCAACTATCAGAATTTTATTGATATTACTCAGCATCTCACTTCCATCTCATTGCTAATCCCACCAAGCCTCGTGCTGGTAATTTACGGGAACGCCATCAAGGCGCACTCTTACCCCGGTATTGTCCACTGGCAACATGTGCAGCTGACTGCTCAGACCCTTTTCTTCAATCCACTCTTTTAGAGGTTCCGGTTTCGAGCATATTGCAAATGTACCGGGACCAATTGAACTCATCGAAACAATCTCAGCGCCCAATCCACGGAAGCCATCAAGAATACCCGCTATATCCACTCCATCGCTCTCATGAAAATTGCATTCGGCTAACTTTGAACCCATTTTGGAGAGCCGGTAAATGCTCTCGCCAACAGCTTTGTAGTCGCCTCTTTTCATCGCCGGGAGCAGGTCCATCAAAACTATATATGCCTTCTCTTTTCTAGTCTCGAGGTCAAGCTCCCTTGCCTGTCCAAGGAGTTTTTCAGCCTCATTCTCACCAGAGAAAAAACTTTTTGCGGTTTTTGGCACTACCAACAGCACCTTCATATTGTTTGGCAGTGGGGACCTCATAACTATATTGCAATCATCGGAGGCAACGACCATCCCGCCGTGTATTCCAACCATTGCGCCGACGTTAGTCTCAAAACCTGGCACCAGGAGATTGTCGCCGTATGTGGCCTCCTCGCAGTAGTTGTAGGCTATGGACTTTCTTAGGTCGCTTAAAGTTAAAGGCCTACCGAAAAGTTCGTTCAAAGCCACCATAGTAGCGGTTATCACGCTTATGGAGGAACCTAGGCCAATGTGTTTATAGCCATGGTCCTCAATCACCACTTTCATACCGACGTACTCCCCCACCATCGTTTGGAACATCTCGACCAGATGGCACCCGATGGATGCCCTCGAACCTGTGGCTGAGACTCCGAGGGCTTGGGTGAAGGCAATCTTTGCGCGGCTGTAGGTACCGACAGCAAAGCCGATACCTCCGCCACCCGGTATCCCAACATCGAACCGGTTCATGTCTATTACGGAGGCATGGAGGCGCGCTGGCACCTCCACTTCGCAAACTGTGCCGACTCCATATGGCACCGTCTTCCTGACTGCGCCGCCCCAATGAGATGGGAATATGAATTTTGATGGATCACCCGGCTTGAAGTGGGATACCCCTTGCGATTTTCGAGAGCCAGCGTCAGTCATGTTCCGCCCTTTTAAAGCACCCATCGATTCACATAAACCGTTAATAAGCCTAGCATATTTCTCTGTATTGTTTTAGGATTAATCGAACCCCTCCCACGGAAACAACCATGGAAAAAAACACTCAGGGGAGTGCCTCATGTTCACTCTCCGACATAATCAACAATGACATTTTCAATGCCATTTTAGAGGGAAGCGCAGAGGGAATTTGCATTACCGATTCCCAAGACAATGTCATAGCGTTTAACAAAGCCGCCGAAATTTTAACAGGTAGAAACGCCGGCGAAGTTTTGGGGTCAAGCTGCGAAAACGCCTTTCAGTGCTCTTCAACCGCCGGATGCTGCCTAAAACCTGGCGCACGCTCAGGGTTGTGGCCGGAACTTTCATGTAATGCGCTGCGCGCCGATGGCAAAGCGGTAACCTTTAGGCGCAGGTCACGGGTGATTCGCGACTCTGTTGGAAGGTTTATCGGCAACATCTCCTATTTCGCCGACATGTCCCTCAAAGAAACCCTCCAGAAGAAGATGGTTGTATATGAAAGGATGGCGAGCCTCGGAGAGCTCTCCGCATCCATGGTCCATGAAATTGGCAACCCGGTATCCGTGATTCTCGGCTTTAGCAGAATCCTCGTCCAACAAGAGGGTGAAGACCCCGGCGGCGATATCCGCTCCAGAATTTTCAAAGAGGCAGAGCGTTGCAGGGAGGTCGTTGACCATTTATTGGATTATGCCCGCTCTGCATCAAGAGAACCCCAGAGGACGCCACTAGTATTAAAGTCAGTGGTTGACGAAACCCTGGATTTGCTTAGCTACAGGATGAAGCGCCAAGCCGTAAGCTGGGAAGTTCTCTGGGATGTCGAAAACGCAATCGTTAGCGCCGACAGGGGTGAGCTAAAGCAAGTCTTCCTCAACGTCCTTTTGAATGCTCTTAACGCCATGGATGAGGGGGGGGTCATCAGCATAAAGGGTGAAACCAAACGCAACCTGATAACGGTGGGGGGAGACTCCTTATCAAACCCACGGCGCAAAACAAAAGTTATCGAGAGCATAGCCGTATTCATAGAAGACGAGGGAAGCGGGTTGGGTGGTCTTGACCCTGAACGTTTTTTTGCGCCCTTCTTTTCCACAAAGGAGACCGGCGGTGGCCTTGGGCTGCCCACATGCCGCAAGCTCCTTGACAAATTCGGCGGCACCATCCGCCTTGAGGAGAGGGCCAGCGGTGGCGCAAGGGTTATAATCGAAATACCCGCTTGTCTGGATGGATAGAATCTCCATCAGGCCCTGAAAAGGCTTTTGCGAAGGGACCTTTTTACATCATTTACTATCTCTGGGTTGATGATTGGGGAGTCTTCACACCAACCCTGCCATGGGCCTAGCAGCTGCTCATAAGGTATTCCGCAACCTCTTGAATAAACCGCCCCAACGCCTGGAAAGTTCTCTTCGTTGACTCTCTTGGCGAGTGCCATAAGCTCGTCGCGCCTAGCTTTTGACTCAGTGTGGAAGATTACCGCAAATGTTTTATGCCCCCCGGCGCCCTTGCCGAATTTTCCGTAGACCTCCTCCCCGGGGAAGGTCTTGCTAAATAGGGTCAGCCAATCATAGCAATCGTTATAACTCTCAAGCGCAACCGTAACTTTCCAACATTCAAGGGCTTCTTTTAGATGTATTCTCTTCACATCACCCCTGAGCTGCTCCCAAAGCCCCGTCATACAGGGGAGGCACCTTTTATTTAGCCTATCTTTTGTGCGCCGCATCAGGGGGTCGCTTTCAAAGCTGGTCCACCCCTCAAGTGAAGCGCGCCTTCCTAAATGGATTTCCACTTGATTGAGTTAATCCTACTTAACGAAGTTGAACTGAACTTTGAGCGCGTTAAGGGTTCCCTTCATCCTTATCATATTTTTCTCAATCGCGGGGTTCCCTCTGCCTACCTCAGCTAACGCGTCTATTTTGGCTGACACTTCGGCAATTGCTTCCCTTATCTTCTCTGCCTGCTCCTGAACCTTCATTTTATCAGCTCCGCATTAGTTCAAATTTTTTATTTTTTCCTAAGGTCTTTGAACCTCTTTGACTTGACCTCATATCGCGGGAGGGACCCATAGGGAACGACCTCTATCCCTATATTCAGCTGAGTCTTCAGCCTTAAAGTGGAGGAGAGCTTCCGCAAGAGCTCGTCACGCCCCTTACCTGTAAGCTCATCTTTCAATTCAACCCTCAGATCGATTCTGTCAAGGTCCCCCTTCTTGTCTATGGTCAGTTCAAATTCGCCGTCAATTTCATTGAAAGAGCGCACTACCTCTTCCACCGTCACCGGGGAGAAAAGAACCCCCTTGACCTTTGTAATATGATCTACGCGCCCGTGAACTCCCTTTTCAAGGACTCTCCAGGTACGTCCGCATCCACACTTCTCCTCGGACCATGCGGATACGTCTTTCGTGTCGAACCGTATGCACGGCTGTGCCCTCCGGTCAAAAGCACTGATCACTATGCGGCCAGGCACGCCGCTTTCAGTAACTGGCTTGTCGGAATCAAGCTCAAGAAGCTCGACAAGGAACATGGACTCAATTACGTGTAGTCCTTCCGGCTTATGGCGGCATTCAAATGACCATGCGCCAACTTCGGTCGCGCCTACATGGTCATGAACCGGGCAATTCCAGGCCTCCTCCATCCGCTTCTTCGTGGAAGGCACCAAGGCTCCAGGCTCACCGGCACAGAGAATTTTCTTTATGCCCCAGTCATGGGGGTCTCCCTCAAGCTCTTTTTTTACCGTCTCCGCCATGCCAAGGACATAAGTAGGGGTCGCCATAAAGGCAGTAGCCTTAAGCTCTTTCATTTTGAGCAAGCGCTCCCTTGTAGCCAGCACGCCGCCAGGGACTACCTCACACCCTATCTTCTCACAGGCATAATGGCCCGCCCAATAAGCGACGAAGATATTGTAGCCAAATGGTATGAAAACCCGGTCCTCCGGCCTGAAGCCTTGCGCCCAGAGCACCGTCGCCCAACACTCGCTCCACCATTCCCAATCAGCCCATGTATCCGGCTGATATACAGGAGTGCCGGTAGTTCCGCTGGTTTGGTGAAATACCGTAACCTCATCTAACGGAACGCATAGGGTGTCGCCATAGGGGAAGGGCTCCACATTCTGGCAGCGGTAGTCATCTTTTGTAAGCAGCGGAACTTTTGAGATATCCTCCCAGCTCTTCAGGTCCTCCGGGTGAAATGATGCCTCTTCAAATTTTCTCCGATAGAGGGGGCTTTTCTCATAGCCCCATTTTACAAGCTCCTTCATCTTTTCGAGCTGCATTTGACGGATAGCCCCCATATCCATCACTTCTACCAGTGGGTTCCAATACTCGTCCGTTGATATTTTCACTAGATACTCCTGTCATGAAAAATTCCACACGGTTTTGCCGGGGTCTTTACCGCGCCTCGGCAGCAACGGATATATCGCTTCCCACCCAGCGACGGAAAAGGTTGTGCTCGATCTTCAGCGCGTCCAAAGCTTTGCCGACACTCTGATCGATTATGTCTTGCACCGTCTTTGGACGGTGATACATAGAGATCATAGGGGGCATGAGAATCGCGCCGTTGTCTGCGCAGCGGTTTAGTATCTCAAGGTGTCCTTTGTGCAGCGGCGTCTCCCTGAACATTATGACCAGATTTCTTCGCTCTTTCAGGGTCACGTCAGCAGCGCGCACGAGGAGGTTCTCATTGTAACAGTGAGCTATAGCTGAAGCGGTCTTCACCGAGCAGGGTGCGATAACCATCCCCTCAGTTATAAATGAACCGCTGGCGATCGAAGCCCCGACGTCATTAAAATCGTATGTGACGTCTGCCAAATCCATTACATCATCGACCTTCCAATCGGTCTCAAGGACTATGTTGCGCTTACTGGAATCTGAGATGACGAGGTGGGTCTCTACATCTTCTACGTCTTTTAACACCTCAAGAATTCTAATCCCGTATTGGGGACCTGTTGCGCCTGAGATGCCTACTACTATTCGTTTCTTTTTCATGACCGGCCTCCAGAAATGATTGCGGCAGCCAAGTCAGCTGCATCGGGCTGGATTTTCACCCTTAGATGTTCATGGTTGTGTCCGTAGCCGGTTGCATCAATGCCCAGCTTGGAAGATGTAAAATCTTCCCCGGTAGATGGGTCTATCGGCGAACCTTTAAGCCCGGATAGTATGATAGTGTCTTCATCGGGACGATATCGCGTTGCCATAGACCATTCAACTTCACGCGTCCTTGTGGGGTCTATATCTGAAGCAACCGCGACAGCTTTTTTTACCACTCCGGTATTTAGGAGCCGCTCTAGGAGAGCTCGTATCTGACTACTCTCAGCCTTCGACAAGCTAACGACAACCGAGGAGCCAAAAGTGCCTCGTATTAAATGGAGGGTTTCGAAGAATTCAAACTCTCCCTCTACCTGAGAGGCGATAAATGTCTGCGCCACCTCCCTCAGGAGCACATCTCCCTCCGGGCCATCTGGAAGAAGTGCGTGGTAGATAGGGTTTTTGCGGTGGGTTATACGTGTAACAAATAAGCTCGGCGTGGTGGTAAAAAGCTGGCTGTAGCCACCTATCTCGCCAAGCGGCCCATCCTGCCTTTCGGTAGCGGGGTCTACATATCCTTCGAGCAAAAATTCAGCCTCTGCGGGCACCAATATCCCAGTCTCTTTAGCTCTGCCGACCTCTACCGCTTCCCCCCTTAAGCCGCCGGCTACTGAAAGTTTGTCTGCTCCGGCGGCCCCCTTGAAGGCGAAGGAGGCGAATATGAGCGGGGTCATGCCTATGACGACCGCCACTGGCATCCGCTCCCCACGCTCCTTGTATTTTGCGTATATCGACGAAAGCGGCGGGTTCAGGAGGGCGGCGCCAAGCTCTCGATCCCCCCTGAGTTCCATCCTGTGTATACCGCGCGCGGTCTCTCCCGTGTCAGGGTCGATTGTCTGGAGCAGCCCGGTGGTCACGAAGGGACCAGAGTCACCCTCGTAGTAGGTGAAAATTGGCATAACCTCCGAGAGGCTGGCCTCCGGCTCCAGCACTTCCTCCACGGGCATATTCTCAACTTCTTTTGGTTTAACAGGGCTCTTTAGGCGCTCCCTTAAAGCCCTGGTATATTCGCCACCCGGTGATACCCCCATCTCCAAGGCTAGAACATCTTCGGAATAGACAAGGTTGCCCACCGCTGATACTTCATGCCCTTTGAGCGAGGTAAAGAGGACTGCTCCCTTATCGAGAGCAGCCGCCCTTGAGAGGCACGCCGCGCATTCGAAGCGGGGGGCGAGAGTTTGTTCAATCTCGACCAACCGCTCCGTTAGCCGAAGTGCCTTTAATGCCTCATTCAGGTTGCGAAAGGCCACCCCTACCTCCACTCTTCGGGTATGGGATTAATCCACTCAATTATCTCTATAGACCACGGCTTGCCAACCCACTGCCCGCGACCTAAACGGGGCCAGAGGCGATCGCCATACTTGTCCGGGTCGGAGGATGCGCGGGCCTTAACAACCTTGCAGCAGTACTTGGCCTTGGTTGAAGCCAGATCGCGAATTATCATGTCCTGCGCCTGGTCCTGAGTGAATTCATTCAAATCGGTTAAGATAAAAGTGTCGTATTCAGCCATCTTTGGCCTCCATTTCCTTTTAATTAGTCCTTAAAGCCGTAGTTGGTCCAGTTACTGAGGACCTTCTCCTTCACGTCCTCGGGATAGACCTTGTTGAAGGAGACCATGATCGGCTTGTCGGACTCCTTCCAATGGCGCGGGAAGAGGCAATCGAAGAGCACCTTCGAGCCCTTTGACTTTTTCCGCTCCTCCGGGGATGCGAATGGGTTGAGCGGTGTACCAAGGTGGTTTTCGTAAAGATGAATACCATCAATTGGGTGGCACCTTGTTGAAATGGCGTGAATGACCTCATCCTTGTTGTAGATATCGGTCTCCTCATCGACGACCACCGCCATGTGGAACCAGGGCCCCAGCTTTGAGCCGAAGATAAGGTTTGCGATCTGCTGCGCTATGCCTGTGTAAACATGCGCCGTTCCAATTACCACCAAATGATGAGTTGATTCGGGCCACATGTAGACGCCGGTAATCGGAATGCCCTGGCTCTTTAAGAGCTTCTCCATCTCAAGACCAAGGGAGAAGGACCTGAGGAGCTGCCCCTCATCTGTAGGTACACCCATATTAGAGAGCGGCATGATGGGCTTTTTGCGGTAAGTTATGCAGCGAACCCTGTAGACCGTGCGGGGCTCTCTCGGGGAGGTGCGGTAACCTGTGTACTCACCAAAGGGAGCTTCCTCAAGCTCGATCCCTGGGAGGATATCGCCTTCGATGATAATCTCTGCGTGGGCAGGCACATAGAGGTCGCTGGTCTCGCACTTGACCATCTCGACGCCCTCACCCATAAGCATTCCGCAGAACTCGTCTTCGGGGATTGACGCAGGCGCGCAAGCCGCGATGCCCGCGAGCGGGTCCATTCCGATAACCGTCGCAAAGGGCATCGGCTCGTTCCTCGGCACATGCTTGTAGTGGAACATTTTGCCCATATCGGAGAATGGCAGCACGGGGCCGACCATCGTCTTCTCGTCAAAGACCATTTGGCGGTACATACCCCAATTTATGTCCTGGGTATCGGGGTCTTTACCGACTATCATATGCCAGGTGCTTAGATAGCGGCCGCCGTCACCGCCATGAACCATGGGGGCGGGCAGGTCGAAGAGATTGACGTCATCGCCGGTGATTACTACCTCTTTACAGGGAGCATCTGCGCGGTCAACGATGACGGGAGGATAGGATTTGCCGCTCTCTGTACGCTCAAGGTAAGCAGCGCATATTTCCGGAATAGGCGTATCGGGGGGAAGCCCGAGTGAAATGGCAAGCTTACGATAGGTTGCCAGTGGCGCGCCAAAAGCCTCGAAGCCTTCGTAATCCTTGATATTCTTAAAGTAGGGCGAGGGGCCCTTTATCTCGCATACGCGGCGCACGATGGCGCCCATCTCCATGTCCCAGTCGACCTCCTGCTCCACGGTGACCAGGTCACCAGCTTCGTCAAGTGCTTTAATGAACTCTCGGTTGTCTTTGTAATATTTGTAAGGCATTCGTCGCTCCTTTTTCCTCTAGCCCCAGCCCTTGTTTCCGACCTTGTCTACCAGCGGTTTCCATTTGCCCTGCGCGCGCAAGATAAACTCGCCAAGCTCTCGCAGGACGCCCTCTCCACCCTTACGGGTAGTCACGTAATGGGATATCTCTTTGACCTCGGGGACTGCGTTGGCGGGAGCAACCGCAAAACCGACAAGCCGCATCACTCCCATATCGATAATTTCGTCGCCAACAAAGCAGACCTCTTCGGCGGTTATTCCCATCTCTTCCATAATCTCTTTACACTTCGCGGCTTTGTCCTTGGCCTGGTAAAAGCGCTTTACGCCTATCTCCTCACAACGAACCGCGACTGTCTTGGATTTACGGGTGATCATCGAGACCTCTATACCCATCATCATGAGCATGTTGGCTCCGAAACCGTCGTCGTGGCTGAAGGTCTGGAACTTTACGCCTTCGTCGTTGTAGAGGATGTGTCCGCTTGTCAAGACGCCGTGCACATCCAGGATGACAATTTTTATTTTTGATGCCTTTTCAATCGCTTCATTCTGGTCGTAAACCATCTTTATCTCCTCTTGCCGGCGGCTTAATCCAGGCCAAGCTCTTCCCAGCGGCTTTTTATGTTCTCAAGAACCTCTTGGCTCATCTCAACCTTGACCGGCTTGTCCTCCCACTCGAAGGGGATCGTTGCGTCCATGATGATTCTAGAGGTGATGAATTTGTTCTCTTTATCGTGCAGGGCTGGGTCAAGAGGTGTAGAACGGCCCCTGTTGATTATCTGGGTGGAGCGCTCTGGGTCATAACGCGTTGCCAACGCCCACCAGACGCGCGGCAGGTCATCGGCGGCGATGTCATCATCGACGATGATGAGACCTTTGAGACCATAAGTGCAGGTATTTGAGGCTATAACCGCAGCGGCAACTTGGTTGGAGTGGCCCGGATACATCTGCTTAAGTGAAACAATCGCCCAGAAGCGTCCGCAAGCTTCGGGGGGCATGTAAACTGACTGTATGCCCTTGATCCCCATGCGAGTGAGTTCCGTCCACAGAGTTGCGTTGCGAACGAATGCAAGCATCATGTGGTTGTCGTTGACGGGGCGGCCGACCGAGGCGGCGAGCAGGATAGGGTCATTTCGGTGGTAAATGCGCTTAACCTCAATGGCTGGCTTATCTACCTGCTTATAAATCTCCTCGGTGTAGTAACCGGTGTATTCGCCGAAGGGACCTTCGCTGCGGAGGTTGTCGCCGTCAATGTATCCCTCGAGGACGAATTCCGCGGTGGCGGGTATCGGCAATCCGGTAAGAGGGGCTGTGACTACTTCGACCGGCTCGCCGCGCAAAGTACCGACGACATCGTACTCATCGGCGTTCTCAACCATTGCGCTGCCTGCGAGCATAAGGAGAGGATCACACCCGACTACCAGGCAGATGGGCATCTTCTCGCCTTTTTTCCGATACTTCTGAAGGATGCGGTCTCCGCGCTTGCCCTTCAGTATCTGGGCGCCAACGGTCTTTGCGTCGAGGACCTGGCTTCTGTAGGTGCCCAGGTTGATCTCACCGGTTTCAGGATCCTTGACCACCATGAAGCAAGCAGTACCGATATACCTTCCGCCATCCTTCTCATAGAACTTGGGGGCGGGGAGCTTATAGATATCAATATCCTGCTCTTCAATCACATTCTCAAAAATGGGGCCGGTCTCGACCTGTTTTTTGGGGATAATCTCGCCAATGGAAAGCTTCATCCATTCGTAGCTTATCTCAGTCATGGTCATGTCGGCGGGTTTACCGAGACACATGGCAAGGCGCTTAGTGTTTGAATACGCGCCAAACATCACGCTGCCGATACAGCCCTTTACATTCTCAAAGAGCATGGATGGGCCATCTCGCTCCTCAACCAACTTGGCTATGTGGGACATCTCGAGGTCCCAATCGACCTCTGCCGTCACCCTCTTCAAGTCACCTTTCGATTCACACAAACCGATAAAATCCCTAAGGTCCATTGATTCCTCCTAACACCACTTCGGGTTTATGAAATAACGTTATAGAAACTATAAATAAGGATTCATATATAGACAATTCAGAAGATTTAATGCTATATATAAGTATATCTTTGGTTTTGAAACACTGTTTGGAGATTGCTTATGATAAACCTCAACCAACTGCGAGTCTTCCACGAAGCAGCCAAGTGCCAGAACTTCTCTGAGGCTGCCAGGAATCTATGCGTAACCCAGCCCGCCGTCACAGGCCAGATACGCTCTTTGGAAGAATCTTTGGAGATAAGGTTATTCAAAAAACGCGGGAGAAAGATGCTCCTCTCCGAAGCAGGAGCGGTTCTCTTTAGCCTTGCAACAAAAGTTTTCGACCTTGAGCAGGAGATGGAGCAGGTTATCGCAGAGATGCACGAGTTAAAACGAGGCATCCTAAAGGTTGGAACCACAAAGACCTACGCCCGCTACCTTATGCCCTCTTTGATCTCAAAGTTCAGAAAAAAACACCCGGATATTAAAGTTATCCTGGATGAAGGCAGCTCGATGGAGATAACGTCCAGTCTCTTGGACCTTCGTAATGAGCTGGCGGTGGTAGCGGCGCACGAGGAGATTCCCGGCATATCGACCATACCCTTTCGAGAGGAGCCGGTAAGGTTGGTTGTAGCCAATGAGCACCCTTTCGCAAAGAAGGGTACTATCGAGTTTAGCGAGCTGGCTGGGCAATTCATAATTCTAAAAGAGCAGCAATCGAGTACGCACCAAATTGTTCAGGAAGCTTTTACCGAGCATGGCTTGACCCCTAACGTGCTGGTTGAGACCAGTAACGTCGAGTTTATCAAGGAGACAGTTGAACGCGGAGAGGGGGTTGCCTTTCTGGTCTGGTCATCCATAGAGAAAGAGATCAACGCGCAGAAGCTGAAGGCCATAGAGATAAAGGGGTGTCACCTTTCGCTCCAGGTCGTAATATGCTTTCTGGAGGAGGGCGGACTCTCACCGGCGGCCAAGGCCTTCCTCAATATTTTGAAGGAGGCTTGCGAGACCGCTTAGGGCGAAATAAACATCCCTTCAAGGTCCAGCAGGCTTTCAAGGTAGAGGTCTGGCTTCTCGCCTTTGAGCGGCCTGTGCTCCTTCTCTCCACCTTTTATTATCGCGCACTTAACTGATGAAGCGCGGGCGGCCTTCAAGTCGCTCATCGAATCCCCAACCATAATGGCCTTATCCGGAGATAGTGACATCAGCTCCAAAGCCTTTTGGATACCCTCCCCATCCGGCTTCATCAGAGCTACATCGTTTCTAGTTATAATTACATCAAAGAGGCCCCGCCACTGGAAGCGGTCCAAAATTTTATCACCGACCTCTCTGCCTATATTACTCACCATAGCGATAGGGAATTTATTTTCCTTGAGCTTCCTCAACAGCTCTTCTGCTCCGCTGCTTTCGCTCCATCTATCCAGAGCGTCATGGTCATATTTGTCATAGATGGGGCCTAAAGCAGCATCAATCCTTGATATTGCTTCACGGTCGAAACCCTCTTTAACGTAGGCGGCTTTACGGATACCTGCGTAATCCACGTCTTTTAAGATTGCTTCATCGAAACCAAGCCCAAGGAGCGCACCTTTAAGCTCAGCCTCGGCCTCAAGAAGGTTCCATTGAAAATCGACCAGCGTCCCTTCGAGGTCAAATATTACACCTTCAAGGTGACGATCACCCCCCCTCATCTCTAGTGAAACGGAGATCTCATCGCCATTTGAGAGCGATAGAAGATCGCGGAGGCGGTAGGGTGAGACAAGTTCAATTTTATCTGCGGGGTAATCATCGACCTCAGGTAAAACTATAACCGCCGGAACCAATCCATTGACCCTGACCGGATAGCAGATTGCACTGCAAAAACCCGGCGCTGGTTTTACGGTGCTTGAAGAAGATACTTTGTCCCAATGATCTTTTATTGAGAGGCGATCTTTCGAGAGAGTGAGGTTGAGAGTTCCCGGATAGGGCTCCCTTCCCAGCGCGGAAGTAAGCTGCGGCTTGACCCAGTCAAGTTCAGTAAAAAAATTCGCTTCGTTTAGCCCCTCCGACACTCTCGCCCTGAATTCCATATCTTTTTTCTCCCGAGAAAAACAATCGGGCCCTCCAAAGAGGGCCCGACTTTTTACGTGCAAACTAACGCATCAAAAACATTACTCTTTCATCTCCGAGAAGACGGCATTCTCCATAGCCGCCATCTCCTCTTTCTCTCCTTCGAGCCACTCATAGGTAAAGGGCTTGGCGGTAACTCCAGGAAAGGATTGGTCCCTTGCACCCAAAAGCTCCATCTCGTAGACCATCATTTCACTTGGCTTTACAGCCTCAAGGCTATCCTTGACTTTCTTGGCCTTGCCTTTTACCAGATAAGCAAGGTTACCATTGCCGATTATATGAACCCCTGCGAGGCCCGAGGCATTGATGTTGACAGCCGCGGTGCCTTTGGAGTCAACGGCAAACCTCAGACGCTTAGAGTCCATAGCAACTGCCCATGTATATGCTGAACTTGGGTAACCATCTGCGCCAGCAGTCAGAAGCAAGGCGGGTGCTCCAGGCTGAAGAAAACTGACTAAATTTTCGGGCATCTCTTTTAACACACCGCTCATTTCCTTACTCCTTCTATGCTTATCTATGCATTCATCGCTTAACCATCTCATTTAAAGCGTACCCCTGTGATGAGCTGGCCTACGATCCTGTCCATAGCATCCTTCTTCTTCTCCGTCTTGGCCTGGGCCTCTTTCTTGGACCAGACTGATTCAGGCCTGACCTGAAGGATAATTATGTTGGATGGGAAGGAGAGATCCCTGTCAATGCCAAACTCAATATCATAGGGCTTGCCATAATAACGATCGATGGTTTTAGAGACCTTGCACAGCTCAACGAGTTCGTCACGCTGGAGGCAGAAACGGTTGCGGTCTTCTTCGCAAACCGCCACCTCTTTGATATCGCTACCGCCCTCGTTGTAGACGCACTGGATCTCCTTTGCCCCTTTAGTTGAGCTGATGACATCCAAGGTAACCTTGTCCAGGAGGTAGTTGTCCGGGGTCACAAGCCCGCTGACCACTGCCTCACCGAGCCCGTAGCTGACATCCACCGAGATCTTTGAGCGGTCGCCATTTAAGGGATTAAGGGTGAAGATGACACCGGATACCCTTGAATTAACCATTTTGGGCACGCCAACTCCGATGTTCAGGAGGAAGCCCATGTCTTTGTTCATCCGGTAGGTGATCGCCTCAACGTGGTATGCGCTGGCCCAGGTCTTTTTAACGTAATCGACCAGGTCTTTTTCGCCCATAATGTTGAGGTACGTTTCCATCTGACCCGGCATTGACACTGCACCTGAAGAACGAACCGCCACCCTTAAATTCGGGACACCGGCCAAATCGCAGAGCTTTCCATACTGTGAACATATCTCGTCCACCAACACCTGCGGGACGGTAGCGTCATTTATAAGGTCTAGGGTAAAGTCACTTGCAGCTTGACATTTTTCCACTGAAACCTCACCCAGGGAGTTTATATATTTCCCCAGCTCATCAAGAATTCCAGTTTCACGGATAAAAATGTCATTCGCCTTAAGCGTGAGAGCGAAACCGGGGCTAATCGGAATACCAGCCTTTCGCATTTCGCCCAGATTGGCGTTTTTCTTACCAACCAGCGGGAAGTCGGAACCTTCAAGCTCCTCATACCAGAATGACAGGCTATTTTCTTTCTCAGACATGGCCATTCCCTGACTATTTTGAAATTCATCTTCCATCATAAAAAATTTAACTTGAGCCGCTTCCATTTCTTATGCCCTCTCTACGATGACTACGCTGCCCTGATCGCCATCAATCCTTATGGTGTCACCGGTCTTGATTACTGATGTTCCGTTGCCTGTGCCAACAACAGTGGGCAGGCCATACTCACGGCAAACAATAGCCGCATGGCACATTGCGCCGCCCACGTCGGTTATGCAGCCGGCAATCTTGGTGAAGGCAGGTGCCCAACTCGGCGAAGTAGTGGTTGCGACAAGTATCTCTCCTTCTTTGAGATCGGCGAGGCCCTCTACGGTCTTGATGACGCGAGCCTTACCCTCGACCAGCCCTGAGGAGCCGGGTGAGCCCATAAGCTCGTCGGATGGGGCGCCTACGGCTGCTTCCATGCCCTTAAGCCAGTTCTTCAACGTACCTGTGGTGACGCCCCAGAGCATAATGCTGAAGGGCTCTGTTACGACATCCGGGGGGGTACCAAGGGCTGGCGGGGGAGTCCACTCCTGGAATTTAGCGATAACGCCCTTGCGCCACTCCAACTCCTTGCCCCAATAGGAGGGACCAAGGGATTTCACGCCGGTAGCCCAAGCTGTTACGTAATCCCAAAGGGCTTCTTTGATCTCGCCGCGCTTCATAAGCCAAATCTCTTCACGGTCTTTAATGAAGCCGGCAGAAACGAGTATGTCTGCGACCTGGCGCATCTTGTTCCAGAAGACGGAGTGGAACCAGTTCTCTACGTAAAAGCAGTGGTCCTCGACGTAGGGGAAGACTTTTTTAGCCATGCCAAGGGCCTGCTCGAAGGCAACGCGATCCTCGTCGTTGTCGATAAGAGCCATGTACTCTTCAACGATCTTTTCGCTCTCTGCCAGCAGTTTCTCAGTGGGGCGACCGACCTCTTTGCCAGCATTGATCGCGTCAATGTGCATGCGAATGGAGGAGAAGGGAATGTTCAGGTCGTCATTCCAGGACTTATGGTGGTGATACCACCCAGTGCCTGTTGAGACCCAGAACCAGGGATAGCGGGATTTTTCAAGCTCATCCAGCCAGTATTTTCCGGCGCTGCTTTTTTCAAGCGCCGCCATCATTTCCGTTGCATCCCTCTCTATAAGGATCTCATCAGCAAGGTTCTCCTCAATTGCGAGCTTTGCCAGCCTGATTAGCTCAGCATCAGGACGGTAAAGAACGACATCAATGCCGGAGACCATCTTTGTCAGTGTAGAAATCGGAATATCGGGGAAAATTGAGTTTGCCGTGTTGATGAAGGTAAGGTAAGCGGCATAGCCCAGATTCAAGAATTCAAAGTGGTACTGCCAAATAGTCAGCCCCATGTTGATGAGCTCGTCGTACTCGGTCAGCAGATGATATCCGCTGCCGGTGCCCTTATTCTCAAAGACAACGCTCTCATCCTCAACCTCGGGAAGAGGCTTGAAGGAGACTGCTTCAAGGTCCGAAAGGAGCTTGTTTACCTTCACCTTCCATTCGGCATAAAGGGAATCCCAGTTTTCATAATAGTAACCTGCGCGCTTCATGAATACGGGGACACGCTCGCCGATCTCTTCAGGATCGGCCACGCCAACTGGAGTTATGTAGACATAACCGTTAACGACTCTGTGGTCTATTCCATTTGCCGGGGGCATAAGAAACGTACGAGTGTTATTCTGCGAAAGCGCCAGGTACCATGCTTCATCCCAAATAAGGTCGAAGGGATAATGGGGCTCCGGGTAATGGAGGCCATCATAGAACCAAAGCTGTTCATCCTCATACTTACCCCTTTCGGGGTCTTCTTTTGAGAATTGGTAGTTGTAGGGATACATGCGCTCCCAACCCTCGGTGCCAGGAATCGTCGGAATGTCATGGGGGCTCTTGAATTTTCCGCTCACTGTGTTCCTCCTCATAGGTTTTTAAGACTTAGTATGATTTAGCGTTTGGTAATGGTTTTAAAAAATAAGTATTAATAACGCTAAAGCCTGAACCAGCGAGGCTTATCAAAGCGCTCGGTGGTCTTGAGTATTTTGCTGTTGAAGTTCTCTCCGCAGCTCTGGTTCATTTCATGGGTGAGTTCCTTGAAGACCTCGCTCCCGAGAAACATCCCGATATCCACAGGATCCTTGAAGGTGAGCTCCAAGAGGACTTCGCTGAAACCGCCGATTAAGATGTTCCACTCTCTTGTGAAATCAACGTAATCGAGCTTGTCAATTGCAGGTATAAACTCGTTTTCCATGAAATCGTCGTAGCACTTTTCCTTACCTGGGCGGATATCGAAGTACTGGTTGAATTTCCAAACGCCCTCTTGGATTGAATACTTTTCAGGACCAAACTTGCGCTTTTGGACAAGCACTCTGGAGGTGTACTGGGAGACTAAAGCTTTGAGGTCTGACTTTATCTCCTCGAATTCCTTGGAAGCGAGGATGGTAAAAAGCTGCTGTATGGTATCGACGCTTTTTACGGAAATGATTCTTGGTCCCTGGCCTGACATGACATAAAAACCGCCAACCGAGTTAAACCCCAACTCGTTGCTCCTCGGGATGTATGATTTTGAGATAAAATGCTCGTATTCATCCTCTGAACCTGGCAATACGTTCCAGCTCTGGGTGAACAACAGCGACATCTCGTTCTCCTTTCGACCTTGGTGGCTTCTCAAAAGACCGGCTTAGCCTGATATAGAGAGCCAGTTAAACACTTTTCATATCTCCCGCCTGAGCCACAAAGGTGCACTCAAGGGAATGGGAGTTTTCTAAAGCAAAAGGTGTGCCCCTCTAGTGATAACAACGTTTGCGCAATAGTTTTTCCTATCCAGACAAGGTTTTTACGCATAAATGCGTCACCGGTGTCGCAGGTCGGCCTTTTATTTTAGAATGCTGTTTTATATTGAGAAAAACAGTGCGACAGGGTTGTCGCACTGCCATTTTGGGCAAAAAAAGAGCGCCGACAAGGACGGAAGACTATCCCTGTCGACGCTCCTGGCCAAAAACCACTATGTATTTATGGCCCGCAGCTAATTAGTTTTTTAGAACGCTACTATGGCCTTAAGCCATGTCTGGCTACCTTCAGGCATATTCTCGGCGCCATATTCCTGCATATGCTTTAACACTACCGAGTAGCGCCCCTTATTGGGCCACCACTTGATAGCAGGGCCTATGCCGGCGATTTTGCACTTGGAGTCGTCAAGCTCCTGGCCCTCAAACTCGTCGTCAGTTACCTGCTCATAGTAAAAGCCGTTGACGCCAAATTCCCAGTCGCCGTACATGTAGCCGATCGCGTAGTCGAAATGGAACTCATCGCCCGGATCTAGGGTGCCCTTCTCGCCGCCCATGACGTAGTCGTCGTTGTCAGTGTTGATGTCATACATAAGCTTTAAAGAGAAGTCCCAATTGCCGGCCAGGTAGGTCATTGCGACTACAGGCTCAAAGGTCCAGTGGTTGCGGCTGAGAAGCTGCGTTGACGGGTCATCCTCGTCATAATTTCCGGTTGGAACGTAGGTGTCGACTGTCGCTACAAGATGAAACTGGGGGCTGAAATGCCAACCCAGGATAAATGGGCTGATTATGATATCCCCGAGTCCGGCTGAGTCTTCATTGACCAGGGTGTCACCGCCGGCCTTGACCTCGACATCGGCGCTATAGAGGGGCACAAAGATGTGCGCCGCCCATGAGGCGCCAAGGATCTCCTTGTCGCTGACGTAGATGAAACGTGGAACCTCAGCGATTACGCCTGCGTCGAAATCGACCGGGACCTTGTCGCCATCGGCATCCCTAAGCTCGTCCTTACTAATGTATCCAAGGTAGTTGATAAAATAATTTCCCGGCGGAGGGAGGATGCCAACGACGAAGTCCTCTGCCCCATTGGGGTAGTGCTGCCCACCTATGGCGAACGCCTGCCCGGAGGCTATAAATGATACGACAACAAAGATTATTGCTCCCATCGTGGTACTAAAATTAAATGATAATTTTTTCCGCATAACTCTGTCCTTTCGCTTGAAGAGTCTCGGCCGCAGCGGCCAAAATAATGAATGAAGATATAAATGCTTCTTGCGTATTTGATAATTAGTGAGCAAAAAGCAGGCCAACACAGATAAAACATGATTTTCCGGGGATGTTATCTCTTTTGAATTATGCTTGGAGGGATTTACTGACAAAAACACGTCACTCTTGTCGCATAAAATCATCCGCCCTCCTCTGTGTGCGCAAAAAAATCCTTCTGCCAGGAAAAAGAAATTCTTAGCCCAGACAAAAAATTTCCAAAAAATAAAAGTAGCTAGCTTAAAAAAAGCGCCAGAGGCTACCTGCCCATGGCGCAAATTTTTTCGGCGGGAAAATGCTACCGAATTGGTAAAAGTCAAAAACAGCCCGCTAAGACCCATCAATGGTCCATATCAGGTCTTTCGACCAGAGAGGATACTTGACATTAGTTCGCGTGCCTTTCCGCTGGCTGGCTATGGCGACTTTATCTTTTCAAATGCACTTCCGCCTCCTGATGTTGCGTCAAACCCAACCTTTGAGCCCTCAGCGCTACCTGCCGACGACGTATCGATGACATACCCCTCAAGGCCAGTCATCATTACCATGTCTCTTTCAGGGTTAAAACGGGTTGCAAGGGCCCACGACACCTCACGGGCATCCCGCGGGTTCACATCGTCATCCACAACAGTGAGAACCTTTAAGCGGCGGTCGATACTTAGCGCGTGGTATATCAGACGGCGCACCTCAGTTGATTTCATACCTGAAACCGAACAAATTGCCTTGAAACCACAAGTTCCGGGCTCCATTTCGAGATCCACAACACCATGGAATAGCGCCTGGAGTTGACTAAGGAGCTCCGTGCCCGCAGCAAGGGAGAGCAGATTGTCAACCTCGCGGGTCCACGGGCAGAGGCCGGGGTAGAGAATCTCTTCACGGCGGGTTAACAGCCCAATCTCTATAACAGGGCTCACATTCGTGAAGTAATTGCCGCTGTTTTCACCAAAGGGGCCCTCACTTTCACGTATCCCGGGCAATATCCGTCCCTCCAGGATGACTTCGGCAAAAGCGGGCACTTTGAGATCAACGCTCTTACAGCGGCAAAGCTCCAGAGGAAGCCCCCTTAACGCGCCGGCAGTTTCAAACTTCTCCGGCCCACCGGGACCGACCTTCACAACGGAGGCCAAAATAGTCGCGGGGTCTGCGCCCAAAATAACCGCCACTTCAAGCGGGCGTTTTTCACGCTCTGCATTTGCAATAAAATGAGTCATCGGTGGAGTGGCCGCGAGCATTCCCAACCGGTTTGGCCCGTGCACCATCATTCTGTGAATGCCCAGCGCACCCTTTGTACCATCAGGGTCTTTAGCTACAACCAACCCTGAAGTTATATAGGGGGCTGCATCACGCTCGTGGTGGGTAAGGATTGGGAGCTCTTTCAAAAGGTCTATATCCTCGCCAATTACAACCTGCTGCACCGGCGGGGCGCCCTTAAAGTCAACCGGTGGCAGCCCTTGGACCTTTCTCTCTATATACGTCTTTGCCAGATCCTTTTCAGTCGTCTCAAGGGCAACTGCTGCCAACTTACGGCTACCAAAAAGATTACCGGCGATCTTTGCACGGTCATAGCCCTTTACGTTCTCAAAGAGAACTGCACATCCGGTGTCCTGCGCTTCCCTGAGGAGGGCGGCTACCTCAAATTGCGGGTCTAACGGCTCTTCGACCCTTATGAGGTCATCATCAATCTTTTGGAGGTACCCGCGTAAATCCCTGTATGACATCTAAAAACCTTTCACCTGAAGCTGTAGAACTCCGGGCTTAAAATCAATTGAACCAAATATTTTTTTGTCATCACATTAAGCAGTAAAATAATTCTATGTATAAATCACCCGGCAGAAACTTTAAGAGCAGCCTTTCTTGCCTCAAGCTCATCAAGCGCCAATCTTTTACCGGAGGCCGTGAGAAACCAGCCCTTCAGCTCCTCGCTCAGCCTGGTGATATTTTCCTCAACGGAAATTGAAAAACGTTTTGGGTCTACCTCTTGCGCATCAGCGGAATATCGCCAAAGCTTATCAGCATCTTTAATTACAGCCTCCTCGATGGATTCGGCAAAGGCACCCGAATCGTGCCTGGAGATGATTTTCACAATTGCCGCTGTCTTTGCTTCGGGATAACCCAAATTCGAGAGTATAAGCTTCGCTATCTTTGCGCCTTCTTCTTCATGCAGGTCCCTCAGCTCGGGCCTCGTTGCCTTGGGGCCGAAGGCCGATGTTTGCAGATCCTCTGGCACAGCACTCCATCCGGTATCATGCAAAATAACCCCGGGAATTATTACTTCTTCATCGCCACCCTCAAGCTTAATTAGCTTAAAAGAAAACTCCAATGCTATCTTGGTGTGTATTTCATTGTGCCTCGTCATCAAATATGGCTGGGCAACACGGTAAATGTTTTTGTAGATATCTTTAACAAACAAATTGTTATCCACTTTCTAAATTTTATCTAAACAGCTTTAGCTAAGATATTCGCACCAGAAATGAACAGGCAACTATGATGGCTTTAATGTGGAGGAAAGGAGGTCATTCTCCTACACAGTTAAAACCACCACAGTTGCCTTTGTTAAACTACTTCAATAAACGCCGGATGTATATCGGTTATTTAAAAAGCGGCGCCCCCAATGGTAAAACAGGCTTCTGGAAGTGTTCGCCAAGCAGAATCGCCGAACCGGCATAAGCGCAAAAGAAGGCAAACCCTAACTCCAGATACCCGGCAACGTTGGCGAGCTGTAGAGTTATGAAACCATTGGGTCCAATGGGGGCACCCTGCAAGGAGTAAAGTCCTTCAAGCAAAAAAACCACCCCTACCTCCGCAATACCAAGCAACAAAAACCAGCTTAACCGCCCAAATCCAATAGCTAAAACCATCGTAAGGACTGCCATGGTAATCCAGAAAAAACCCATGAGTTCAGGCGTAAAGGCTCCTGGTGCAGGGGCCTCGAAAACTTGAATCCAGAGTGTGAGGGCTGCGCCCAACGTTACAGTGGTACCAAAGAGACAAGAGATGGTGCCAAGCAGGATCTCTTCCCGGCGGTAAGCGATTATGCCACCGACAATTTGAGGAAGAGAGCATGCGACGAGCACTCCAACCATCAAGGGGGCAGAACTTATCGGGACGAATCCCGCCCTGAAACCTCCCAGGCAAGCAACTAGGACTGCCACCGAGAACATTACCAACGGCCCACCATTTGCCCAGCTCTGACTACTTCTGTTTTCCATAGCTTTTGCCTCCGCTTCTGATTCACCTCTCTTTTAGAGCAATTTCTAAAAGAATGTCGCTGAATCAAGGTTGTTAAAGCATGGCCGGCAAATAGCGCAAAACCATACTTTAAGTTATGACAGGTATAATTTATTGTTATTGATATTTATTTATTGACATCTCTAAATATCTTCATGTTAGCCTTCTATTACTTGGTGAAATTTATTCCCATATTAAACATGACGATGCGTCAACAGTGTCCAACGCTCAAGATATTTATTTTTATGGTTTTCATAAATTATTTTATTTTTACAATTTTACTTGCAATTAAAAGCACTTAGCATATCTACACTTGAGTTAAATTATTATTCACCGAAAGATTATTCCTACGAACTGGTAAAATGAATTTTCATCAGCTCAAAGTATTTTATGAAGCGGCTAAACTTCTAAGCTTTACTAAAGCGGCAGAAGTCCTTTGCGTCTCCCAGCCAGCGGTAACCGCCCAGATTCGTGCTCTTGAAGAAGCATCCGGAACTAAATTATTCAACAAAAGAGGGTCGCGATTAACCCTGTCCGAGGCGGGGGTGATTTTGATTCAATATGCCCACAAAGTATTTGAGCTCGAGTTTGAGATGGAGATGGCATTAGATGACTTTCTAAGCCTTAAGCGCGGTCTGCTAAGGGTTGCGTCGACAAAAACTTATGCACGGTACGTTATGCCCTCGGTCATCTCAAAATTTCGCGAGCGCTATCCCTCAATCAAGGTTGTCTTAGACGAGGGAAGCTCACGCTACGTTTGCCGCACACTTTTAGAGATGTTCAATGAAATTGGGGTATTGGGAGTTTCTGGTGAGGTCGAAGGCCTTCAATTTACGCCCTTTAAAGAGGAAGAGGTATGCCTCTTTGCATCGCCTTGTCATCCCCTTTGCAGAGATGAGCCCATCCACCTTGAAGAGCTGACAGATGAGCTGATTATAATGCGCGAGGAGGGCTCTACCCTACACTCTATAGTCATGGACTGCTTCAAAAAGAGCGGCCTCTCGCCGACGGTTTTGCTCCAAACAAGCAACTCCGACCTCATAAAGGAGATGGTGGCAAAAGGTGAAAGCGTCGCCTTCCTTGTAAAAAGCGCCCTTGAGGAAGAGCTGTCCTCTGGAAAACTCGTACTTATTCCAATTAAAGATCAAACCATGAAGATAAAGGTGTGTAGCGCAAATCTTTCGGAGGCCAACTTATCACCAGCAGCTCAAGCATTTTTGGAAATTCTACATTTAGAAGCCAACTGACGGAGCCTAACTCCTAACCACCCTAAATCAAAGACTCAGCAAATAGCACCACTGCCCGCACGGAAAAGAATCCAACTTGACGTTACCTTAGCCTTCCTTTACTGCCGACACACCCTGTGCGTAATGATTAGTTCATGAACTATAATTTAAAAAAGCCAAAGGCAAAAAATAACTGCTTGGACAAAATAAAAAACGCCTCGGACAAACTGTCCAAGGCGTTGATTTTATTGGTGGAGCTGATCGGGATCGAACCGACGACCTCTTGAATGCCATTCAAGAATGCCAATTGTTATTTATTAATCTTTTCATTTACTTACAGAAACTATACCTTACTAGCCAAGCAAATAGCCAAGCAAAATCACACCGCCATTTACCTTAAGAGCATGGGTTATCCATCCCACCAACCCAACTGAACTAAACTCACCTAACTCAATGATTCTAAATTTTTCTGAGATATGATCTGAAAAAGTTTTTTCATGCCCGTTAAAAAAAGGGGCCCGGCAGATATGCTGCCGGGCCATATTTTAGATATTAGTTGTAATATTAAGGTGTTGAGAGGTCATCTATTGTGTAATAGAGGGTCAAGTAACTATATTTGCTGTTGTTACCCTGCCAAATGGTAAAGTCATGAGACTGCTGCCCCAAATCCCATCCAACTACCGAGTTCCAAGTCTCAGATATAGTTAATAATGCGATGTCGTCATCGTTAGTCGGCTCACTGTCCCTGTCACTTATACTCAGCTCTAACTCCAGATTTGAGCTTACTGTCTGCCCAACCCAAAAATCTCTCGTCCATGAAGGGCTTGGATACCACGAGTTACCGTTCTCCACGTTTACGTCGTCCCACGTATTCACGTAACCCACAGCCAGGTCAGCTTGCACATCGCACCACCCGAAAAACTCGATGCTGTTATCATCACCCCAAGCATCATCGTTTGCCGTACTTAGATAGACACGGTCCACGGTTATCCTAACCTGGGCAAAGCGGAATGGAACCTTTACAAACTCGCAGAAGACTAGCTTCTCATCACCGTAAAAATCAACCTGGACGTAAGCGTAGTAGACGTAGTCAATGTCCGACATGGCCGGGTTGTCGGTGAAAGTCGTCGCCGTCGGCGCTACTGTTTGGGCAACCCTCGTCCACCCCGATCCGGGACCGGTCCAAGAGGGAAAGTCCGACACATCGGTGGGAGGCATCGGCGCCGGGGGCACCTCTCCCGCCGATTGTTGGTACCTCAGGAGTACAATATTGGTCACGTTAGCTGGGTCCACGATGCTCCAGGTCAGGTCGACGTCGTATATCTGAGAGCCTGTGGTATTGTCAACCGAGGTAGTGGCTGCCAGCCCGGTGATCAGGTAATCCGCGTCAGGAATCGTCGGATCTGGGTCAACGTCATCCTGAAGGAAGTCTAGGTCAGTGTCGAAGTGATAGGGGTCCGCTGCCTCCCTCTCCAAAGTGTCGCTTCTTACGTTGGCGTACTCGAAGTAATCAAAGAGGCCGTCGCCCTCGGAATCTGCGACGAGGGGGTTGGAGAAGTAGATGAACTTAAGCTCCTGCGGAGTGCCCGCAGGGTAGTCGTAGCGATCCCATCCACGTACTTCGTCGAAATCGGAGAGTCCATCCGCATCGGTGTCAGGGTTAAAGGGATCCGTGCCCCAGAGGTACTCCTCACGTTCACCAAGGCCGTCGAGGTCGGTGTCAGCGCAGTATACCAGGGTTAAGACATCCCCCGCCCGGAGCTTAATCTGGTCGACAGTAAGCCCTTCAAAATCCGCCGAGGTGGAGAATCGCCACGCCCCGTCGGTGGGAACGGGATTGCTTGCCCTACCGTCAACCAGTTCCACTGGGTAGTCGGGAGCCGGAACACCGTCAGTGACGGTGAAGGGAGTCGCAGTGGCGGTGAAGGGTATTTTAAGGAAATGCCCTGCAGTGTCGAAGACCTCGCCCACCGTCACACCGTAGAGGGAAGGGTCGACATAGTAGTCGAGGTTGGTGGCGACCCTGTAGCTCTCCATGGGCCTGTCAAAGCCGTAGTCGATAGAGACGAGCGCCGTCTTCGCCATTACGTCGGTGAGGTTGTGGTTGAAGGCGCGACCCAGCGCGTCGGTGAGCTCGTAGCTCGATGGCTGGACTATGAGACTCCGCGAATCGGAGAGAAGGTCCAGGGTCGTACCTAGGTCAAGCTCTGCTGCGAAGACCCAGCCCTCTATCCTTTGGCCAGGGCCAAGGGTCGTTTGGGGAAAATCGCCTACACTAACGTCCAGTTCTAGGTTCGCCACCGGGAGGAACTCGCCCGGCGAGTTCTGCGAAGGTACGAAGGCAGATAGAATTAGGTTGTCAATGGTAAAGGCGATGTCCCCCCGATTCTCCACGTTCAACGTCACCTGTATCAGTCCACCGGAGTAGTCTTCCTGGTTTGCCCTGGCATTTTCGTACGCCTCGCGGTGTTCGTTTGTTTGCTCGTCGGTCCAGCTGTGGGATACGGAGCCCGTAACTGAGCCGCCACTGGGGATATACCCTTCGAATTCGACCTCTACCTCCACCCCGACCTCGGTTGTCTCGGAATGTGTGTCGGAGGACGAGTCCTCAATGGTGGTACTTGTAGACTCTGTTGTCCCTGTGGTGTAGACGAGTAAGATCTGCGGAGAGCAGCCAAACTCGATCCCAATCTCCGGGAGGTCGGCTATGAGGGGATTGAAGCGGTAGTTGTCCTGAAGAGGGTTGAAGCCCAACTCTATGATCTCCCGCCCGTCTGAAAGGCCGTCACCGTCAGTGTCCATGTGAGAGGGCGATGTTGAGTAGTGGTTGACCTCCATGAAGTCGGTGAGGCCGTCACCGTCGCTGTCGACGTCAGCGGCGGCGTTTACGCTTATAGAGACCAGCGGGGTAGCGACGCCCCCGCGCCCGTCCTCCACCGTCACGGTGAAGTAGTCCGGCCCAACGAAGTCAACATCGGGCTGGTAGGTGAAGGTGCCTTCTCCATGGTTTAAAATCGAGCCGCCCTCCAGCGAGGCCAGCGGCGAGTTGAAGAGTAGGACGTCACCGTCACCATCGGTGGCGTAGACCTCGAAGGTTATTGAATCACCCTGCTCGATGGAGAGGTTCACGTCGAGGGCCACCGGCACGTCGTTGACCGGAGATACGTAGACCGTAACCTCGCCGATGGCCTGTGCGCCGCCAGCGTCCTGAAGCGTGTATCCGAAGGTGTCGGTCCCGTAGAAATTTAGCGGCGGCGTATAGGTGACAAGTCCAGTGGCACCGTCCAGGGTCAGCACCGCCCCGGCCTCAGAGATAAAGTCGACGTCTACCACACCAAAGATGTCGCCCTCCGGGTCGCTGTCGTTTGCAGCGAGGTTAAGGCCCGCCGCCGGGGTGTCTTCATTGGTTGATACCATATCGGGGTTAGCGCTGGGCGCATCGTTCACCGGTGTTACCGTCACAGTGACGGTGGTGGTGGCGAAGCCGAGCCGCCCGTCGGTTATCGTGTAGGTGAAGGTGTCGACGCCGTTGAAGTCAGCGAGGGGAGCGTAGGTGAAGGTGCCGTCACCATTGTTTATTACCATAGCACCCACCGCGGAGTACGGGTCGGAGGTGAGGACGGAGACGAGGTCGCCGTCGGCGTCGGTGTCGTTAATGAGTACGTAGGGCACCAGGAGGGGGTTGTCCTCCGGCCCGGAGGTTGAATCGGGGTTGGCGACCGGCGGATCATTGACCTCGTTGACGGTGATGGTCACCGTCGCCGAGTCCGTGTTCCCGCCCGCATCCTCAATAGTGTAGGTGAAGGTGTCGATGCCAAAAAAGTTGCCCGCAGGCGTGTAGAGGAAGACACCCCCCAACTCCGTGACCGTTCCTCCACCCGCGCTGATTGGGTCGTGGGTGAGAAGGGAGACTGGGTCAATGTCGGGGTCGTAGTCATTGGAGAGTGCGGCAATGAGGACGGAGGTGTCCTCTGAGGCGAGGGCGGCGTCATCCACCGCCACCGGGTCGTCATCCACGGGGGCAACATCTATAGTTACCTCCACCGAAGAGCTGAGCGCCCCGGTCTCGTCCACCAGGGTGTATCTGAAGAGGTCCGCGCCGAAAAAGTCATCCCCGGGGGTGTAGGTGAAGACCCCCGCACCGTGGTAAGTCAGGACCCCGCCGCCGAGGGTTGACGTGGGGAAGCCCACGACGGTGAGGGTGTCGCCATCAACGTCGTAGTCGTTGGTGAGTACGGAGAAGACCACCGCCGTTTCCTCGTCGGTTGCAAAGACATCCGCTATTCCGACGGGCGCGTCGTTTGCAGGTGTCACCGTTACTGTAACAGTCCCGGAGGAGGAGCCTGTAGTACCGCCGTCCTCGCTGACGGTATAGGTAAAGGTGACCACGCCGCTGAAGTCAGCGTCGGGGACAAAGCTAAGGGAGTTGCCGCTCTGGCTCACCGTACCGCCCGCGGGGGCCGCGTCGAAGTAGTAGATGGTAAGTACGTCGCCGTCGCCGTCGAGATCGTTGGCGAGCACGTCAATGGTCACCCCTACTCCATCCTCGGCGACGCTCCCAAAGTCAGGGTTTGCTATTGCCGTGTCGGCCACCGGGAGGACTTCCACCGTGACAATGGCGGAGCTCGTCCCCCCGTTGCCGTCTGTGATGATGTAAGAGAAGGTGTCTATGCCGTTCCAGTTCGCGGCAGGGGTATAGAGGAAAGAACCCCCACCGCTGTGGGCCACTTTGCCGCCACCGAGGGTGAAGTTGTCGTAACCCCCGATGGTCAACGTGTCGCCATCGGCGTCGGAGTCGTTCATGAGGACGCTGGAAGTAACGACCGCCATGTCCTCATAAGTTGCCGACGCGTCAGGTGCCGCCACTGGGGCGTCGTTCACAGGGAGGACCGTCATAGTGACCAGTCCGTAGGCTGCAGCCCCGTGGGGGTCGGTCACCGTGGTGGTGAAGTAGTCTGTGCCGTGAAAGTTCTCCGCCGGAGTGTAGATATAGGTGCCGGCAGGAGACTCCACCACCGAGCCGCCTGTGGCGGTCACCACGTCGGCTGCGAGGGTGAGGGTGGCGTAATCGTCGTCAACATCGCCTGCCCTTGGGAAGAGCTCTCCCTCAGTGAGGGTTATCGCGATGTCCTCGGGGGTGCGCCGGGATAGATCGCCGACTACAGGTGCGTCATTTACCGGGTTGACCGTAACGTGGGCCACCGCGTCGTCGAAGCCCCCGTTGCCGTCGCTCACCGTGTAGGCAAAGCTATCCGGACCGAAGAAGTCGACCGGCGGAGTATAGGTGAAAGTGCCGTCGCCCAGCCCCTCCACAAAGCCGCCCGCCGCGGAGACGCCGGAACAGCTCGAGACCGTGAGAGTGTCGCCGTCGATGTCAGTGTCATTGGCGAGGACGTTGCCGGTTACGGTGGGTTGTTCCTCCATCGTAACTGCTATCGCCAGATCGTCGGTCGCCACCGGCGAATCGTTCGCAGAAGTCACCGTAAGGTGGACCTCTACCTCCACAGAGCCACCCTGACCGTCGATGACGGTTACGGCGAACATATCCTCACCGTTGTAGTCGCCGAGAGAAGTGTAAAAGAGGTCAGGGCTTGCGATAGAGTACGCGCCGCCGAAAGCTGTGGTCCCCACCTTGTCCACCAACTCCAGGGTGCCGCCATCAAGGTCGGTGACATGGTCAAGGACATCATCTATCAGGTAGTCGACGGAGTCCTCTGGGAGCGTTACGTAGAGGGGGTCTGCGGTGGGCACGTCGTTGACGGAGATTACGTCGATGGTAACCGTCGCCATGTCAGTGAGCCCCGCGCCGTCGGAGAGGAGATAGGTGAAGGAGTCTCCGCCGTAGTAGTTTTCGCCGGGCACATAGTGGAAGGAGCCGTTGGTGGTGAGGATAACAACACCGCCGTTCGGTGTGTAGCGGTCGTAGTCTATGATCGAAAGGTTCGGCCCGTCGACGTCGGAGTCGTTGAGCATCAGGTTGGAGGTGATTAGGAGTGTGTCCTCATAGGTAGAGATACTGTCGTCGCCAGCCACCGGAGCATCATTCACAGCTTTGACCGTCACGGTGACGGTGCCGGTGACCTGGTGGTCACCGTCGTCTGCAACGTAGGTAAAAGTGTCGGTGCCGGAGAATTCCGCCGGGGGGTTGTAGAGGAGAGCCGAGCCCGACTGGGTTACCAAGCCACCCTGCGCAGAGGTCGCGTCGAAGTCGGCGAGGGTGAGGATGTCGCCGTCCGCGTCTACGTCGTTGGCCAGGGGGTCGCCTACGGAGACCTGGGTGTCCTCGTCGGTCAACGCGAAGTCGGGGTTGGCGATGGGAATGTCCGCCACCGGGATTACCTCTACTTCAACGAGGGCGGTATCTATTCCGCCGTTGCCGTCGCTTATCGTGTAGGTGAAGGAGTCGGTGCCGTTGAAGTCAGGAGCGGGGATGTAGGCGAAGATGCCCTCAGCAAGGTAGGTCGCTCTTCCTCCGCCGATGGTCGTCTCGGTCATCGCGACGACCTCAAGCTCGTCGCCGTCGACGTCGTAGTCGTTGACCATGAGATTGGAGGTATTGAGGGGCTAGTCTTCGTAGGTGCTAAGGATGGCTAGGTCGTCCTGGGCCACCGGGAAGTCGTTTATC
This sequence comes from Deltaproteobacteria bacterium, assembly GCA_002869015.1. Classification (GTDB taxonomy): domain Bacteria; phylum Desulfobacterota; class Deferrisomatia; order Deferrisomatales; family BM512; genus BM512. The sequence continues at coordinate 91,067 of PKTT01000062.1, forward strand.
GCTGCCACCTCGATAGTGACGGTCGCAACGTCGAAGTTTCCTACTGAGTCGGAGACCATGTAAGAAAAGGTGTCGGTGCCGTTCCATTCATCGACAGGGTCATAGAGTATAGTGTGATCCCCGGGGAGTGTAATGCTCGCGCCGTTGGCGGAGAGGCCATCGGCGGCGATGATGAACAGGGGGTTTTCCTCATCGGTGGTGGCATCATTATCGAGGAGGCCCACGAGGAGCAGGTCTACATCCTCGTCGGTGGCCCCGTTATCGTCGCCTGCGATTATGATTGGGGGCGCTCCTCCTCCCTCACCCTCGGGGACCACCATTAGATCGACGGCGGAGGATAGGAGTTCGTCGAGGGTTGTCTGAGCGAGGGTCACGCCAGCGCCATTCCGGGATGACCCAATGAAAGCGGTGAGAGCCGCGAGGAATGTGTCGCCGGTCTCGTCGAGCCGGTAGTCTCCGAGGTCGTTGGCGAGGAGTAATAGCACCTCGCCCAAATCCATCCCGCTGTCGGCCATCCACTGGCAGATAGCAGCTAGGGAGAGACCGTAGTTCAGCTCTTCGAGAGTAGCTTCGCCGAGAGCCGCTGTGACGTCTGCGGGCATCACTCCGCCGATGTCGATACCACCTAGGAGAGCGGATACGGTGGCGGCGGAGTGGGACAGGTCTGAGGGGGCAAGGGAGGGGGAGAGGAGAATCGCCAGCTCAGTCAACGGCGTCACCAATACCCTGCTCTCTGGCCCAGGGTTGTAGATGACCGCGCGTAGTGGAGAGGTCAGGGGGGTCTCTAGGCCGGTGGACTCGTCGACGTAGGTCCCGCCGTTGATCTCCACATAGAGATCTCCGCGAAAGCTACCAATATCGATGAGGAATGAACCATCTGCGTTGGTAATGGCGGTTGCGATGAGGATGCTCGGCGAACCTTCCTCGATTGCATAGGCGGAGACGTCACCGCCGGAGACATAGCTCTTTACTGCTCTACCGCCTATCTCGACCGGTTCTGGCGGATTCGAAGAGCCACCCCCCGAGCAGCCGATTGAGATGAGAAGCAAAATAAAAACCATCAACCTCGCAAAGATACGAAATCTTGCCATTACATCCTCCATCCTGAAATGTATGTAACTGTAAATTGTTTACGGGATTTTTTCTGGCGCCCCCTAGAATTGGAAAGTGAATAAATGTTTGCAGACCCATGGTTGCTCACGGGTATCGCATTTCAAATACAAGAAAAGGCTCATCCCAACTCCTGAAAAACGAAGCAGAGACGAGCCTTGCTGAGAAAGCTGCCTCCCTCTTCGGCGACCCGGCTGACCTCTTAAGGTCCCGTGGCTCTGCGTCACCGGATTGCTCCGGCTTTGCTCTTATCGGAGGGTGAACAAAATTTATTGGTTAAGAAGAAATTTCCTTGGCCTCTCCTTGCTGTTGCCCTGTGTGGTACTTATTCGGCTATTACAGCTGAATTCTTTAGCAAATATAGAAGCTTTAAGATTCTTGCAGGCTAGGCGAAAAAATATCATATCTTAAAGTTCAGGTGATTTTAAAATAAGGGTTATGAAGCGGTTACCGAGATTGATTTTCGGGGTGTTGAATTTAGAAGTTGTCATGCCCGGAAAATATTTTCATAACTTGGATTTCAAGTGCCTATTCTCCCAAAAACCCTTAATACCTCCCGACGCCCGCACTTTCTTTCCCGGAGAGTGTGGTCATTTTTCTATTTTATTAAGGTGCCCTCGAAGCCTGGAGCAGAAGGTTGGTGGTTATTCTGGGGGGATGGAAGTGGTGCGGGGGTATTTCCGTTTAGGAAGGGCGACGGATTCGAGAGTATGCAAGGGCTAAGCATTATCTGCCTAGCCCTTACATTTTCTTTCAAGCCATCAACTGTAAAAGTTGTTTCAAGCGCGCTGCTTCTGGCTTGCATATATCTATAATATTAGTAGGTTAGCTCTAGATATACTCCTGCAATAACAAAATCATCACCATCTAGTGATTTGACACTCACAGAATTTATCCCCTCAACAATCAAATCTGTAACATCCTTTGTTACTGTAAATGGACAATTATATGACCAGAAATTTTCCCAATGTTCGTAAATGCATTCAGCGTCATCGGGGATCTCAGAGAAATACAAACCTACCTTCGTATCGTTCACGGATATTTCGACAGAGGTGTTCTCGACCGAGTCAATAATAAAGAAGTCAACACCAGATACCCAATCTGGTTGCTCTCCGGCAAATTCTACTGTAAGAATTGCTTGTTTTATGCCACTTGGCAACTCTCCGGAGTCAGTAAATTCAACGCCATAATACGGTATATCATTAACGTTATCGCCTAGGTGAAGAAGGTTCTCGCTGGAATTAAGTTCAATTGTTTCTGTCTTTGAAACTATATCCATTTGGACAAACTGACCGTCAAATGCCTCAGGTGCTGGTGGTATATCTGGAATTACAAGCGGTTCACCCCCAATAGACTCTTGGTTTAGAATTATGCGAGGATAATCACCATCTGGCCCACCACTATCCGCATACAATGTAATAGTTGCCCCTGCATCAGCCAGTAGTGTTTTCTCGTAATCGAATTTCCAGCAATGCTCTATCCAGCTACTACCATTGTTTAGGTAGTAAATAGCAGGAGGCGATGAAACTTCGATGCTAAATATATTCCATGTATCTTTAGAACTCTTCTCCCCATCATCCAACCACATGAAGTCGTCTGTTGGCACATCATATTTAGCTCGCGCTGACTTAGTAAAAAGAGAATAGTATTCTTTTTGTTCCACTATACCTCTAAGCCTTACAGTCACATTATAGGTTTTGCCTTCTTCCCCATTAACAGTTAATACATCTTCAACGTTATCAGTATAAGTTACGCAGTCATTTGGAAAGCCTGAGTCTTCATCACATGGCAATTCGACTCTTAGCGTTGTTGGAACAGAATCATTATCGCTATCGGAGCAGAAGAAATCTCCACACCCACTTAAGGCAATTGATACAGTCACTAAAATAAACAAGTAATGATAGTATTTAAGCTTAATCATCATATGCCTCCTTTCTATAATAATTAGACTCTATATGAGCCAGATCAAGTTGTGATTTAACCGCCCCTTACCATGAGAGCAACAGAGCCTCTTCCCCTTTGATGTAAAAGAATGACGTAATGACATTTGAGGGCTAAAGAAAGGATAGCGCAGAGTGTGAAAGCGGCAAGGCTTTTGAGAGTGTGGTGTACAGCAGCTTTTAATAATATGCACTCAGACCCACACGAAAGCGCCCCTACCAAGGTATTCGACAGGGGCGCTTACCCCTCAGCGGAAAGCATGACGTAAGAACGTTCGGGGGGTATAAAGAAGGCTACTCCTTTTTTGGTATCCGACAAGGCCAGAAATAATTAAAAAAATCACCACCAGCCCCCATCTCTCCTGCAAGAACAACCAAATACCAAATAATTACGAGCGGTTAAATAGGGTCCATTTTTTCGCGCACTTTCCTTTTTTGGTTTGCATGTCAGCGTCATAACATATCTCTATAAAGCATGTACTACCCTTCTTTTTCAAGATGGTGCATGGCACCAGGGAGAATGTTATGGAAGATGACAGATTTCTAAGAGCACCAGAAGTAATCCGAATCACCGGTCTATCCAGGCCCACTATTTGGCGAATGGAGAAAAGAGGTCAATTCCCTCAGAGGAGGTCCATCTCAGCCAATTCCGTAGGCTGGCTTTCCAGTGAAGTGGAAAACTGGATGGCAAGCCGGACCAAAGTGGAGGGCTACGAGTAATGCTCCCTCCTGCAACAAACCTGGGAAGCGCACTTGCCTATGCTCAGCAGGGGTATCCAGTCATTCCAGTAGAGACTAGGGACAAGGTGCCCAGTATCCCGGATAGGCCCAACAGGGCTTCAACGGATATAGCCTTTGTCGTGGAAGGATGGAGGTTGTGGCCGGATGCGAATATAGGTCTTCTTACCGGAGACAAATCTGGGTTGGTGGTTATAGACCTCGACAAAAAGCCGGGAGTGGACGGTGAGGGCAGCATGGAGGCTTTGGAAGCCAAGTATGGAGCCTTACCTAAAACATCCAGAGCCAGAACTGGGGGTGGTGGAGTACACCTCTATTTCAGGCACCCAGGGGGGCATATCTCCAATTCTACTGGCAAGTTAGGCCCAGGTATTGACGTAAAGGCCGACAGAGGCTTCGTAGTCGCTCCTCCCTCTGTCCATGCCAGTGGTGGTCAATATGAATGGGAGGTTCCTCTCTCTGAGGAAAACCTGGCTGACCTTCCTGAGTGGCTCCTTAGGTTACTCTCTGAACCGCCTACTCCTGCTAATGCACAAGTCGAGATAATACCAGTGGGCGTGAGAAATGAGACCCTCTTCAAGTTGGGAAGCTATTTGAGGGGCAAGGGACTTTCGGAAGGAGCAATTCTGGCAGCATTGCTTGAGGAGAACAGGCAGAAATGTGAACCCATGCTCGAACAGGAGGAAGTTGAAAGGATTGCCAAAAGTTGCGAGCGCTTTCCTAAAGGGAACGCGAAAAAAGGTAAGGGCATAGCGCCCGTTGAATTCTCAGCCAAAGAACTGGTGGAGATGGACTTCCCTCCAGTTAACTGGGCAGTAAAGCCTTTAATAGCGGAGGGAGTCACCATCCTCGCTGGGCCTCCCAAGATAGGCAAGCGTTGGCTGGCCCTTGATCTTGGACTAGCGATAGCACTGGGTGAAAATGCCTTAGGTGGGTATCCAGCGGAGAAGAAAACGGCACTCTACCTTGCCTTGGAGGACTCAAAAAGGAGGCTAAAGGAGCGGGTACAGAGGCTCATGGGTGGGGCAGGACAGCACCAGACAACTTGAGGATGTTCAGAGAGTGGAAGCCATTCGACCAAGGAGGGCGAGAAGACCTTGAAAATTGGCTGAAAAAGAATAGCAATGTCGGGCTGGTTATCATCGACACTTTCCAAAAGGTGCGGCCAGCAGAGCAGCATGGTAAATCGTCCTACCCGCAGGACTACCAGGCAATAACCATCTTCAAGGATATTGCAGACGAATATAGGGTGCCTATTCTGCTTATCCACCACCTCAGGAAGATGCCTGCTGCAGACCCCTTCGAGAAGATATCAGGCTCTACAGGACTTACAGGAGCAGCTGACACAAACATGGTCCTGACAAGGGACAGGGCAAATGCGGATGCCGTCCTTCACGTTACAGGCCGGGATGTTGAGGAGATGGAACTTGCCTTAAACTTCTCGAAGGAAACATGCCGCTGGAGAGTGCTGGGAGATGCTGCCCTTTATCGCACTAGTGATGAACGTAAAGAAATAATGGGATTGTTGGTCGAGCATCCTAAGGGGCTTTCACCAAAGGAGATAGCTGAGATGCTAGGAAGGAGTCCTGACTCTACACGGCACCTGCTTCTAAACATGAAGGATGCGAGTCAGTTGATAACAATGGGAGGAGGCCCAAGGACTAAGTACCTCCTTCCAGGGTAAAGAGCCCTCATTATGCTCACAATAGTCACTATGGAAGATGGATGGTCTCTAAAGTGAGCAAAATGAGCATAGTGAGCTAGTTTTATAAAGCGTAACAATGACAAGGGCCACCTTCGGGGTGGCCCTCTTTTTCATATTTACCAAAGTTACCTAGGTTTATACCCATGACCTGCCCCCTCGAAATCGGTCCAGTCTCAATGTTAGGATTCGACCGAAATCGAGAGGAGAAAGGTCATGGCAAGAAAGCGTTATCGCCCCGAAGAA
>PKTT01000042.1 GCA_002869015.1 Deltaproteobacteria bacterium
GAATCAAAAAAAGAATCCTCATTTCATCGATATTAGGAGAAAGACAAAGATGGCTATTACCAAAGAAGAAGTTGTCCAGTTTATTGAGAACATGACCGTACTTGAGCTCAGCGAGCTCGTAAAAGAGCTTGAAGATAAGTTCGGCGTAACCGCCGCTGCCCCCATGGCGATGGCGATGCCGATGGCAGGTGGCGAGGCTGCCGCAGCTGAGGAAGAGAAGACAGAGTTTGACGTCAAGCTCACCAGCGCAGGCTCCGCCAAGATTCAGGTTATTAAAGTTGTTCGTCAGATCACCGGTTTGGGCCTCAAGGAGGCTAAGGAGCTGGTCGATGGTGCACCCAGCGTCGTCAAAGAGGGTATCGCGAAGGACGAAGCTGAAGAGATTAAAGCAAAGATCGAAGAGGCCGGCGGCAACGTCGAAATCGCCTAATCTGGTCTTTTACGCACCGACAACTTAGCAGTGTTAGGGGCTCACGACCCTCTATGGGGTCGTGTGCCCCTATTTCCATTTTTGTAAATAAGCACCCGTTGAAGCGCCGTAATTTCCGAGCTTTCGGAATGTGTGGCCTCACCGGCCACCGCACGAAGCCTCCAAAAGGAGTTGATACGGAATGGCCTATTCAGTCTCCCAGAACCGCAGGCCCCGCCTTAAGTTCAGCAGCATAGGCAAGGTTGTAGAGATTCCAAACCTCATTGAGGTACAGAAGGAATCTTATGACCGTTTCCTGCAAGCTGACGTCGCCGCAGAAAAGCGCCGTGATGTCGGTCTCCAGAAAGTTTTTCAGTCCGTCTTTCCGATAAAGGATTTCGCTGAGACGGCCTCCCTTGAGTTTGTCAAATACGAGCTCGGGGAGCCCAAATATGACGTGGAAGAGTGTACCGAACGCGGGATGACATTCGCATGCCCGGTTAAGGTGACCGTGCGCCTCGTTGTATGGGATGTGGACGAAGAGGGCGGCGCGCAGTCAGTGCGTGACGTCAAAGAGCAGGAAGTGTACTTCGGTGAGATACCTGTTATGACAAAAAACGGTACCTTTGTCATTAACGGTACCGAGAGGGTTATCGTCAACCAGCTCCACCGAAGCCCAGGCGTATTTTTCAGCCATGACGAGGGCAAACGTCACTCCAGCGGAAAGTATCTCTACTCTGCAAGGGTGATTCCCTACCGTGGCTCCTGGCTCGATTTTGAGTTCAACCATAAAGATCTGCTCTTCGTAAGAATCGACAGGCGCAGGAAGTTCCCCGCCACGGTTCTTTTGAAGGCCCTTGGATACTCCGCGCAGGATATTCTCGACAACTTCTATGACAAGCTTGGAGTTGAGATCGACTGGAAAAAGGAGACGGCCAAAAAAGCCATCGACCCGGACCTGTTAGAGGATAGCCGCGCCACGGAGAATATTGTTCACCCAGAGTCCGGCGCAGTTCTTGTAAAAGCGCAGCGCAAGGTAAACAAGCGCGCCCTGAAAAGACTTCGCCAGGACAAGGTGACCGCCGTACCGATAGAGATTGAAGACCTCAAAGGCGCCTTTATTGCCACCGACATTGTGGATAAGGAGACCGGCGAGATAACCTTCGAGGCCGGTACTCAGGTAACCACCGAGATACTTGAGGAGATGCGCGAGGCGAATCTTAAAAAGTTTGAGATTCTCTTCATCGACAACCTCAAGGTCGGCTCCTACGTGCGTGATACCCTCGTGGATGACAAGATATCCTCCACGGAAGAGGGCATTATAGAGATTTATCGCCGAATGAGGCCGGGCGACCCGCCTACCCTTGATACGGCTACAAAGTTTTTTGAAAACCTCTTTTTCAACGATGAGCGGTACGACATATCCAAGGTCGGGCGCAGGAAGCTTAATTATAAGCTGAAAATTGACGCCCCGATGGAGCAGCAGACCCTTACTCGTGAAGATATCCTCGCGGTTGTCAGATACCTGGCCAATCTGAAGAACGGGCGCGGTTCCATAGACGACATCGACCATCTTGGCAACAGGAGGGTGCGTTCGGTGGGCGAGCTTTTGGAGAACCGCTACCGTGTAGGCCTTGTAAGGATGGAGAGGGCTGTCAAGGAGCGTATGAGCCTGCATGAGGTTGATTCGCTCATGCCCCACGACCTTATAAATTCAAAACCCGTGACGGCTGTCGTTAAGGAGTTCTTTGGTTCAGGCCAGCTCTCGCAGTTCATGGACCAGACAAACCCTCTCTCCGAGACGACCCACAAACGCCGCCTGTCGGCGCTTGGACCGGGCGGCTTGACTCGTGAGCGCGCGGGCTTTGAGGTGCGTGACGTTCACACTACCCACTATGGCCGTATCTGCCCCATTGAGACCCCTGAGGGACCAAATATCGGTCTCATTGTCAGCCTTTCAATCTATGCGAGGGTTGACGAGTATGGCTTCATCGAGACGCCTTACCGTAAGGTGTCAAAGGGTAAGGTCTTAAAATCGATCCAGTTCCTCTCCGCCATGGAGGAGGAGGAGCATACTATCGCCCAGGCGAATGCTCCTATCGACGCAAAGGGCAAGTTTGAAAACGAGCTCATAAATGCTCGTCGTAATGGCGACCCCCTGCTTGTCGACGCTGCCGAGGTCGATTTGATGGACGTCTCCCCCAAGCAGCTTGTTTCCGTTGCGGCGGCGCTCATCCCCTTCCTTGAGCACGATGACGCGAACCGCGCGCTAATGGGCTCCAACATGCAGCGCCAGGCGGTGCCCCTCCTCTCGACGGAGGCGCCTCTCGTCGGCACCGGCATTGAGGCGGTAGTCGCCCATGACTCCGGCGTTACCGTAGTCGCTGACAGGGACGGGCTCATAGAATCTGTGGATTCTTCACGGATCGTTGTCAAGACCTTCGAAGAGGGTGTTGAGGATGTCAGGACTGGTGTGGATATATACAACCTCACCAAATTCCAGCGCTCAAACCAAAACACCTGCCTGAACCAGCGCCCCATAGTCAAGAAGGGCGACATGGTGAAGGCCGGAGATGTCCTTGCCGATGGCCCGGCCACCTCCGCAGCAGAGCTTGCGCTTGGTAAGAATGTCGTTGTCGCTTTCATGTCCTGGGGCGGCTACAACTATGAGGACTCCATAATCATCTCCGAGAAGCTCCTTGAACGAGATATTTTCACCTCGGTTCATATTGAGGAGTTCGAGTGCGTAGCGCGTGATACCAAGCTGGGAAAAGAGGAGATAACGCCTGATATCCCCAACCTTGGAGACCGGAAGCTAAAAGATCTGGACGAGCAGGGAATAATCCGCGTCGGCGCGCAGGTGAGGCCCGGCGATCTGATGGTCGGTAAGGTCACGCCAAAGGGCGAGACACAGCTTAGCCCGGAGGAAAAACTTCTGAGGGCGATCTTCGGCGAGAAGGCCGGTGACGTTAAAGACACCAGCCTTCGCGTACCTCCTGGTGTCGAGGGTATAGTCGTAGATACCAAGGTCTTCTCACGCAAAGGCGCAGGCCTTGATGATGGCTTCGACGATGCTGAGGACCGTGAAGGGGCGAGGCTCCGTGAGGTTATGGGCGAAGAGATCGCCATACTCTCCAGCGCCACCTACAACTCGATACGCGACCTCCTCTCCTCTGAGAGGGCGGCAATTGATGTAGTCGACCTTGAGGGTAACGTTGTAATTGCCGAAGGCGAGGTCATTGACCCTGATAAGCTCCAAACAGTGCCGAAGGCCGCTTGGGTTGAAATTCCCCTCATCGATGCTCTGGAAAAAGAGGACCGCATATTCGCCCTTGCAGAGCGCCTTGATGAGCGGATTGCCAAGGTTCGCACCAAGTTTGAGGAACGTATAGAGCGCCTGCAAGAGGGGGATGACCTCCTCCCTGGCGTAATAAAGATGGTGAAGGTATACGTCGCCATCAAGCGTCGCCTCTCGGTTGGTGACAAGATGGCGGGACGCCACGGCAACAAGGGCGTAATCTCCAAGATTGTCCCTGTGGAGGATATGCCCTACCTTGAGGACGGCAGGCAGGTTGACGTCATCTTGAATCCGCTGGGTGTTCCCTCTCGAATGAACGTCGGGCAGGTTCTTGAGACCCACCTCGGCTGGGCCGCGCATTCGCTCAGCAGGCAGGTGCAGGCGTTTGTTGATGAGAACTACTCGCCGGATGTAATGAGAAGCAAGTTAAAGGAGATTTACTCCGACGCAGAGACTCAGGAGCTTCTGGACAGTTCCAATGACGACGCGATAATGGGTTTTGCCAGAATGGCGGCCCACGAGGGCGTTGCCACAGAGTCACCCGTCTTTGATGGCGCTTCCGAGACCTCTATCAGAGAGTTCCTTACCAAGGCCGGCTGCTCTGAATCAGGACAGGAGCTTCTCTATAACGGCCTCACTGGCGAGCCCTTCGACCAGAGGATAACCGTTGGTGTTATGTACATGTTAAAGCTCCACCACCTTGTTGGAGACAAGATACACGCACGGTCCACCGGTCCATACTCCCTCGTTACCCAGCAGCCGCTGGGCGGCAAGGCTCAGTTTGGTGGTCAGAGGCTCGGTGAGATGGAGGTGTGGGCGCTTGAGGCTTATGGCGCTTCACACATACTTCAGGAGATGCTCACCGTCAAATCAGACGATGTGGCGGGCCGAACAAGGATTTACGAATCAATCGTTAAGGGTAAGAACGTTCTTGAGCCGGGGCTCCCCGAGTCCTTCAACGTCCTCATCAAAGAGATGCAGGCGCTTGGCCTGGACGTGGAACTGCTCGAAGAAGAGGAGGCGCTGTAGTAGAGACCTTTACACTAGGCGTAAAACTACAGCGACCAGTCCTTTAAGGAGGTTAACACCTTGCAGAGCATACATAAATTTTTCGACCAGCCTAAAGACCCGCTCAGCTTTAATGCGGTCCGCGTATCGATAGCGGGCCCGGAGAAAGTTCGTGAATGGTCTTTTGGTGAGGTGAAAAAACCTGAAACCATAAACTACAGGACCTTCAAGCCTGAGTCCGACGGGCTCTTTTGCGCCAAGATATTCGGCCCTGTAAAAGACTATGAGTGCAACTGCGGCAAGTATAAGCGCATGAAGCATCGCGGCGTCGTATGCGAAAAGTGCGGCGTTGAGGTTATCCGTTCATCCGTCAGGCGTGAGAGGATGGGCCACATAGAGCTCGCCACCCCAGTGGCGCACGTGTGGTTTCTTCGCTCACTCCCCTCCAGGATAGGTTCCCTCCTTGGGATGAAGCTCAAAGACCTTGAGCGGGTTCTCTACTACGAGGCTTATATCATCCTGGACCCAGGCACCACGGGCATGGAGGTCGGCGAGATCATCTCCGAGGAGAAGTATCGCGAGCTGGTCTATGAGCCGGGCGTAAGCTTTGACGCCGGGATGGGCGCTGAGGCGGTTCGCAACTACCTCGCCTCCATGAAGATGAATGAGCTGGGAGAATTTTTGCGCACGGAGATGGTTAACGCCACCTCCAAAGCTAAGCGCAAGAAGTACGCGAAGCGCCTTAAGATAGTTAACGCCTTCAAGAATTCAGGCAATCGCCCCCAGGATATGATCCTTGAGGTGATTCCCGTATTGCCGCCGGACCTGCGTCCGCTGGTACCCCTTGAAGGTGGCAGGTTCGCAACGAGTGATCTAAACGACCTTTACAGGCGTGTAATCAACAGGAACAACAGGCTAAAGCGTCTCCTGGATCTCAACGCACCTGATATCATTATAAAGAATGAGAAGCGCATGCTTCAGGAGGCCGTCGACGCCCTATTCGATAACGGCCGCCGCGGCAGGACGATTACAGGCGCGAACCGCCGCCCGCTAAAGTCCCTATCAGATATGCTAAAGGGCAAGCAAGGCCGCTTCCGTCAGAATCTCCTCGGCAAGCGCGTCGATTACTCAGGCCGCTCCGTCATCGTCGTCGGACCCGAGCTCAAGCTTCACCAGTGCGGAATCCCCAAAGTTATGGCGCTGGAGCTCTTCAAACCTTTCGTCTTCAATAAGCTTGAGGAGCGTGGCCTTGCCGCCACAATTAAATCAGCCAAGAAGATGGTTGAGCGCGAAGAGGACGTGGTCTGGGATATCCTCGCCGAGGTGACCCGAGAGCACCCCGTCATGCTTAACCGCGCACCGACTCTTCACCGACTTGGCATTCAGGCATTTGAGCCGGTCCTCGTCGAGGGCAAGGCGATACAGCTGCATCCGCTTGTCTGCACTGCGTATAACGCCGACTTTGACGGTGACCAGATGGCGGTACACGTGCCCCTGACCGTTGAAGCGCAGATTGAAGCACGCGTACTCATGATGTCTACCAACAACATCCTGAGCCCAGCAAACGGTAAGCCGATCATCGTTCCTTCTCAGGATATCGTCCTCGGCATTTACTATATGACTATTGCACGTACGGCAAGGCGCGGCGAGGGCATGACATTTGCCAGCCCACGCGAATGCCGAATCGCCTTTGACCAGGACATCGTTGAGATGCACGCCAAGGTCAAGGTGCGAGTTGACGGGGAGCTTTACGACACAACCCCCGGCAGGATCATGCTCTGGGAGATTATCCCCGACCAGGTAGGTTTTGCGACGGTTAACCGCGTTATCAAGAAGGGTGACCTTGCCAAGCTTATGGGTACCGTCTTCCGCGAGGCTGGCGACAAGGCGACAGTGCTATTCGCCGATCAGGTGAAGTCTCTCGGGTACAAGTTCGCAAGCCGCGCCGGTGTCTCCGTTTCGGTGGGCGACATGGTTGTGCCCCACAGAAAGAAAGAGATACTGGACGTCGCCTTCGACGAGGTCGCGACGATCCAAAAGCAGTATCAGGATGGTCTCATTACAGATGGCGAGCGATACAATAAGGTCGTCGACATCTGGTCCACGGCCTCCGACACTGTTGCCTCCGAGATGATGCAGGAGCTTGAGAACAAGGAGGAGGGCGAGCACCTCAACTCAATCTATATCATGGCTGACTCTGGCGCTCGTGGCTCCACTCAGCAGATGCGCCAGCTCTCAGGAATGCGCGGCCTTATGGCCAAACCCTCCGGCGAGATTTTAGAGACACCGATTACCGCCAACTTCCGTGAAGGTTTGACGGTACTTCAGTACTTCATCTCGACGCACGGCGCTCGTAAGGGCCTTGCAGATACGGCGCTCAAGACGGCTAACTCCGGTTACCTGACACGTCGCCTTGTTGACGTCGCGCAGGACGTAGTAATTACCGAGCAGGATTGCCGCACCCACGCAGGCATCACCGTAACCTCTCTCGTTGAGGGCGGTGAGGTCATCGAGCGCCTTAGCGACCGCATACTGGGCCGCACATCGCTATATGATGTAAGGGACCCCTACTCAGGCAATGTCATCGTCAAGGCAAATGACGAGATCGATGAAAAGCTCTCTGCGGATGTTGAGAACTCCGGCGTAAAGGAGGTCGTCATACGCTCGGTTCTCACCTGCAAAGCCAAGACAGGTCTCTGCGTAGAGTGTTATGGTCGAGACTTGGCGCGTGGACGCAAGGTCAACATCGGTGAATCCGTTGGCATCATCGCCGCGCAGTCAATTGGCGAGCCCGGCACCCAGCTTACGATGCGTACCTTCCACATAGGCGGCGCGGCTTCAAAACGCGTTGAACAGTCCACTTTGGAAGCTCGCACAGAGGGCACAGTAAAGTACATGAACATAAACTATGTCACCACGCCGGCGGGTGATGTGGTTGTCATGAACCGTAACGGCGAGATAGCGATCCTCGACTCCGACGGTAGGGAGCGAGAGAAGTATTCGCTCATCTACGGTGCCATGCTGAAGGTTAAGGATGGCGACGCTGTCGAGCCAAGGCACCTGCTCGCTGAGTGGGACCCCCATGTAAACCCGATCCTCACCGAGGCGACGGGTATCGTCAAATTTGGCGATGTCGTTGATGGCGTCACGATGCGCGAGCAGCTTGACGAGGTAACCGGACTTTCAAGGAAGGTTATCGTAGAATCAAAGGGCAGCGACTACCGCCCACGCATCTCCATCAAATCCAAAGAGAACGGGCAGACCCTCTCTCGCTACATTCTCCCTGTCGGCGCCCACATTGAGGTTGTCGAGGGCGAGGAGATAGCTGCGGGCGCGGTTGTTGCCAAGATGCCTCGTGAAACAACCAAGACCAAGGATATCACCGGTGGTCTGCCCCGCGTAGATGAGCTCTTTGAGGCGAGGAAGCCCAAAGACTTCGCTATCATCTCAGAGGTTGACGGCATTGTCTCCTTTGGTAAGGACCAGCGCGGAAAGCGTAAAGTCGTCGTAACTCCTGAGGTCGGGGAGCCCAAAATCTACCTCATTCCAAAGGGTAAGCACCTTGCCGTGCATGAGGGAGATGAGATTCGGGCCGGTGAGGCGTTGATGGATGGCGCAACCAACCCCCATGAAGTTCTCAAAGTCCTCGGTGAGTTTGAGCTTATGAAGTATCTGGTTGATGAAATCCAGGAGGTCTACCGCCTCCAGGGTGTTGATATCAACGACAAGCACATCGAAGTCATTGTGCGCCAGATGCTAAGGCGTGTTGAGATAAGTGATGTCGGCGATACCGATTTCCTCCTGAAAGAGCCCGTAGAGAGGCCCTACTTCGAGGAGGTAAATCGCAGGATGGAGGCGGAAGGCAAGCAGAAGGCCGTTGGACAGCCGATGCTTCTTGGCTTGACAAAGGCAAGCCTCTCCACCGAGTCCTTCATATCCGCGGCCTCCTTCCAGGAGACCACGAAGGTGCTAACTCAGGCTTCAGTCGAAGGCAAGGTCGACCACCTGCGCGGGCTGAAAGAGAACGTGATTATGGGTCGCCTTATACCTGCGGGCACAGGGCTCTCCCGTTATCGTAAGCTGAAGCTGAACGTTAATGATGAGGACCTCTTTGCCGAAGGGGATGAAGCGGCTCAGGCGCCGCCAACTCCGCTGGTAACCGCTGCTTCCGAGCTTGCTGAGGAAGTAGACGCAGATTGATGATAAAAGCGGCTGTCATTTGGCAGCCGCTTTTTTTATCCGCAAAATCTTTCTGGGCACCGAAAGAATCTTTTACTCAGCGTTGACCCAAGACCGCCCCGATGCTATATTCTGTAAAATTTTCGGGAGAACAATTTAATGGGATATCCAGGTTCAGCAAAACCAGCAAAGGGAAAACCTTCCGCCTTAAGGCGAGAAGGTTTTTTTTTGAGGTGTAAAAATGTTTGAATCCCCTTTGCGCAAGCTTTTGGATGAGACCGCTTTAAAGAGAACCCTGGAGAGAATGGCGCATCAGATCATTGAAGATAGCGCCGGGGTGGATTCTTTGGCGCTTGTCGGCGTAGTCAGAAAGGGTGACATGCTGGCGGCGCGGCTAAAGAAGATTATTGACAGGGTAGCTGGTGGAGATATCCCTGTAGGCTCTCTGGACATAACGCTTTATAGAGACGATATAGATCTCATGGGCTCTATCCCAGTAGTAAGGGCCACAAGCATTCCCTTTGACATAACCGGCCGCACCCTGGTCCTGGTGGACGACGTTCTCTTCACGGGGCGCACCATCCGGGCAGCGCTGGACGCTTTGATGGACCTGGGCAGGCCCAAAGCGATACGCTTTGCGGCCCTCGTTGACCGTGGCTCACGCGAGTTGCCGATACAGCCGGATTACACGGGCCTCTCTACCCATATAAGTATTGAAGAGCGGGTAAAGGTGGAGCTTGTGGAGGACGGGCTATCAGATGGCGTCTTCGTCTACAGAGCCGAGAGTGGTTGGGTGCCAGGGGAGGATTAGCTTGAGCTACAAGAGAAAGGACCTTCTCGGAATGGCGGCATTAACAAGGGAGGAGATAAACTTCTTTCTTGATAGCGCCGAAGGTTTTTTGGAGATCGCCAAAAGGCCTGTAAAAAAGGTGCCCGCGTTGAGGGGTAAAACGGTTGTAAACCTATTTTTTGAGCCCTCCACTAGAACCAGGGTCTCCTTTGAAATTGCTCAAAAGCGTCTATCAGCCGATGCCGTGAATTTCACCGCTTCATCAAGCTCTACCAAAAAGGGTGAGACCCTTCTTGACACGGTGAAGAATATTGAAGCTATGGCCCCGACGGTGCTCGTAATACGCCATGGGGCTGCAGGCGCGGCCCACTTTGTTGCGGCCAGGACCAGCGCTGCTGTGGTCAATGCAGGCGATGGCCGCCATGAACATCCGACTCAAGCGCTTCTTGACCTCTTCACAATGCGAAAGCAAAAAGGGCGCATAGAGGGCCTCAAAGTGGCGATTATAGGTGATATCGCCAACTCAAGGGTTGCTCGTTCAAATATGCATGCCTTGAGGACGATGGGCGCTGAGGTCTCCATATGTGGCCCCGGGACCATGTTGCCCCCCCATCCTGAGGTCTTTGGGGTAAAAAGCTGCAACCGCCTGGCGGATGCCCTTGATGGAGCTGACGTGGTAATGGCCCTTAGGATACAGAAGGAGCGGCAGGGGGTTGCTACTCTTCCAAGCGACAGGGAGTACGCGACCTTTTATGGAATCGGGCCGCGCTCGCTGGAGTTGACGAAGCCGGATTGCATTGTCATGCACCCGGGGCCAATCAACAGGGGCGTTGAGATTTCATCGGAGATTGTGGATGGTCCGCGCTCGGTAATCCTCCAACAGGTGGAGAGCGGCGTAGCCGTCAGGATGGCTGTGGTCTATATTCTCGCCGGAGGTGATAGAGAATGAAGACGATAATTACCGGCGCTCACATACTGGACCCTTTAAATGGCGTTGATACCGTTTGCGACCTGGCAATTGAAGATGGCAGGGTAGCCGCAGTAGGAGCGGGGCTGGACAGGTCGGGTGCCGAACTTATAGATGCCTCAGGGCTGCACCTCTTTCCAGGCCTTATAGATGTTCATGTGCACCTTCGCGAACCGGGGCAGGAGTATAAGGAAACCATAGCAACAGGCACCCGCGCAGCCGCTGCCGGTGGCTTTACTGCGGTCGCCGCGATGCCGAATACCAATCCGGTCAATGACAGCGCTTCGGTAACGAAATACATACTTGGTAAGGCATCCAAAGAAGGCGTTTGCCGAGTATACCCGGTAGGGGCTATAACAAAAGGCTCCAAGGGGGAAGACCTCGCGGATATTGGGGAGCTCGCTGCGGCAGGCTGCGTAGCGGTCACCGACGATGGGCATCCCGTCTCATCCCCCCTCGTTATGCGCAGGGCGATGGATTATGCAAGGGGATTCGGTATAACGGTGGTTAGCCACTGTGAAGACCTCGCTTTGGCAGCGGGCGGAGTGATGAATGAGGGGGAGGTCTCAACCCTCCTCGGGCTCCCCGCGATTGCTGCCGAGGCTGAGGAGTCGATGGTTGCTCGTGATATAATGCTGGCCTCCCGGACCGGAGCGAAACTTCACTTGGCTCATCTTTCCACCAAAGGGTCGATGGAGCTGCTGAGAGGAGCTCGAGTTGCCGGGCTAAACGTCACCGGAGAGACAGCGCCTCATTATTTCACCCTTACAGATGAAGAGGTGAAGACCTTCGACGCGGTGTATAAAATGAACCCGCCCCTTAGGACCGCTCAGGACCTTATTTCTGTTCGTAGCGCGCTGGCTTCCGGTGTAGTTTCGGTCATCGCCACTGACCACGCACCCCACGCGAGGGATGAGAAGGAGCTGGAGTTTGAGGCCGCAGCCAATGGTGTAATAGGGCTTGAGACAAGCCTCGGCCTCGCCCTTGCCCTTTATCACGAAGGGATAGTGCCATTAAAATCAATAGTAGCTGCGCTGACCTCGGGCCCTGCGGCAGCTTTGGGGCTCCCCGGCGGGAACCTTGCGTTGGGAGCTCCAGCTGATATTGTGCTTGTGGATTTAAATGAAAAGTGGATTGTAGAGCCACAAAATTTTCAATCTAAAGCTGTAAACTGCCCCTTTGCGGGAATGACTCTTAAGGGGCGTGCAGTCCGTACAATCGTAGGCGGTGTCACGGTCTACAGTGACGGCAAAATAACCGTGCAAAATGTTGAAGGAGCGAAGCAGTAGATGAAACGAGCCATCCTTGCCCTAGCCGACGGCACCCTCTTTAACGGCACCTCCTTTGGAGCCGAGGGGGAGACGACGGGGGAGGTGGTTTTCAATACTTCAATGAGCGGCTACCAGGAGATACTGACAGACCCCTCTTACAGGGGTCAGATGGTAGCGATGACTTATACGGAGATTGGGAACTACGGACTTAACGATGAAGATTATGAATCCGAAGGGATTCAGGTCGAAGGTTTTATTGTAAAGGAGGCGTGGAAGACGCCATCCAACTGGCGCGCCAAAAGCTCCCTTGACGAGGGGCTTAAAGAGGCTGGCGTAGTAGGTATAGAGGGCATTGATACACGCGCCCTCACCCGCAAAATTCGCGATGAAGGCGCGATGATGGGGGTCATATCAACTGAGGATTTCGACCCCGCTTCGCTTCTCGAAAAAGCAAGAAAAGCACCGCCCATAGAGGGGCGCGACCTTGTGAGCGAGGTGACCTGCGCCAAACCCTACACCTGGGAGGTCGGCGATTGGGATATTGAGAAGGGGTACACTAAGCCTCGCTCCACTCGCTACGAGGTCGTAGCCTATGACTTCGGTATAAAGTACAACATCCTAAGGTTGCTTACCCATGCTGGCTGCAAGGTTACCGTCGTCCCCGCCAAAACATCGGCGGAAGAGGTTCTTGCAATGAATCCTGACGGGATATTTCTTTCAAATGGTCCCGGCGATCCGGCGGCGGTACCTTATGCGGCGGAGGCGGTTAAGTCGCTAATCGGCAAGAAGCCGATCTTCGGGATTTGCCTTGGCAACCAGATAATCGGCATAGCCCTCGGCGGGGTCACTCACAAATTGAAGTTCGGCCACCACGGCGGCAACCAGCCAGTCAAAGACCTCTCAACAGGCAAGGTCGAGATAACGAGCCAAAACCATAACTTTGTCGTTGACCTTGATTCGCTTAAAAAGACAGGCCATGGTGACGCCATTGAGGTTACCCACGTTAACCTCAACGACAATACAGTTGAGGGCGTGGCCCACAGGGATCACCCGCTCTTTAGCGTCCAGTATCACCCCGAGGCTAGCCCGGGACCGCATGACGCTTCATACCTCTTCAAACGCTTCACCGACATGATTGAAAAAGCGGGCTAGACCCGGCGCGGACAAAAAATGCCAAGACGTACAGATATTGAGAAGATACTTATAATCGGCGCGGGCCCAATCGTAATTGGCCAGGCGTGCGAGTTCGACTATTCGGGGAGCCAGGCTTGTAAGGCGCTCAAGGAGGACGGCTTCAAAGTCATTCTCCTCAACTCCAACCCCGCGACAATTATGACCGACCCCACTATGGCTGACCGTACCTATGTGGAGCCAGTTACTGTCGACATCCTTGAAAAGATTATCGAGGCGGAGAGGCCCGATGCCATCCTCCCCACCCTTGGTGGACAGACCGCTCTGAACACGGCGCTTGAAGCGGCGAAGATGGGCATCCTCGACAAGTACGGGGTTGAACTCATCGGCGCCAAAGAACACGCCATTCAAAAGGCTGAGGACCGCGAAGAGTTCAAGGAGGCAATGGAGCGGATTGGGATAGACCTTCCACGCTCCGGTTACGCCCACTCCCTAGCCGAGGCGCAGCACATTATCGAATCGATTGGCTTTCCGGCGATTTTGCGCCCCTCCTTCACCCTGGGCGGTATGGGCGGCAACATCGCTTACAACAGGCAGGAGTTTGATAAATATGTAGAGTGGGGAATCGAGCAGTCACCCGTTAACGAGATATTGATTGAAGAGTCGATAATCGGGTGGAAAGAGTATGAGCTTGAGGTGATGCGCGATACGGCGGACAACGTCGTCATCATATGCTCCATCGAGAACTTCGACGCTATGGGGGTGCATACAGGAGACTCCATAACGGTAGCCCCGGCGCAGACCCTCACAGACAAAGAGTACCAGCTGATGAGAGACGCCTCTCTCGCTATAATAAGGGAGATCGGCGTCGATACAGGAGGCTCGAACATACAGTTCGGCGTCAACCCTGATGACGGGAGGCTGGTGGTAATTGAGATGAACCCCCGCGTCAGCCGCTCCTCAGCGCTCGCCTCAAAAGCCACTGGCTTTCCAATCGCCAAAATTGCCGCAAAGCTGGCGGTCGGCTACACCCTCGATGAGATTACCAACGACATAACGGGGGAAACTCCGGCCTCCTTCGAGCCGACCATTGACTATGTTGTGACGAAAATACCTCGTTTTGATTTTGAAAAGTTTGCAGGGGCAAATGCTACGCTCACGACCCAGATGAAATCGGTCGGTGAGGTCATGGGTATCGGGCGCACCTTTAAGGAGTCCTTGCAAAAGGCGATCTCCTCTATGGAGAAGGGCTACCCCGGCCTTATCTCAATGGTCACCCGTGATGGGCTGACTGAGAACAAGCTGGATTTCATCAAAGAGAAGATGGTTGTCCCCAACTGCGAGCGTCTCTACTACATAGCCGATGCCCTGCGGGAGGGGTTCACCACTGCGGATATCTACTCCCTTACAGGTATCGACCCCTGGTTTTTAGACAATATAAAGCAGCTCGTTGACTTTGAAGTGGAGATTACCGGATACCGCCTAAAGGATGAAGAGCTTCCCACGGAGCTTCTGCGCAAAGCAAAGGAGTGGGGCTTCTCCGATATTCGCATTGCCCAGCTCCTCGGTGTCTCAGAGGCGAAGGTGGCAAAGCGCCGCCGTGAAGAGGGTGTAGTTCCGGTTTTCAAGTTGGTTGATACCTGCGGGGCTGAGTTTGAAGCGAAGACCCCCTATCTATATTCAACCTACGAGATCGAATGCGAGGCAGCGCCCACCGACAAGAAGAAGGTGATCATCCTTGGCGGCGGACCGAACAGAATCGGACAGGGCATTGAGTTTGACTACTGCTGCGTCCATGGTGTTCAGGCACTCTCCGAGGATGGCTTTGAGACCATAATGGTCAACTGCAATCCCGAGACGGTCTCAACCGATTACGACACATCAGATCGCCTCTACTTTGAGCCGCTCACCTTCGAGCACGTGATGAACATTGTGGAGAAGGAGAAGCCCTGGGGTGTAATCGTCCAGTTCGGAGGACAGACGCCCCTTAAGCTGACCACTGCGCTTGAGGCAGCGGGGGTTCCAATCATCGGTACCTCGCCCGATGCCATCGACCTAGCCGAGGACCGGGAGCGCTTCCAGCAGCTCCTCCACAAGTTAAAGCTCTTGCAGCCTGAGAATGCCCTCGCCCGCTCTGTGGAGGAGGCGGTGGCCGCTGCGATTAAAATAGGCTACCCACTCGTAGTCAGGCCATCTTACGTACTTGGTGGCCGCGCTATGGAGATCGTCTACGATGAGAAGAGCCTGAGAAGCTACATGGCAAACGCGGTGCAGGTGAGCCCAGAGCATCCCGTGCTCCTGGACCGCTTCTTAAATGACGCGATAGAAGTAGACGTCGACGCTATCTGCGACGGTAAAGAGGTAGTTATCGGCGGAATCATGGAGCACATTGAGGAAGCGGGCGTGCACTCGGGCGACTCCGCCTGCTCGCTGCCGCCCTATAGCCTAACAGAGGAGATTTCAGACGAAATCCGCCGCCAGACGGTTGCCCTTGCTCATGGCATAGGCGTCAAAGGGCTTATGAATATCCAGTTTGCGGTGCAGGGCGAGACAATTTATGTCCTTGAGGTCAACCCGCGCGCAAGCCGCACGGTGCCCTTTGTCTCCAAGGCTACTGGTGTTCCGCTTGCAAAGATGGCGGCGCGGGTAATGGCCGGCAAGACGCTACAGGAGCTGGGCTTTACCAAGGAGATCGTGCCACCATATGTAAGCGTAAAAGAGGCGGTCTTCCCCTTCATCAAATTCCCCGGAGTCGATACCATTCTCTCACCCGAGATGCGCTCCACAGGTGAAGTTATGGGGATAGATAACGATTTCGGCATAGCGTTCTTAAAGAGCCAGATAGCCGCCGGAAATATACTCCCCACCAATGGCACTGTCTTCATCTCGGTTAAGGATGAGGATAAGGAGGCCGCTGTCCTCCTGGCTAAGCGGCTCGATGAGGTAGGGATGAAGCTGATGGCTACCCACGGGACGGCAAAGCGCTTACGCGTTGCCGGGCTTGAGGTCAAAGAGGTTAAAAAGATAAAGGATGGACGACCCCATGTCGTTGACGCAATAGTTAACGGCGAGGCCGACCTGCTCTTTAATACAATCCTTGGGACAAAGGCGCAGGACGATTCATACCATATCCGCCGAGCCGCCCTAGAGTACCAAGTGCCCTACTTTACAACTATCGCAGGTGCCAAGGCCGCTGTAAGCGCTATCCGTTCAGCCCGCAAATCGACGATAACGGTAACGCCGCTCCAGGAGTATTACGACTAAATGTGTACGCAGTCGGCTGAACGCGGTGGGAGGGAGACGGTAGCAACTGTCACCCTCTCCCAGCCAATTGGAGGTGGCTATCATCGCCTGCGCTTCGCATCGTCTGGGGCACAAAATGCTACCCCCGGCCAGTTTGTAATGGTCAGGGTTCGTGATGGCATTGCTCCCCTATTAAGGCGGCCCTTCTCAATTCATATGGTTGAGGGCGATGAGGTTGAGCTCCTCTACCGTGAGGTTGGAGAGGGCACGGGGATCATGACCGGCTTAAAAGTCGGCGATAGGATAGATGTACTCCAGCCCTTGGGGAGAGGATTCGGACGGGGGGGGAAGGTGCCGCTCCTCATCGGTGGTGGTATCGGTGTTGCTCCGCTTTTATACTTGGCGCATAGCTTTCTTGCCGCCGGGAAATCTCCAAAGCTCCTCCTTGGTGGGCGCACTGAGCGAGACATCCTATGCCACGACCAGTTCTCATGCCTTGCCGTTCCTACGCGCTACGCAACCGAAGATGGAAGCTTGGGGGATACGGGGCTTGTAACAGCCCTACTTAAAGATGAGCTGGACTCCGCCGAGGACCTTGGCGGACTTAGCGTTCATGCCTGTGGACCAATTCCCATGCTTTCAGCAGTGGCGCGCCTTGCAGAGGGAGCAGGGGTTGCGTGTGAGGTTTCCCTTGAGGCGCATATGGCTTGCGGGCTCGGCGCCTGCCTGGGTTGTGTTGTGAAGGCAAGGGATGGAGGCTATGTTAGGGTTTGCGCAGATGGCCCTGTGTTCGACTCTAAGAAAATCCTTTGGCCCTAAGAAGTAGAAGACCTAGGCCACAAAGCCTGTGGCCGCCTCTAGTTTTAGAAGCTCCTCTTTTTGGTATAGCGCAACCCCGGTCTCCCACTGGCCGCTGAATCCCCCCAAACCGTTCTTTCCGACTACTCGGTGGCAGGGGGTAAGTATCGGAATCGGATTTCGCCTACACGCCCCGCCAACCGCCCTTGGAGAGGTCTCCAACATCTTCGCAAGCTCCCCATAAGTGCGAGTCTCTCCATAGGGAATTGCACGCATCGCCTCCCAGACTTTTATCTGAAATTCGCTCGCAGCTTCCGGGATAGTGGTGGGAACGGAAAAACGGGATAGTCGCCTGGCAAAGTAGAGATTTAACTCCCCCGCTGCCTTTTCCAGCACCCCCTTTGGCGGCGCTATGGGCTCCATCTCCACATCTATTCTCAACCGAGAGAGCTTGCCCTCACGCGCTTCAATGAATATGTTACCCAGTGGAGAGGGTATAACGGCGGTTTCTATTTTCTTTAAAAAACCCATTGCCGACCTCTATTTAGCGTGTATCTTAATGCTATCTGGTAGCATCTATGGACGTAGGAAAAGGAGCTTTAAGTATGGTTGAGAAAATCAGGGATGTTGAGATTGACCCTGTTTGTAAAATGGAGGTAGACCCGGATAACCCTCCGGGAGGCACCTACGTCCATGATGGTACAAAATACTACTTCTGTAGCAAAGGGTGCAATGAGCGGTTCAGCAAGAACCCGGAAAAATTTCTAAAGCCTCCTTCCGCGCTTCCGGCTGAGGAGGAGGGGCACTCTATAGACCCTGTTTGCCATATGACAGTGGATGAGTCAAATCCCAGAGGCGGCACTGCGGATTATAAAGGCGAACGCTACTATTTTTGCAACCCCACCTGTAATACCAAATTCACTGCGGACCCTGAGGGTGTGCTTGGGCGCTACCGGGAATCGCTTGAAGAGGAAGAAACTCTTAAGGCCCCGGTAAATCTCTCCGATGCTCGCTCAAGCGTTCTAGACATAGGGGGGATGAGCTGTGCCGCTTGTGCAGCTACTATTGAGCGCTCCCTTAGAAAAGTCCCGGGAGTCGGGGAAGCCAACGTCAATTTCGCAGCGGCAAAGGCATTTGTAAAATATGACGCCATGCTTACGGATGAGGAACATCTTAAAGAGGCGGTATCCAAAGCGGGTTACGTAGTCCTTGAGGAGAGTGTAGACCAGGGCGTGAAGGCAGAGGAGGAGCAAGCCCAGTTTAAAAAGCGCCTTTTCTTTGCTTGGCTCTTCGCCGTGCCGCTCCTCGTAGTGGCGATGGGGGGGATGGTCGGGTTGGACCTTGGTTTGAGGGAGGGACTCTCCGGGTGGGTTCAACTTGCACTTACAACCCCTATCATGCTTGCCGGGTCCAACTTCTTCAGGGTGGGAATTCGCGCCCTCTGGCTCCGCTCCCCAAATATGGATTCCCTTGTGGCCGTAGGCACCGGGACGGCATACCTATACTCGATCTATCAGACTGTTTGGGGGGGAGGTCACCTTTACTTTGAGACAGCCGGCTTGCTTATAGCCTTTATATTGCTTGGCAAGACCCTTGAATCCTCTGCCAAAGCCAAGGCCGGTCGGGCGATACGAGCCCTAATGGAGCTTGGCGCAAAAACTGCTCGTGTAATACGAGATGGCGAAGAGGTCGAGATACAAGTTGATGAGGTCATACCGGGAGATATCGTTCGGGTCAGGCCCGGAGAGAAGATACCCGTTGATGGAGTCATAACCGAGGGTAACTCGACGGTTGACGAGTCAATGCTGACAGGCGAATCGATCCCGGTGGACAAAGGCGAGGGCGACCTGGTTATAGGCGCCACTGTTAACAAGGCAGGGACTTTTTTGTTTGAGGCCAAGCGGGTGGGCGCAGACACCGCGCTTTCGCAGATAGTTAAGCTCGTAGAGCAGGCGCAGGGATCGAAAGCGCCCATACAGAACCTTGCTGACAAAGTATCAGCGGTATTCGTGCCGACAGTAATTGTTATTGGTCTTATAGCTCTTGTTGTATGGCTCTTAGCGACGGGAGACCCAGCGGCAGCGGTAAAGGCTTTTGTGGCTGTGCTTATTGTTGCCTGCCCCTGCGCGTTGGGCCTTGCTACCCCAACAGCGGTCATGATGGGCACCGGCATAGGCGCGAAGCTGGGTATTTTAATCAAGGGTGCGGATGCGCTACAGCGTGCGGGTGAGGTCGACACGGTTGTCTTTGACAAAACAGGCACGATCACAAGAGGAACTCCACGCCTCGTGGAGAGCTACGTTGTCTCAGGTACTGATGACGCAAAGGCTATACAACTTGCCGCTTCTGCTGAAATGTCCTCAGAGCATCCACTGGCGAAGGCGATCCTCGATGCAAATGAGGCGCCGCTTCTTAAAGCCAAAGAGTTCAAAGCACATGTTGGAAGAGGGGTTGAAGCTGATGTGGATGGCGAGCGGGTGTATGTCGGCACAATCTCATTTCTTGAGCTTATGGGGGTTGATACCGAGAGGCTAAGCATGGAGCTGGAGCGGATGGAGTCGGAGGGTAAGACTGTCCTGGCTCTCGGCGTTGGGGGTGAGGGCCTCGCCCTCTTTGCGGTCGCTGATACCCTTAAGGTCGGTGCTGCCGACAATGTGGCAGCCTTAAAAGAGAAGGGCCTAGAAGTTATCCTGCTTACAGGTGACAACAAGCGGACCGCCGAGGCGATAGGGAGGGAAGCCGGTATTGAAAAGGTGTTGGCGGAGGTGCTGCCCGCTGACAAGGAGCATGCCATCCGCACTCTACAGGAGGAGGGGCGCGTAGTCGCAATGGTTGGCGATGGCATTAACGATGCCCCGGCGCTTACCCGCGCGGATGTGGGGATAGCGATCGGCTCCGGCACCGATGTGGCGCTTGAGTCCGCTGATGCCGTTTTAGTGAGGGATGATCTGGGCGATGTTGCACGAACCATAGCCCTTTCTCGCTACACGATGCGCAAGATAAAGCAGAACCTCTTCTGGGCCTTTATATACAACTCGATCGGAATACCCCTGGCGGCTGGCCTCTTTTACCCCTTTACAGGGTGGCTGCTGCATCCTGTCTTCGCAGGGGCGGCTATGGCTATGTCAAGCGTATCCGTTGTGACAAACTCCCTATCGATGAGGCGCTTTAAGGGCTGAGGGGTTTGTGATTGGCGAGTGGCTAGCATTTGCTGCCCTCATAGAGGGTTGAGACCCCAAAGGTGAAGTCTTGGTGTGAGACGTCATTAAAGCCAGCCTCCTCCATCATCTTTGCAAAGGTCTCCCTTGGCGGGAAGCCCTCCACTGAGCGGGGAAGGTATTTATAAGCCTCCATATTGCCGGAGATGAGGCCGCCTATGAGGGGAAGGATTCTGTGGAAATAGAGAGAATAAAGCGCCCTTACGAGGGCGTTGGGAGGCATGGAGAAGTCTAATATAAGAAGCTTGCCCTCAGGCTTAAGGACACGGGCCATCTCACGGAGCGCTCGCTCTCGCCGAATTACATTCCTTATGCCGAAAGCGATGGTTATGGCGTCGAAGGCTGAATCTTTATAGGGCAAGTCTTCGGCGGAGAGGGCCTGAAAAGTTATAACATCCGCCATTCTGGCTTTTTCGATTTTCGGGAGCCCTGCTTTTAGCATCGGGAGGGTAAGGTCCCCGCCAAATACTGCTGCCTCAGGCCTCGCCCGCAGAATTTCTATGGAAACGTCGCCGGTTCCGCACGCTAAATCGAGGACCTTGATAGCCCCAGCTGCAGGGAGCTTCTGCACCATCTCCCTGCGCCATCGCTGGTCCACGCCGAAGGAGAGGATTCTGTTTAGCGTGTCGTAAGTTGGAGCTATTGCCCCGAACATGCTCCTTACAGCGCGTGTCCTCTCGGCGGCGTCATTTTTATTCTCTTGCATGCTTTAACCGCCTCCGACAAATCTAATGAGCTCCACGGTGTCTCCATCGGCAATGACCTTTGAAGTGTGCTCTTCGCGGGTAACTACTTGGCCTGAGAGCTCTACAACTGTCCGGTCTCCGGGGAGCCCTAGTTGATTTAATAGCGCGGCTACGGTGGCCCCATCCTCGACCTCTATACCCTCACCATTTACCATTACTCTCATCTAGGCCATCCTCTCAGCATCTTTAGGAAGGCTTTCCATGGACTCTGCGGCGATGAAGGCGCGGTCCCAATCCTTCCAGACAGGCTCAAGCCCCATACCCCTTATCGCCTCTGCGACTTCTCCGGGGGTGCGGCTGTCTTCAATGGCAAATTGTTCCGTAGCCTCGCCTGGCCTCGTATAGCCGCCGGGCTCAGTTTTGGAGCCGGCTGAGGTGGAGGTAAAACAGATAGGCGTTATGCCATCGCGAAACTCCGCCGTCTCGCGAGTCGAGAGGGTGAGGCCAATATCTGGTATAAGGAGCCTTAGCGCAAAAGCAAGTTGCGCCATCTCTCTGTCCGATACTGGCGATGGCGGGAGAAACCCTCCACTGGCAGCCCTGATTCTTGGGAAGGATATGGAGACGTTTGTTTGCCAATATGTCTTTTGTAGATAGAGCGCATGCATAGCCAGCGAAACAGCCTCAAAACGCCAGTGTCCTAGCCCGAGTAGCGCTCCCAAGCCTATTTTGCGCATACCCGCAGCGCCGATGCGGTCCGGAGTTGCAAGGCGGAAATCAAAGTCACGCTTTTTGCCACCGAGGTGGTATTTTGTATAGAGTTCGGGGTCGTAGGTCTCCTGAAAAACCGTTACCCCCTCAACGCCTGCCCTCTCAAGTGAAACGTACCCCTCAGTCTCCAGCGGATAAATCTCTACCGATATGGAGGGGAAGTCCCGCGAGAGCATGCGTGCGGCTTCAACCAGCTGTGAAAGGGGGGCTTTGTTGGGAGCCTCACCGGATACAAGGAGAATGTCCCTGAACCCCTCATGCCATAGTGCACGCGCCTCCTCAAATACCTCTTCGGGGGTGAGGGTTATACGCCGAACCTCATTGCCCTTGTTGAAGCCGCAGTAGGCGCAGCTGTTGGTGCACTCGTTTGAGACATATATTGGCGCGTAGAGGCGGACAATACGCCCAAACCTTTCTCGCGTTATTCTCTGTGCGCGAGCTGCCAGCTGCTCAAGAAAATCGGCTGCCGCAGGCGATATGAGCGCAAGAAAGTCTGAAAAGGATGCGTTAGTAGCGCTAAGCGCCCGTTCAACCCTCTCTGGAGTTGTATCCATAGCGCGGGTTACAAGGCTCCTGACCTCCTCGGGAGAGTGGGTGTCATTGAATAACATTAATTTTTACCCAAGAAGCCGGTTAGGGGGCTAGAAGCAATAGCGTTTCTTGATGAGGAGGCCAGCCCGGCAAGGTAGCCGGCCCTCCCCGCCGCTGTGCCCATGGCGAATGCTTCCGCCATCCCTACGGGGTCATCCGCTATCGCAATTGCGGTATTAACGAGCACGGCATCGGCACCCATCTCCATAGCCTCTGCTGCATGTGAGGGAGCGCCAAGGCCCGCGTCTACAACCACCGGAATGTTTGCCTGCTCTATTATTATCTCAATGGAGGCGCGTGTAAGGATGCCGCGATTTGAGCCTATAGGAGAGCCAAGAGGCATTACGGTGGCGGTCCCTATCTCTTCAAGACGTTTAGCCAATAGGGGGTCTGCCCCTATGTAGGGGAGGACGGTGAAGCCCTCCTTGACTAAGAGCTCCGCCGCTTTTAATGTTTCCACGGGGTCGGGAAGCAGATAACGCGGCTCGGGAGTCACTTCAAGCTTAATCCAGTCGGGCATGCCGGCAGCACGCGCCATTCTGGCTAGCCTGAGGGCCTCTTCCGCGTCTCTCGCGCCGGATGTGTTTGGCAGCAAAAGGTACTTATCTGTGTCTATGGCGGAAAGTATATCCTCATCAGGACGCGTAAGGTCAACGCGCCTAAGCGCCACTGTAACAATCTCGGCGCCAGAGGCCTGGATTGCGGCGCTCATAAGCTCAGGGTGCTCAAATTTGCCAGTACCAACCAGCAGCCTTGAGTTAAATGTACGGTCGGCTATTTTAAGGGTGTCTCCAGCCTTTGATGTAACGCTCATTTGCATCCTTTTCTTGGTGTTGCCGGGGTGAGAGAGTATAGCCCAACTGCCGCCCGGTTAGTAACCCTTTGGATGATTTGTCATCAAATATAAGTTAGAGTATGCAGCTTCTTTTAGTGAAAGGGTAGGAGATGAAATTTTTTAGAATGCTTTCATTTTTTTCAGCGGCGTTATTATTCACTGCTACGGCAGCCTCTGCGGCAGTTGGGGTTTCAGACCACAAAGAGATATCTACGCTCCTTAAAGATGACCCCGATGGCTCAATAATCCTCGACGTGAGAACTCAGGGTGAGTGGTCGAGGGGGCACATCCCCGGGGCTGTTTTTATGCCGATGCGATCTGTGCCCAACAACCTCGATAAGTTGCCAAAAGACAAAAAGATAGTGGTTGTGTGCGCCACAGGCGCCAGGAGCGGTGCGGTTGCAGATTACCTCGACAAGCAGGGCTATCCCTGGGTGAAGAACTATAGCAAGGGCATTGTAGACTGGGCTAAAAGGGGTTTGCCGCTTGTCCGATAAGCTTTTAGCAAATTCGGGGGAGTAGCTCGCCGGAGGGAGGGTCGACCAGCCTCTTTGTCCCGAGGAGTGTCTTCGCTGTCACCCTCGGGGCTCCTTCGGCGATTCTGCCAATGCGCGCCGCCCCCTCTCCATACTTGCAGCTCTGTATGAGTTCAAGTGCCCTCTGCGCATCTTTCTGGGAGACAACAACGAGCATACAGCCTTCGTTGGCTATGTGCAGGGGGTCGTAGCCGAGCATGTCGCAAGCAGAGCGAACCCCTTGTTCAATAGGGATAGCCTCATCCTCAATTTCTATCTCCACCCCGGATTGAACGGAAATCTCATTTAGCGCACCCGCTACTCCGCCGCGGGTAGGGTCTCTTAGTACCTTAGGGATTATTCCATTTTCAATGAGCGCTGCCACCATCTTATTTAGCGGGGCGCAGTCGCTTAGCACCTCGGTTGAGAAGGAGAGGCCTTCACGCTTTGAGAGGACCGCGATCCCATGACTTCCGACTGCGCCGGTAACAATGACTTCGTCGCCAACCTTAGCCATCTCGCCGCCTATATCTATTCCATCGGGCACTGCTCCGACCCCGGCAGTGTTTATAAAGGGGCCAGCCCCCCGCCCTACGACCTTTGTGTCGCCGGTGACTATTAATACGCCAGCCTCCGAAGCGCGGCGTGCCATCGCGCTAACTATTTCCTCCAGGTCCTCTAGAGGCATACCCTCGGGTAATATGAATCCACAGGTCAGGTAGAGCGGCGTTGCTCCTGACATAGAAATGTCGTTGACCGTGCCGCATACCGCCAGATCGCCAATATTTCCTCCGGGAAAACTCCACGGCTCGACCACAAATGAATCGGTGGAGAGTGCAATGCGCCGGGAGGAGATGTCAACCTTGGCGAAATCGTTAAGCTTCTCCAGATAAGGGTTTGAAAAATACTTGAAAAAGAGCCCTGAAATAAGCTCTCGCATCTCTTCCCCGCCGCCGCCGTGAGCTGTAGTTATCCTTTTTTGCACTCACACCTCCCTATACCTGTAGTGCGCGCCGCAAGCCCCCTCGGAGCTAACCATACATGCACCCACAGGATCTTTGGGGGTGCAACGCTTGGCGAAGAGGGGACACTGGGCGGGCGCAATAACTCCCCTTAATACATCGGCGCAGCTGCATCCGGCAGGCTCTGAAGAATCAAATTTGACTCCAGAAAGAAATCTCCTCCTTGCGTCGTAATCAGCAAATTCATCTGAAAGTTCGTACCCTGAGCCGGGGAGCATCCCGAGGCCACGCCACTTTGAGTCGACTTTTTTAAATACCCTCTCAAGGAGGTTAAGCGCCGAAGTGTTACCCTCCTCCGAGACAGCCTTGGGGTAGGCGTTCTCCACTCGAACAGCGCCCTCCTTTGCCTGAGCAAGGAGCATGTTTATCGCGAGTAGAATTTCATGAGGTTCAAAGCCAGCCACAACGGAGGGTGTTCCATATTTTTCTGCGAGCTCTTCATAGCATCTCCAGCCTAGCACCATGGAGGCGTGGCCTGGGCAGAGGAAGGCATCAATCTTTACCTCGGGGTCCAGAAGGAGCGCCTCCATCGCCGGGAGGAGAACCTTGTGCGCGGAGAGGACCGAGAAGTTGTTTACGCCTAAATTCTTAGCTGTGATCAGGGCATGGGCAACAGTTGGAGAGGTGGTCTCAAAGCCTAGCCCTATAAAAACGACCTCCCTGTTTTTGTTCTTTTGTGAAAGGTCGAGGGCATCGGTTGTGGAGTATACGGGGTAAACCTCGCCGCCTCCCGCTTTTACCTCAAGCAGTGAAGTCTCGGAGCCGGGAACGCGCATGGCGTCGCCGTATGTCGCAATGATTACATCTTTTTCGCGGGCAAGGTAAATGGCCTCATCGAAGATATCGACTGGTGTAACGCATACCGGACAGCCAGGGCCGGAGAGGAGTGATACCCCCTTGGGAAGAAGCGCTGACAGGCCCATTCTGGCTATAGAGACGGTGTGGGTGCCGCAAACCTCCATTATGGTCAGCGGGGGGCCATCGTAGCGCCTGATTTTATCCAATAGTTTGTTTAGAAGGCCCGGGTCACTCCGGTCTGGATGGCTCATTTAGGATACTCGCCATAAGCTCGATAGTTTGTTCGGCTTCCTTAGGGTCGACCTTATGGAGCGCGAATCCGGCGTGTACAATCACATAATCGCCCACAGCCGGGCTGTTAAGGAGCGATACGGATACATCGCGTGAAGAGCCGCCGAAATCGACCGTTGCCATAAGACTTTCATCGATAGCCACTATTTTACCCGGTACAGCCACGCACATTTTTACTTAAGCCTGCCCTATGGTTTTTAGCTGTTAAACGTAAAGCGGGGCACACTCCATCATTTTTGTAGGAGTCTGCCCCGGAAGAGTTTGGCGCTGTTACTTAAGACTTCAGCTATCCACTCGGACCTTGAGCTCCTTCCCTACCTTAAAGAAGGGAAGCTTTTTCTCCGGCACTTCAATCTTTTCGCCGGTTTTTGGATTGCGGCCAACATAGGCATCGTAACACTTGTTGACGAAGCTGCCGAAACCCCGGATCTCAATCCTCTCATCCCGGAGGATGGCTTCGATATGAGCGTCAAAGAACGTGTTTACGACTTCCTTGGCCGCCTTCATGGAAAGCCCGCCTTTTTCGGCCACGGCCTTAATGAGTTCCGACTTGTTCATCCAAGTCNAGCTGAATCCGTGGTGCCCCCGGCAGGACTCGAACCTGCGGCACCAGGATTAGGAATCCTGTGCTCTATCCACTGAGCTACGGAGGCTCTCACGCCTGACTGTAAATGCTAGATGCGACCTTCCCTAAAGTCAAGTTTCTTTTAAGGTTTTTTGCTTTACCTTGACGAATCCACTTGAACCCGGTATCTCTCGAAGTAAGTATAATTCTCTCACGAAAGTTAAAGATGATAGACCTTCACGTCCACACTAATTGTTCCGACGGCACTCTGACGCCGACGGAGTTGGTGAAACGCGCCGCGGTTAAAGGGGTAACCACCCTAGCGATTACTGACCATGACACCATCGCAGGAAACGAGGAGGCGCTGAAAGAGGGCGTCCGCCTGGGGGTGGAGGTGATCCCCGGCGTCGAAGTATCAATTAAAATAGGTGAGGTGGGGGTACATCTGCTCGGCTACGGACTTGATTTTACAACCCCGAGGGGGCTTGCTGCTTTCAATCGCTTGGCGGTGGCAAGAGAAGAGCGCCTTGTAAGAATGGTTAGCCGGCTAAATGAGCTTGGGGCGCCGATAACCTCAAATGAGGTCAAGCAGTTGGCTGGGGGTGAGGTTATTGGCAGGCTTCATATAGCCAAAGTTATGATGCGAAGAGGCTTTGTCCCAAACCTGCAATCAGCCTTTACCCAATACCTTGGAAAGCGGGGGCTTGCCTATGTAGACAGGGAGAGGCTCACCCCGATTGGCGCCATTGAGGTGATCAAGGAGATGGGGGGGGTGGCTGTAATGGCTCACCCCGGGGTCCTCGAACGAGAGCTTGGGGAGTTTCCTGAAGACGTTGTAAGGGAGCTTAAGGATATGGGCATTGGGGGAATCGAAGCTTACTACTCACGCCATTCTCCGGAGCAAACCGAAGCTTTCTCTGAGCTCGCAGCAAAGCTAGGACTATTCACGACCGGGGGCAGTGATTTCCATGCGCCTAACCCTGATGGAATAGAGCTGGGGCGGGGCTACGGCGATATGCGCGTACCGGAAGAGTGCCTTGTCGAACTAAAGAAGGCGATCTCCAATACTCGTAATTGATTAGATCGTATCTTCGAGTAGGAAGGTAACCTTGAGGGTTACCCGGTACTCGCATATACGCTCATCTTCGACGCTGGCTTTCCAGTCTATTACGGTGAACCCCTTTATGTTTCTCAGTGTTTTAACCGCACGCTCAAAGCCCAGCCTCACCGCAGCGTCAAAGCTCTCTGTAGATGCCGACACTATTTCAGTTACCCTTGCAACGGCCATTTTACCCTCCTCATAAGCTCAAGTTCACATATAAATAATGCACTCTCCCCGGTGGCTGTCAACCTTTCTTGCCCTGAGGCTTATAGGGTGAGAGACTTTAGGAAGAACATCAATAGCGGAGCTCACCATGAAAATTTATGTCAATGAGAGGCCCTTTGAGGCAAGTGAGGGCGAGAAGATAGCCTCCATAAGGGATAAGGTTAACCCAAGGGCGGACCTCTTAATCCTAAACGGGTTTCCCGCAGCGGAGGACCATAAGCTCTCCGGGGGAGATCGCCTCTCCATAATTGAAAGGGGGGTGGTGCCGCCAATTGAAGAGATCGAGGCGATGATTGGAGCCCGCCATACCCCCGGACTTAGAGAGCGATTGAGGGGGGCGCGGGTTGGCATAGCAGGTGTCGGTGGGCTTGGCTCCAATGTGGCGCTTGCCCTCACTCGCGTTGGGGTAGGCACTCTTGTGCTAGCTGATTTTGATGTAGTCGAGCCATCCAACCTAGGAAGGCAGCAGTTCTTCACCGATCAGATCGGAATGGAGAAGACTAGCGCGCTAGCGGAAACCCTTGGGCGGGCACATCCCGGTGTAGCATTGGAGCTACATCCTGTTCGTGTGACCCCGGAAAATATAGATGAAATCTTCGGGGGGTGCTCAGTGGTTGTTGAGGCTTTCGATAGAGCGGAGGAGAAGACCATGCTCGTCGAGGTCCTTTTGAAGGAGCACCCAGATGTTACTATTGTGGCTGCCTCGGGAGTCGCGGGCAGCTATTCAACCGAGGGGCTTAAGATTCACAGGGTAGGGGAAAGATTTTATGTCGTTGGCGACCTTGAGAGTGAAGCGAGGCCCTTTCAGGGGCTTATGGCGCCACGCGTCGGCGCCGCTGGTCATATTCAAGCGAATCTGGTTCTGAGGGTCCTCTTGGGTGAGCTTTAACTCCCTTAAATAAAAAAAAGGCCCTCTTCCGAGGGCCTTTTTTAATATGTGCAAAGCTTGAATTTCTTACAATTTAGCTACCAGCGCGGAGACCTGCCTGAAGAGCTCCTTGGCCTGTGGCTGGTTGGGAAGCTCGTGTTCAGCATCTGAGAGGATGCCGGCTGCGTCCTTTTTCCACCCCCTCACCGCATAAGCCTCAGCGATGCGAAGGAGATAGAACCAGCCATGCTCCGGGTCGACGCGGTAGCATTGTTTGAAGACTTTTACCGCCGCCTCAGCCGAACGACCACCCTGACGAATCAACAGTAAGCCGAGTGGTACCAGGGCGTCGATGTAGTCGGGCCTCGCGGCCGTCACCATCTGCCAGGCTCTGATTGCGCCGTCAACGTCGTTTTGCTGCTCTTTGATCTTTGCCCAGAGGATTGAAGCATTAATATTTGTCCGCCCCTCATCGAAGAAGATAGGCGCGAGCAGCTCCTCCGCTTCATCGACCTTGTCCTGATCCAGGAGACAGGAAACCTGAAGCGGAATTGCCTGTGTTGTATCTCCCGGATGGTCCTCATTCCACTTTTTCAGAAGGGTTTCAGCCTCGGCGCTGCGCTTTAGCTCCCTTAAGATTGCGCACCGCTGTATATATGCGCTGGTGAAGGCTGGCGCCAGCTCCGTGGCTTTTGCGAATTCACGCTCTGCGTTTTCAATGCGCCCCTTTGTCGCCTCCATAATGCCGAGGGTGTAGTGGAGTGCTGGAGAGGGGGGGGTGCTCTTTTTGGCTTTAGTCAGCTTCTGCTCAGCGAGCTTCGCTTCACCCTGTTGTAGCGCCACGAAGCCTTCCTGAAAATCCGCTGACATCTCCTCAAAGAAATCCCTCTCATCCTCAGGCATAGATTCAAGGTAGAGGAAGTAGACATCTTCAAAGGACTCTTCAAACTCCTCCCCCTCTGGACCACAGCTGGGGGAGGCGCACCCGCCGCCACAGCTCGGCTCGAAGAGGCGTTTGGGCTTATCCTCAACTACGGGAGCCGCTGGCTTCTTCGGGGTTGGGTTGCCGAGCTTGTTTAGCAGGGCCTTGGCGTTTTTTTGAAGGTCTTTCTCCTCGCCGGCAAGGTCCATCGCCAATAGTGCGTGCTCGCGGGCTTTTTCATCATCTATGCCCTTTAGGTCGGAAGCTTCTTCAAGGTTCCAACTAACAAGCTGCTCCCGGCATTGGCGCTCGCCGTGGCGCGCCTCGGGGCCATCGGGGTCATGCTCCCTGGCCTCCTCAAACCAAGTGAGCGCTTCGCTCCACCTGGCTTGCGCCGCGAGTTTTTTCCCTTTCGTCAGAGCCTTCTCTAAATTACTCTTCTTGGAGAACAGTCCGAAAACCATAATTGCCTCTCTTTATGTGTTTGTCAGCCGCATGTAGGGTAATTACAGCGCGGCTGGGTGTCAACAAACACCCTGCCGCTTGGAGAATTTTTTGAAAACAAAGATATTCACCGATGGAGGATGTATAGGAAACCCAGGCCCAGGCGGTTGGGGTGCAATATTGCTCAGGGGGGGGCAATACGAGGAATTTGGGGGCGCTGAGCGGGAGACTACAAATAATCGAATGGAGATGAGGGCGGCCCTTGAAGGGATAAAGTTGCTTTCGCCGGGCGAGGAGGCGGTGGTCATAACCGACTCACGATACCTTATCGACGGCATCACTAAGTGGATTCACGGTTGGAAGCGTAGGGGGTGGAAAAAGTCCGATGGCGCTGAGGTTCTAAACCGCGACCTCTGGGAAGCTCTGGATAAAGAGGTTGAGGGGCATCGCGTCGAGTGGCGGCACATAGCCGGGCACTCAGGCCACCCGGAGAATGAACGTTGCGATAAAATAGCCAACACTTTTGCCAGGGGGGGTGAAATAGAGCTGAAGAGGGGGGATGGCTCCTGGATAGCCTCCTCCGGCCAAGAGGCTGACGAGAAATATGCAAAGCCTATCTACCTCAGTGAGGTTCATGGCGATATACGCGAACATACAACCTGGTCTGAGTGTGAGGAGAGGATAAAGGGTGTGAAGGGCTCCCGTTGTAAAAAGGTGAAGACAAAAAGTGAGCATATAGCTGCGATAGCCGCATGGGGTAAGGATAAGTGAAGGGCGCTAAGGGCTTTATACTTGCGGCGGGCTTCGGCAAGAGAATGCTCCCCTTTACTGAGAGTGTGGCTAAGGCCGCGCTGCCTTTTTTCGGGAAACCTCTCGCCGCGTGGTCCCTTGAGGCGCTTCGTGGGGCGGGGGTCGAGGATGTAACGGTGAATCTCCACCACCTCGGAGATACGGTCAAAGGGGCGCTTGCTCCTTATGTTGATGACTCATTTTCGCTCAGGTGGAGTGAGGAGGAGACCCTTCTCGGCACTGGTGGGGGAGTTAAGCGGTGTATCTCACAGTTCGTGGGCGGCGAACTCTTTCTCCTGAACGGAGATACTTTTCGTGAGCTTGATTTAAAAAGGATGGCTGAACTCCACGCTCAGATGGATGCGGTTGCAACGCTTGCCCTTGCTCCGGCAGAGGCGGGGAGGGAGGCTCCAATCGAGGTCGGCCCGGATGGGCGCATCGTGAAATTCCTCGGCGCAGGGCCGGGTGGCGGGAGACCCTGTGAATTTATCGGCGCTCATCTCTTCTCCCCCGAGGGTATAGAAGTTATAGGAGCGGTCGAAGCGACGAGCTTTTGCATAAACGCTGAAGTGAATACAAGGCTTGTCTCGCGGGGGGCGAAAGTATTTGGTGTAGTCCTTGGAGAGGATGATTGGTGGTGCGATTTAGGTACGCCTGAGCGATTCATGGAGGGGCATATCCACTTTTTTCATCGGGGCTCATTGCCCCCCGGCTGCGGGGGGAGGCTGCTGACTCATTCCGAACGCGCTGATGGGGGTGGGGAGGTAATCGCCCCGTCATGGGTAGCTGAAGGTGGCGTGGTGGAAGAGGACGCGACGGCAGGGCCCTATGCAGTTCTTGGCTCTGGTAGCCGTGTGGCTGCGGGGGTTACTGTCCAGTCTACTATCCTCTTCCCTGGGGCTTCAGCGTTGTCAAATAAGCGCGGAGTCCTAGCCGCCCCGGGGGGGCTGGAGGTTTCACTTGATCTTTAAATTGATTGGAGTGGGTTTGATATGAAAATTGGAATTATGGGGAGCGGCGCGGTCGGGTCATATTTTGGCGCGCTGCTTGCCAAAGCTGGTGCTGATGTCGTCTTTGTGGCAAGGGGAGAGCACTTGGCGCGCATGAAGTACGATGGCCTTAAGGTGCGATCTATTAAAGGTGATTTCGATATTGAGGTGAGAGCAACGGATGACCCGGCAGCTGTCGGAGAGTGTGACCTGATCCTCTTTTGCGTAAAGTCCCACGACACGGTGGCGGCGGCGCGCCAGATGGCCCCAATGGTGGGTAAATCGACTATTGTGATCTCATTGCAAAACGGGGTGGACAATGAGGAGCTGCTTGGGCGGATAATCGGCTCTGAGAGGATTATCGGCGGCCTTTGTTATATTGGTGCCCGTGTCGACCGGCCCGGCGAGGTTATACATTCAGCCGCAGGTCGAATAATAATTGGGGAGTATGATGGCCGAAGGACCATAAGGCTTGCGAGGGTCGAGTCGCTCTTTACCGACGCTGAAGTTGAGGTGGCGGTTTCGGAGGAGATAAGCGTAGAGCAGTGGAAAAAGCTTTGCTGGAATCTCTCTTTTAACTCCATTTCGGCCCTTACCCGCTCCACAGTTGGGGAGATAATCGATAACCCCGATACCCGGCAATGCGTTGTAGATGCAATCTCGGAGGCTGTGACAGTAGCTGCCGGGTTGGGGGTTTCGTTGCCCCAGGATTTGGCGGATAGGATCATCGAGTCAAATGCGCAGTTTACAAACCTGCGCACATCAATGCTCCAGGATGTTGAAAAGGGAAGACCACTTGAGGCAAAGGCGCTAAACGGTGTGGTATGCCGTTATGGTGAGGAGTTAGGGGTGAAAACTCCTACCAACAGAACCCTCTATGGCCTACTTGTCTGCCTCGACGCCAACCTCAGAAGATAGCTACCAACCCGCTAATTGCCGGTACCCTTCGTAAACCACGATACCAACGGCGGTTGACAAGTTGAGTGAGCGCACTTTGCCCCAGATTGGGATTAGGTATATGGCGTCCTGGTGCCTTGATTTCACCTCATCTGGAAGTCCCGTCGTCTCTGCCCCAAAGACAAGCCTTGCCCCTGGTTTGTAATCTCCCTGGGTGTAGTTCTTTTTAGCTTTGGCCGAAAAGAGGAGTATGGGCCCGTCGCCACTTTTTGAGATGGCGTCATCGAATGAGTCGTGGTGGAGGACTTCTACGTGCTCCCAATAATCAAGGCCGGCACGCCTGAGGCTCTTATCATCGATGTCAAAGCCGAGGGGATGAACGAGATGGAGGGTAGTTCCAGTAGCCCCGCAGAGGCGTGCTATGTTGCCCGTGTTGGGGGGTATTTGTGGGTTAACCAAGATGACATGGAGTTTATCCAATGGTTCGCTCCTGAACTGGTTTGGAGTTTATATCTTCGGTAACTGACCCCGCTGAGGGGGGAGTTCAATATTGCCGCAATTGGCTCCTGGCGTTAAGATTTAAAATAAATGCTTCTCTTAAGAAGTGGAGTTACGGTTTGCGAAAGCGATTTCTATTTATACTATTCACGATTTTACTGCTGCCTTTCCTGTCAACCACTGCCTTGGCCGAGGGGGAGGTCAGCAGGTTGCTTAAACTGACTTTGCCTGAGACGCTTACCCTTTGCGGGGAAGAGGTCCCCCTCAACCGCGAGGATGTAAGGGAGCGCCTTGAGCTTGAGATGCTGGTGGTAATGGGTAACCCGGTGCAAACGACCCTCTGGCTAAAGCGTATGCCACGTTT
Source organism: Deltaproteobacteria bacterium (assembly GCA_002869015.1). Classification (GTDB taxonomy): domain Bacteria; phylum Desulfobacterota; class Deferrisomatia; order Deferrisomatales; family BM512; genus BM512. Next base: position 33,485 of record PKTT01000042.1, read on the forward strand.
CTTTCCCATTGTAGAAGCCTATATCGAAAAAGAGGGCCTCCCCACAGACCTGAAATATGTTTCTGTAGTTGAGTCAAATCTCCGCGCCGATGCTCTGAGCAGCGCCGGAGCCTCCGGGCCTTGGCAGTTTATGAGACAGACCGGTCGGATGATGGGTTTAAATCAGAGGAGGGGGGAGGACCAGAGGCGTGACTGGGAGATGTCCACCTCGGCGGCCCTTGAGTACCTTGAAATGCTCCATGACGAATTTTCCAGCTGGACCCTGGCGCTGGCGGCTTACAATGCAGGGCGGGGCACAATAATGGGGGCGATGAAGAGCCAGTCGGAGAGTGATTATTACGGACTAAAGCTCTCAAATGAGACGGAACGCTATCTCTTCAGGATTATGGCGGTAAAGCTGCTTTCCGAGGAACCGGAGCGTTACGGAATAGACCTCGAAGGAGCGATATGTTATGAGCCCCGCGACATCGTGCCTGTCGAACTTGTTGTTGAGCGGCGGGCCATGCCACTCGCTGCGATCGCTGATGCTGCTGGGGTCAGCTACAGATATCTCACGGAGCTTAACCCGTGGATGACGGGCAGTGACTTGCCAAAGGGTAGCTATAAGTTGATGTTGCCTACATCGGGGTCGGAGCCCTTTGCAGCTAGACTTGATGCTTGGGAGGGGGCGAACCCCGAACCGGAGTTCATAACCCATAAGGTCAAAAAGGGTGACAACCTCTACAAGATAGCAAAAAAATATGCTGTGAATCTATCCAGTCTATTAGCCACAAATGGGCTGAAGAAAAAATCAGTGATACATCCCGGACAGAAACTGCTTGTCCCCTCTTCTGATTGACCGCAACGATTAAGCGGTGCCGAAACTCTCTCCGAGAGAGGACGGCGATATACCGAGTAGCTTTATCGCCTCCTCCCAGCGCTTCTCGCAGGGCTCTTTAAATATAAGCCTCTCATCCACTGGTACGACCAGCCAGTCGTTGCGCTTGAGCTCCTCCTCAAGCTGCCCCTCGCCCCAGCCTGCGTAACCAAGGGCAAATATAAAGCGCTCTGGCCCCTCGCCGGTGGTTATATCCTCCAGAATGTTCATTGTCGTCCCTAGGCATAGGCAGTCCGTCACCTGCATCGATTCGACATATGGAGGTCTATCTTCACAGGTGTAGAGTAGAAAGCCTGCCTCCGGCTGGACCGGGCCGCCATAATGGACACGGCTGTCTGGCAAGGAGTCGTAGTCAAGCTCTTGTCCAGCTAGAACTTCCGATAGGGTCATGGGGAGCAGGCGGTTTATTACAAGCCCCATGGCGCCCTCCTCGTTATGTTCGCATATGAACACTACGGTGCGATTAAAGTTGGGGTCGGTCAAATGCGGCATTGCCACTATGAACTGCCCCTTAAGGTAGGTTGTCTCTATGGGAAACCTCCAGATTCATCCTAAGAGGATGGCGGGAACGGCCCCGTGAGGGGGCCGAACGCCGCAATCGTTCCTTAAGATGAAGTTTAACTGAACTTGAACCAGCGTGCTTTGACTTATGCTTTTTTGATTAAATGCCTAGCATGACGTCCTGAAAGAGTTTCCACCAATGCTTGAGGGCCAGGAGCACTACTACAGAGGCCAGCATAACGCCGATAAAGAGATACATTGCAAAGCTGGTTAACCAGGCCACGCGTGAATTTCGGGAGAGAATTTCAGCGGTTGCCTCTTTAGCCAGATTTGCAGCGGAATCCATGACCTGCTCACCCGACTTATTAGCCTCGTTGAGCAGCTCTTTTAAGAGGTTGAAGTTGACGGTGTCACCAAATGCATAGGAGAGCCCCTCAATTGCGTTCCGGTACTGCTCTGCGCGGGTACCTATCTCGCTCAGCGCTTGCTCCTCGTTTTGTCCCGGGGCTATACCTTTAACTTCATTTATCTTTGTGAGCACCTTGTCCATGTCGGCCAGGATCTTGTCCAGCTGTTTATCCGCCAAATCAGGATTTTTTGCCCCTGCGCCGGTGTAGAGGTAACGGTACATATAGCCCTGTACGCTAGTAATATCCTGCTCAATCTCGCCTGCTTTTATCGCAAAGGGTTGATAGTCGGCCACAACCCCTTGTACGGCGCGATTGATAACGACGCTTATTCCAACTGCGGCGATATTAACGAAGATTAGTAGAATCACAAGGTAGGTGAACCAGCGGCGAAGCTCTACTCCGGCAGGTTTGCTCATTGATCAGTTTCCTTCGAGTTCGAGTGTTATTCGCTTGGTGAAGCCATGGTCGGCCTTCTCTGCGTGGTCGTATACGGCGAAAGCGCAGAGTGCCTTTCTTCCGGCAGCCAGCTTTACGTCATCATTGCTGTTGCCGGTATCAAGGGCGCGGGACATCTCAAGGGTCCAGACTCCATTCTTCCATTTTGCGGCCGCCATTATGTCTCCGGCCGAGCCTGAGGGAAGCCCCTTTTTGTAGCTCGGAACGGACTCCTCAGTGGTCTTGGAGGCGATGGGCACAAATAGTCGCCAAGGTGGATTCCCGGCGTCAAACTGATTTTGCACCCAAAGCTGCCCGGAGCCGTTTTTGGCGGGGAAAGCGTTCGATTCGGGGAGCTGCTGGCTGGAGACGCGGAGAACCTTGTCCGCACCTTGCCCGGATATCTCTGACCAATAGGCGCGCCATAACCATACGTCGAGGACTTGATTCTGTCCGTTTAGCATACAAGAGTCTTTTGTTTCCTTATCCATTTGAAATGCAATGGAAAAGGCGTCATCTACCTGCGAAGATGGGCGGTAGCGCTTGCCCTTCCTTACCCATGGGCGGTAAATGATATCCCTTGTCTTGTCTTCCCACACCGCCAGGAAGAAAATCTTTTCGCCGTTGTGGACTGCCCTTACCTCCACAGGGCTGGTAACGTTTACGCCATCACCAGCCATAAAGGGAACCCTCAAGACCTTAGACTTCTTCCAAACCGCATCGGAGTCGTCGCCATCCAGGTTGGGGGTGCCTTTAATTCTAACAACCTTTAGCAAGTCTCCGGACTGTGATTTAAGCTCTTTTAAAAGGATTGAAGCCCTAGCCTGATTACGCCCTTTGGGATATTTGGAAAGGTAGCCGGTGAGACCCTCGACGGAGTTCTTTGACGATTCAAATAAGTTGTCGTCCTCAAGCTCGGCAACACGCATCTTTGCGGAACCCGCTTGCGACGTTTTTGGGTACTTGTTAATGAAGTCGGTGTAAGCTTTTATGCTGTCTGATTCCTTGGCGCGGGCGTATGCATTGGCGATCTCTTCACGCGCCTTCTCCTCTGCTGCACGCTTTTTAGCCGTAGCCGCTTCCCTCTTTTCCTGTTCAGCTGCTTTGGCTGCGTCAGCCTTGGCTTTTTGAGCATCCTCTTTAATTTGCTTGATCGCCGCAAGCGCCTTCATGCGGCGCATGGAGTTCGGGAATTTTTCCAGAAACTCTTCATAAGCGGAGGTTGTATTTGCTTTTTCGGCCTTCTCAAATGCCTTGTCTTCGCGCATTTGGTTGGCAGTCGCAGAGGCCCGGCCGCCAATTGGCGTCCCTTTATGCTTTTTCGCCAGCGCCTCAACTTTTGAGATGTCTCCGGCATCGGTGGCCGCTTTCAGCTCGGCATTGAGGCTCTCCATAGCCTTTGCCTTTGCGGCCTCGAAGCCGGTGTAGTCCAAGGCGTAGTGTGCGGCACCTTTTACCTTTTTGCAGGATATGAAAGTGGCGCTTTTCATCCCCTTTATTAGGCTGCCGTCGGCGCGGCCCATGGCGAGTTTATAAAAATCGCTTTTGGAGCCTTTTAGTGGGATATCAACCTTGCCGTCATCGGTCCAGACCTTGAGGGTCAACGTAATATCGTCGCCTTCGCGATCTATCGAAACCTTTTCAACGCGGGCATTGCTGTCTGTGATGGACTTTACAATTTCGTCTAGCTTTTTATTTTCATAGTCTGAAGTGAGGTCGTATACGGTGTCGCCGGGGATGACGATCTCAACGGGGATTGCGTAAGAGTTTGCGGTGAAAAAGAGTAGGGCCGCCAACGCCAGAGGTAGGGTCAGGCCAACTTTGAAACTATCTCTAAAAGCTCTTCGCCAATCTTCGAGGCGGATTTCGGATCGACGAAAGCCGAAACGAAACGCTCCACCCTTTTGACTAGCTGCTGAAAATCTTTTTCCGTATCCCCGCATTTTTCCACCGCTTGCAAAAGACGTTTGGATTCGCGGCCGAATTTGTTTTCCAGCACGGCCTTTAATTCATCCCTGACCATATCAGGGGTGAACTTAACCACCGCCGGTTCTTCGACCTGCGTCTCCTCAGATAGAAATGAAAAATCATTATCGCCGTTAACTTCAAAAGCGCTATTGTCGGCTTCATAGCCCGGGGAGTCCCCAATAACAATATCGGGCAAGGTATCCGGCAAGGAGAGCTCCATTGCCTCTCCCTCCTCTACAAACCCACCAGCTGCTTCTTCTGCCTCCACGATCTCAAGAGCTTCCTCTTGAGCGCTCTCTTCGGCGTCATCACGTGTCGACTCGTCAAGAAGCCTTGCGGCCTCCATGACGAGGTTGGTTGGGTCCATGAAGATCGTCTGTTCAGGAGGCGCCGCCTCAGCCTGAAAGCGAAACTCGCCTTCGCCCAAGCGAAACAACATGAACACCGCGTCTTCGCCAACCCTGTCATTCATCTCGGCATGCACCACATTGCCCTCCATGAAGAAGAGCTTCGCGGTGGAGCCATTATGCTCCACGCCAAGAACGCCCGACTTGCGGCCAAAACCGACAAGCTGTATGACGTCCGGAAGGCTGAAGTCCTTTAGGTTACCCCATAATTCCAAGGGCTTACAACTCCTTTGGTAGAGGCAACCCCAAAGCCGTTGCCCTGGGGTAGCTCTGAAAAGCAAACGCTTACGGCTAGTTACGCCGTTTTTCCTCCCCAGGCAAATGCAAGTTCAAACGGGTTGATGCCGGGGTATATCATGAAGTATACAGACCACCGGCTTGGTTCAACGGCTCACAGCTCCACCCGTAATCCGGCGCGGAGAATGTTGTCAATTGTCCGAGTTGCGCATATAACCGTACATATTCTTTTTGTCTTGACCCCATTCTGTCAAGGCAGAAGTTAATTATTTCACTGACGGTGACAGTATATTCAGTACGAAATTGACCTCATATTTAAGTTTTACACGAAAAGGGAGCAGTTGCTGATGAGCATCGGGCGAATAAATCCATCACGAGCGGAGTTTCTCCTCTCCTCCCCGAAGTGGCGTGATGTGCCTGATTTCGGCAAGCCCCTTCTGGTCGTCGGGGGAAGATCGAATGTCGGCAAGTCCTCCTTCATCAATATGATTTTGAGGCGAAAGGGGCTCGCGAGGACCTCCTCTACGCCTGGTAGAACCCAGCTGCTTAACTTCTTTGATGTAGATGGGGCCATAGTGCTCGTTGATGTCCCAGGCTATGGTTTCGCCAAAGCCCCAAAGGGGGTGGTTAAGAGTTGGACTGAAAATCTGACTGGATTCATTGAGAACTCTCGTCATATTGCATGCGTAGTCCAACTGCTAGACATAAGACGTGACCCCACCGGGGAGGATAAGGATTTCGCCAGCCTGGTCGAAAGCGCAGGTAAGCGCCTTTTGCCTGTCATAACCAAGGCTGATAAGGTCGCGCGCGGACACCGCCTGAAAAGGGCCTCGGAAATCGCAAAGGCTCTTGGGGTAAAGGGGCCTATTGTGGTTACCTCCTCCAAAGAGGGGCTTGGCCGCGACGAGGTGTGGGATCGGTTATACTCTCTTCTTGAAACCTTTGAAGAGGAAGCGGAGAGTTGATTATGGGGAAATTGAAGGTTGTTACTATCGATGGTCCATCAGGAGCCGGGAAATCAACTACGGCGAGGCTCCTTGCTAAAAAGCTTGGCTGGAGCTGCCTTGACACGGGCGCCATGTATCGCGCCGTGGGGCTGAAGGCCCACCTCAGCGGAATTTCACTTGATGACGATAAGCGCCTGGAAGAGCTTTTAACAGAGACAACCATCACCTTCAAAAATTCAGATGCGGGAGCGCGAGTCCTCCTTGACGGGGAGGATGTCTCGGAGAAGATCCGGGAGCATTATGTCAGCGCTTTGGCCTCTAAAGTATCAGCGAGGCGCCCTGTAAGAGAGGCAATGGCTCGTTTTCAACGAGAGATTGGGGCTAGCACTCCAACCATTGCGGAAGGCCGTGACATGGGAACAGTTGTCTTCAATGACGCCTTCCTCAAAATATTCCTTAAAACATCTCCCGAAACACGTGCCAGAAGGCGCACTGACGAACTCGCCATGAATGGGGATTCCCCTGATTACGAGGCAATACTAGCGGATATAAAAGAGCGTGACCATAACGACTCTACCCGCGCCCTCGCCCCCCTAAAGCCAGCAGAAGACGCCGTGATGATCGACTCCGGAGCCCTCAACGCCGAGGCGGTGGTAGAAGCTATAGCAGCCCTCGTCAGAGAGCGTGAAGGTTAAAAATCTTCGTCATTGCGGGTGAAACCCGTGTTTTTCGTTGTGCGGCTTTGGAGGGTGTGGTATCTTCCCGCCCTTCAACGGCGGAAATCTATAGGGATTTTCGACGAATTCACCCTAAGGAGGGCTTAAAAGCCAATGGAACAGAACGTTAACAATCTGCCCGAAGAAGAGATGGACTTCGGCAAAATGCTCGAAGAGAGCGAAGTAGTAACCGAAGAGGGAAAAGTCGCTAACGGAACGGTGATAAAGCTCCTTTCCGACCACGCGGTAGTTGACATCGGATATAAATCCGAGGGTCTGGTATCCCTCTCCGAGTTCCGTGACGGTGAAGGCAAAATCGCCGTCAAAGAGGGCGACCAGGTGGAAGTTCTCGTGGAGCGCCTTGAGAATGAGGATGGAATGGTTGTCCTCTCCAAGGATAAAGCGGACAAGATTAGGGTCTGGGATCGCATCAGCCAGGCCGCTGAGAACGACGAGACCGTTCAGGGTCGCATCGTCGCACGTATCAAGGGTGGCCTCTCCGTGGACATCGGGGTACGCGCTTTTCTCCCCGGCAGTCAGGTTGCACTCCGTCCGGTTCGCCAGCTTGAAAAGCTTATCGGCGAGTCCTATGACTTCAAAATTATCAAATTCAATCGCCGCCGTGGCAACATCGTACTCTCTCGCCGCGTAATCCTTGAGAAGGAACGCGAGTCGATGAGAAAGGACACCCTCGACCGTCTCGCAGAGGGCGCGGTGCTACAGGGTATCGTCAAGAACATCACCGATTACGGTGCGTTTATTGACCTCGGCGGTATTGACGGCCTGCTCCATGTCACCGACATGAGCTGGGGCCGGGTCAATCATCCCTCCGAGATGCTACAGATTGGCGATGAGATCACCGTCAAAGTGCTCTCTTACGACCCGGAGCGCGAGCGCGTCAGCCTTGGCTACAAGCAGCTTGAGCCCGACCCCTGGCAGGATGCCGAAGAGAAGTACGCTATTGGCACCAAGGTCAAGGGTAAGGTCGTATCAATCACCGATTACGGTTGCTTCGTCGAGCTACAGAAGGGTATCGAGGGCCTTGTCCACATCTCAGAGATGTCCTGGACCAAGCGCGTTACCCACCCCAGCGAGCGTGTCAACATCGGCGATGAGGTGGAGGTAATGGTCCTCAACCTAGACACCGAGCGCAAGCGCATCTCCCTTGGTATGAAGCAGTGCGAGCCCAACCCCTGGGATCTGCTCGAAGAGCGTTACCCCGTTGGCACAGTCGTTCGCGGCCAGATTCGCAACATCACCGACTTCGGTATCTTCCTCGGCGTAGAGGATGGAATCGACGGCCTCATACACGTTTCCGATATCTCCTGGACCAAGCGCATAACCCACCCCGCCGGTATCTTCAACGTCGGCGACGAGGTTGAGGCCGTGGTGCTAAAGATAGACAAGGAGCAGGAGCGTTTCAGCCTTGGCATCAAGCAGCTTGAGCCCGATCCCTGGAATAGCATTGCTTCCAAGTACCTCGTCGGTTCAGTGGTCGAGGGCAAGATAACCAACATAGCCGATTTCGGCATCTTCGTTGAGCTTGAGCCCGGCATCGAGGGCCTCGTCCATGTGACGGAGGTCTCTTCAAACCGTGCTGACGATTTAACCGATAAGGTTCAGGCAGGTCAGCTCATACAGGCTGAGGTCCTCGCCATCGATCAGGAGGAGCGCAAGATAAGCCTCTCCATGAAGGCGATTGAGAATGCTGCGGTCCGCGAAGAGAAGATGGCAATCGACGCTGTCAAGAAGGACATGGCGGCAAGCTCGAAGGCCACCCTTGGCGACATGCTTATGCAGGCTCAGGCGAAAGCCGCTGTTTCCTCCTCCGAGGATGAGGCTGCCGAAGCCGATGCAGAGGGGAGCGAGGAGGAGTAATAATCCTTCTTTAACCTCACTTCACGCGTTAAAATAGAAACCGGGACCATTATGGTCCCGGTTTTTTTATCTCTCCCGGAGTGGCGATATGAAAAAAATATTTAAGTTTGCCCTCTACATACTAGCTATTTTTGGTTTTTTCGCGCTTCTGGGAAATCTCTTCGATTCAGAAGAGATTGTCCTTGGTGACCGCATAGGGGTTGTTAAAATCTCCGGTTTCATTGGAGAGGCCGAAAAAGCAGTAGAGGCTTTGGAGTATTTCCGTAGAGACCAGTCGGTTAAGGCAGTTGTGGTCAGGGTAGTCAGCCCCGGAGGTATGGTCGCGCCGTCACAGGAGATACATGACGAGGTAATGAGGGTCGCGGCAGCAAAGCCGGTTGTTGCATCTTTCGGAGCGGTGGCGGCATCCGGCGGGTATTACCTTAGCGCGCCAGCGACCTCGATAGTAGCCGATCCGGGCACGATAACCGGTTCCATCGGCGTTATCATGCAGTTCCAGGAGTATGAAGTTCTTCTGGACAAGTTGGGCTTTAGATCCCGTACGGTGAAGTCGGGCCCCTACAAGGATTCGGGTTCGCCCCTAAGAGAGATGACCGACGAAGATAGGCGTCTAATGCAAGGTGTGGTTGATGACCTCTTCGATCAGTTTGTAGAGGCTGTAGCTTTAGGGCGTGGAATGGAGAAGGATAGGGTGCTGGAGCTTGCCGATGGAAGGATATATTCTGGCAGGCAGGCGCTGAATGCCGGCTTGGTGGATAAATTGGGGAGCTTTCATGACGCCATAGGCCTTGCAGGAACTTTGGGCGGCCTTGGTTCCTCGCCTGAAATCGAACAATGGAAGCCCAAAAAGGGTGTCCTGATGCCGCTGCTCTTCGGAGAGGATGCTGACTCGGTAAGCGAGGCGGCATCGGCTTTTACCGCTTATCCGGCGCAGTACGTACTTCCCGGATGGTAGGAGAAGGTTGGACGCGCTTACGCTAACGCACCTTGCCCGTGCAGGGTGTGAGGTGCTATCGGGCGGCTGGGTCCAGCGGATTTGGCAGGATGAGAGGGGTCGGTTAACCCTCCGTATTCGGGGAATCGCAGCTACGCACCTGCTTATGGTCAGCGCCGATAAAGATGCTCCGGGCTTTGGAGTTATAAAGGCGCGCCCTCCGTCACCAAAAAATCCGAAGCGCCTGCTGGCCTACCTCCGCGCCCATCTAGAGGGAGGGAGGCTAGAGCAAATCCAAACTGTACCATTTCAACGTGTTGCCATATTTAATTTCAGCAGCCGCTCTAAAAAGCTCTCACTGGTCCTAGAGGCGGTAAAGCGCACGCCAATACTTTTGGCATTGGACAGTGAAGGGATTATGAGGAGCTCCGACCACTGGGAACCCTCCGATGATGGGCGAAAGCTGGTGCCTTCGCAAATTTGGTCGCCGCCGCCGATTCCAGCGGGCATGGAAACCCCAGCGTCTGCAATAGAGAATATTGAAAGATGGCTTAAGGATTACGCTGAGCTCCCAGCGTGGCTGGTTGGACTGCCGCCCGAAATGCGAGAATGGTTTTTGGGGCTTTGTGAGGCGCGTTCTGCTGAGTACGCCATCGGAGAGCTTATAAGGATTTATCAAGAAGGCGGTAAGTTGGAGGTGAAGAGGGGTGAGCTGAAATTGCTGCCAGGAGGAGAGCAGCACCCTCTCAATGCTCTTGAGGTAGCGGGGGATTGGCTCCATGGTGGCTCAGTTGAAGTAGAGCGGCAGGAGGCAGAAGAGGGGGGCAAAAGGCGCAAACGCTGGGAGAAAAAATTGCGCCGCAGGATTGCCAATATAGAGGCTGATCTGGCGGGCCTTAAAGAGCCTGATAAGTTAAAACGGCAGGCGGATGCCCTTGCCCAGCTTCTCCACACCCTGAAACGTGGCGATGGTGAGATTGCTTTGCCCGACCCCGATGATCCAGAGAGTACCATATTGCTCCAACTGGACAAACGCCTGACCCCTGGAGAAAATCTTACACGGCTATATGAGCGTGTTAAGAAGACTAGGCGCGCCATTGAGGTTGCCGAGCGCCGCCTCGCTGAGGCTCATTTGGAGCTTGCCGCCGGAGAAAGCCCGGAAACGAACTACGAAAAGCGGCCTGGCGCGAAGATTAAAGTACCTTATCGAAGGTTTCGCTCATCTGATGGGTGGCTCATCCTCGCGGGGCGAAACAGCAAGGAAAACGATAGGCTCCTTAAAGAAGCAAAGGGGTGGGACCTGTGGCTACATGCACGTGATGGTGCAGGCGCGCATGTCCTCTTGAAAAAGCCCGGCAGGGATGGGCGGGTGCCGGAGCGGACGCTTATCGAGGCAGCGGGGGTAGCGGCTCAAAACTCAAAACTTTCAAATGAATCATACGTAGAGGTAATGGTCGTTGAGGCGCAGCGAGTGCGAAAAGTAAAGGGCGGCGGGCCCGGCCGTGTTCACGTGAGCGGAGAGCGTACAGTCAGGGTGGCCCCCGGGGCTGGTAAACCTAAAGCAATTGGTTAGCGTCGAGGTTGAACCTGAGGGCTGCCATCGGCTAACATTGATACGATTTTTTACAGGCAGGGGATTCCCCCACGCTAAATTGGAAGATAGATGAAGAAACGTAGGATAATATTTCACCTCGTCGCACTTGCCGCAGTGGTCGCCGCTGTGGGGCGGCCGGATAGGCTTTTCTCCACTCCGGTGCCGGTTTTTGACGATGCCGCTAGAGAAAAACTTTTCCTGGCCAGCGAGCCGATGGCGCTACCTACAGGTGAGGCTTTCACCCAAAAGCTGACCCAGGAGTCGAGGGAGCTTCTCGGCCTTGTATACACTGAGGGTGAACTGAAAAGTCATGAGACCCTCGACTCTATACTCCGTAAAGAGGGGGTTGAAAACACAGCCATCTTCAACTTCGCCCGTGCCCTGACCCCGGTGCTTGACCCGCGCACCATGCGCCCCGGTGACCGCTACGCGATAACGACAGACCCCAATGGGGAGCTCCTCTCATTTGAATATTCCCGTTCTCCGGTGGAGAAGTATCGCGCCGACCTCACTGAGGATGGATGGAAATGTGAGGAGGTCGAGGTAGAGGTAACCCACCAAAGGGCTCGCACTGATGGCGTACTGGCTGGTTCCCTTTGGGAATCATTTATAAGAAATGGCGCTGATGCCGATTTGATTATGGCTTTTGTAGAGCTCTTCGGGTGGGACATAGACTTTGCCCATGAATCCCAGCCAGGCGACGAATTCAGGGTTATCTATGAGAAGCTCTATGCAGATGATATATTTGTAGGAAACGGCAGGATAATAGCGGCAAGCTATAAAGATAGCGAGGAGACCCATTACGCCTTTTACTATGCGGCGGAAAAGTCTAAAGGCTACTATGATATTGATGGAAACAACGTACGGAAGTCATTCTTACGCTCCCCCCTTAAGTTCTCCCGCATCTCTTCTAAATTCAGCTATAACCGCAAACATCCCGTAACTAAAAAGGTTCAGCCCCACATGGGCGTGGACTATGCCGCATCAGTGGGTACCCCGGTATGGGCTGTTGCCGATGGTACGGTTACCTTTGCCGGCCGTAAGGGCCCCAACGGCAAGATGATAACCCTTCGCCACGCGAGGGGATATGAGACCTTCTATCTACATCTGTCGCGCTTCGCCAAAGGGATAAAGACCGGCAGGAAAGTGGACCAGGGGCAGACCATAGGGTATGTAGGATCCACTGGCCGCGCTACAGGGCCCCACTTGGATTACCGTCTGAAGCAAAATGGCAAATGGGTTAACCCACTGAGGCACAAATATAAGCCTGGCCCTCCCGTTGACAAAGAGCACAAGGAGGACTTCAACTCCGCAGCTAAAATTCTCCTCGCCGAACTTGCCGAGGTTAAGCTTCCGGCACAGCTTGCGGAGGCGGAGAAGTGAGAGGGGTGGTTCAACGTGTCAGCAGGGCAAGGGTTAAGATTGCCGGTGAGGAGGTAGGCGCCATTAAGAGGGGCTTCCTCCTGCTGGTAGGGGCGGAGGAGGGGGACACCGCTGAAGATGTCGCCTATATTGTTGAGAAGACCGCGGGGCTGAGGGCTTTTGAGGATGGAGAGGGTAAGATGAATTTGCCCCTCGAAGATGTGGGAGGTGAAGTGCTTGTGGTGAGCCAGTTCACCTTGCTTGGCGATTGCCGAAAGGGCCGCCGCCCCTCCTTTATAAAATCCGGCCCGATGGATCGAGCTGAGGAGCTTAACATCGCTGTTGTGGAGGGGCTTAAGGATAAGGGACTAGCCGTAGAGACGGGCCGCTTCAGGGAGGAGATGGAGGTTGAGCTTGTCAATGATGGTCCGGTCACCCTCCTGCTTGATTCAAGGAAGCTCTTTTGAAGATAGGGGTTCTCTCCGATACTCACCTGGCGGGCGTAACCCCGGCTTTCAAAAGTCTCTTGAATGAAGAGCTGGGAGAAGCTGATATAATAGTCCACGCTGGTGACCACGTTGGGGCAGGTATTATGGAATATCTGGAGTTCATGGACAGGCGGCCATACTATGGTGTAGCGGGCAACATGGACCCAGTAGCGATTTCATCCGTGCTGCCTCGCGAGGTCAGCTTTGAAGCAGGTGGGCTTTTGTTTGGGGTGATCCACGGGTGGGGTGCGCCCTCCGATATCTTATCTTCGGTCAAAGGGCACTTCGCTAAATTGCCCGACGTGGTAATCTTCGGGCATAGTCACCTCCCTCTGATTGAACGTGTGGAGGGGACGCTATTCGTCAATCCGGGTAGCGCTTTCGATAAGCGCTACGCGCCGAGCCGCTCAGTGGCAATAATCGATGTGGCTGAGGGTGAAGCAGAGGCTTACATTTTGGAGCTGGGAAAATGAGCGGAAATCTCTGGGCACCTTGGCGCACCGAGTATGTAGGGCGGAAGGGCGATAAAGGTTGTGTTTTTTGCCTCGCCGCAAAAAAAGTTGATGACCCGGAGAGCCTTGTGGTTAAGGAGGGCGAGCGAGCGCTGGTCATAATGAATCGCTTTCCATACAATACTGCGCACATGATGGTCATTCCCAAAAGGCACATAGGCTGCATAGAGGAGCTGACCCCTGAGGAGCTAACCGAGATGCACAGCCTTTTGGTTGCTGCAAAAGGCGCGGTGGACGGATTATACTTACCAGACGGTTATAACGTAGGGTTCAACCTCGGAGCGGCCGCAGGCGCCGGGATAGTTGACCATATACACCTGCATGTAGTCCCTAGGTGGCAGGGGGACGTGAACCTGATGCCGGTGCTCGCGGATGTGAAGGTGATTCCAGAGCATCTTGAGAGAACTTACGCCGCCATAAAAGAGCGTTTAAACGAGAAGTAAAGACCCCCGGAGGATGAGGGATGGCTGCTTTTTTGCGAAAAATTTTTATAGCCCTGATAATTGGCGCTACGGTTCTATTCGCATTTGAGAATACCGGACCGCTAAGTCAGGAGGTCCAATTCACATTTGACCTCTTCATCGGTGGACTAAAATATGAGGCGCCTCCCTTCCCAGTTTTTTTTCTCTTTCTGGCTGCATTTCTCATCGGGTTGATGTATGCGGGCCTCCATGGAATCTATGAACGGATAGCACGGAAGGCCGAGAACCGCTCCCTTAATAGGAAGATAAAAACGCTGGAAGCGGAGCTAACTAAAGAGCGGGAAAAGGTCTCTAGCCTAACCGAGGAGCGCCACCGCGCTGGCATACCCGAGAGCGATGGAGATGAAAAAGCAATTCTCCTTCCTGGGGGTGTGGAGAATGAGCCCCTCTCCCTTGAGGGTGGTGCCACGGACGATGAAAAATCAGTTAAAAAGAGCGCTGCTCTTATTGACAGCACAGATGAAGAGCCCTTGCTATAGGGCCGCCTCTTTATGTCTGAGAATGAACCTGCCAAGGTAGAAACTCCCGCGCGCGTCACGCCTATGATGCGCCAATACCTTGAGCTGAAAGAGGAGCACCCGGACTGTATACTTTTCTTTCGGCTCGGAGACTTCTACGAGATGTTCTTCGAGGATGCCGTGGTTGCCTCCGAGCTCCTTGAAATAACGCTTACCAGTAGAGACAAGGGCGAAGACGGGGTGCCGATGTGCGGCGTCCCTCACCATAGCGCGCGCGGTTACATAGCCAGGCTGGTAAATGAGGGCTATAAGGTTGCCATCTGCGAGCAGGTGGAGCCCCCGGGCGGGAAAAAGTTGGTAAAGCGAGAGGTCATACAGGTCGTAACCCCCGGCCTTGTAACCGACCTTGAAATGGTTGACGCCAAAGCTCCTCGTTACCTCTTTACGACAGTTGAGGAGGGTAACGGCCGTTTCGGGTTCGCCTACTTCGACGTAACCACAGGTGAATTCAGAGTTGGTGAAGCGCCAAACGTTAATGCCTTGTCAGAAGAAATTTCTCGAATCGAGCCCCATGAAATACTTCTCCTTGAGAGCGTGGCGACAGTAAGGCCCGCCTGGGCACCACCCCACACCCCGATAACTCCCGTTCCCGATAAATGGGCTGAACCTGCCAAGGCAAAAGCGCGCATCCTGGAGCACTACGGAGTTGGGGACCTAGGCGGATTCGGGCTTGATGACTCTCCCGGGGGAGTTCGTGCGGCTGGAATACTGCTGGCTTACGTCGGCTCACGGCATAAGGCTGCGCTGGGCGGGGTCAGGCCAATTAGCCGACACCTCTTTGGCGATGCGATGTTCCTTGGGGAGACGACAAAGAAAAACCTTGAACTCTTTGTCACCCTCTCCGGCCAACAAAAACGTGGGACCCTCCTCTCGGTTATTGACAGAACCCGCACCGCCATGGGTGGACGCAAGTTAAGGCGCTGGGTGACCTTTCCCTTGATGGACGTGGGTGAGATAAACCGGCGGCTTGATGCTGTCTCCGAGCTGGTTAACCGTGGAAGTTTGCGTAAGTCCGTAGTAGAGAGGCTTCGCGGAGTTGGGGATATCGAGAGGCTCGCTGCCAGGATTGCTATCGGCAACGCCAACGCCCGTGACCTTCTCTTGCTCAAAGATTCGCTTATGCTTTTGCCCGAGGTGTCCGCCATCTCAGGGGAAACCGACGCGCCACTGCTTAAAGAGGTGGCGTCGGGGCTTGACCACCTGCCTGCGCTCTGCACCCTACTTGAGCGCGCCATAGCTGCCTCTCCCCCGCCCTCCCTTACCGAAGGGGGGATAATAAAGGATGGCTACAGCGAGAAGGTTGATGAGTTGCGTGAAATTCAGCATGGAGGCAAAAGCTGGATATCATCGCTGCAAGCCAAAGAGCGGGAGCGCACGGGAATTTCGACCCTTAAGATAGGCTTCAACAAAGTATTCGGTTACTACATTGAGGTGAGCAGGGCGAAGGCCGCAGCTGTGCCGGAGGAGTATGACCGAAGGCAGACCCTCGCGAACGCCGAGCGCTACATTACTCCTGAGCTTAAAGAGATGGAGGCAAAAGTTCTTGGCGCAGAGGAGCGGGCTGCAAAGCTTGAATATGAGCTTTTCCTAGAGGTGAGAGAGGCCGCAGCAGGTTATCTTGATGCCCTAAGGGAAACCGCCGATGCAGTTTCAACCCTCGATATCCTTGCCGCCCTTGCCGCCGTAGCGGTGGCAAAGCGTTTCGTGCGCCCGACACTGCATGACGGCTATGAACTCTCAATAATAGGTGGGCGCCACCCGATGGTCGAGGAACTCGCCGATGGCGAACGCTTTGTGCCTAACGATGTTAAATTCGATGAGGAAGCTAACAGGCTGCTGGTGATTACCGGCCCAAACATGT
>PKTT01000049.1 GCA_002869015.1 Deltaproteobacteria bacterium
AGTCATCGCTTACTCTCCAATTTTCGCCAGCATATCGCGGCTAAGATCGAAGTCCTCGCGAGTGTAATCGCAGAACTCGTAGTTACGGGTAAGCTCGATAGCGTCCTTAGGGCACGCCTCCTGGCAGTAGCCGCAGAAGATACACCTCGTTACGGTGACATCGAACTTCACGGGAAATGAGCGCCCATCCGGCGTTTCACGGCGCTCGACCTTTATAACGTCAGCAGGGCAAACCGCCTCGCAAAGACCGCAGGCGACGCACTTTAGTTTGCCATTTTCAGTCTTTAGCCTATGGAGACCGCGCCAGCGCTCGCTGACCTCCCTCTTCTTCTCCGGGTACTGATAGGTAACCGGCTTTTTGAAGATGTAGGAGAATGTTTTCGCGAGGCCCTTAAGGAGCGGGACAAGCGTCTTGATTATCGTGTTCATTAACGCTCTCCTTTAGCTCATCGCGATGACGACGCCAGCCGTCACAATCAGGTTCAAAATTGCAATAGGCATAAGCCACTTCCAGCCGAGGTTCATTATCTGGTCGTACCGGAGCCTCGGGAAGGTGCCTCGCTCCCAGATAAAGAAGAAAATAAGGCAGAAAACCTTGCCCAGGAAGATGAGCACGGGGGGCACGTAGGCCTCAAGACCGAAGAGGTTCCAGCCACCCAGGAAGAGGCAGGTGATTATAGCGGCTAGCGATATGGTGTGCGCATACTCTGCCATGAAGAAGAGCGCGAACTTCATCGATGAATATTCGATGTTAAAGCCGCAAGCCAGCTCCGACTCCGCTTCGGGCATGTCGAAGGGCGCGCGGTTTATCTCTGCGAGGCCGCATATTATGAAGAGAACGAAGGCTACCGGCTGTTTCCAGAGCAGCCAACCATCCTGCTGGTAGGCGACTATCTCGGCAAGCGACATCGTCCCGGTGAGCAGGATTATTGAGACCAGCGTAAGACCCATACCAAGCTCATAGCTGATCCCCTGGGCTGCCGAGCGCATTGAGCCGAGCAGACCAAAGCGATTGTTGGACGCCCAGCCGCCTAGCATGCCACCGTATGCACCTACACCGGAGAGCCCGATGATGTAGAGCAGCGCCATATTCATGTCGGTGATCTGCATCGTAACTTCACGCCCGAAGACCGTTATCGGAGCCCCGAAGGGGATAACCGCCACTATAAGCAGCGCGGGCACCAAGGAGATGACCGGAGCTATTATGTAGACAAGCTTGTCCACATTACCCGGCACCACGTCCTCCTTGAAGAAGAACTTTAGACCGTCGGCGAGCGGCTGCAGAAGCCCCCAGGGGCCAACGCGGTTGGGCCCGTGGCGCTGCTGAATCCAGCCGAGGAGTTTACGCTCAAGCAGCGTGGAGTAGGCGACGCTTAAAAGCACCACCACGAAGACCACGACCACCTTGATAATGCTCTCGATGACGAAATCCATCGTCACACTCCCTTAAACCTTGCTGATGGACACGGCGGTTACCTTGTACTCCGGTATCTTCGCCGTGGGGCAACTCGCCGTATTGGTGAGAACATTCACCGGCGATTCGCAGTAGTGAAAACTCATAAACACGGTGCCCTCTGAGATCGTTCCGACCACGCGTACTTTTGTGGTCAGCTCACCTCTTCTGGAGGCCACCTTGACCGTATCTCCAGTCGCCACGCCGAGCTTGTCAGCGTCAATGGCGCTTATCTCCATGAAGCCCTCCGGGAAGACCTTGGAGAGGCGCTCAGAGCGGCGTGTCATTGAGCCTGAATGGTAATGTGCATGCTCGCGGCCGGTGGTGAGGATGTAGGGGTATTCAGCATCGGCGCTCTCTGCGGGCATGTTGAAGGAGACAGAGGCGAAAGCCCCCTTGCCCCGCGCAAACTGACCGACATGCAGCACCGGTGTTCCCTCGTGGTCCTTATCGGGGCAGGGCCATTGGAGCCCCTTGGCATCAATGCGGGCGTAATCCATACCGCCGTAGCTGGGAGTAACGGAGGCGATTTCGCTAAAAATCTTCTCCGGCTCCGATGAGCCAAGGTTGTACCCGAACGCTTTAGAGAGGGCGCAAAGTATCTCGGTATCCGACTTAGCCTCTCCGGGAGCATCCACCACCTTACGCACACGCTGTACTCGGCGCTCGGTGTTGGTGAAAGTTCCATCCTTCTCGGCAAAAGCCACCGCCGGGAAGACTACGTCAGCCTTCATCGCCGTCTCCGTGAGGAAGATATCCTGAACGATAAGCAGATCCAGCGCATCAAAACCCTTCTCCAGATGGCGGAGGTCGGGGTCGGTGATCATCGGGTTTTCACCCATAACGTAGAGCGCTTTAATGGTATCCCCAAGCCCCTGCCCCATCTCGGTAAGCTTCATACCGACCTTGCCGGAGAGGGTTGCGCCCCATGCATCCTTAAACTTGGCCTGAACAGCCTCATCGTCCACCTTCTGATAGCCGGTGTAGACGTTGGGGAGCCCGCCCATGTCGCATGCGCCCTGGACGTTATTCTGGCCGCGCAGCGGGTTGACGCCGCCGCCGGGTATGCCGACATTCCCGCAGAGCATCGCCAGATTTGCTAGGCTCTTCACCGCATCCGTACCCTGTGTATGCTGGGTTATTCCCATAGCATAGAGGATCGCGGCCGGTGCCGAGGTGGCGTAGATTCGCGCGGCCTCTATGATGTCTGCGGCGGGGATGCCTGTCATCTCAGAGACCTTCTCGGGGGTAAGGTCGGAAAGGCTAGCCTTGAACTCATCAAAGTTCTCGGTGCGCTCGGCGATATATTCTCCAGCCTCAAGGTTCTCTGCTACGATAACATTCATCATTGCAGCGATTACGGGGATGTTGTACCCCGGAGGCACCTGCATATAGACGTTGGCGTACTCGGCTACGGGTATCCGGCGCGGATCGATAACTATCAACTTCGCGCCGCGCTGCGTTACCGCGCGTTTTACATGGTCACCAATGATGGGGTGGTTCTCGGTGGTGTTTGAGCCGATGATCAGGTAGCACTCCGTCTCCTCCGCAAGGTCGACTAGTGAGTTGGTCATCGCTCCAGAACCAAAGCTTGTGGCCAGACCGGCCACGGTGGCGCTGTGTCAGAGCCGTGCGCAGTGGTCTACGTTGTTTGTACCGACCCCCGCGCGTAAGAACTTCTGAAAAAGGTAGTTATCCTCGTTGGTGCAGCGCGCCGAGCTGAAGCCGCCGATTGCATCTGCCCCGTGGGCTTGCTTTATTTCGCGGAGCTTTTTGGCAGCGAAGGTGATCGCCTCGTTCCACGTGGCAGGCACCAGCTCGCCATCTTTACGTACTAGGGGAGTCGTGAGACGGTCATTGTGGCCGATGAACTCCCAGCCGAAGCGGCCCTTTACGCAGAGGGAGCCGAAATTCGGTTCCTGCTCGAAGTTAGTTGTAGTAACGCGCATTATGCGGTTATCGGATACGTTGAACTCGAACTGGCAGCCAACGCCGCAGTAGCCGCAAGTTGTGCGGGTACGCTTCGCCTGCCAAACTCTGGACTTATCCTGCTTCACGCCATCGGTGAGCGCGCCCACCGGGCAAACAGAGAGGCATTCGCCGCAGTTAACGCACTCGACGCCTTCGACCTGTCCGATATAGGACTCAAAGCCGTTGTCCTTGATCTCGATGCAGCCGATTCCCTTAACCTCTTTACAGGCCCTTACGCAGCGCCCGCAAAGCACGCAGCGGTCAGGCCACTGCTTTATGAAGGAGGATACGTATGTGGGCGGCGCTTTTCTCTCCACCTCGACCTTGCCGAAGGGCTGGGAGGTTACCCCGAACTTCCAGACCATATCCTGAAGGTCACACTCTCCACCCTTGTCACAAACCGGGCAATCGAGTGGGTGGTTGACGAGCATTAGCGCCAGCGCGTCCTTACGCATCTGGCTGAGCTCATCGGACTCGGTGGTCACCACCATCCCTTCAGCAGCAAAGGTATCGCAAGCGCTGACGGGCTTTCTGAGCCCCTCAACCTCGACCACGCACATGCGGCAGGAGCCTATGGGGCTCAGCTTGCCGAGCCAGCAGAGCGTTGGGATATCTATCCCTGCGCCCTTGGCGGCTTCAAGGATCGTCGCGCCTACTTCGGCCTCGATCTCAATCCCGTTGACAGTCAGTTTTATCATCGTTGATTCCCCATTATCCGGCGAAGTTAAC
>PKTT01000048.1 GCA_002869015.1 Deltaproteobacteria bacterium
CCAGAGCACCTACACCGCACTTGCGAGCCACAACAGCGCGGATGGCACAAGGTGCACAGTCTGCCACGACCACGGCAAAGACTTCGGCGCAGAGTGCAGTAACTGTCATGGCGGTGGTACTAATGGCACCTTCTCTAAAAACTACTGGCCTGACGATTACACGGCAGTACCTGAAAACGACGCAGGCAAGCACCTCAACCACATGGATGCTATTGCTGTGGCTATGGGGTACTTGAGCGCGGCTGACCTTCTTGAGCAGCCGACTGCAAATACTCTCCAGACGAATGCTTGCGCCTACTGCCATCCGGGCGGAGGTCATAGCGGAGGCGAGGTAGCGCCGGCCGAGCTTGGCAGCTTTAAGGATATCCTCGGTAACTCAGACGCATTGGGTGCTTATACACAAAGCGGCGGGAATGTAGATTGTACTGTTCTGTGCCACTACAATAACGCTATGCCTGATACTGACTGGTATGCAGTATCTCCCTCTGTGGATTGTTCCTACTGCCACACAGATGGTGTTGTTGCTTACACAACCGATGATCTGCCAAATGCTCACAATGTACATGTTGATGAGACCTCGGACGGTGGCTACAACCTGGCTTGTCTCACTTGTCACGACACAAGCGGGTACACGGTGAGCCATGAGAACGGCGTCATTGAACTCTCGACGGCTAACCTGCCGCAGGAAGCTGATGCAGACGCAGTTCTTAATATCGCGGATACATCAGTGAAGATGGGCGCTGCGGGCACATACACCACCTGTCAGAATGTTTACTGTCATGGCGACTTTACGTATGGCGGAAATGATGCAAACATTCCTGATTGGGGAGACGCGGCCACCGGTGATTGCGGTACCTGTCACGGTGACTCGGCAGCTGCCGGCGGAGAGACCGAGAAGGCGAGCCCGATAACGGGAAGTTACGCGAGCGCTCACACCTCCCATGTGACTTCAAACATTCCGGGAATAAGTTGTAGCGCATGTCATTACGATGCCGCAGGTACAAACGGAACCTACGGCAACAATTTGAAACACGCAGATACAGTTCTTGACAAGCCCGGCCTTGACACTGCGTACAATTACGAAGCGGGTACTGTCTCTTACGACGATATCAACTTCCAGTGCTCAAATGTTATGTGCCACAACGGTAAATTGACGCCTGTTTTCACAGCATCAATAAGTTGTGGCGACTGTCATGGTTCGGGTAGCGGCGATGCAGTGCCGACAGGCTCCACAGAGAGAAGTCACCCGGCGCACACAAACAACGACTCCGACTACACCGAATGTACTTACTGCCATGGCGCGGCTGTCTCCTCATACACCGCCAATGGCGGGGATTCGGCGCACCAGAACCTTAGCGTGGAGTTGCCGCTCGGCGGTGGTAACTACATAGATGGTGATGGTGGGGCCGGTATCGATTACTCCGGAGACTTCACGGACAACGGCACCTGTGACACCACTCTTTGTCATGGCGGCGGCACCCCGGTTTGGGGCGGTACGATTACCGTTGCCTGTCTGAGCTGTCACAATGGTACCGAGGCGGCATTCAGGCCTGAAGGGCCCATGGACGGCTTACCCAATGGTGTGTCACAGGCGCAGTACCAGCTGACTGGACATGGCGTTACTGGTAATCATCTCTCAGGAAACGCAGGTGCAGGCTTTACGGACTCTACAGACTGGTCAGATGGTGTCGGCTGTAACAACTGCCACCAGTTCGATGCCGCACACCTGCCCAAGGATTCAGCAAACGACCCTTTCAGGCTAGGTTCCTTTGCTAACGACCTTGATAGCTTCTGTCTACAGGGTGCTGGCCCGGGCTGTCATGACACAACCATAGCAAAGAGCCACACACACGTTAACGTAGGCGATTCTGGAAGCAGCATAACGTGGCCTGGTCCTGAGTATGATTTCAAATGTGTTGACTGCCACGATCCCCACGGTGACAGCAACCTTTACATGGTCAAGCAGTTCGTACCTGCACCTCAGTCCGCAGCGGATACATCCTTTGGTACCAATGCTTACGGTATCTTGAATGACACGGGCTTCCTCCCGGCAGTTACCTTCTCAGCTGTTACCGGACGTGGTGCGGGCGACTACACCATCTCCGGTGGAGACGGTATCTGTGAGGTCTGTCATACCCAGACAGATTACTATGACAGGGGAAATTTGGACCCAGAGACCCACTACGCCACTCCGACCCCGACAAGGTGTACAACCTGTCACCTGCACAAGGAAGGCTTTAAGCCTGGCGCATGTAACAGCTGCCACGGTTTCCCGCCCACATCTGTCGATGAAGACTACAGCGGCGGTGGCGGCGCGCATCAGGTGCATGTCCAGTTTATCGCGGACGCAACTGGCGTAGCTTACCCTGCCGGAACTGTATTTAATACCGAGGTATTCTGTGAACCATGCCATGGCACTGGCGCAGGCAAGCCAGAGACCGGCACTCACAACATTTCAGGCGGCGGTACGGACCCTTGGACTGCGGCGAACAGGGCCCAGATCAATATAGTTGCCCGCACAGGCGCTGACAGCTGGGGCGTTGGTGTTGCCAGGTACAACGGTACGCTTATCAGCACCGATTACACCGTATCCGCTTACGCGCCGAATTCAACTCCGGTGACGGCGGCTGATTCCGGCTGTGAGCAGGTGAGCTGCCACGGTATGGATGGAACCGAGTCTGCAACGATGCTCAACTGGGCAAGCTACACAGATACGGCAACGGAAACCGATGCGCTTGCGCGCTCGAAGGTCTGTGAAAACTGCCATGATGAAACCCCTGCAGTAATATCTCTGGCGAATGATGTGCTGACAAATGTTTACGATAGCTCAACAGACGCCAACAAAGAGATAAACGCAGCCGCCAACTACTACGGCACCCTCTCCGGGTATGCGCGTGGCGGTCATGGCGACAGCAGAATTTCCGACCCGGCATATGAGCCAGCGCTTGCAACTATCGACCCGTCTACCGGCAACGACGCGCCAATAGACTGTACGGCATGCCATGACTCAACCTCCCAGCACTACGGCTCGGACCATGATGCAACGTCGACCGGCAACCCCAACAGGTTGCAGGGATTGACCCGCGCATCAAGCTCGGCTGATGTCAACGCGCTTTGCGCAAATGCAACATGCCATCCGACGGCGTTCTACTCCGGGCCCTCCAATGGAACGGACACCGAATACCACCACCCGATGCTTTCAAACGGTGACCTGGGAGCTCTGGCTGCACCCAAGGTTCTAACTGCGGTTGATGGTGGCACCAATTGGACGGAGATTGCGCCGGTTGAGCTGCCTTACCACTATGAGCAGAATGCCTACGGCGCGGCCAATTACGATACACACGTCGACAGCCTCAAGGATTGGTGGGCTGGCGACCCGGCAACCAGCCGCAGCAGCGACGTTCCGCCTACACCGGTTCTCTACGGTGAGAACCAGTCGGCAACACCCAAGGCTATATTGCCGCTGGCCCGCTATGTGATAGGCGGAGGTATTTCGAATGACATAGTCTGCACGACTTGTCATAATCCGCACGGCTCAGACCTCTACGTGTACGATCCGGGCGGAATTGGGCAGGATATCCCTGACAACAATATGCTCAGGTTAAGGGATACGGATTCGACTCTCTGTAACGCCTGCCATTAGACGGGCAGCGCTAAATTAAAAAGAAGGACGGCTTCTCAAAGATGAGAGGCCGTCCTTTGATATTTTTGGTATACTCTTCTAGTTAATACAAAGTGGGCTTAGGGACGTCACTTGATTAACCACCATTAAGGTTTCGCGGCGTACATTAGCCGTTTATAAGCTCTATGACGGAGGGTTCCATGTTTCGCTTGAAGGTTATTGCCCTTTTGGGTGCGGCGCTTATCATTTCCGTGCAGATTGCAGCAGCGGCTGGAAGCCATCCGGGTAGCGCAGCAAATTGTGCAACATGCCACCGGGTTTCATCCTCAGGCACGGCGCCAAAGGTGATTCCCCAGGATATAACATACCTTGATAAGGTTACGAACACGCAAAAAAGTATCTGGAAGCACAATGAACTCTCCTGCGTCGGTACCCTCAGGGCCGATGGTTCAATTACCGGTTGCCACAACCCGGACAGCGGCTTTAAGTCTTACCTTGTAGTGGATATAACCGATAAGCCGGTAGATATTCTTTGCCAGAAGTGTCACCTCAGCCAGACAAGGGCAGGCATGCACCACCCCTCCTATACGGTTGATGAGGATGGCAACGGCAGGCCCGAAAAGGCTGTTTCAGTGCCAGCCGACAAGTTGGCGAACAACGCTCTCTCAGTAGCCAATGCACCTGAGCCGATAAAGAGCTATCCAGATGCCTATCTTATTGGACAGGACGGTAACGGCAATGCGGAGTTGACGGTGGCGATTCCGCTAATCTCTACGACCCTTGAGATTAATGATGAGGTTAAGACTTTTGAGCGAGTCGTTACATGTACAAGCTGCCATAATCCGCACTACGGCTTTCTCGCGCCTACAGGAGAGGCAAAGGTGTTTGAGAAGACAGCACGCAAGGTTGGCGATGCGATGCTGAGGTTGGCGGATGAGGACAATAGGCTCTGTCTCTCCTGCCACTGATTTTATTTTTTTATGTAGTTTATTTTTGGGGACAAAGTTGATTATCAATCCGCCGTGGGGACAAAACTGACGGACGGGGTAGCTTTGTTTAAGGTGGGGGGTGTTCACGAGGTTTATTCGTGAGGCTCAACTTATATATGAAATTAAGCGGTTATTTCTCGCGCCTGAATTTGTGCCTTATGATTTGGTGCTTTTTGGCGGCAATCCTTTTGCCGGGCAATGCCTGTGCAATAGACAATACATGGTATCCCTACCCCACCCAGACCCTCGACCACCCTGGAGGGGGGCCTTGGGGCGGCGCCGTTACGAAAATCATTGCAAAATATGATGTAAACGGCGACCCGGAAACTATGTGGGCGTCTACCCGTGGCGGTATCTACAAGTCCCTTGATGGCGGAGCCACTTGGTCATTATCTTCAAATGGTCTTGGCTCATTGAATGTTATGGATATAGCCTTCTCAGAGACCAACCCCGATATCCTTATCGCCGCTGTCTCCGCGCCTGTATCAATTCTCCCTATAAATGATCAGGGGGGAGGGGTGTATCTCTCAACTGATGGTGGCGCTAGCTGGAGCCGCTTCGACCCCAACCTATTCTTGCGCACCTCCTTTTACGCAAAATATTTCACCAGAGTCGCAATCGACCCTGAGAACAGCCTCCACTTTTTTGCTGCTTGCAACAACATGGAGACGAACACTGCGGATCAAGACGTACTCTTCGAGTCTTTGGACGGCGGACAGACTTGGTTGGGCACTGATGGCGAGCCAAGGCTTACCTTTACGGAGTTTTTCGACTTTAGAGTCCTTAAATTCGGCACAGGAGGGACTTTATACTTCTCTGGAGCCGGACCTTTAATCTACAAGCTCAACCCGGGTTCTCAAAATACCATAACGATACCGGCGCCCAACGTTGACCCCCAGCCTACTGACCTCTATCCCGAGTGTGATTCCTCCGAGTATGTAATCCGCGACTTCGTCCACCTTGACGGTGCTACCGATGAGATTTTTACCGCAGCCGGTTACTGCGGTATGTGGCATGGTGAGGAGGTAGGGCAGGGCAATTGGAGCTGGGAGCAGTTGGTGGTGGTTCCCTATTCGGTGAATGGTTTTCCGGCGGTGACGGCAGTCGCGGTGGATGAGAAGCTCGGCTCAAGAATTCTATATAGCTTATTTGACTTCCAGGGGTTGATCGCGTCTGGGATTTTTGAGTCAACTGACGGTGGGGTAACCTATGCGCCGCTGGTAATGCCAGAAAAACATATGAATTTCGGCCAGCTCTATTATTCGCCCGGATACCTCTTCGCTGCTGAGGCTTCTTCAGGAATATACAAGCGTATTGACGGCGGCACCTTAGCTCAATCCTCAAAGGGCATGAACGCCTTTGATGCCGATAGCTTTGATTTTAACCCCGGAGGAAACGACGCCTCCTTCGGTGATTGTGAGCTCTCAGTGGCTGGCGGCAATGGAGTTGTGTGCGGAGGTGTTACCCTCTGGACTCCCGGGTCAGGGTGGGGGAGGAAAAAAGTTGACGCATTCGCCGCCGGACGCGCGACAAGCGCTATAACATACCAGAATCCAGACAAGATATGGGTGGCGCTCGACGGCTTTCAGCCCTATTCGGGGCAGCGGCTGGTTAACACATTCACTTGGAAAGAGGAGAGCGGCGGGGACGGCAGCGAAGCCCTCATCTTCAACGATGTAACGGCCTTTGCCTTTAACGCCAATCCCTATCTGCCTGAGGGGGTAGCTCATGGCAACCATGGAGTCTTAAGCTCTTCCGAGGGGCTCAGGGGCCTTGTCTATATGCCCGAAGAGGATAGCCAGAATTCAGGGTATTATCTGCCAAACGTCTGGACGAAGCCGGGAAACTATCCTGTTGAAGGGTACAATAGTTGGCTGGTTGAAGCGGACCCCTTTATGCTGGGTGGCTTTTACGTAGCCGGTTCACGTTCAGGCAACGGCGCCTATATAGGTTATCTGGACTATCAAAGGGATGTTATTGAGATCGGTTTCGAGAATATGCCCTTTTACAAGCCTATGCTTTCACCCGTAAGCAGACCCGATGGTACGTTTATCTGTGATTTGACGGTCTCAGCTGCTGAGAGTGGAGTGTTGCTTGTCGGAACGAGAAACTTGGGCGCGATTTTCTCAGAGGACGGGGGCGTTAGCTGGGGCCAGACCCCTTTGCCCGGAATAGGCTACGATTATGATGCGAGCAATGTCGCTATTGGCCCACGTCCCTCCTCGGTTCTACAAGCGGTCGTAGTTGACAATGAGGATATATTCGTAAGTGGTGACAGAGGTGACAGCTGGCAGTTGATGGTCGACGGTGTCTCAATTGCCAACTCTCCCTTCAACGTAAACGATATAAAATTTTCTCCTGACGGCCGCTCCCTCATTGCCGCAATTGCAAACAGAGGGCTTTGGCAGCTTTACCTGGGCGACCCACCGGAGGTTACCCTCTCTTTGCCTGAAACAATCTCACTGAACGTCGAGGCACAGATAGATATACTTGCCACCGATGCGGATCCGGGTGATTCAGTGTCAGTGGAGTATGCCTTCTTGCCCTCAAGCACCTTCACTCAGGGTACGCAGACCTCTTGGACTCCAACCAACAGCGCACCTTTATTGGGCACCATAGGCGATAGAGTAGTTACTGTTGGCGATACGCTCAACATAGCTCTTGATGTTACCGACCCGCTGCCCTCGGCAGAGCTTAACGTCCATGCAACGGATGGGTTTTATACAACAAACGATATCTTCACACTTACCGCCGATGACCCCCTGAATGGCACGCCTCTTCTTTCTGCAGTGGGCGCTATTCTGGAGGCCGGATACCCGAACCCGGCGAACTTTGACGAGACTCTTCACACCTTTGATTGGACGCCCCTATACGAAGAGGGCGGCGCGAACTATCAAGTTACCTTTACGGTGCAGGATGGTCACCTGGCCCAGAGCACAGAGACGATAGCGATAACAGTCAACAGGGCTCCTGAATTTAACTTTGACCCAATGTATGTGGCGCTTGCCGATGCGCAGTATACCCTCAACCTGCCCGTTATAGACCCCGACGGCGATGAGTTGACCCTATTAGCCACTGAACTCCCCCTCTGGCTTACGCTGGATGCCGCCGGGAAGAGCGTTACAGGTATCCCGCCGGCAGCTAATGGAGCGACTTCTTCGCCGCTTACTTTGAGTGCCACTGATATTCATGGGGTAACGAGAAGCGGCTCGACGGAAATATACGTTAACAGAGCACCGGCCCTTTCGCCCATCGGGCCCAAGGTTATCTCAAATGGAGAGCTGGAGGTTTTCACTGTAAGCGCCTCCGACCCTGATGGCGATGAGGTGACAGTAACCCTTGATAACCTTCCCGAAGGGGCCTTCTTTGATGGCGTGACCTTCACCTGGCTGCCGGTTATAACCCAACCAGATACACTTAATATGACTTTCACTGCCACCGACGCTTATGGCGCGACTGCTGAAGAGGTAGTTGAGGTTAGCCTGATACCTGCCGCAAATATATCACCGCAGCTGGCTTTGGTTGCTGACAAGGTAGTAAACGCAGGCAATACGCTTTCCTTTGCCCTAAGCGCCTATGACCCGGACGCCCAGAGCCTGACCTATAGCTATTCTGCCACCCCAGCTCTTCCCGGGGCATCCCTTGCCGGGGAGCTTTTCACGTGGACCCCGGGGGCCGGTGAGATCGGGAGCTATCAAGTCACCTTTACCGTTTCGGATGAATATCTCTCTGAGGATTCGGAGACTGTAACGATAAGGGTAAATGATGGCCCGGCGCTCTCGCTGCCGGATACCATTATAAAATCCCCCGGTGATAACGTAGCGTTTGCTGTCGGCGCTGCCGATATTGACGGCGCTGTTGTCAGCGTTACCACGATGCCCTCCGGCGCAACCTTCGATGGCACCAATTTCAATTGGGGTATACCCTTGGATGAGCCCGAGGGAGATAGAACGGTAGAGTTCAGAGCCTTGGATGGCATCGGCGCTGAAACAGTTGGTTCGGTGATAATATCGGTATCGGTAAATCATCCTCCGGTGCTCAACCCCATTGGAGATAAACTCTACAATCTAGCCACAGCGTCAAGCGTATTGATTTTCGAGATCAATGCAATTGACAAAGAGGGGGATGTACTCGACTACAGCCTTGAGTGGTCTGACCCAGACAACTATGACCAAGCTGTCCTCGATGCAAATACAGCTATAGTGCTGAACACCACAGTAACCCCTCCAACCGTAAAAGTTACCTTCAACATTGCTGTCGCTTACCCGCCGCTGGTCAACTTTGGTACCCCTGACCCGGATATCTTGCCCCTTAGGGTCGTCGTAACGGAGAGGGACTCGGGGCGTAGGGTCTTCGAGGATGTCAATATAAGCGTCTACCACGAAGATCCCACTCAGCCAAATTCTCCGCCGCAGCTGGTTGCCCCCGGCGCGAAAGCTGGGGTTGTCGGGCGGATCCTCTCCTTCAATGTTTATGCAACCGACCCTGATGGTGACCCTGTTACTATAACAGCAGCCGGCTTGCCTCCTTGGGCTACCTTTACAGATGGCCTGTTTGTAGGCATTCCAAACCAGGCTACCCCTTATACTGTGACATTCACCGCCAATGACGATGACCCGACTTCCGGGCCTGACACCGTTGACGTGCAAATTACAGTGACCCACGCGCCACATTTCATAGGATTAACCGACCAGGTGGCTACTGTCGGGCTACCCTTCACCTTTGATGTAAGCGCAGCAGATGACGATGGGGATGGTGTTACAATATCAGCGGTCAACCTCCCTCTGCCGGACGGCTCCTTTATAGACCCGACATTCTCCTGGAACCCTGATACCCCGGGCAGCTCTGTTGCCACCTTCACCGCAAGCGATGGCGTCAACGAAAAAACTTGCGAGGTGCTCTTCACCGCCAATGGGGTGCCTTTCATAACCGGGGCAGCGGACCTATACGCACAGGTTGGAGAGAACCTCTTCTTCCGTGTAGAGGCGCATGACCCGGATAACGACCATGGAATTATTACCCTTACGGGGGCACCCGCAGGCGCGTCATTCGATGGCAACAACTTCTCTTGGATTCCAAGCATTTTTGAGAAGGACTCCATCTATAATATGACATTCTCGGTAAGCGACGAGCATGGAGTGTCTGCTAACGCAAGTGCTACAATAACCGTTAATGTCGGTCCGGTGATAACTTCATCAAGTGAGCATCTCGCCACTATCGGCACCCCCTCTCAGCTGGAACTCACCGCTGAAGACGTCGATGGTGACCCTGTCACCTTCTCCTTAATAGCTACTCCACCTCAGGGAGTTGCCTTGGATGCGGAGCTCTCGGTAATAAGTTTTGATATGCCGCCGGGCTCTGCGGCGGATGCACCATACATAATCACCATCCAGGCTGATGATGAGCGCGGTGGGATCAGCACACTTGACCTTACGGTCAACGTCAACAGCCCACCTGTTTTCACCGGCGTTACCAGCGCTGTCGCCACTGTTGGCAGGCCCTTTTCAGCAAGCGTGCCGGTTATCGACGTAGATGGCGACGAGGTTACGCTTACCCTCGATACAACCCTCCCTGATGGTATGGTTTATAACGACCAGATCGATCCTGCAGTGCTCACCTGGACGCCGACCATTGAAGACCACACCGCTGGAAATTTTACAATTGGTTTTACAGCTGTTGACGGTAGAAGCGGGGTGACAACCCACGACATTCAGGTTGTGATGAATGTAGAGCCTCGCCTTAGCTTCGTTTCCTCCTTAACCGTTGACCCGGGAGACTCAATTTCTCACTCCATCGTAGCGGTGGACGACGACGGCGGCGTAGTTAGCATTGCCGCTGTATCCGGGCTTGTAGATACGATGTCCTTTTCAGGGGGGGTCTTTAGATGGACGCCCGATGAAGATGACGTAGCAGGCTCCCCCTATACTGTTGTTTTCAGGGCAACAGATGAGCACGGGATAAGCGTTACAAAAGCTCTTACCATAACGGTCTTAGAGCCTCCTGCGCCCTCGGGTGGAGGCGGAGGAGGAGGTGGGGGCTGTTTCATTGAGAGCCTAGGGGTGAACAGCGCATTATGAGCTATCTGGGGGTAATTCTGGCGGCGCTTCTTTTCGCTGGAAGCGCCCTCGCTGCCGGACCCTTCGGCGGCACCGTAAACAACATAGTCCTAAGTTCCGATGGAAGGCAGCCTCTTTATGCCGCCACTGAGCGGGGCCTTTACATAGTCAATAACGGCAAGTGGCAGAGGGTAGATTATTTCGGCCTCGATGCCGTTCGTGAGATCGCCCGCTCAGGAGACAAGCTCCTCGCCTTAAAATCCCTCAGCGATATCTATGTCAAGACCAGCGGAGACAAGTGGAGGCTCTCTCGGGTGGGGCTTACCGGTCCGCTCGGGCACTCCATCGACGAGATATTGTCCCTGGCGGTCGACCCGGCGCTCCCTCGCCGGCTTTATCTGGGAAGCGCGGGCAAGGGGGCCTTTGTAACCCAAAACAGCGGCCGTGACTGGGATCTTCTCTGGGAGGGGATAGAGGAAAATGGCCCCGCCGCCGGGCACGTCTCTGCGATACTTGTTCCACGCCTCGACCGCGAGTTGATTATCGGAACCAAAGGCGCCGGGCTCTTTGTTTGGCGTGACAAAAGCTGGAAGAAGATAGGGGAGGGCCTACCCCTTGCATTCAAAGTGCTCTCACTTACCGAGGAGCCAGGTAAGCCGACCCACCTCGCGATGGGCACCCAGGATGCCGGGCTCTGGGAGTCGCTGGACGCCGGTAAGAGCTGGAAACGGCTTAGGACCGGCGCTTACAACATGGTGTCAGCGGTTTCAATAGGAATTGACGGCTCCATCGCCTCCTTTTTCCCCGGAGAGGGTTTTGTTATAGCCAAAGAAGGGCGTACGGGAAGGGTTCAGCGTTTGCCCTTTAACTTCGTCACAAGCATCTCCCCGGCAAAGGGGGGTGGTTGGTATGCATCCATGGCTCATGACGGCCTCGCCAAGATAAATGGAGAGGGGCTGATTGAGGGGTATTTAAATAACGGCCTTGAGGCAACCACCATAAAATCAATCATCTCAGGGGCCGAGGAAAACAGCCTTTGGTGTGGTGATATGAACGGGGTCTTTTATTCCGACGATGGAGGGGAGAACTGGCAAAACCGTGATGAGGGTCTCATTACAGGCGCGGCCATGCAGCTCATGTGGCTAAATGGCGACCTCTATATGGGAGACCTGGGGCAGGGTGTCTTCATCTGGCTTCCCGAGAGCGGAAAGTGGAAGCAGCTCTCCGAGGGGCTTGGCACCTCCAACAGCATCTACAAGATGGATTATGACGCCGAGGGGAGGATATTTGTCGGCACTGAAGGCGGCGTCATGCGGCTGGACTCCAAAGACAAGGAGTGGGTTAGAGCATCCGCGGGGTTGCCGGAGAGCGTAAACAAATGGAGCCTGGCGATAAACAAGCTTGGCCGCAAAGAGGTTTACGCAGGTGGCTCCAAGGGGCTCTTTGTCTCCGAGGACGGCGGCAAAAGCTGGCGGGAGCTGCTCCATGAGCCAGTTGATTATCTGGAGTGGGTGGAAAATTATCTCTGGGTAGCCAAAGGAAACAAGCTCAGCTTTTATAATGGTGAGGAGTTGGTGGAGACCTTTTCCGCAGATGAAGTAAATGAAAATGTCAACGCCGTGACCGCTGTCGGGGAAAGCCTCTTCATAGGCACTGACCGGGGGCTCTACCTTGGTGGCGATAAAAAGAGATTGCTCTGGAGCGGGGCGGGGGTTGACTCTCTTTTGTCTATTGGTGATGAAAAATTATATGCAGGCACCGACGGGATGGGGGTAAAGCTCTTTAAGCTCCGCTGAAAATTGCTTTACAAGAGTTATTAAAAAAGCCGGGCAGCGCCGCCGGGCTTTTTATTTTGTATCGGGCTGTTCACTCATTTGCGTGGCAGCGGTTACAAAAGTCATTAGTGCTCTTAACGCCTTCGAAAATGTATTTATAGACTATATCCTTGCCACCATGGGCCGTGTGACAGCTGATGCAGGTGAAAGGCCTTGCCGGGTTCTCCGGGTTGACTGGCGCGCTGGTTGTATGCTCGCCCATCGCTGCATGTTCGCCGTAGGCGATGGTGTCATGGCATCCCAGGCAAAGGTCGTTGACATCATTGTTAAGAAAACGCGCGGTGTCAGAAGCGTGGGGCGTATGGCAGCTGTCGCATGTCTCCTCGGTGTGGAGGCTCTCGTCATCATCATCGCCTCCAAAGGGGCGGTGGCATTCAAAGCAGAGCTCTTGTGACTCATCGGAGATTATCAGCTTACGCTCTCCATAATGGACTGAGTGGCAGTCAAGGCATCTGCCCACAGCTACAGGCCCGTGGAGGAAGCGCTGATTTTCTATATTGGTCACCATGTACTCTTCATGGCATCTACGGCAAAGCTCCGCCTGTTGTGCCTTAACCTCAAACCTGTTCGGCGAGAATGTGTTGTCGTGGCATACGAGGCAGATTCCGTCTTCGACTGGTTTGTGCGCTACGGGACCCTCTTTCATCTCCTTATGACACTCCATGCATCCGCCTCCGACAGGCTCGGAGCTGATCGCACAGGATGATTTCTCAAGGTACTCGTGGCATCTGGAGCATTTAAGCTCGAAGTCGGAGACGTGGAAGAGAAACTCCTTGGCTTCTGGGTCGCGCACCATCTTTGAGGAGTGTCTAGGTATGTGATAGAGGGTAAGGGACAGGAGGCGCTTTTCAGTCTCAGGGTTGACCCAGATTATGTTGTTAGATCCCTCCTTTAGCGATAGCTCAAGGTGTCGGTATGAGAATTCACCAACTTCCTTGTCGCAGGGGGCCTCTATCACCTTAGATGATATATCTTCATCGTTAAGTGTGATCTTTGGCATTAAACCAAAGCTGTTTTTGAATAGAATATTGAGGTTGGGAGCGGAGATTATCGCCTTGTCGAAGGGAAGGATCAACTCGACTACGGGCTCCTGGCAGAGCGCCGAGGACGTCAGCGCCAATAGCATGACCATTGTAACGGTAATTATCCGGAACATTTCTTCGGCCCCCTGTCGGATGTGAGAGCGTTCATCCAGCCTAAACAAGATACACCTTACCCCCGATTTTCCCAACTGTAATTTCCTTTTTGGGTGAAAGACTGTTATAAGTTTCGATTCACGGTTAATGATAAACATGAACGTTAAAGGGAGCATTTCAATGTTCAACGCCTTCAACGCGAAGAAGAAGATGGGAGACGCAACTTTTTACAGCCTTACCTCCCTTGAGGAGAGAGGGCTGGGAAGCGTCTCCACGATGCCCTATACATTAAAAGTCATTTTGGAGTCCCTGCTCAGGGGTTTCGATGGAGGAAAGAGCGTTTCGGAGGATGATATCGCCGCGCTTGCCGGATGGACTCCTGAGAACCATACCGAGGGGGAGATAGCTTACCGGCCTGCCCGTGTCCTTTTGCAGGACTTTACAGGCGTTCCGGCGGTTGTCGACCTCGCTGCGATGCGCGAGGCTGTTGCGCGCCTAGGCGGCGATCCGAAGAAGATAAACCCTCTAATACCCGCCGACCTCGTCATCGACCACTCCCTTCAAGTTGACCACTTCGGTGACAAGAATAGCCTGGATTTCAACGTGGGACGAGAATATGAACGCAACCTTGAGCGCTATGAGTTCCTTAAATGGGGCCAGTCCGCTTTCGACAATTTCCGCGTCGTCCCGCCTTCGACGGGTATAATTCACCAGGTCAATCTGGAGTACCTCGCGGACGTCGTAGCAGCCAGGGAGACAGGTGAGGGGGTAGTGCTGCTCCCCGATACTCTGGTCGGCACCGATTCGCATACCACTATGATAAATGGTCTGGGGGTACTGGGCTGGGGCGTAGGGGGCATTGAAGCAGAGGCGGCGATGCTGGGCCAACCCCTCTATATGTTGGTGCCGAAGGTCGTCGGCGTAAAGCTGACAGGCGCGCTATCGGCGGGAGTTACCGCAACGGACCTCGTGCTCGCCTTGACAGAGCTTTTGCGCAAACATGGCGTGGTAGGAAAGCTGGTCGAGTATTACGGCCCCGGGCTTGACAACCTTACCCTGCCCGATCGCGCTGTAATCGCCAATATGGCACCCGAGTACGGGGCCACAGCCGGTTTCTTTCCCGTCGATGATGTCACTATCGATTTTCTGCGCTTTACCGGAAGAGAGAAGGCGAAGGTCGACATAGCTGAGCTCTACCTTAAAGAGCAGACCCTCTTTAGAGCAGGTAATGACGAAAGTATTCGCTTCAATGAGACCCTTGAGCTTGACATCTCCACCGTCGTCCCCGCCGTGGCTGGTCCCAAACGCCCACAGGACAGAATCTCTTTGCCCGAACTTAAGGGGGCTTTCGCTAAAGACCTCTCCAATGTGTATGGCAAGGATGAGGCAAAAGTTGTCGTGGGTGAGGGAGAGAGGGCTTCAACCTATGACGACGCGGCGGCAAACCTCACCATGGGAGATGCTGAAACCAAAATAACCCACGGTGATGTAGCCATAGCGGCGATAACCTCCTGCACCAACACCTCCTCTCCTGCCCTTATGGTCGGGGCGGGGCTTCTCGCCAAGCGCGCAGTGGAGCGGGGGATAACGGTACGCCCCTGGGTAAAGACGAGCTTAACCCCCGGCTCCCGTGTGGTGACCGCCTACCTTGAAGAGTCGGGGCTCATGCCATACCTTGAAGCGCTAAGATTCCATGTCGCGGGTTATGGCTGCGCCACCTGTATCGGTAACTCCGGTGAGCTTCCCGCGCCCGTAGCGGAAGCAATAAAGAAAAATGATCTGGTAGTCGCGGGCGTAGTCTCGGGCAATCGCAACTTCGAGGGACGGATAAACCCGCTGGTAAAAGCTAATTATCTGGCTTCGCCTCCCCTTGTAGTAGCTTATGCGCTAGCGGGCACAGTCGATATAGACTTTGAAAGGGAGCCGCTCGCGTTCGATTCAAATGGCGAGCCGGTTTATCTTGCAGAGCTTTGGCCCACAAGTGAGGAGATCAACGCAGTTATAAGCGGTAGCCTTACTGCGGAGATGTTCGACTCCAAATACTCAGATGTTTTTGCCGGAGATGAGAAATGGCGCTCGGTTAAGACAGTGGGCGGTGAACTCTACGAGTGGGATGAGGCCTCAACATATATAAGGAATCCCCCCTTCTTTACCGAACTTAAAAGAGAGGCCGCCGCACCGGCCCCCATCGAGGGTGCGCGAGTTTTGGCGCTCCTTGGCGACTCGGTAACCACCGACCACATTTCGCCCGCGGGTGCTATCGCCAAGGATGGTCCCGCAGCAAAGTACCTCGCTGGGAATGGCGTCGAGCCCGGAGAGTTCAACTCCTTCGGGTCAAGGCGCGGCAACCATGAGGTGATGATGCGAGGCACCTTTGCCAATGTAAGGCTAAGAAACCTCCTGGCCCCCGGCACAGAGGGTGGAGTTACCATTCATCTGCCTTCAGGAGAGACAACCTCGATTTACGATGCGGCGATGCGCTATGCCGCTGATAATACCCCTCTCGTAGTCCTGGCGGGGAAGGACTACGGTATGGGCTCCAGCAGGGACTGGGCTGCCAAAGGGACGACCCTCCTTGGCGTTCGCGCGGTCATAGCAGAGTCCTATGAGCGTATCCACCGGTCAAACCTCGTAGGCATGGGCGTGCTTCCACTTGAGTTTCCAGAGGGGGAAAACGCCTCTTCCCTTGGCCTAACGGGCAAGGAGGAGATTACCATCGAGGGGCTTGAGGGTATATCCGCCGGTTGCAAGGTCAAGGTGATAGCGGGTGATAAGAGCTTTGACGCCAAGGTTCGCATTGACACGCCCGTTGAGGTGGATTACTTCAACAACGGCGGCATTTTGCAAACGGTCATACGTAGCCTCATATAATTTATTTCAGCCTAAGCTAAAAAGGCCCCGGATGATTCCGGGGCCTTTTGATTGTTTCACGCTCATATTCCAGCTTTATGGCGATAGCGGCAGCTATCCGCTAATTGCTATTGAGCGGGGTGGAAATCATCGCCTTTGGATGCGATAATGCACTGGTGTTCACTTATTAATCCGGCTCTTTTCGGGAGGTGTTGATGCACGTCATTATCGTTGGCGCAGGTGAGGTCGGTTGTAACACCGCCGAGATACTGAGCCGCGAGGGGCACGATGTGGTGGTGATTGAATCAGATAACCACAAACTCGCCCACGTAGAGACGCTTGGCGATATCATGACCGTCGAGGGCAGCGGCGCGCACCCCGAGGCGCTTGAGGCCGCCGGGGTGAAAATATGCGATCTTTTCATCGCCGTAACAAATATCGACGAGGTCAACATCGTTGCCTGTCTGATAGCGAAAGAGTATGGCGTACCTACCAAAATCGCCCGCGTAAAATCTTTCACCTCCAAAAAGGACACCCCGGCGCTCAGCGGCACTAAGCTGGGCATAGAGATGCTCATCAACCCGATGGACACTGTGGCCTACGAGCTCGGGAATCTGGTTGTACACTCAAAAGCGCTGGAAGTCGCGGAGTTCGCCGATGGGCGAATACTATTCGTCGGCTACCCCCTTGAGCGTGATAACCCGGTATGCGGGCTCTCTCTGACGGAGTTGGGCGATTTGGGGATGGTATACCCCTTTGTCGTGACCGCGATTACGCGAAAAGAGGATACGATAATCCCTAGGGGCAATACTGTACTTATGGAGGGCGACCGCATCTTCCTCATGGTGAGGCGCGAGGATCACCCCAGCCTCCGTTACCTCTTTGGCTTCGACAAGGAGAAGAACAGGCGCATCCTCATCCTTGGCGGCGGGGATGTCGGCTTCAAACTTGCCAGTCAATTCGAACGCGATGGGGCTCGCGTTACAATAGCCGACCCTGATCAGGAGGTCTGTGAGCATCTGGCGGACCATCTAGACACATCCTTGGTTTTGAATATTGGAATAACGGATGTCGGGACGCTGTTGTCGGAGGGGCTTGCGGCCACCGACGTGGTAGTCTCCGTCTCCGATAATGAGGAAACCAATATACTGGCCGCTCTCCTTGCCAAGAAGAATGGGGTGCCGAGAGCCATCTCCGTGGTAAACAGCCCCGCTTACGTGCAGCTTGCGACAACCTTGGGGATAGATGCCTGCATAAGTCCCCGCCTCGCTATGGCGACAGCTATTTTGAAGTATGTAAGGCGTGGCGGCATCCTCTCAATTGCGACCGTGGAGGAGAACCACGCGGAGGTTATGGAGATAGTAATACCAGACTCGCCTGACGTCTCCGGCAAGACACTGCGGGAGGTGGACTTTCCCAAGGGGGCGGTTGTCGGCGCCATTGTAAGAGCTGACTCAGTTGAGCTGCCCTCCGGTGACACAGTCCTGAAAGCGGGAGATCGCGCAGTGGTCTTCACAGTCGCCGAGTCGCTCGCCGACGTGGAAAGATTCTTCGAGGCGAAATGAATATTCGCGCTGTGCTAAGGCTCCTCGGAGCGCTTATCCTCTTCTTGTCAGGGACTCTGCTTATCCCCGTGCCGTTAGGGCTGTTTGATGGGGACTCATCGCACTGGGCTTTCATTACAGCTGCCTTAACCGGCGCCTTCGGCGGCCTCGCCCTCTTCGGGTGGACGCGAAATTCTCACATAGAGTTAGGTCACAGAGAGGGTTTTGCGATTGTGACCCTTGGCTGGGTCTTCTTTGGCCTTGTCGGGGCGCTGCCATATTATTTTGCAGGGTCGGTACCCACCTTCGTTGACGCTGTCTTCGAGTCAATTTCAGGGTTTACCACCACGGGAGCAACGATCCTCACGGATATAGAGATCCTTCCTCGCTCTCTACTGCTCTGGCGCGCCCTTACTCATTGGATGGGCGGCATGGGTATCATTGTGCTATCGCTGGCGATCCTGCCCTTCCTTGGGGTAGGGGGGATGCAGCTCTTCAGGGCGGAGGTCCCCGGACCCACAGCCGACAGGCTCTCGCCGAGAATTCAGGATACGGCGAAGCTGCTCTGGGGGGTATATGTCGGTCTTACCGCCGCCGAGGTCGTGCTCCTCATGTTTGGCGGCATGGATTGGTTCGAGGCGGTGTGCCACGCCTTCGCCACTCTGGCTACCGGCGGCTTCTCCACCAAAAATGCCTCTGTGGGTGGCTTT
This sequence comes from Deltaproteobacteria bacterium, assembly GCA_002869015.1. Taxonomy (GTDB): domain Bacteria; phylum Desulfobacterota; class Deferrisomatia; order Deferrisomatales; family BM512; genus BM512. The sequence continues at coordinate 18,743 of PKTT01000048.1, forward strand.
AACTCCTCATACATAGAATATGTGATAACAGTTTTTATGTTCCTAGCGGGTGTGAACTTCACTCTGCACTTTGCTTGGCTCACCGGAAAGCCCTTAAAGGCTTTCAGGAATGAGGAGTTTCGCTGGTATACCCTTATCTCGTTGGGGGCTATCCTCTTTCTGGTTCTATTTAATTCCTTCGGGGTATATGACTCATTGGCGGATAATATCCGCTACAGCTCCTTCCAAGCCGTATCGATTATGACGACTACAGGCTTTGGAACCGCAGACTACGAGCTCTGGTCCTTTGGTTGTCAGGTGCTTTTGCTGCTGCTCATGTTCATCGGCGGGTCGGCTGGTTCGACTGGCGGCGGCGCAAAGGTTAGCAGGGTGCTATTGATAGTTAAGCACGCGGGGGTGCAGATATGGCGGCTGGTACACCCCCATGGCGTCAAAAGGGTGAAATTGGATGGCAGGCCCGTGCCGGAGACAGTGCTGCAGTCTATCCTTGGTTTCTTCGCGCTATATCTCTTGTTAACCGGCGGGGCCTCTGTGATCATCGCCGCGATGGGGGTGGAGCCGGTAACCGCGGCGGCGTCGGTAATAGCTTCCATCGGGAACATCGGCCCGGGCCTGGGTGAAGTTGGCCCGACAGACAATTACGCCCACCTCCCGGAGATGGGAAAGGCGCTCCTCGCCTTTTGCATGCTCGCGGGCCGGCTTGAAATCTTTACCGTACTGGCACTTTTCTATCCGGGATTTTGGCGCAGGTAGAGAAGCAAAAAATCTATTTGGGAGCGGGGATGAACTCTATAAGGCTCTTCACCTCCAACAGGATGGAGAAGCTCACCGAGGCGTTGGCTAAGATACTCTTCACCCCCCTCAGTGACCCCCTCGCCCAAGAGGTAGTCATAGTCCCCAACCGCGGCGTTGAGCGTTACCTCTCTTTAAATCTCTCCCGAATGCTCGGTGTATGGGGCAACTTCCGCTTCACCTATCCGGATAACTTTATTGAAGGCGCTATAACCAAGCTGATTCAGGACCTACCCGAAACAAAACCATTTAACCGTGAAGTTCTCCTCTGGCGTATATTCTCCATTTTGCGCGAGCGTATCGATAGAGATGAATATAAAGAGGTTAGCCGCTACATCGCCTCAGCATACGATGGAGAGGGCAGCCTTTATTCTCTCTCCGAGCGCCTTACAAACATATTTGAGTTGTATCAGGTCTTCCGCCCAGAGATGTTAAAAGGGTGGGAGGAGGGGGTGGAGCCGGAGGATTGGCAGAGCTCCCTCTTGCGCGAGCTGGTTAGGGGCGCCCCAGGTTCAGACCGCGCTTTCAGGATGCGCGCGCTGGATGCCCTCCCAGATGATTTCGTAGCCCCTCATGGGGCGCTTCCCGAGAGGGTCGCCCTCTTTGGAGTAGGGCTGCTCGCACCCTCAAGGCTAGCTACCCTGGAGACCCTCTCAAGGTGGTGCGAGGTAAACCTCTTCGTTGTAAACCCCTCCCGCCACTTTTGGGGGGAGCTTCTCTCGCCAAAGGAGGCCGCCGCCATCTCTGAGAGGAGCGATTCAGATGAAAGCTCCCTACACCTTGAGAATATCAACCCGCTGCTTGCTTCAAACGGTCGCTTGGGGAGGGAGTTCATAAGCGAGCTCTCAGAGAGGGTTCCTGATGTTGTTGAGCTCTTCGAAGTGCCTGAGGGGGCTACCCTCCTTGAAGGTATTCAACGTGAAATACTGGAGCTTGAAGGAAGCGGGGATCTCAGCTGGAAGGCAGACGCCTCCATATCACTGCACTCATGCCATGGGAAGATGAGGGAGGTCGAGGTTCTACACGACAACCTCCTCCAATATTTTGAGGAGATAGAGGGGTTGGCGCCCTCGGACATCCTTGTAGCAACAACGGATATCGAGGCATATGCACCCTATGTCGAGGCTGTATTCGGCGGTGTGCCCCGCGATTCCAATCGTTACATACCCTTCTCAATTGCTGACCGAAGGGCGGTGAGCGAGTCGGGGCTTATGGAGGGTTTTCTCGCTCTCCTGGAGATTCCAGGCTCACGTATGACACTCTCAAGCGTGGTCGACCTCCTTGAGTGCGACTCTCTCAGAAGGGCTTTTGAAATCGAAGAAGATGAGCTCCCCCTGATAAAAAGGTGGCTGGAGGAGACACGTGTAAGGTGGGGCATGGATGGTGACCATCGTGCCAGCCTGGGCTTCGAACCCTTCCAGGAAAACAGCTGGCGGGCAGGTTTAAAGAGGCTGCTGCTGGGCTATGCTATCGATGGCTCCAAGGGCGGCGGTTATCCATTTTTTAATGGAGTCCTTCCCCACGAAGGCGTTTTCGGGAGCGGCGCTGCTGTGTTGGGCAGATTTGTCGAATTTGCCGAGGCGCTCTTTTCATTGGCGAAGGATTGTAAAGCGCCCCGTGCGCCGGGCAGCTGGGCGGACCTCTTTAGAAGCGCGCTCAGGACATTCTTCGCCGTGAGCGAGGAGGAGGAGCATGAGGCCCAGCCTATAAGGGCTGCCTTCGACGAGCTTTTAAGAATTGAGGGTGACGCAGGCTATAAAGGTTCGCTAAATTTTTCCACCGTGCGAGAGCATCTCAAGGGTGCGCTAGGGGGAGTTGAATTCGGCGGCGGCTACGCGGTGGGCAAGGTTACATTCTCGGCAATGAGGCCCCTAAGGCAGATACCCTTCCGGGTAGTTGCGCTTTTAGGAATGGAGGACGCCGCCTTTCCACGAAAAGAGGTCGCGCTAGGTTTTGACAGAATGCACCTCAGGCCGCGCCGGGGCGACCCTTCCCGCAGGGAGGAGGATCGGTACCTCTTCCTTGAGCTGCTGCTCTCAGCTCGTGAGCGTCTCTATTTGAGCTATACGGGCCAATCGGTGAAGGACCTTACAGAGAGTCAGCCATCACTATGCGTAAGCGAGTTGATGGATTTTCTTGATGAGCGCGGGGGGCCGCGTCTTTCCTGCGAGATAACAGTCTATGAGCGTTTGCAGGGTTTTAGCCCCGAATATTTCAAGGCCGACTCATCGCTTTTCTCCTACTCCGAGGAGAATCTGGAGGGAGCGAAGGCGCTGGTAAGTGGACGGAACGCGGTGCCGCCATTTTCCACAGTTGCGATTGAGGAGGGTCACCTAGGGGAAGTTAAGATAATAAATGCGGCTGAACTCGCGGAGTTTTTAATCAATCCGGCAAAATATTTCATTAAAAGGCGCCTCAGGGTGGACCTTGACATCTATACCCGTGAGGCAGAGGAGAGTGAGCTCTTCTTGCTTGACTCACTTGACCGCTACAAAGTTGCAGATGCGATTATCTCCCTTGGCGAAAAGGGGGTGACCGATGCCGTAGAGGAGCTTTTAAAGGGCGAGGGCCTTCTTCCGGTAGGTGAGATGGGCAGGGTGGCTTATGAGGTCGTACAGGATGAGGTTAGAGCCCTGCTCTCGCGCTCCATTCCATTTTTGGAATGTGCTGAGCTTGAGCCTAAAGCCTATGAATTCAAAAGTAGCGCGCTACTACTCAAGGGAACACTCGCCAGAATCACGCCCAAGGGCCTCTATACATTGCGTCCAGGCTCTATAAGGGCTGTTGACAAGGTTAAGTGGTGGGTAAATCACCTAATCTTGAACGCCCTTCAGCCGGAGGGGGCGGCCCTTGAGACGACCCTGCTTGGTCGTGATGAAACTTACGCCTTTAGACCCCTAGCGCAAAACGAGGCTGCTGAACTCCTTGGAAATTTACTGGGGATTTTTGAGCGTGGCATCGGCGAGGCTTTAGCCATCTTCCCCCGCGCCTCAATCGCCTATGTCGAAAAGATACTAAAGGGAGATGAGGTCGGCGCAATGAATGCAGCGATGGGTAAGTGGCGCGACTCAAAACGTGGGAAGGGAGAGATATACCAGGGAGAAGGACGCGATCCATACTTCGCAAGGGCGTTCCCTATGGGCCCAGAGGGAGCAGCTGAATTTAAAGCGCTGGCGCTGGCCTCTTTTGGGAGGCTGGTCGAGCTGGGGGAAAAACGCAAATGAGAAAACCCCTTGACCTCATTAATGCGCCCCTCTCTGGCTCCAGCCTCATCGAGGCGTCAGCCGGCACGGGTAAGACATACTCCCTTGCCGCCCTCTTTCTCCGCTTCATAGTCGAGGAGGGACTCAAGGTTGAGGATATACTAGTCGTCACATTTACAGAGGCTGCCACCGAGGAGTTAAGGGGAAGGATAAGGTCGCGGCTTAGAGAGGCGCTCAACCTATTCTCCGGTGGTGATTCGAGTGATGAATTTCTAACAAAGCTCGTGGAGAAATGCGGTGATAACGAGCGCGGAAGACGACGCTTAGTCAGGGCGCTTGCATCATTCGACGAGGCTCCAATCTTCACCATCCATTCATTCTGCGGCAGAGTTCTTGCTCAGTCGGCCTTTGAGTGCGGCGCGCCCTTTGAGTTGGAGGTCTCCGGTGACTCCGCGTCAGCCCTAGCAGAGGTGGCTGGGGATTATTGGCGAAGCGCTGTAGGAGCGCTGCCCGCGCTGGTTAAGAGGCGTCTTCAGGAGAGGAGGGTTGGGGTACCAGAGCTTGCAAGATTTGCAGGTAAGTGGAGGTCAAGGCAAAACCTGACCCTAATTCCAGATGGCTTTGTTAAATGGTCTCCTGAACTTGAAGAAGAAGTATCGGCGCTCTTCAAGCGCTTTGGCGTAGAGTGGAGGGAGGGGCGAGATGAGGCCATAGGACTGATTCAAGAGAGCCCTGCCATTAATAAGAGCAGCTACTCCAAGCGTTACCTGCCTCTATGGAATGCCTCGGTGACCTCCTACGCAGCTGGGGAGGACCCTCTGGTTGCTCCGGACTCTTTGAAGCGCTTTTCAAATTCTGGCCTTGAGGAGAAACGTAAAGGAGATGGGCCGTTACCAACGCATCCGCTCTTTGACCTTACAGAGGAGCTCGTCGCTGCCCTTGCTTCTTTGGAGTGCTCAGTCAACCAAGCGGTTAGCTCCTTTAAAATCGGCGCTATCAAGTACCTGCGGGATAAATTGCCTGAGTGGAAAGGGGAGCACAAGCTCCGCCACTTCGATGACCTGCTAATAGAGCTGAGGGACGCCCTTTACTCTGATGGGGGAGATGCTCTAGCCGGTGAGCTCAGAAAGCGCTATCGGGCGGCGCTTATCGATGAGTTTCAAGATACGGACCCTGTGCAATATGAGATATTCTCACGGCTCTTCGGTGAGGGGCACCCTCTCTTTATCATCGGTGACCCGAAGCAGGCTATCTACTCCTTCAGGGGGGCGGACGTCTACACCTATATGCACGCCGCGAAGGAGACGGCTAGGGCAAACACCCTCGACAAAAATTTTCGTTCCTCACCCAAACTCGTAGGCGCGGTCAATACAATCTTCAGCGCACATGAAAATCCCTTTTTGATAGAGCAGATAAAGTTTGAACCAGCGCTTTCGGGTTTGGGAGATGGCCCATCCTTTACTGTGGGTGGCGTGGAGGATGCGCCGCTGAAGATTTGCCTCATCACCAGGGGAGATGTGAAGCTCACCTCAAAGGACGCCGCGCGGCGGGCGATGGAAGCTGTGGCCGTAGAGATAGTAAACCTGCTGGGCGGAGGAGATGGCGAAAGGTCGTTTGTAGACGGCCGAGACCTCCGTGCCGAGGATATCGCTATCCTCTCAAATACCCATGACAATGCCCGCGCCCTGCAAAAGTTGCTGCTTTCAAGGGGGGTTCCCGCGGTAATTTATGACAGCGAGTCCGTTTACGCTTCACCGGAGGCCAGAGAGCTCTACCTATTGCTTCGGGCAGCCGAGGACCCGAGCTATATGAATGGCGTAAGGGGCGCGCTAGCTACCTCCCTCATAGGTCTTGACGCCCGCAGTCTAAAGGAGGTCGAGGAGGGAGAGCTGTGGGAGGAGTGGCTGCTGCGTATGCTCTTTTACCATCGTCTCTGGCATGAGCGCGGGTTTGTCCAGATGGCGCGGGCCCTTATTGACGGTGAGGGTATAAGAGCCTGGGTGCTCTCTAGAGAGGGCGGGGAGCGCACGCTTACAAATATCCTCCATCTGGTTGAGCTTCTGGCGCACGCCGCAGCAGATGAAAAGTTGAGCGCTGCCGGGGTCGTTAAATATCTGGGAGCAAAGCTAGCGCAAGGTGACGCCGCCGAAGAGCATGAAATGCGGATTGAGTCCGACGAAAACGCCGTCAGGATACTAACTGTCCACAAGTCCAAGGGCCTTGAATATCCGGTGGTTTTCGTACCTTTCTCATATGAGGTGATGGGCGGCGGGAGGGAAGAAGAGGTGTTTTGCCATGACTCGGAGGACTCTCTGAAGGGGATCCTTAATATAGACTCACAGTCGCCTGAGTACCCGCTTCACCTGGAGGCTGCATTGGCGGAGCAGCAGGCGGAGCGTGTAAGGGCGCTATACGTTGCACTCACGAGAGGGTCTAGAAGAACATACTTTTTCACTGGCCCGATCTCCGGGAGCGAAGGGAGCGGCGCAGCATCCCTCTTGACTCCGGGGGTTGACCCTTCGACCCTAAGCGATGCCGAATATTTCTCTCTAATGAATGTGTTATCCAAGGCCTCGGAGGGTGCGATTGAGGTTAGAGAGGTAGGCCCACCGGGGGGCCTGCCGGCAAAGTGCATGTATAAGACAGAGGGGGCTTTTGCCAGTAGCCTTTCGGCTCGCGTTCCAAGGGCAAGCAATAGAGCCCAGTGGAGCGTCGAGTCATTCTCCTCTTTATCC
>PKTT01000053.1 GCA_002869015.1 Deltaproteobacteria bacterium
CTTCGGGGCGATAACGCTTTCTTGCCATGACCTTTCTCCTCTCGATTTCGGTCGAATCCTAACATTGAGACTGGACCGATTTCGAGGGGGCAGGTCAGCCTTTGCCTTTGAAAATGATAAGAAGGATGTAATGAAAATCAAGATATCGTTAGGGGATGCTGTTCTTACTGCGACAATGCTAGACAATCCTACAAGCCGGGACTTCTTGGCGATGATGCCAATTACCCTCACCCTTAAAGATTATGCAGGAACTGAAAAAGTCAGCGGCCTTCCACGAAAGCTTTCAACTAAAGGGGCACCCGCTGGATATGATCCTTCAGTGGGAGACATAACACTTTACGAACCATGGGGGAATCTGGCTATTTTTTATCGGGAATTCGGCTATGCAAGTGGCTTGATAATCCTTGGAAAGATCGACTCAGGGGTCGAAAACCTGTCAAAATTTGACGGCGAAGCAACATTTGAGCACCTCAAGTAAAGAAAGCTTAACCACCCCCCCCATTTTCCAAGCGTCTTTTTATGATGGTATATTATTGCTGGTATCATAAGCATGTATAATTAATCTATCAGGTAGCTGGTTTGGTCTAGATGTCTCTTAGGTAGGTTGTCTTTCACAGCAAATTCGGCTGGACCATCATTTTTCTAAGAGGGCGACAACAGCAGATGGAAACGTTTTCTGATTATGTCACATATATTGCTGAGCATTTCAGGAGCATTTGGTCCATAGAGCTTTTTAAAAGCGGCGACAACGTCGTACGGCTTAACCAGATTGTCATCGCTTTTATTATTGTTATTATTGGCGGGCTGTTTGCAAAGCTATTGGCGAGGCTGATTGGTCGAAAAATTGTCTCGCTAGGGCATATTCCAAAGCACACCGCTTACTTAATCCAACGTACAACACATTACTTTTTACTGCTGGTGGTGGTACTTGTGGCGCTGCCAGTCGCCGGCATTCCAATAACTATTTTCACTGTTTTAGGCGGCGCCTTGGCTATTGGTGTAGGCTTTGGAGCGCAAAATCTATTCAACAACCTGATTAGCGGCTTCATAATCCTCTTTGAGCAGCCGATAAGGCCCGGCGATGTGGTAGAAATTGACAGCCAGGAGGGGCTAGTTGAAGAGATAGGCGGCAGGCGAGTGCTTATACGAAGAACTGATGGAGCCAATATCCTGGTCCCCAACAGCCATTTCCTAGAGCAAAAAGTCGTAAATTGGACCCTCGACGATAATCTTGTGAGGGGCAAGATCGAAGTTGGCGTTGCCTACGGTTCCGATGCAAAGGCTGTTGAGGAAATCTTAAAAAAACTGGTTGGCGAGCACCCCAGGATTGTGAAGAGTCCCCTTCCGGTAATACTGTTTAAAAGTTTTGGCGATAATGCCCTGCTCTTCGAGACCTTATTCTGGGCTCCGATAAACCGGCCGATGGACCTTCGCATCATCGAGTCCGAGCTTAGATTTGAGATAGATTCAGCATTTAAAGAGGCAGGGATTGTCATCGCATTTCCCCAGCGGGATATTCACTTTGACAAGATGTCGCCCCTTGAGGTCAGCCTCATTCGTAAGGACAAGTAATTGGTTTTTAAGGGCCCTTAAATAAGTTCGCCTGTAAAGATAGAACCATTTCTGACGAAGAAGAAGTTATCTATCCCCTCCACCATCTCAAGCAGCCTGACCGCATACTCTTCCTCCTCACCCTCTTCAGGGATGTTGAGGCCGAAGAGCACCGCGTCAGCATCAGCGCTCTCGTTTTTAATTATATCCGTCACGTGCATATCCTGAGGTTTTACTATTACCTCAACCTCCGCATCCATTCTGAGTTCAGGCATGATTTCACCGAGCGCGTGCTCCGTGTTGTTCTTCATCAGCTCATTAGACGCTATTGAGAGCACCCTGAACCTAGCTCCCCGCCACTCCTTGTTACGGCTAAGAAGATAGCCGAGGAGCAAAAGAAGGTCTCCATTGCGTTGCAGTCCGCCCCACCATATATGGACTTCACGCTCCGAGATTGATTTCGCAAGCGTCCTATCGGTTACCCTTCCCAAAATCATAGATTTACCGAGAAGCTCCAACCTCCTAAGAATACCAAGGAAGACAGCCAGTCGCTCCGGGGTCTCAGGACAGCCCAGCATCACCGTATTTGATGCAATCCCCGCCATACCGTTCGCTTGGACTACCGTCAGTATTCCCGAATCCAGACGCTCAACTACATCCACCTCTCCAAATGCTGGAAGGCGCTCTTCTCTTAGAGTATCCCTTATGAAAGTTCTCCTCTCGGATATCTCATCACTCAGCTCTGCTATATCGCCGACTACCAGCTCACAGACCGTTACAAGGCCCCTGTCCTGACTGAACCAATCAGCATACTGAACAACGCCGAGGCGCTCCTCCAGTTTTTCTACGAAGACAATTATGTGGGGCCGCCAATTTCTCGCCGACATCTTGCGCCTTGAGAGCTGGAACAATGCCCATCTCACAAGGGCTTCATACATGCCGTGCCAGACATTGCCCCAATCAGCCCGATGCTCTTTTCTGGATATCACCAGATACAAGACGGCCTCAAGGGTCACTGCCAGCATGCTCGCCAGAGGGCTAATAAGCAGCATAACCCCGAAGCAGGCGAAGGCCCCTGCAAGGCTAAGCTGCCACGGCACCCTTATCGTAGGCCTCCACGCAGGGTCCTGACTCCACTGCTCAAGAGCGGCCACAAGGTTTACCATTCCATAAACCGTCAGGAAGAACATTGTAACTACAGTGGCGACTGTGTTTAGCCCTCCGAGGAAAACAGCCCCGAGCGCAATAGCCAAAGTTACGCCCATCCCGAGTACAGGTTCACCCTTACCCTTGGGGGCGCGCCCCAAGACATTTGGAACTACGTGGTCATTGGCAAGAGCCTGGAGAGTGCGGGGCGCTCCGAGGACCGACCCCACCGCTGAGGAGAAGATTGCTCCCCAAAGCCCGGGGAGAATAAGGAGAGAGCCAAGCGGCGCGATTTTTGACCAAACCATGGGCTCATCCCTGAGGGTAGCGGCATCAGCTCCATACCAGAGGATGAATGGGATGGCGAGGTAGGTAAGAAACCCTGTCATGCAAGCCAGGATCGTTCCTTTTGGCAGAGAACGTTCCGGGTCCTCAAGGTCGCCGGATAGGCCAAGGCCAGCCATAATGCCCGTAACCGCAGGGAAGAATACCGCAAAGAGCGCCCAAAAAGAGTATTCCCCGCTTGGCCCTGAGGCCCTAAGCCCGGTTGGTATGTGGGCGTTTGAAGCACCTATCCAAACCATAGCAATTGATAGCGCAATAAACCCCATTATCGGAATCTGCGCTTTAAGAGCTTTGTCGGCACCCAGCCTTGCAAGGGCGGCTACGCAACAAATTATGACAATTGTAGCCCAAAGGAGGGGCACCCCGGGCCAGACTATTCTCAGGGATTCAGCTAAGCCGTAGGCATACAGAGTTACCGAGAGCGCCTGTGACAAGAAGAGAGGAAACCCTATGGCCCCACCAAGCTCAATGCCGAGGCTTCGGGAGATGATGTAGTATGCGCCACCTACGCCCACCTTTCCGTTGGTGGCGACGGCTGAGAGTGAGAGCGCGGTAATTATCGTTATAGCGTTTGCAAGGCAGACAATGATGAGCGTCTCCCACAAACCTCCATGGCCCAGCACCCACCCGAAACGCAGGTACATTATGACGCCGAGGATAGTCAATATCGTAGGCGTAAAGACCCCGATAAAGGTGCTCAAACCTCTTGGGTGCCCTAGCTCTTGCTGCTTTTTACCCAAAAAAGAAAAAAAAGCCCTTTTTTCTCTTTGATTCATCCGCCTAATCCACCCCCGTGCCGGTGGCATGACTCTTTTAATTACGTTTGGTTATCCGTCGGAGCGATAATCAATAGCCCTGTTAGGGCATGCAGGAATACATATCCCGTCGAGGTCACAAATATCATGGTCAACCACCGCCAACCCGTCTTCTAATGTAATTGCCTTCCTTGGGCAAATCCTCACACACTCGCCAGAACCTGTGCACTTTTCAGGATCAACAATTATCTTCATCAGGCATCACCTCAGTGTCGACACTTATAAATTCTAAATCCAAAACAAGATCTTTAAATTAGCGGCATCGCCTACTTTTTGGAGGTCGAGGGCGCCCGCTTTCGCCACTTGATTCCATAAAGGTCATGACGGCGGTCTCTGAGATTTTTAACGGTGCCGCTATTTCTTGCAATTGTGAGGGTCTCAGGGCGCAGATCAGCAAAGGCCACCGTCTCAACATTTGGGGTCGTATCAGCCGCAATGCCATCTCTGGCGAAGGTAAAGTCACAAGGAGTCAGAATGCAGCTTTGTGCGTATTGAATATCCATGTTGGCTACACGTGGGAGGTTTCCGACATTTCCCGACATAACCACAAAGCATTGGTTCTCCACCGCCCTCGCCTGGCAGCAATACCGAACGCGAAGGTAGGACTGCCGCTCATCAGTGCAAAAGGGGACGAAAAGTATCTTGGCGCCCTGGTCTACAAGGTGTCTGCCAAGCTCAGGGAATTCCGCATCGTAACAGATTAGCACTCCGATTGTGCCGCAATCCGTCTCTATCGCTTTTAAGGAATCACCGCCCTCTATGTTCCACCAGTAAACTTCATTGGGGGTCGGGTGTATCTTCGGCTGCTCATGGACCACGCCATCCCGCAAGAAGATATAGGCTATATTCTCTACACGCCCGCTCTCCGTCTTCGTTGGGTGTGAGCCGCCGATTATATTGATGTTGTATCTTATAGCCATGTCCCGCATGGCGGCTTTGAACTTTGGAGTATACTCTGTAAGCGCCTCCATTGATTCAGCGGGGGAGAGCTCCTGATCGGCGATGGAGAGTAATTGAAGGGTGAAAAGTTCCGGGAAAACGACGAAATCACCCTTGTAATCAGCGACAACGTCAACGAAATATTCCACGATCTCCAAGAATTCATCAAATGATTTGACCCGCCGCTGCATATATTGAACGGTTCCGACCCTGACCGTATCCGGTAGCCTGCCACCATAGTCCTTACCCTTGACAGCCGACTTGCCTTTACCTTTTACGAGGGGCTTTTCATCGACAACCTTCGGATTCTTCCAGACAAGGTGCACCCCATAACCCATCGACTGGGCATCGCCCGGTAAATATCCTTTTATAACGCCGATGACCTCGAACCCATTGCGTAGCTGAAAGGAGAGTACCGGGTCTCTCTGCCGCTTCGCCACGACCTCTTCAACATACTTCTCCGCGCTGCCCACCCTCTTAATTTTTTTAGAGAGGGAGGGGAGGCGTCCCGCGAAGACTATGCCTTTCATGCCTTGCGACTGACAGAGGCGCTTTCGCTCATTGTAGAGGCGCTGCCCTATCCTGTACCCCCTCAGGTCAGGGTCAACGCAAACCTCCATCCCGTAGAGCCACTCACCGTCAGGTTGGTGTCTCGATGCAAAACCGTTTCCTGTTATCTCATCCCAGGTATGCGGCTTTAGCGCAATCGCTCCGCTTATCCTGAAGGTCGCACAATACCCGACCACTTTGCCTGCTACGCAAACGACAAACTGCCCCTCTGGAAAGTTATTTATCTGCCCCAGCACCTCTCCATCCGAATAGGGCAAGAGGCCTGCGCTCTCATAAACCTTCCCGGAGAGCTCAACAATCATCCCCACGTCCTTTGGAGTGGCATTTCTAACTTCGATTCTTGATGATGGATTGTTGATGCTTTTTGCGTTGGACATTTTAACTCCAAAGCCACTGCTTAAAAGCAGGGGCTTCCTTAAAAATGCTACCTGTGCCAGCTAAATCTCTCGACCCGGGTGCCTTTATCTTGCAAGGCCGCGAAGACCTTGCCGGCGATAGGATCCGTGGTGCCCTTATGGTGCATCTTGATTTCAATATCAAGGGTCAATTTTTCTTCGATTGGGTTGATATCTATGTCACAGGCCATGACGATCACCCCGGTGGAGCGGATCGTCTCCAGAAGCTCGCCGGTATCCGTTTCAGTTGAGGTCAGTATACTCAAGCGCCTATAGTTATCTCGCTTGAAGTTACGCTCAAGTGAGCTCAAAAAGGTGAGCGAAAAGACGGTTATTATCGTAACCGAAGTCGCTAAAAGGGGCATCCCCGCTCCACACGCCATACCGATCGCCGCGGTCACCCAGAGGCATGCGGCGGTGGTAAGCCCACGCACGTTTATCCCATGCTTGAGAACGACTCCGGCACCAAGAAATCCTATGCCCGTTACAATTTGCGCCCCTATCCTCGCAGGGTCGGAGTTGACACCCGTTTTAGACCCCAGATAGACAGAGACAAGCATAAATAGGGCAGAGCCTATGCAAACTAGCAGGTGCGTCCTCAGCCCCGCTGCACGCCCATGGATATCCCGCTCGAAGCCTATGGCGCTTCCAGCGAGAACTGCCATTGCCAACCTGCGTGATACGCTCCAAAACTCCATACCGAAAAATACCTCTTGCATCTATTGCCTCATATTTTTCCGTCAAGCCGCTCGACCTCAATCAAGGTCGTCATTTTTGATGATGCGCCTGTTCCCCTGAAAGTACCTGTGAGCGGAGCAGCGCCAACATATAGGCTTGAAACAGCTAAACAAACGTGGGCGTCAGCCACCATAAGCCCAAGGGTTGGATCGAAGCCTCTCCACCCGGCACCGGGCAGATACACCTCAGCCCATGCATGTAGCGTATGCTCTTCCGGGACGTCGCTTGCTGCAAGATACCCGCTTGCAAAACGGGCAGCTATGCCCACAGTTCTGCACGCATCGATAAAGAGAACCGCAAGATCACGGCAAGCTCCCGCACCGGCCTCAATTGTTTCAGCTGGGGTCAGCGGGTTTCCGAACTCCCTGTAAACAACCTGGAAGGACTCCTTTATCAGACTATTTAATCCGGTCAGATAAGCCATGAGGCCCTCTTTGGTACCAACGGAGTGAGCCAGTTCGCTTGCGGCGCCGCCGCCAATTGGTGTCAACACATGTCCTAATCGCTGCCTTAAATCATCGGTGTAAAGGGATGATCTCATAGAAAATTCAGGAGAGGTCAGTACAAAGTCGAAGGGGTTGCTTCTCAACGTCTCCACAACCGTTTTTACAGCAACCTCCAAAACCTCGGTTTGTTTATCGAACCATATGGAGGTGAGCCAATTGGAATCCGGATCGAGACCATATCCCAACCCGCCCGGTTCAGGAGAAATATCCAGGGAAAATTCTAGGACATGCTGCGCGGGGTCCTCTCTGGGCCTTAGGCGCAGAAAATGCGGCTCCAGAAAAACCGGCTTTGAATAGCTGTAACTAGTTCTGTTATTTATGCGGATTTTCATTAGTTGTCCGCTAAAGAGCCACTAGGCTGGGACAAGTTTACTCATAACAGTCTCAATCCACTCTGAGGGGAGCATCTTTATCGAGTTTCGAAGCTGCTCATCCCACCAGTCGGAGATATGCCCAAGCTCATTCCTGTCATAGCGATGCTCAACAATTTGGCTGTTTTCACCCCTGAAGATTACAACATCTATGGGAAAGTTTACGTCGGCAGCGCTTATTCTGGTTGAGTCGAAGGCCAGACAACCAACCTTAAGCGCAAAGGAGAGCGGGTCTTCATGCGCGAGGGTCCTGTCGAGTATGGGCTTGCCATACCCGGAGGCGCCTATTATCTGGTAAGGGGTACCTTTACCAATCTCAACCCAGTTTCCCTCAGGGTAGACAAGGTAGAGGGTATGCTCCTTATCGCCGGGCATTCGACCACCTATGATACAGTGGATGTCGAAGTTCAGGCCCCCAGCGCTTAGGGCTTCGCGGTCTTCGGCGGCAACCCTTCTAAGCTGCTCTGAGAAAGCATTTACAGCTTTGAAGAGCCTGTTAAATGGTTTTTGCTGATCTTCAATCAGCTCATCAAAATAAGTCAGCGCCTTGTCTCGCACTGAGCGCAGCCCCGAAGTCATCAGAAACATACCACCTCCATCCTGGTGGTATACGCTTACCTTACGAGCTTGAATAACCTCATTGCCCGAGGTTACGCGTGTATCTGAAATGCCCACCAAACCATCTTTAACCCTCATGCCGAGACAAAAGGTCATTGAGTATTGCTCCTGCCACTCACCGCTTTTAGCGGCTGTATTGCAAAAAATGTTTCAGAAATTGCGCTGCCCAGCGCATTCAGTTTCTTCTGTAGTCCGTCGAGCAGCTCATGGAGGCCACATTCAAGGATCTCTTCAATGTTGCTGTAATCTAGCTCCGCCAAAAGCTTGCCGAGTCTCTGCTCCGCCTTGTTGTGGAAGGTGGCTGAGGGAGTGCCGGATATCGCCCTTAGGGAAATATCTGCCATCATTATACAGTGGTGAATAGCCCTTGGGAAAGAACGATCGAGCACCAGAAACTCGACTACCTGGGAGGGAGATATCTGGTGATAACGCTTTCTGTACATTTCAAGTGCGCTCATTGAGCGGAGCACCGACGCCCAAAGGATGTCATCGTAGGGAGTTCCAACGTATGACACCTCCGGCAAAAGGTGAAAATATTTCACATCTAGCATTCGAGAGGTTTTGTCAGCGCGTTCAAGCATGCGCCCCAGCCTGCAAAAATGCCACCCCTCACCCCTGGACATAGTTCCGTCGAGGATACCCAAAAAAAGCTGACACGAGTTCATCACGGTCATGAAAAATTCATGACTCGCTACAACCTCAGTTGGCTTTTTGCTCGACTCCTTCATCATAAGATAAAAGCCGTTAAGGTTTTCCCACATCTCCAGCGTAATAAATTGCCTTATCCATCTGGCGTTCTCACGGGCCATCATCAGACAAGAGTAAATTGAGTTAGGGTTTTCCCTATCGAGCGTAAGGAAATGAACTACGTTGTCCCTGCTGAAATCCCCATATCGGCGGCTGAAGTCTTCCATGTCTCCGCTGGCGTTGATAAGCGGAGACCATTGGTCCGGCCCAGCGTCGGGGATATCGAGGCACATGTGATAGTTTACGTCTATAAAACGAGCTACATTCTCCGCCCGCTCAAGATACCTGCTCATCCAATAAAGTGAATCCGCTACTCGGCTTAACATTTAAACTCCTCCGTGGAGCAGTTGCTCTCTCTGATTAATCGGAAAGCACCCATGTGTCTTTGCTCCCGCCACCCTGTGAAGAGTTCACTACCAACGAACCCTTTCTAAGCGCGACCCGGGTAAGGCCTCCGGGCATTACGTAGATATCCTCTCCGTAGAGTATATATGGCCTGAGGTCTACATGACGCCCCTCAAAGTGGTCATCCACAATGGTTGGCACGCGGGACAAGGCTAAGGTGGGCTGCGCAATGTAGTTTCTCGGCTGAGCTTTAATCTTCTCCGCGAACTCCTCACGCTCGGCGGCGCTGGCATGTGGGCCGACCAACATACCGTAACCTCCCGACTCGTTAGCCGCCTTTACCACCAACTTGTCCAGATTCGCCAAGACATAGTTTCGCTCTTTTTCATCCCAGCATATGTAGGTTGGAACATTGGGCAGTATCGGGTCCTCTCCAAGGTAAAATTTGATAATCTTTGGAACATAGGCGTATATAACCTTGTCATCCGCCACGCCCGTGCCTGGCCCATTGGCAAGCGCCACCCTCCCCCGCCGGTACGCGTCCATCAGCCCCGGCACCCCTAGCATGGAGTCCCTCCTGAAAACGTTGGGGTCGATAAAATCGTCGTCGATCCTTCTGTAGAGGACATCCACTCGCTCAAAGCCACTGGTCGTTCGCATCATGACCCAGCCATCATCCACAACCAGATCGCGCCCCTCCACCAAGTCCACGCCCATCTGCTTCGCCAGAAAGGAGTGTTCAAAATAAGCGGAATTGTAGATGCCGGGCGTAAGCACTCCAATCGTTGGGGACTGTACCGATTCGGGGGCGAGATACTCCAGGGTTTGATGCAGGTGGCTTGAATAATCAGATACTGGCCTTACCCCTGAACTTTCAAAGACCTGCGGGAAGGTTCGTTTCATTACCTGCCGGTTTTCCAGAACGTAGGAGACTCCCGAGGGACAGCGGAGATTGTCTTCGAGTACGTAAAACCTACCATCGGAGTCGCGCACCAGATCCGTGCCCGTTATGTGGCACCAGATACCTTTGGGGGGATTTATTCCTACGCACTGCTCCCGGAAGGAGCCGGCTGATCTTAGGATATCCTCAGGGATGACCTTCTCCTTGACTATCCTCTGTTCGTGGTAGATGTCGTCTATGAAGAGATTTAGAGCGTGAACCCGCTGTTTAAGACCGCTTTCTATCTGCTCCCAATCCGAAGCGGAAATTATCCGAGGGATTATATCAAAGGGGAATATCCGCTCTGTTCCACCATCTGCGCCGTAAACGTTAAAGGTTATTCCGGCTTGCAAAAGGGCTTTTTCCGCCGAGCTTTGACGCCTTTTCAGCTCATCCCAGTTCAGCTCGTCCAATTTATCAAGAAGCGCAACAGCGCTTGGGCGCGCATTAAGAGAGTCGTCAAGCATCTCATCGAAAAAGCCTTCGAGTTCATAGTTATTGAATCCATCTACCATTTTGAACACTCCCAAGTCTTTTTCACTTCACCGCAAATATCCAGCCTACTTTCTCAAACACCTCCAAAATTCCTTGACATATTCACCATAATCCATTGCCAAGTGCTGTAAAAGCGAAAAAGCCGCCCATATTTGGACGGCTTTAGCAAATTCTACCCACCGAAAGTGTCATAAAGACCTTACAATAAATAACTTTATTTTATTGAATTCAGCTTTTTCAAAGCTGGGAGAGTTCGTCGAATCTCATCGAATATAAGAGCAGAGCTCATTGTCGCTTTGCTTACGGCATCAACGTTGGGGTCGAATTCCAGCTCCCTTAAAAAGCGGCCATCAAGCCTGCCGGAGATAAAAGCCGCGTCTTTCTCATCCCATACCTGATTGCCGTATTTCGTAACGTAAATTGGTGAGAATGAGAGTATTCGCCCGGCGTCATCAAAGCAGTATATGAAGTGAACTGCGTGGCATACCTCGCAAACCGGCGCGCGCGAGGCTGCGTGAGCATATACCCAGCGCTGGTGCTTCTTATCCCAACCCCTGAAGAAGAGACCTTCATCTTTTTCAGAGACTTTTTCCACCGGCACCTCCCCACCTACCACCGATATAATCATCCTTGTTGCCAAAGCCTCAACCTCGGCATCTTTTAGTGGCATCTGCATATGCCTTCTTGCGCTATCAACTCCCAGCAGCGGCCCCCCATCTTTGATACCCTTTAAGAGCATCGTACCATGCAGCGCCAGCTCATCCTTAGTCTGTATCCCGACAGTGTAGTTATTGAGGGTCCACCCATGGTTTTCTCTTCGCAAAAAGACGATGAAGGGCGTCCTGCCGGGATCACCCAAACGCCGCCACTGTTCAAAGTCGGGGTCGGCAGCAACTGCGTAACTCATCCCCCTTTTTTTGATGAATCTCGGGAGATATTTGGCCTTATTGCCCACCCCTACCGCCAGAACCTTTATGCGGCCACCCTCGGCGCTTTCAAGCAGCTCCTCGTAGTACTCCTCCATCTCGCGAACCTGTGTCTGGCAGGGAACGCAAGACTTATTGAAGAACTCAATAATTAGAAAATCCCCGGGAATAGAGGAGATTCGAACCTCCCCACCCACAGGGAGGTCAAGCTTGCCGTAGTCTTCGTCGCTAAGGAGCTCTTGAAAGATGAGATCGGGGAATGGCTCGCCAAGCGCTATCGTCAACTCGCCGGCATAAAGATGCATAGAAAAAAGAGTGCATGCAAACGCCAAGGCTGCTATGACGGCGAGTCCGCAGGATTTTTTTGACCTACCACGCCCGCCAAGCTTGCCACGCAGAGAATAAAACCGCGTTTTTACAATAGTTATTGCTCTATCTTTCAAACACCAACCCCTAATCTGGGCCGTATGCCTTAACGACAAACGATAATCAGTATATCCCCCTCTTAAAGCTAGCTGCTTACTGGTGTTTTTGTCAAGATAGCCGCAAATATGAAGGGGGCGTTAAATACACCCCCTTCAGTATACCAGCTTTTTAATTGAATCTTTAAGGCATCAAAACCCGTTAATGGATCAGCTTCTTGAATTTAATTCGGCGGGGTCTATCAGCGTCGCCACCCAGGCGCCTCTTCCTATCGGCCTCATAGTCCTGGTAGTTGCCCTCAAACCATACGGCCTTTGAATCCCCCTCAAAGGCAAGGATGTGCGTTGCAACCCTATCCAGAAACCAGCGGTCGTGGGATACAACAACAGCGCATCCGGCAAACTCAAGGAGCGCTTCCTCAAGGGACCTTAGCGTATCGACGTCAAGATCATTGGTAGGTTCGTCAAAGAAGATAAGGTTTGCGCCACTTTTCAACATCTTTGCCAGGTGGACCCTGTTGCGCTCACCACCCGAGAGGTCGGATACTCTTTTTTGCTGGTCAGCGCCTTTAAGGTTGAAAGAGGAGACATAGGCCCTGGAAGCTACCTTACGGCCTCCGACCTCAATAAAATCAACGCCCCCTGTTATCTCCTCCCAGACACTCTTATCTGGGTCAAGCGCGTCGCGGCTTTGGTCAACGTACCCCAATTTGACCGTCTCACCCACTTTTAAAGTTCCCCCCTCAACCTCTTCACGCGCCGTAAGCATCTTAAGGAGGGTCGTCTTTCCAGCGCCATTCGGGCCTATAACTCCTACGATACCCCCCGGAGGCAGGCGGAAGTTGATCCCCTCAAAGAGAACTCTCTCCCCAAAGGACTTTGAAAGCCCAACCGCCTCAATTACAACATCCCCTAGCCGGGGCCCCGGCGGTATTGCTATCTGGCCCGCTTCGACTTTGCCGAGATTATCCTGGGATAGGAGCTTTTCATATTCATTTATGCGCGCCTTGCCTTTTGCGTGTCTCGCCCTGGGCGCCATATTTATCCACTCAAGCTCGCGGGAGAGGGTCTTGGCACGCGCCTGAGACTGCTTCTCTTCAAGTTCAAGGCGCTTTTGTTTTTGCTCCAGCCAGGAGGAGTAATTTCCTTCCCAGGGGATACCCCGCCCCCGGTCGATTTCTAGTATCCATCCAGCAACGTTATCAAGGAAATATCTGTCGTGGGTTATTGCCACAACAGTGCCAGGATAATCAGCCAGATACCGCTCTAACCAGGCTACGGATTCTGCATCAAGGTGGTTTGTCGGTTCATCCAGCAGCAGCATATCCGGCTGGCTCAGCAAAAGTCTGCAAAGCGCGACCCTGCGCTTCTCTCCACCGGAGAGTGGCTCTACGGGCGCGTCTGCCGGGGGTAGCCGGAGCGCGTCCATTGCTATCTCAAGCTTCCGGTCGAGCTCCCAGGCTCCGGCGGCGTCAATAGCATCCTGAAGTTTGCCCTGTTCGGCCAGGAGCTTATCCATCTCCTCGTCGCTCATGGGCTCGGCGAACTTCATCGAAAGCTCCTCGAAGCGGGTAAGTAGCGCGCGCGTCTCGGCTACCCCCTCTTCCACTACTTGTGCAACAGTTTTTCCCGGATCAAGCTCGGGTTCCTGAGGGAGATAGCCGACGCGGGTTCCCTCAGCGGCCCACGCCTCGCCGATGAAATCATCGTCAAGACCAGCCATAATTCTCAGCAAAGTGGACTTGCCGGCGCCATTTAGGCCCAGGACTCCAATTTTTGCCCCCGGAAAAAATGAGAGCCAGATATCGTCAAGCACTTTTCGTTTGGGAGGGTAAACTTTGCCCAAACCCTTCATCACGTATATGAATTCTTTAGCCACGTCATTTCCTTTGTAGGTGAGGTCTCAAGCGGCGGCAGATAGTAGCTGAAAATGCGAGGCAAGTTAAGGACTATTTGCCGTTATGAAGCTCCCCGGACAGGTGATGGCAACAAAGCAGGTCGACTGCGGTGACGTAATCCTTTACCCTGCCATCCACATCGACGACCGCCATCTCCTTAACATCACCGCTGCCCATAACGGCCAGGATATCTTCTACATCGTCATCCATCTTCGCAAAGATCGATGTACTGTCCATTAGCTCTCCAGCAGTCCCAGCCGTTATTTTTCGAAGAATACCTCTGGAGTGAACTTGTGCCTGATAGTTGTGCGGGTATGCATGCCGCAGGAGTGAAGTAAGGCTTATTGTGCCTGCAAGTCTTCCTTCTCCATCAAGAACATACACAACCCTTGAATCTGGTGACATGACAAGCTTCCTAATAACATCATCTACGGCATCGTCAATTGAGGAGGTCGGCATGGGGCGCCCACCGTGGTGTATGAGGACATCTTTAATCTTCATTGCCGCTCCTCCTGCTCTCGCCGGATCGCCTTAAGGCAAATTTGATCATCGGCGGCGAAATAATTGCGTTGATGATTATTGAAGCGAGGACGCCGTTTAGCATTAAAGTGTAGAGTTCTTCTCCAAAGAGGGTGCGCGCCTGGAAGATGAGACCGATTGAAACCCCCGCCTGCGGCAACAAAGTGATGCCGAGATACTTTCTGACCCCACTTTCAGCACCTGATACAGCGCCTCCGACTCCGGCTCCTGACATCTTGCCCGCCGCCCTGCCAATAAACAGCGCAAGCCCGAGGAGTGAAGCAGTCTGTAAGGAAAGGAGGTCAAAGTGCGCTCCCGCCAAGGAAAAAAAGAGGCAGAAGATGCTCTCCTCCACCAGGTCAAGCTGTGAAAACACCTCATCTCCATGCTTCATCCGGTTTATCACCGTAAAGCCCATAGTCATATTTGATAGCAACGGTGAGCACTCAACAAGCTCCGACAAACCTGCAATAAAGAGTATCGCTCCCATAAGGATAACAAGGTTTATCTGGGCAGTTGATTGTCTTGCGAGAAGGCGGGCCAGCAATAACCCACCCACAAAGCCGAGAAGCAGCCCCTCTCCGATATCCCTTGATGCGCTATAGATTGGAGTTAAATCAGCGCCACCTCCATTCAGCGCGAGAAAGATAGCAGAAGAGACAGAAAAGAGGATTATCGTGAGGGCGTCATCAAGTGCCACTACACCAAGGAGGGTTGTAGTAACCGGCCCCTCAGCGCGCTCTTCATGCACTACCGCAAGGGTAGCTGCGGGGGCGGTGGCTGCGGAGATAGCGCCAAGAACCATGAGCACCCCTATAAAAATAGTGCCACCCGAAGCGCCCGGTATAGGGGCAATCTGGTTCAGCAAAAGAAGCGCAGCTATGACCATCAGGCTGGCAAATATGCCCTGGAAGAGAGTTATAGTGAGGATGGATCTCCCAAGGCGCTTAATGCGGGAGTATTGGAGGCTGCCCCCTATGGAGAAAGCAATTACGGATAGCGCCATATCGCTTATTATCGAGAGGTTCTCCAGCCCTGCGACTGATATCAAACCACTCACCGATGGTGAGAGAAGAATACCGGCGGCGAGATACCCCGTAACCCTCGGTAAGCCTACATAAGTGGCGAAGCGGGCAACAAGATATCCTGAAACAAGTAAAATCCCTGATACCATAAGGGGGTGCATCAGCTGAGGGATCATAAAAACTCCAAATAAAAACGGGTGTGAAGAATCACTCCTGAAATGTTGCCA
The DNA here is from genome assembly GCA_002869015.1 of Deltaproteobacteria bacterium. Taxonomy (GTDB): domain Bacteria; phylum Desulfobacterota; class Deferrisomatia; order Deferrisomatales; family BM512; genus BM512. The sequence continues at coordinate 15,539 of PKTT01000053.1, forward strand.
GCCCCGCTCCCCTACTGCAACCTGTATGAGCCATAAAATAGAAAGGCCCCGGAGATTACGCCGGTATGGCAACCGCCGCTTTCTTTTCATGCCCACCTTTTTATAGGTAAATTCCTTCCACGGCATCACTCTTAAGGGTGAAATTAATAATTATTTATCAAAAAAAGACCCCGCAAGATGCGGGGTCCAATTTACCTTTGGCTATAAATTTTTCTTAAAGTCGATCAAGGGTCTTTTTTATCCCATCGATAAATATCTTATTAACCTCGGGAAAGAAGCCTAGCCCTTTATAGAAGGTCTTACCTCCAAAATCCACCGTCGTCGTGTCGGTGGTTATCCCCGCCTCTTCAAGCTCTGCGCTCCAGGGTAGTTCATCTACCGTGACCTCGCCTGCGATGTCATTCATGATGTGGTCTCCGGCGACATACATAAGGGGAATGAAACGCACACGCTTTGGTACGCACCCCTTAGCCGCACCCAGAGCCTCCTCGCGGGTGATAACACCCTCAACGCCTCCAAGGAAAACGTTGTCATATTTGACTTTCAGATAACGGTCCAGACCCATGTACGCCATGTTTGAAGCAGTGTTAGTAGTCGGCGTTCCATGTGAGACGACAACGTTACAGCCCTCATCGGGGGTTAGAAAATCAGTCGATATCGCAGCGACTACCTCATGCATCATCTCCCACCGCTGGAGGAGCGTCTCCCCCGTTAAAACGGTAATTCCGGGAAAGCTTTCCGTTATTGAGAGCACCTCCTCATACTCCTCTCCGGGAAAGATATGCAGCGGTTGGACAGCTGCACGTGTGTAGCCCTCCGCCTGCAAATTTGCGAGCACCTGTTGGAGGCTGAGCAGACGCTCCGGCGAACCTTCCTTTTCGCGGCGTCTATTAACAATCTCTCGTATCACCTCTGAGGTGAACGCCCATCTAACTTCATAGCCGGGTAACGCCTCTTTTACCTGACTATCAAGGGCGTCATAGGTAACTTTAGCCTTGGTGGAGGTGCCAAAGGCTGTAAGAACTATTGCCGGGAGTTCCTTGTGGCTACGAGTCATTGACTGGGCGCTCATCGCGCTCGTAGCCGTAATAACCAGAAGCATAAGTGAAATTACGGCATAAATGCCTCTCATAATAATCTCCTTATCAGATGACACCCCAAACATGGCAGGTCTGCCCAAATGGTGTCAACGCTCTCTCACCATCCCAGCCTGCGGCAACTAGGTCAACGCTTGATGCCCCCCGTTTTGCCAGCTCCAAAAGGGCTTCATGTATCCTGGGCCACCCCATCGAGGTTGAAGCGAGGACTGTCCATTCAGGGTCTAGCCCCGAATCCAGCAACAGGTCACGTTCAGCTACCTCTGCTGGTATTTTGTCGGCTTGTGTCAGATAAACAACTTTTGCGTTTTGCATGGTATTCCCTCCCATGGCTTTTTGTACACTTCCCGGAGGGCATCAGGCACTGCCGACAAAAAAAGCCCGGGCGTAGAACGCGCGGGCTTTCCGTATTCAAAGCGTCGGCAAAATCCCTTCCTCCCATTACCCGGAGAGGTGTAGATGGGGCATACGGTTCGGCAGGTCTTCTGGCTCGCGACTCAACCTAGGGGCGGCCTTCCCGGCTCTATGGGAGCCAGTGGCTTAAAAGCCCTTCGTCATCGCTCACAGCGGCGGGTCCGCGGAGGTTTCTCACCCCACTTCCCTCTAGGCCCTCTCGGGCACCGTCGTATGCTTATAAATTGTAAAAGTGATGATTACACCACCCCGCTTTAGCTGTCAACGCATCTTTAGAAGCGCTCTTTGACATACTGGTTAAGCAATGAGTCGAAGTCACTCTCCCATCCGCCTTCATAAACAAGGGTGGTGGCTATTTCGCTGGCAAGTATTGCGCAGCGCAACTTAAAAGGTAGCCCCTTAACTCGTCTTTTAAATTTTACCGAGCTGCTTATAAATCGTGGCAGGTGAGCTTCAAAAACGCCTTTGAATACCTGCGAGTCGACTAACTCCGGCCTCTTTGAGAAGTATTCGAAGAGTTTTGCATACTGTGAGTTTATCTCATCTGAAATCGCCCTGGAAATATCAGTCCAAAGGGGCTTGGCATCTCCTGCGCTAGCGTAGCGCGAAAGGATAAGGTTTGCCTCGGAGGAGGCCCGCTTTACAAGTATTGAGAGTACATCCTTTACGTATGCGTCTTTATGCTCCAGAAATTCTTTATCACTCATAAGGAGGTTTGCGATTATTTCGTAGGATGAAGAGATTACGCCACATTTATTTGCCGATGCATCCCTAATATCCATTATACCCTTTAGCTGAAGTTCCTCCCTTGCCTTTGGCGTTAAGAAGGAGTTGGCCCCCTCCGTTATAACCCGGCAACTGGGCTCTCCATCATCTCCAAAAAATTTCTGCCAGTTGTTTTCATCAACGGTCTCCGGCCTGCCTCCCGCAGGAATGAAGAGGTCTGCGTCAACAGTAAATATCATATTGTCGAACTCCTGGTGGAAGGCGTCGGTGGTAACCCAAAGCTCATTGGGTTTACCGTCAAGCATCACTCCCTTTTTGTAGAGTTCGCGCAGTCCTTCCCTCTTCTTTATGCGTGAGTAAAGCGCCATTCCGCCCTCTCCCAGCTTCTCGGGTCTAAAGGAGTCTATGTTCCCCTTTAGAATAATCCTCTTCATCTCGCGCTTGTCGAGGCCTTTTGGGTCGTAGAGAATCCCTGTGCCGGAGACGACAAGGACGATCTTTACCCGCTTAGAGCGTTCATAGAGGAGCCGCATTGCGTTACCCGCTACATCTCCATTGGGCCCGCCGGTGATCTTGACTGTGAACTCATCACGCCGCATATCTATTCCGCGAGCCTTCATCGCGATCTCTGCGAATGTGACTACTCCAAGGGATGTGACCCCATATTCTTTGTGGTTTATACCCACCTCTTTGCTTGAGATTATCCCATTGCCCAGTAGGTATCCCCGCTGTCTACCCAGTCGACCGATAAGCTCGACCATCTCGTCGTGCATATTTTCGTCGGGACCTAGTTCAATAGGCTCCTCCTCGCCATAGTAGTCGACCACGCGGGGGTCGAGCACCTGCCCGTCCTTATCCGTCACGAAAATGTCTAAGAATGCATTTATGAGACCAAACTGCTCTTTGTAAAGGCGCTGCGTTACCAGGTCTCTATTGGTCAATCCGATTGCATCAAGCACAATGGCGAGTTTTGAACCGCCCTCGTATATATCCTTGTTTTTAAGGTGCTGAGTATGTGCCAGCACATAAACCTCACGAAACAATGTGGAGGTATTAGTTGTGAAATCATCCGGCGTCTGGGTGATGATAGAGCGCCAGCCCCCGCGAGCTATGTCGGAGAAGCCGATGTGATAGCCCGCTGCATGGCGGCCGAAGAAGAATGTAATCCTGAAGGGCCGCTCTGCAGGCAGGTCCGCCGTAAACTCCGCGCCAATCGTATCCAGATAAGCCGGGTCTAGCCTTAGCGCTATCGAGTGTTTCTCCAAAACGTAAAAGTTAGTCCTCAGGGTGTAGCTAACCATCGCCACCGCGCACTTGAAGACAGCGCGGCGAATCATATCAAGGTGTCTGTGCCCTGTGTTGTACTGCTCAATATGGCTTCGGACCTCTTCCAGCTTTTTGTTGTAGCTTTTCTCCCTGTTCCCCACCCCCGGTTCAAAACGCAACCTGAAGAGCTCCGTAAGCTGCTTTGCGATGGCAGGGTTGGAATCGAAGACCCTCCTCACCTCAGTCAAGTCGAAGCGATCAGGGTCCGTGTGTGCCAGGTTGGTATGGCAAAAGGCTATAAAAGCATTGACCAATGTCCCCTCCGGCCCGGTAAGGAGTCCATCCTTTACGTGGTCACGGTAAATCCGGGAGTTTCGGTCCAATATCTGAGTGTTATAGAGCTCGGCCTTGAGGTCGCGGACAAGCTCAGAGTCTGGCTCAAGGATTGTCCCGTCACGCTTGGTCACATAGAAAGTGCATAGCAGATAAGGGTGGATGCCGTTATTGATGTTTAGACAGTAAGCGCGTCTCACGCCAAGCCCGAGTCGGTTGAAAACGCCAACTACCTGCGCCAGATATCCACCCTCAGGCGGGTTGCCAACCGCGAAGAGCACCCTTGTTTCTGCGTGTTTGACAACATCAAGAACCGGCTCGGCGTGCATGAAGAGGCCCTTTGACTCAATTGCTTTCTCGTAGAGCCAAAGCACCCGCGCAACTCGCTCGGGAGGAGAAATGCTCACATACCGGGGGTTATTTTTGTAAAGGAGCTCAAAGGCCCTCCTCAAACGGCCACGGTCACCCTTTGGATATATCTTTTGAAGCAGCGAAAGGGGAGCCTTCATGGCAACTCGGGGAGGAGGATTAGTCGGGGCATTCACCTCAGCTGCCGATTTACGATCAAACTCATAACGCATAATCTCAAGCTCACAACCTGTTAAGGGGTGGTCGCTTAAAGAGTGTGTAATCTCTGCATAAGAAATTGCCCGGCCCTCAAGGTCCAATAGATTTGTGTAAAGAGAGCCAGGCAGGTCGAGGGATGCTGTAATGAGCTCTTTATCGCTGTCCTTAAGTGTGATCTGCCTGTTTTCAGCAAGCCGGTGCAGGTTAGAAGCGAGGCCGACAAGGGCGGGGCGCTCGTCTGCCATTGTGATAAAAAAGTAGGGATGGACGTTATCGTGGAGCCATTTCAAATTTGACAAGCATGTTTGAGCCTGCTCGTCCAGGTCACCCTCAATCTTTGTGAAAAGCCGTGCCGCCTCTTTTTTTATGTCCATGACGCAAACTCCATACTTGTCAACCTGCTGAGGTTTTTATGTCGCCCAAATGATACCAAACAAAGAGCAACTTCGCCTCGGATTACCTCACTTTCAGAAATGTTAATAAGAAATATGGGTTTTGCTATCTATCATCCCAAAGGCGGTATGGTGGCAAGCACGCTCCTCTATTGGCAACTTACCAGCCAATTCCATGCAGCGCTCCCTGCTAGCGCCAATTATTGCAAATGTTACGAGGCCCGAAATGTTACGAGGCCCGATTTGGTAAATGAAGTCAACACTATACCCTCACCGCTCCCCCTTTCAAAAAGTGACCCCTCAACTCCCCCTAAAGGCTCCGAGAGGGTGCAAGAAAATCCAACAGGCCCCGCAATCAAGATAGTTGCTGAGTTCCGCCACCCCTTTCCCAATAGACCCTCTAGAAGGGGCATGGCATGGGAGAGGCTAGTACGCCGGGGGTTAAATTCGAGCAGAGAGAGCTCTCCTTTGTCGTCAGTGATAAAGTCAACCCCAAGTACCCCCCGGTACCCGAAGAGCGAGACCGCGCGCCCAACTTTTTTCAAAAGAATCAATAATTTTTTCTCGACTTCACACTCAATCACATCTTTGCCTATCAGCGCGCCACCCGGCACCTGGCAGTGGAGGTGCAGGGCTGTAAAGTGGGTTGAAAAATAGCCGCTTCCATCGCAAAAGCCCTGACCGGAAAGGGATCGCCCCCCCTCAATTTCCTGCTCGACGATAACAGTCCCCCCTCCAAGCTCGGGCACTCTTCTTGAGAGGAAGTCAAGGCGGCCCTTAAAAATCTTCATCTCCGGTGAGGGAGGAGGCGAAAAAAGCTGGCAAGCACCGCCGACCCCTCTGTCAGCTTTGATAACCACCCGCTCCCCCCCTAATGAAAAATTTGCCGTTGCATCCAGAGCCAGCTCAAGTGACGAGAGCACCCAGCCATCGGGCAGCGGGAGTTCTCTTTGAAGAGAGAAATCTCTAAAACCGCTCTTTGAACCCAAGTAGCTACAGCGCCATCTTTGCCCGACAGATGGCAACCTAACATTCTTAGGGAGCGCGCCCACCTCATTCAGCCTCATGAGCAGAGATTCCACTTTTGGGGTAAACCCCCAAAAGTCAAAGGATGCGCCCCTCCGAAATGACTCCGCCAACCTGTTGAAGAGTTGACTGTCTCTAATGATGGCCTCTGAAATTTCTTCCTGGGGCGCACTTATCGTTACCATCTCAAATTTTCGGGAGGGGAAAAGAGCCCTTATATGGCCGATAATAGGCTCAGGCAAAGCCTATTCCATTATGGTCAGGCTATGCCTTGCCCTACACCAGAGGGAGAGCGTTGATATAGCCGCTGAATTTAAAAGCCACTGCCCGGCAGCCTTCTCCCCGAAACGCTCACTTGCTTTGTGATATTCAGCTACATTGCCAAGGGCTACGGTATCGGGAAAATTCAAAGACACACCCTCGCATAGGGAGGAGCGGGCCGGACTTTAGCACCGGTTTCACTCTCAATTATTGACAAAAGATCCTCCTCAAGGCTCGCGAGGTCATCTTCAGAGGTTGTGAAGATAATAAAAACCGATGTAAGGCGGCGAACACTTGAGGGAGTTATTGATGTGCGTTACAAGAGCGCCCTCTCCACTTGATGCCCCCGCATTGAACCGGCAAAAGGCATTGACTATTGCCTCCGCCGTCGGTGGCGCGCCGATGAAGGTGAGGTGCTCATCGGTGGTTAAAGCAACCCTCTCTGCCCAACCTGCCCCTTTTAAGTGGCGGGCGCCCTCAAAGGCATGGGTAGGCGAGCTGCGCCGCATATTTAGCTCTGAAAGGTATAGCCCTCCCTCTCTGGAGAGGATAAAGTCGGCATTCAGCCAACCGCTGTAACCAACCCTAGATACCCGCGCGACAATTTCTCTCCCCGCGAGAGAGACACTCTCAAGGAGATCCTTCGATATCACGCCCCTCCCAGCGACCACTCCACGGTATCGGCTTCCACGCTCAATGCGCATCGCGCCTACCCCGACCAATTCGGCGTCGCCACTCTCTGAGAGAAACCAGTCAACAGTTAATGGTTGTCCAACTATCATCTCCTCCACTACCAGAGGGGTTTGCCGCCAAAGGGGGTCCCACCGGGAGAGGGATTTCAGCTTACCGAGAATGGCCTCTCCCTCGCCGCATAAAATGGCAATATTTAGCCCTCCTACGCCATGGTTTGCCTTTACCACAGCATACCCATTTAGCGTAGCTACCTCCGCCGCTGCCGCCGCCGCGCTCTCGAGGTCGGGCAGAATGTATCCAGCGGCCATCTGGATTGCGCCACCCAAGTGTTTATCACCAGATTTTCTTGGAAATGTAAGGCGGCATCCACACTTTGAGTCTAGATAGCGGGCAGCTGGAAGCGCCCTCTCATTGGCGAAATCAGAGATGTACAGTGGGGTTTTGGCATCAACTTTATCGATAAGGGAGTACAGCTGGGGCGTTGCACCCCAGGCGATAATTTTTCCGCCGCCACAAAATTCTTCCAGGAGGTCACCATTGGCAATTTCACTACATAGGGAACCATCCCCATGGACAGAAAAAACCTCTAAACGCTGATAACCCATAAAGTTCGAGACGAGCTCAACCCAACTCCCTGAAAAGTTTCCCGGGAGATAAACCCTCTTATCATCTCCGCCCCAAAGAAGCGCAGTGTCTGCAAGCGCTCTTGAGCCATTTGCAAGGGAGTGAATATGCGCCCCAAGCGGCAAGTCGTATGATTGTAAGTTGAACTCATAATGGTTCGGAATGACTATTGTTCCAGGAGCCCCCCCCTTGGTCTGCATTACCCTCTTCGCACCCTCTCTTGAAGGAATTCGCGCAGGGTAGTTGTGCTATCAAATACTTTTGTCAGGTCGACCTCCAGGGGGTCTACATAGATACCGAAGGTTGCCTCGAGCGCAACGATGAGGTCCACCAGCGCAACCGAATCGAATCCAAGCTCTTCGCGAAGCTTTTTCCCCTCAACAACCTCCTCCGGGTCCACGCTACCCCTGGCAACCTCGACAATAAGATTTTTTAACTTTTCATCGACCAATTCGTCACCCATTCCCCCCCCCGTGAAAACATCCTCGAAGGAGCCCTCATCATGGTATATTTCTCTTGCAAAACCTCTACCCAGAAATCGCCCTGGAGAGGCTGTGGCGCAATAAGCACCAGCCTGATAAATTGCGATGATATCTCCCTCGGTAACATTCCCCATCGTTACATCCACTGCCAGCCTGTCCGTGGGGGTGCAAAGAGGCCCGCAGATTGTGTATCGCCCCTCGCCCCTGCCCGAAGGGGACAGGAGCTTCATTGGGGTAAGCTTTCGCCCCAGATATCCATCGCGGCCGCCGATTATATTCTGCCCTCCATCTACAATGGGAAAGCGAGTGCCATGTACCTCCTTTACAGACACCACCTTGACCAAGAGCACCCCCGCTTCAGAGCAGAGGAATCTGCCCGATTCAACGCCTACAACCTTAGTCCAGGGGTTGGCGTCAAGATATCGACCGAAGTCTTCTACCAGCAAGCCTTTCAGCTCTTTGCCCGCCAAGCGCCCCTCTCCCTCATATAGGGGGACACCAAACCCGCCACCCACATCAACTATAGAAAAGCGCCTGCCGCTCTCAACTTGGAGCTTGGTCGCTATATCTAGAACTATCGAGATATTCTCTGCCAGCTTATTGGCATCAAGGAGCCTTGTACCAAGGAATCCATGTATGCCGCAGATATCAACCCTGCTCTCTTTTCCATGCCGCAAAAGGTAGAGAGCCTCAGTGAACTCCATTCCAAATTGTGTCGAACCAGCCATTGAAAGCGCCCCTGAGCGGATGCCGGGGTTTATCCTCAGCGCGACCCGCGCAGCAAAGCAGCAATGATTAGCCACATTCTCAATCCTCGCCACCTCTCTGGCAGATTCGGCGACGACGAGGCACCCTCCATTAACCGCTGCCATAAGCTCGGTGTCGCTTTTAGCAGGCCCGACCCAGAGGCTCATCTGGTCTTCAAGGTTCAACCCGCTCAAGACATCGAACTCCCCCAGAGACGAAACTTCCACCCCACAACCAAGCCCTGCAAATAAAGCAACAAGCTCTTTTGCGGGATTTGCCTTGAGGGAGTAGCTGATGCCAGTCCCCTCCGGAAGCATCTCCTTTAACGCATTAAGCCTCCTGCGAGCCACGCCTGCATCATATATATAAAGAGGTGTGCCAAAGCGTCTTGCGCATTCTAAAAGCCTCTCCTCTCCCAGCGGAAAATCTTCAGGTATCAACTCCTCCGGGAACTTCCTGACCAACTGCCACCCCCCTCTTTTTACGCAAAACCCAGATTGATAATTCGGGATTCTTAACTTCATCCCCCCCGCCAAGCCTTGATATATGCTCTTCGACAGCAAACCCCGAACTACCGGCCAGCCTACCCATTCGCTCCTCATCTAAGAGGCCGAGCAGTAAATTCTTGTAGCCCTTTTTCTTCACGCCTCCACCCGCACCAACCTCCTCAAGCGCAAGGCGAACTTTTAGCACGTCATCTCCAAGCAGCGTCAGGACCTCGCTCACCACGATCTCGCCTATGCAGTGGTCGTGAGTAGAGCCGACGACCCTTACAACACCCTGCCAGCTGCACGCCTCACGTCGCAGGGGCTCTAAATCGAATATGAAGCGACCACCAGGCTTAAGTAACTTTGAGGCCCTTCCCAGCACTGCCAGCCACTCTTCATCAGAAGTCAATAGAGAGAGCGCTGATAAATGCGAAAGCAAAAGGTCCAGCTGCCTTTCACTACAGTTCTCGGCCCCCAACACCTCCAACTTTTCTAAGCCCTTAAAAACCTTTATATCTCCAAAGTGGTCGTAAATAGCTTTCTCGCCGCTATCCAGCTCTCGTCCGATGTTTAATAATGTTGAATAATAATCCACCAGCAAAGAGTTTGTACTGCAAGCCTTCTGCCGAATACGCACCAACTCTGGTATTGCGAGCGCTCCTTCATCTTTTTTGTTATATTTAAAATATACCAAAAGAACCCCTGAGTGATAATTAATAATAATATGGCAATAATGTTTATTTAATTTATATTCTTTTTTAAAATTTATAATTTTTATTTAATAAAATTACATTATTTATATTTTTATTTATCTATATATCGCCAATTGGTATCGATCACATGCTTTAGGAGAAATCATATGCCACCCCTCCTTAGGCGACATCACTCTTTGGGATGAATTTTTCAACTTTGTGATGATAAAATTCACACACAACCACACCGAACCTTGACAGCAGCAAAAAGCGAATCTATAGTTCGCTTTCTTTGCAAACAACCCGCGTAGCATGGTAAAACGCGACCTGGAGAAACCAATTGCGAGAGTGGCGGAATTGGCAGACGCACTGGACTTAGGATCCAGCGGGCAACCGTGGGGGTTCGAGT
>PKTT01000014.1 GCA_002869015.1 Deltaproteobacteria bacterium
AAGGGCTTACGATAAAACTCGTAAGCCCTTGTTTTAATTAATGGTACCTAGGGCGGGACTCGAACCCGCACGGCCTACGGCCAACGGATTTTAAGTCCGTTGTGTCTACCAATTCCACCACCCAGGCACTTTTATCGGGTAGGCTTATCCTTATAAATTGTGGCACAATTATGCTTATTACTTGAAATATTTGCAACATCCAGAGGAGCAGACTTTGCAGAAAGTAGTAGTTTTTCAGCGCGACGGCCTTGGAGGCGGAAAAGTCAAGGCTATATCAGAGATTTCTGATGACATAGAGCTTAAGGTGGTTGACGTTGAGGGCCCATTCCCGCCAATAATCGACTTTCCAGAGCAAAATTTTCCCGACAACACTGATGAGCTCATTGAGTGGTCCGAGCTGGTGCTAGACCACCTATATCACCCTGACCTTACGGCATTTCTTGTGGAAAGAGCCAAGGTTTTTGGACGGGACATAATCGCGTCAGGGAGAAAGCACCCTGATATCCTTACCCCTTCGACTTGTTGCACCCTAGGCAAATTCGAGCGCCTGGGAGCTTACGCAGAGCACTTCGGCGCCCCTGAGTTTGAAGTCAAGGTATCGGAAGATGGGGTAATTGGGGAGGTTAAGGTCTTAAGGGGCGCGCCCTGCGGCGCAACCAAGGAGGCCGCCAAATCGATAGTGGGGATGAAGGTGGAGGAGGCCCTACCAAGGATAGGCCTCTCCACCCAGTTCAACTGCTTTGCAAAAGCAAATCCAAATGTCTTCCTAGCAAATCCGCTTCATATCGCTGGTGAGATTCACATTAGCGCATTGGAGAAGGCGCTAAAGAAATCTTCAGATTAACGTCTGGCGCGGACCTCCGCATCTAGCCCTCGCTCTTTCATGCAAGCTACAAGAGCGGTGGGGTCTTCTTCGGCTATATGCACATAAAAATCATTCTCTTCACCGCGTTTGCTGCGAATATATGATGCGTTTACCAGTGAGAGCCCCTCATCTTCCACACACTCCAGCGCCTGGAGAATGGTCTTTGTAGTATTGCAGTTTCGCACGACTATTCTCGAGCCGTCCTCACCGATGCCCAGTATGGGATTTACCACTACATAGAAGATATCATTTGTGGTGACAATACCGACGACTTTGCCATCTTCAACTACCGGCAATGATCCTACGCTTTTTTTCTGTGCAAAAGCAGCCACGGCCTCAAGGGTCATATCAGGCGTCACACAATGGGGATTTTTTTTCATGATATCACCCAGGGTGAGCTTGCCGTAAAGGTAATGAATCTCGTGGAGGCTGAGGCTTGTAGCGTCGGATGGCGCAGAGCGCAGAAGCCTGTCCTTGGTTACTATCCCGACCAGCTTCCCATTATCGACGACTGGGAGACGATTTATCTTCTTCTCCTTCATCAATCTAGTCGCCTCAAGGACAGGCATATTGGTTGGAGCGACTATCGCGGGGGATGTCATTATGTGGCGTGCCAGCATATGTGAGCCTCCTCTATCAAGTTCCCGTTTACGTTAATTTAGGGGGACACTGCTAAATCTACAGCAAATAACCCTCGCAGTCACCTAAATGAAGAACAAAAAAACACCCCGCGCACAGATATGTACGCGGGGTGATTAGTTTTGGTCGGGACGACTGGATTCGAACCAGCGACCTTCTGCTCCCGAAGCAGACGCGCTACCAGGCTGCGCCACGTCCCGATTATTTTGCCGGCAGGCTTTCTTTGAATGCATCGGCCTGCTTTTGTGGAAGGCCGGATGATACACAATCCTCAGCCAGAGATTCAACATTAAACGACACACGGATATGTTCAGCCCTTATTCCCTGCTCTGTATCAAGGACCATATAGGATGCACGGGGGTCGCCGTCGCGGGGGTGACCTACGCTCCCCGGATTGAGGAGCAAACTATCTCCCACCTCTCTCGCGAGGGGGATATGCGTGTGCCCAGTAATGAGGACATCAGCCTCAGTACCATCAAAAAGTTCCTTCAAGCGGCTCTCCGGGGTGTCCTGCTTAAGGTACTCAACAGGGTCCACGGGGCTACCGTGGGTAAAGAGGAATCTTATATCCCCCTCTTCGACCAAAAGCTGTGCGGGCTGCTCACGTAAGAAGGAAAGGGTATCGGCAGAGACGTTGGCGCGGGTCCAACAGTATGTGGCCTTTGCTACTGCGGGCAGGTCCGGCCTGAGGAATTTTACCAGCCCCCCCGCCTCATCCTGATGGCACACGGCAAGGTCGAAGTTCCCAACTACACCCCGTATCTCAGCCTCCCGCACCTTGGCGACAACTTCATTTGGCCGCGGGCCGTAACCTACTAGGTCACCAAGGTTGACTATACCCTCCACGTTTCTTGCTGCGCAATCGGCGAGCACAGACTCCAGCGCCGGTAGGTTGCCGTGGATGTCCGAGATAACTGCTATGCGCAAAATCAGTTGCCCTTAAGATAACGGATTGCGTCCATGCCGGCTATTGCGCCTTCCCCGACTGCGGTGGCAACCTGATGAAATTCGCTTCGGCAAACGTCGCCGATTCCGTAAATTCCAGGCAATGAGCTTTCGCAATTCTCACCGACCTTTATGTAGCCCTCTTCAGTAAGCTCAACAACACCTTTGAGGAACTCTGTGCCCGGCCGTTTTTTGCCGGAGAGGACAAAGACACCATCTACATCCAGCGAACGCTCTTCACCCCCTACATCGAGACGCAGCCCTGTAACCCCCCGGTTATCACCGGTCACCTCAAGAGGTGTCGCGCCAGTAACAGCTTCAACGCCTTCAAAGGCAAGCAGCTCCTTTCTGGACTCTGTAGTGGGCTCAAACTTCGGACCTTTGGCTACGATATAGAGCTTGGAGGCATAGTTGGCGACGAAGATGGCCTCCTCGACAACCCAGTCAGCGGTACCTATCACAGCGACGGGCCTCCCCCTGAAGAGGGCCCCATCACAGGTAGCGCAGTAAGAGACACCCTTGCCGAGGAGCTCCTCTTCTCCGGGTATGCCCAGCTTTTGCACGAGACCGGTTGCTACTATTACAACCTTGGCTTTAAGGGGGAAACCTGAGACCGAGACCTCCTTAAAAGCACCCTCAACCTTAACGCCGTCAACACGCCCCATCTGAACAGCGAGCCCGAATCGCTTCGCCTGCGCCTCGAAAAGAGCTATAAGGTCGGCGCCGGTTGTTCCCTCAGGGAAACCCGGGTAATTATCAACGTGGCCCGCAATGGATATTTGCCCCCCGACGCGCCCCTGCTCAAGGCAGATAACTTTTTTACCGGCGCGCGCCAGATATATCCCGGCGGTCAGCCCGGCAGGACCCGCTCCTATTATTATTACGTCATATTCCATTATTTCTTCCCGATCGCTTCTTTAAATATCTCGGACTCTTTAAGCCCGTCCAGGGTGTCTATCAAGGCCTTTCGTACCAGATTTTCCAGGCTCTCAGCACGACCGACCGGAATCTTGAGCGTCCTTACAACGGGGATTGTCGTTGTGCCTAGGATTTTGCCGCCCGCCCTTGTAAATTTAACCTTGCTGTCCAGCTCAACTGTTAGAAAATCCATCGCGGCGGAGCTATCCCGATAAGCCCTGAACTTCCAGATATCAACATCAAGATAAACCTTTGCGGCAGCTTTGGATGAGGCTTCGACACCCATGGAGAGAAGCATCCGTGACAGGTGCTCCCGGTAGTATTCTGCCGGAGCCGGTTTCATTGAGACCAGCGATATTTTCTCGGAAAAGCGGTTATCAAGCTCACCAAACCAGTTTGGCGCCGGAGCCTCTCTGCGGTCATTTACCGATTCAATCCAAAGCGACCACTTATCCGCGCTGGCATCTTCCGGGGCCACCAAATTGATTGGGCCCGGCTCAAGCACCACAGGCCCGGTCGAGCAAGCAGACAAAAAGAGCGC
>PKTT01000028.1 GCA_002869015.1 Deltaproteobacteria bacterium
GCAAAATCCGCTCTCACTCTGAGCGCGGGAATAACTCAGTGGTAGAGTGCGACCTTGCCAAGGTCGAAGTCGCGGGTTCGAATCCCGTTTCCCGCTCCAACAGAAACAGCCCTCGGGCTGCTTGAAGATATGCCGGTCTTCCGGCTAATCAACATCAAGGGACGACGATAAGTCGTCCTTTTTTTTTGCAATAGAAGGGCAGCTCCAATAGGGGCTGCCCTTGATTTGTTTTGTAGACATCTATTGCCCGTCAGCCCTCAATCGCCTCTTTTGGGGGAGGGGTCAGCGCGGTAGGTTTTGCACGGCCCTCCGCTGAAGAATCCACCTTACAGGAGCCGTCGAGGAGCCCGCCTTCAGCTACTTTAACCGCTCCCGCTTGAACGCAGCCGAAAAGCCTGCCAGTCTCCCCAACCTCAAGGCTCTCCGTGGCGGTTACGCTGCCATTTAAATTGCCGTGCACGAGGAGGGTTCGCGCGTATACGTCCGCCTCAACGGTTGCCCCCTGATTCACGACGACAGTTGATTTGCTCTCAATGGTCCCCTTGACCTCCCCGGCGATGTATATGTCGCCGGCGCTCTTTATCTGGCCGTCAAAGGTTACTCCCGTTCCTATTATCGTCTCCGCGCCGTGCCCCTCGGCGACTTTCATCTCATTCTTCTTAGGATTTTTTCTCAGCATAGCTATTACATCCTTGAGGCGAGGGGGTTGTTCAGGCCATCCCAGATATATTCAGCGGGATTTAGGTAGCGCCCGTCTTTTATCACTGCGTAATGAAGGTGCGTCCCGGTGGAGCGGCCTGTGTTGCCCATCTTCGCTATTTCTGCGCCGCGTGAGACCTTCTCCCCCCGCTTTACAAGACGCTTGGCGAGATGGCCGTAGGTGGTGGTTATTCCACCCTTGTGGCTTATCTTGATGTATTGGCCCAGATAGTAGTCTTCGCCGCTTGCGACTACCGTACCGTCGGCGGGGGCTATGATCGGGGTCTTGTAGGGTCCAGCGATATCGAGGCCGTTGTGAAACTCCCTCTCAGCTCCGGTGAAGGGGTTTTCTCTCCAACCGAAGGAGCAGGATATCCAGATATCTTTTTTAGTGCCTTTGACGGGCAGGAGGGTTGGAACGGACTTCATCCGCTCCTGCTCGTCCTCAAGGAAGTTCAATATCTCCGCGAGCCCTTTGTGCGGACCATCGGTTGTCAGCGCCTCAAGGTCGGCTAGCTCGGGGGAGCCAAGGGTGTCGCCAATGGTTGAGGGGATGCCGCCCTGGTTCGCCGCGGCCGCGCCGCTCTCCTCTTCGGGGAAGCCTAGGAAGTTTTTGAGCTTGCCCTCAAGCACCTCAACTTTTTCCAGCTCCTTGGCCTGCGCTTCCTTCTCCTCCTCCAGCGCTGAGGCGCGCGCATCAAGCTCCCCAATCTTCTCCGACTGGCTCTTTACCTGCTCGGTGAGAAGTTGGTTTTTCTCCCGCGTATCGGAGAGTGATGAAAGAAGTGAGATAGATGTGTATGCAAGGGTGCCTGCTAAAAGCGCGAGGATCGCCGCAGACCCAAGGAGTATGCGTATGCCTCTCTTTGAGAGAGTGAAGGTACGGTATGGCTTGTTTGGCCCCTGAAATAACAGGAGAGTAGCTTTTTCCAAAAGACGTCCTCAAAAAAAGTCTTATTCCAACAAAAGATTTAACGGCCCCATAGAGGTTTCACTTTAGGGCGAATTTTACCTTCTATCCTAAATCCTCCTTTGGTGACAAGTTTAAAGAGCTTCATTATTCGGCGTCCTGAGTGTTGCGGGCGGCCCGGAAAAATAGTACATTCACTTGAAATTACAAAGGGAGTCCCAACCCCATGTATGCTGAAACTGGCCGAAGGCGCTACCCAAGGGTGCCCTCCAAAAATACAATCCTTGTTAAGAAGCTTAGCCCCCCTGAGATGGAGGGGTTTACCAAGACGCGCGTCGTCGGCCTTGGCGGCTGTTCCTTCACCGCCGATGAGGCTTTTGGACCGGGCTCTTACTGTGATGTCCTCATCTCCGTCAAAAAGCACGTCATAAAGGCGCTCTGTAAGGTGGTATACGAGATCCTTGAGGATGATGGAAAGATTGAAGTGGGCTCAGAGTTTATTCAAATCTCAGACTCAGACCGCCAGCTCCTTGAGGTCCTTTGGAATGAGGAGCAACGAGAGGAGAGGGCCCTTTGAGGGGCGCTACCTCTCACCTTGAGAAAGTTACCACCCGATACCCAAAGTACCCCCTGAAAACTAATTGCTCCTCGGACCCTTCGCGGACCTTGACACCCCTTTCGCGGGGCGGTTACCATGTGCCTTATTCCCCCGCACTACGGAGGCTGTTGTGCGAGCAGCAGTAATAATTCCCGCACGTTACGCATCCACCCGATTCCCCGGCAAGCCCCTGGTTCCTCTTCTCGGCAAGCCCATGCTTGCGTGGGTCGTCGAAGCTGCGTTAAGGGCCGAGGGGGTTGGTGAAGTTCTGGTCGCCACGGATGATGAGCGCATCGCCGATGCAGCTGGCGCCGCAGGCGCTACCCCGGTAATGACGCCCTCGACATGCCAAACTGGTACGGACAGGGTGGCGTTGGCGGCAAAGACCTCCACAGCGGAGATAATAGTAAACCTACAGGGCGATGAGCCTGCGATAAACCCTGAAAACATAACTACCCTAATAAAGGTTCTGGAAGATGACCCGGAGGTGCCGCTCGCGACCCTCTCAAGGCCCCTTTCAGATCCTGCGGAGCTTTGGAGCCCTGATACGGTAAAGGTGGTATCCACGAGGGCGGGGGATGCGCTATACTTTTCACGCCAGCCCATACCCTACTTCCGCGAGGCCTGGAGGGGTAGGGAGGGTAATTCCCCAGCGCCTGAGAGCTCAATCCAGCCGCTTGGCCATGTGGGGATATACGCCTTCAGGCGGGCGGCGTTATTCGCCTTTACCGATTTGAGCCGAACGCCGCTTGAGGAGGCTGAGGAGCTGGAGCAGCTGCGCGCATTGGAGTCGGGGTGGAGGATTCGCGTAGCACCATCTCTGCCGCCCTGGCCGGCAGGGGTAGACAACCCCCAGGATGTGGAGCGGGCCGAGAAGGCGCTACGAGAGCTCTATGGTAGCGGGGTTGCCTGAAGGATAGTCGAGTATCTCTTTGCGTGGTCCTGAGGGGCCTCGTGAATTTTTAATTTTTCTCTATTCCGTGCGAGGAAACGAGTATGCGAACAAAGTTTGTCTTCGTCACCGGCGGCGTCTTGTCGAGTCTCGGCAAGGGTCTTGCCTCCGCAAGCCTGGGGGCGCTTTTGGAGGCGCGTGGGCTCACCATCACAATCCTTAAGATGGACCCCTACATCAATGTCGATCCGGGGACGATGAACCCCTATCAGCATGGCGAGGTCTTCGTCACCGACGACGGCGCCGAGACCGATCTGGACCTGGGCCATTACGAACGCTATACCCACGCCCGCCTCTCGGTGAACAACAACTTCACCACGGGGCAGGTATATGACACCGTTATCAGCAAGGAGAGGCACGGCGACTACCTCGGCGGCACGGTGCAGGTCATCCCGCACATCACCGATGAGATCAAGCGGCGCATCCACCAGGCGGCGAAGGGTGTGGATGTGGCGATCATCGAGGTCGGCGGCACGGTGGGCGATATCGAGTCCCTCCCATTTCTTGAGGCGATCAGGCAGTTTCGCTCTGACGTCGGCTCAAAGAACACAATCTTCATACACCTGACCCTTGTGCCTTACCTGGCTGCCGCGGGCGAGGTGAAGACCAAACCAACCCAGCACTCGGTAAATGAGCTGAGGCGCATCGGCATCCAGCCGGATATCCTGATATGCCGCTCGGAGATACCCCTATCCACAGATATAAAGGAGAAGATCTCCCTCTTCTGCTCGGTGGACAAGGACGCCGTAATAGCCGCAAAGGACGTCTCCAATATCTATGAGGTGCCCCTTAACCTCCACAGCGAGGGGCTGGACAACAAGGTCGTCGAACTCCTTAACATCTGGACAGGTAGCCCCAAGCTGGAGAAGTGGGAGAACATCCAGGACATAGTGAGGAACCCCGACGACAAGGTTAAGATTGCCATCGTAGGGAAATACGTTGAGCTCAAAGAGAGCTACAAATCGCTCTCGGAGGCGCTGGTTCACGGCGGCATCGGCAACAGGGTCGAGACGGAGCTTATCTTCATAGACGCCGAGGAGCTGGAAGCGGACCCAGAGGGGGCGCTGGCGGGTCAGTGCGACGGCATTCTCGTGCCCGGCGGCTTCGGCACGCGCGGGACTGAGGGTAAGATAAGGGCGATCCAGTATGCCCGCGAAAACAATGTCCCCTTCTTCGGCATCTGCCTCGGGATGCAGTTGGCGGTGGTGGAGTACGCGAGAAACGTCTGCGGCCTTGAGGACGCAAACTCCTCGGAGCTAAACCCAGATACCAAATATCCCGTAATCGCGCTCATGGCCGAGCAGGTTGGGATTGAGGACCTGGGCGGCACGATGCGCCTCGGCGCCTATCCCTGCCGCCTCCGCGAGAAGACAAAGGCCTTTGCCGCTTATGGAGCCAAAGAGATTAGCGAGCGTCACCGCCACCGCTATGAGTTCAACAACGCCTTCAGGGATCAATTTCAGGAGCAGGGGCTTATCCTCTCCGGCCTATCCCCCGACGGCAACCTTGTAGAGATGGTGGAGCTGCCGGAGCATAGCTGGTTCGTCGGTTGCCAGTTCCACCCTGAGTTCAAGAGCCGCCCCATGGACCCGCATCCGCTCTTTAGGGATTTTATAAAGGCAAGCCTCTTGGCAAGGAAAGGTGGCTAACCTGTTGAACTCAAAGAGCGTCACAATTGGCGGCGCTACCCTTGGGGGAGGGGCAAAGCCGGTTTTGATAGCGGGGCCCTGCGTCATTGAGTCGGAGGAGTTGACCCTCTCTACCGCAAACTCCCTGAAGGAGCTTGCGGCGGGGCTGGGGATAGAGTTCATCTTCAAATCCTCATACGACAAGGCCAACCGAACCTCTGTGGATTCATTTCGCGGCCCCGGGCTTGAAGCGGGCCTTGAGGTGCTCTCCCGCGTGAGGCGTGAGGTTGGGGTGCCGGTGATAACTGACGTTCATACAGTTGAAGAAGCAATCGCCGCCGCAGAGGTGGCGGATTCGATTCAGATACCCGCTTTTCTCTCCCGCCAAACGGACCTTCTCGTTGCGGCGGGGCGTACGGGAAAGCCCGTCAACATCAAGAAGGGGCAGTTCCTCGCCCCAGAAGATATGGCTAACGCCGCTAAGAAGGTGGAATCTTCGGGGATCTGCCCCGGCGTGACCCTGACTGAGCGCGGGACAACCATGGGTTACCGTTATCTGGTCGTTGACTTTCAGGGGTTCGCCAGGATGAAGGAGCTTGGTTACCCCGTGGTCTTCGATGCGACCCACTCCGTTCAAAGTCCCGGAGGGGGCTGCGGTGTCTCCTCCGGCAATAGGGAGATGGCCCCGGTTCTTGCGCGTGCTGCCGCCGCGGTGGGAATTGACGCGCTCTTCATCGAGGTGCACCCTGACCCAGACCATGCCCTCTGCGACGGCCCCAACTCACTTCAGCTGAGCGCGGTGGAGCCGCTTATGAGAAGTATCCTCGCCATTGATGAGGCGAGGAGGGAGGGGTAGGCGCTTGAACGCAATAGAGGAGGGGAAGAAGGTCCTTGCTATCGAGGCCCGCGCAATCGACGCGCTCGCGGCGAGCCTTGATGAACGCTTCGATGCCGCTGTAGAGCTGATCTTCTCCTGCAAAGGCAAGGTCGTAGTCACAGGCATTGGCAAGAGCGGTATAATCTGCCGCAAGATAGCCGCGACGTTAAGCTCTACCGGAACCCCCGCATTCTTCCTCCACCCAGCGGAGGGAGCCCACGGAGACTTAGGCGTGCTCTCACCTACGGATGTGGTGCTCGCCGTATCTAACTCCGGTGAATCCACAGAGCTCCTCGGCCTGTTGCCGCTGATACGGCGCATGGGGATCAAAATGATCTCCATCACCGGTGCTGAAAATTCAACCCTTGGGCGCCGCGCCGACCTGCTCCTGCCTATAAAGATAGAGAGCGAAGGCTGCCCCCTGAACCTAGCCCCGATGGCCTCCACCACTGTTACCCTCGCACTGGGCGATGCCCTGGCGGCTGCGCTAATGGTTAGGCGCGGCCTCTCCAAAGAGGACTTCGCGCTGGTTCACCCCGCCGGTTCCCTTGGACGCAGGCTCACTCTTACCCTTGAGGATTTGATGGTATCAGGGAAGGGGGTGCCCGCTGTAACCCCTGAAACCACGATGCGAGAGGCAATACCGGAGATATCCGGCAAAGGCCTTGGCTTTACCGGTGTTTTTGGTAGGGATGGCGAGCTTGTTGGCGTAATAACCGATGGTGACCTAAGACGCGGCATAGAGTCGGGCGACTCCTTCCTCGACGTTCAGGCCAAAGAAGTTATGAGCAAGAGCCCCGTACGCGCCGAGGCGGGGATGTTGGCGGTAAACGGCCTAAGGCTGATGGAGGAGCACTCCATAACAAGCCTCTTTGTCGAAGGCGAAGATGGCAGGGTTTTAGGCGTGGTGCACATGCACCATCTCTTGAAAGCGGGGCTATGATGGAGATTGTCGAGCGCCTCGCCAGGATAAAGCTCCTCTGCCTCGATGTTGACGGCGTCCTTACGGATGGACGCATTCACATTGACGACAATGGGGTGGAGACAAAGACCTTTGACGTGACCGACGGCCTCGGCATATCGCTTTTAAGGCGTGCCGGAGTTACCGTCGCAATAATCACCGGCCGCACAAGCGAGGTCGTCAAGCTGAGGGCGAAAGAGCTCGGCATAAAGCACCTCAGTCAGGGCGTCAGGGATAAGGGCAAGGTCCTGGAGGAGCTGGCTGACGAGCTGGGAATATCAAGTGACGCTATAGCTTTCATGGGCGATGACCTTGTAGACCTGCCCGCAATAACCAGGGTGGGCCTCGGAGTGACGGTCCCGGCTGCGCCTGAGGATGTAAAGCTCCGCTCCCACCTAGTCACCGGAAAGCCGGGCGGACGCGGGGCGGTAAGGGAGCTTTGCGAAGCGATCCTGAAGGCAAAAGGGGAGTGGGAGAGGGTCACTGAGCCATTCATAAATACCCCGCCGCTGGTAATAGAATGAGGGCTGGTGCGCTCCTCCTTTTAGTCGCTATCCTTTTGGGCGGCTGCGGCACAAGCCAGGAGCCGGCCACCGGAATTGGCGGAGAGGGGGAGGGCGCGAGCCAGACATTTACCGGGCTGACCATGGAGGGCCTCTCTCCAAAGGGTGACACCCGCTGGTTGCTGAGGGCAAAGAGCGCCTCTGCAGACACCTTCGGCAAAGTCGGCGACATGGTCGATGTCGAGGTTGAGGTCACCGATGCGCGCGGCAGGGTGGTAGCGCTCTCCGAGGGGTGCGATTTTATGGAGGATACGCTGGTCAACCTTACGGGCGCTGTTAGTATAATGTGGGATAGGTATAAAGCCGTAGGGCGTGACCTCTCATACGACCTGCGCGCAGGTATGATAACCTCCGACTCAAAGGTCAAGATGACTGGTGAAGGTTTTCTTTCGGTCGAAGGCGATGGCCTCTCCATCGAGGTCAAGAAGAGGATAGCCAGGATAAACGATAATGTTCACGCCATCTTCACAGAGGTGAGCGATTGATAAAAAAATGCTTTAAAATTCTACTCATTATCCTTGCCCTCGCGGGGCCCGGGCTAGCCGAGCCGACAACCCTGGCGCTCGGAAAGGAGGGCGCTCCAGTCTCTGTAGATGCAGAGAAGATGGAGCTCTTCGGCATGGATAATATCGTCCTCTTTACCGGAAACGTGACCGCGGTGAGGGGGGAGATGTCCATAGCCTCCGAGCGGCTTGAGGTTCGCTCGGATGAAAAGGGAAACATAAAAACAATACTCGCGACTGAGGATGTAAGGATGCGCATGGCCCAGATGGCTGCGGTCGCCGGGCGCGCAGAGTATGACCTTGAAGCCGACCTTGTCGAGCTGACTGAAGACCCCCGCGTCTGGCGCGGCAGGGACGCGGTGGGCGGTGAGCGCATCACAATACACATCGCCGATAGCCGCATAAGCGTCGATAAGGCCCGCGCAGTACTCTTTCCCGAAGAGCTGAAGGTCCCCGCCGGTGAGTGATATCCTAAAGGCAGAGGGGTTGGTCAAGCGCTACGGCGCAAAAACCGCCGTGGCGGGGGTGGACCTTGACGTCAAACGGGGAGAGGTAGTCGGCCTTCTCGGACCAAATGGCGCGGGAAAAACGACGACCTTTTATATGATCATCGGCCTCATCGCCCCGGATGCAGGTACAATTAGCATAGGCAAAGAGGATATAACCTCCTTGCCTATGTACAGGCGGGCAAGGAAGGGGCTTGGGTATCTCCCTCAGGAGCCCTCGGTCTTTAGAAGGATGACCGTGAGAGAGAACATCTTCGCGGTCCTTGAGGCGCTCGGTAGGCCCCATGCGGAGGCTGAGGCCCGCACTGAAGAGATGCTGGATGAGCTTGCCATCCGCCACATCGCGGAATCCAAAGCGTTGCACTTATCGGGAGGCGAGAGGCGACGCCTTGAGATCGCCCGCCTTTTAGCCACGGAGCCCGCCTTCATCCTCCTCGACGAACCCTTTGCCGGAATTGATCCCATCGCAGTTGAGGAAATTAGGGAACGAATATTGCAATTGAAGTCCCTGGGGATCGGGATTATACTTAGTGATCATAATGTTAGGGAGGCACTGGGAGTCTGTGATCGCGCCTATGTAATCAGCCAGGGGGAGGTGCTGGAGCAGGGTCCTCCCTCAAAAATCGTAATGAGCCCAAAGGCTCGGGAGATTTATCTCGGCGAATCATTCCGCCTTGATTGATTAAAACATGGCGCTGGAATTTCAGCACAGACTTTCTCAGGATATCCGCCTAACGCAAGAGCTGGTGATGACGCCCCAGCTCCAGCAGGCGATCAAGCTTCTGCAACTTTCGCGGCTTGAGCTGGTTGATCGCGTTCAGGAGGAGATCGAGCAAAACCCCCTTCTGGAGGAGGTGCGCGAAGAGCCTTCGGAGACTCCGACCAAGGAGGAGGAGCGCGATGAGGGCGAGGCCGACAGGGCTCTCTCCGTCGCCGACGAGCGCGAAGGCACTCCCGAGGTGGACTGGGAACAGTACGCAGCCTACTTCGACGAGTCCCGCCCACAGGAATCCTACGACCATTCTTCAGAAGAAAAACCCCAGATAGAGAACTACGTCGCCTTTGAGAACTCCCTCTCCGACCACCTTTTGTGGCAGCTCAGGATGGAGCCCTTCAGTGAAGAGGAGCGCAATATAGGTGCTGTCATCATCGGCAATATCGATGACGACGGGTATCTGCGCCTCTCCCTGGATGAGGTGGCGGAGCTCTCCGAAGCGCCCCTTGATGCTGTTGAGGACGTCTTGGAGACGGTGCAGGAGTTCGACCCCTCGGGAGTGGCCTCAAGGGACCTTGCCGAGTGCCTAACCAGACAGGCAAAGGAGCTTCAGTACCCCGAGTACGTGGTCAGGATGATAACGGGGGGCCTCAGGCTTCTTGAGACCAAAAATTACAAGAAGCTGGCGCGTGAGCTCTCCATAACTTTCGATGAGGTGGTGGCGGGCGCGAAGCTAATCTCCGAGCTTGAGCCCCGCCCGGGGCGCGCTTTTTCCAAGGAGCGTGTGACCTACGTCACCCCCGATGTCTACGTAATCAAGCGCGATGGTGAGTATATAGTTTCCTTGAATGAGGACGGGCTGCCCAAGCTTCGCGTCTCTCCATACTATCGCTCAATCCTCTCAGAGAAGGTTGGGGACGACAAGGAAGCGAAGGGCTACATACAGGAGCGCATGCAGGCCGCTGTATGGCTTATAAAAGCGATTGAGCAGCGTCAACAGACCCTCCTCAAAGTTGCAAACTCCATAGTTCGTTTCCAGCGTGATTTTCTGGACCACGGAGTAAAAAACCTAAGGCCGCTCATCTTAAAAGATGTCGCCGACGATATCGAAATGCACGAATCGACGGTCAGCAGGATAACTACCGGCAAGTATATGCACACGCCGCATGGTACATTTGAACTAAAGTACTTCTTCTCCAGCGCGATCCAGCGGGATGGCGGGGAGGATCTGGCGAGCCGCTCCGTAAAGGAGCGCATTAAAGAGATAATCAGCCGCGAGGATACGAAAAAACCCTATAGCGACTTGAAAATATCAAAAATTCTTGAGAAGGAATTCTCTCTTAAGATTGCGAGGCGGACGGTGAGCAAGTATCGCGAGAGCATGGGGATACTGCCCTCCTCGTCACGCCGCTCCTACCTGTAGGGGTTGGGGCAACTTTTCAAATAAAGGAGAACGCCATGCAAATCAGTATCACTTTCAGACACGCAGAGAGCTCCGAATCCGTCAAGCAGCATGCCATCGACAAAATGCAAAAGCTAAAGAAGTATTTCGACGGGATTGTCGAGGGGCACGTGATACTAACCCAGGAGAAGATAAGGTATTTGGCTGAGGTTACCCTCTCGACCAACGGCATAAGGCTGGCCGCCAAATACGAGGGAGGCGACTTTCCTACCGCGATAGATGGCATGGTTGCCAAAATTGAGCGTCAGCTCAAAAGGTATAAAGAGAAGCTAAAGCGCCATAAGCCGATAACAAATAGAGAGCGGCGGACACTTAGAACCTCTGTTTATGAGTACGCATCATTCGAAGAACCGTCCGGCCCCCGCGTCAAGGAGACCGGTCACTATGATACCCACCCCAAAACTATCGACGAGGCTGTCATGGAGTTGGACCTTATGGACTCCGATTTCCTCGTATTTACAGATGAGTCCGGCGCGGTCAAAGTAGTCTACCGACGCGAAGACGGCGACTACGGCTTGATCGAGCCTGAATAGGGAGGCATGAGGGTTTATGCTGGTTGTTGATTTCTTAAAAGAAGAGTGGATCCTGGCGGATATCGCCTCCACGGACAAAGAGGGCGTGCTAGCCGAGATGGTTGCCGCCTTCGGCGATGTGATTAAAGACAAGGCCGCTGCGGTAAGGGTTCTTCTCGAACGCGAGAAACTCGGCTCCACGGGTATAGGTGAGGGGATAGCAATTCCCCACGGCAAGCTCACCGGCCTCGACAAAGTCATCTCAGTTTTTGCCCGCTCTCAAGATGGCGTTGATTTTGATGCGATGGACGGCGCGCCCGTGCACAACTTCTTCCTCCTCATGGCCCCGGAGGACTCGGCCTCCATGCACCTTAAGGCGCTGGCAAGGATATCCAGGCTCCTTAAATCACGCCAGTTCAGGGATGAGCTAGCCGAGTGCTCTTCAGCTTCGGAGCTCTACAGGAAGATATCGGAGGAAGATGAAAAGTACTGATGTGGAGCTGAAGCGTTGAGAGAGATATCCTGCGAAACCCTCTTTCGAGAGAAGGAGTATAAGCTCTCCCTGGAGCTCCTCGGCGGCTCGTCGGGGCTGGGCAACCCTCTGCGCTCATCACGAATTCAAAAGCCGGGGCTTGCCCTCGCGGGGTATGTAAAGCAGATACGCCCCAACAGGGTACAGGTCCTCGGCGCCACTGAGATGCGCTACCTTGACGGCCTCTCTCCTGAGGAGCAGAAGGAGGCGATAGACAAAATATTCGACCTTGACGTCGCCTGCTTCATCGTAACAAAGGGCCAGGATGTTGATGACGAGTTCATCAAAATGGCCGATGAAAAGAAGATACCACTCTTCAAAACCACCCTTACCAGCCGCCTGCTTATAGAGCGTATCGAACGCTACCTTGAAGATTGCCTCTCCCCGACAACGCACATGCACGCCGTACTGGTTGACGTAATGGGCGTGGGGATACTTCTGCGCGGGCCAAGCGGCGTAGGCAAGTCCGAGTGCGCGATGGACCTCGTTTTGAGGGGCCATCGCCTCGTCGCCGACGACATTGTACAGATCAGGCTCGCGCCGCCATTTAAGCTGATTGGCCGCGGCGCGGGGCTCATACGCTACCACATGGAGCTGCGGGGCCTCGGGGTGCTTAACATTCAGGACCTCTTTGGCATCACCTCAATCCGCGCAGAGAAGGATATCAATCTGGTTGTAGACCTTGAGCCGTGGGATGAGGCCGAGAGCTACGATAGACTTGGGGTCGACGAAAAGACCTTCACCATCCTTGAAATTGAGGTGCCGCACCTCACCATCCCCGTAGCCCCCGGACGAAACATCGCCTCCGTTGTCGAGGTCGCCGCCAGAAACCATCTCTTAAAATCAATGGGTCACAACTCTGCTATAAAACTTAAGGAACGCCTGGAAGAGAGCCTGGCCAAGGGGGGCGAATGAATTTTGTAAGGCTTGTGGTTGTCACCGGGCTCTCCGGCTCGGGAAAAACCGCTGCTTTGAAATCCCTGGAAGACCTCGGCTTTTTTTGCATAGACAACCTTCCGGTTGAGCTCTTTCCGAAGCTGGGCCAGCTCTCGGTCTTCTCAAGGGATATGGTCTCCAAGGTAGCCATCGGCATGGACAGCAGGGAGCCGACCTTTCTTGAGAACTTCAAGGAGGCCTTCGAGGAGGTGGATTCGCTGGGGCTTACAGCCGAGGTGATATTCCTTGAAGCCTCGGATGACGTTCTTTTGAGCCGCTTTAGCCAGACCCGCCGCCGCCATCCGCTGGCAGCGGGGCGCTCGGTTCCTGAGGCGATCCACGAGGAGCGTAGACTCCTTGAGGAGATCAAACGGCGCGCCGCGCTTGTCCTCGATACATCGGAGATGAACGTTCACGAGCTAAAGCGCACCCTCTGGGATTACTTTGAAAAGAGCGGCGAAGATCGCACCATGCAGGTTACCCTGATGAGCTTCGGCTTTAGCCACGGGCTCCCGCGTGAAACGGATATGCTCTTCGACGTACGCTTTTTAGCAAACCCATACTTTAACGCCGAGCTCAGGGATGGCACCGGGCTTGACCCCAAGGTAGCCAGCTTCGTCTTTGACGATCCAGCTGCGGAGGAACTTTTAGAGAGGCTTGAGGGGCTCATCGCGTTTTTGCTGCCAAAGTATGAGGCGGAGGGTAAGAGCTATCTCACCGTCTCGCTAGGCTGCACAGGCGGCAAGCACAGGTCGGTCGCTGTTGTTGAGGAGCTTTCAAAGCGGCTGGCAGATGGGCCTCAGCCAATCAAGGTCAAGCACAGGGATATTCAAAAGTGAGCCTCCTATGATAGGGATTGTCGTCGCGGCGCATCTTGGATACGGCTCCGAGATGGTGCGCGCAGCCGAGGGTATAGTCGGCAGGTTAGACGCAGTAAAGGCTGTGGTCTTCAACTATGGAGTCTCGATGGAGGACGCTCGCCAAATGCTGATTGAGGCGGTGGACTCAGTCGACACGGGTGAGGGGGTCCTCGTCCTCACCGATATGTTCGGAGGCACCCCGAACAACGTCGCCCTTCACATAATGCGCGATACCCACATTGAAATAGTCGCCGGAGCCAACCTCCCGATGCTTCTGAAAGCGCAGGCCATAAGGCATGAGATGGCCCTGCCGGAGCTTGCCCGGTTCATCACCGTCTACGGCTCTGAAAAAATCCTTAATGCGAAAGATTTTCTCTGTAATCTCAGAGACAAAGAGGGGAAATGTTAAACCTGCTTCTCACCAGAGTCGATAACCGCCTGGTCCATGGTCAGGTCCTGGAGGGGTGGGTTCCAAGGTTGGGCGTGAAGACTATCTTCGTAGCTGACAATGCCCTCTATGGCGACAGTTTCAATAAGGCGATTCTGGAAGCGATGGGGCAGGGGGTTATCGATATCATAGTTGTGACGCCCTCAACACTGGCACGCGCAATCGGCGGGGCCGATAAAGCTAAGATTGCAATTCTCTTCAGGAACATACCAAGCGTGGTCGAGGCTTTCACGGCGGGGTTTGACCTAAGGGAGCTGAACCTGGGCAATATCCATCCAAAGCCCGGCGCGACACGCCTGACCGACTCCGTATACGTTGATGAAAACGATCTCGTGGGCCTTAAGCTGTTAATTGAAAAGGGTGTACGCGTTGAGGCGCGCTCCCTTCCCACCGAGCCGGGTGTTCTCGTCACCGGCGCTCTCTTGGAGGGGTGAGTTTTGGACTCAAATACCCTCCTGATCCTCGCCTTTGTCGGCGGCCTCCTAAGGATGGACAGGACCGCGCTGGTGCAGACAATGCTATCGCGCCCCGTCCTTGCCGCGCCGCTGGCGGGGATAATAATTGGCGACATCCCCGCCGGGATACTCTGCGGCGTGCTGATGGAGCCGATATGGCTGGCGCGCATACCGGTAGGATCAAGGGTTCCCCCCGATGAGACAATCGCGGCGATAACTGCTGTAGCAGGCGCGAAGGCCCTCTCCAGCGGACTTCCCTGGCCCGGCTATGCTCTTGTGGCGGTTGTCCTTGCGCTGCCAATGGGTCTGGTCGGACGTTGGCTCGATTTCCGCGTAAGAAAGGCAAATGACGCCCTCTACTTCGACGCCGTGGAGGTTGTCGAGCGTGGCGGGGTGCCGAGGGTTGGGCGCGCGCAATTCATAGGGGCGCTACGCTTCTTCCTCGCCGGCGCTGTCGGGACGATGGTTGGCGTTGCCCTTATAACAGGGTTAGGCAGCCTCATCGGGGAGACCCTATCTGGCCGCATCGGAGAGACGACCTACCAGATGCTTATGGCCTTCGTGACGGTTGCGGGGGCGGGGGCCCTTCTTACCGGCATCGCCGAGCGAGAGGGGCGTGTAGCCTTTGCCGCGGGGATTGTGGGGAACATAATTTTCTTCTGGGTTGGTGCCTGATGGCGCGCCCAGGGGTCAAAAAGCTCTTTTGGCGCTCACTCCTGCTGCAATCGGCGTGGTCCTTTGCGGGGATGCAGGCGCTGGGCGTCTCCTGGGCGATGGAGCCCCTCCTGGACGAGCTATACGGCATGGAGGGGGAGAAGCGGGTAGAAAGCGCCCGCCGCTATATATCCACCCTCAATACCCACCCCTTCATCGCCCCCGCCATCCTCGGATGCGCAGCGAAGATGGAGGAGAATGGGGAGGGCGCCAATATTGAAGCTACCCTCGCCGCCGTGATGGGACCCTTCGGCGGAGTAGGCGACGCCTTCTTCTGGGGGGCGCTAAAGCCGATGGTCGCGGTCGCGGCGATGAGCGCGGTTATGATGGGGCACCTCCTTACGGCGCTCCTCTTTATCCTCCTTTGGATGGGGGTCAACCTCGGCTCACGCATCTACTTTTTCAGGTTGGGCTACAAGCGTGGCCGGGATGGCCTGGCGCAGGTTATGCGCCTCAGCCTCTTCGCCCTTTCCAGGCGCATAAAGGCGGCGGCCTCCGCGCTCCTGGGCTTTTATCTTGGTTTCGTTGTCATGGGCCTCAAAAGCTCCTGGGGCTCCTCTGAGTGGTTTTGGGCCACCCTCGTTTTGGGCGCTACCTTCCTCATCTATATACCGGTGAGGCGAGGCGTCGATCCGCTGTGGTTCATCATGGCAGGTACACTTTTAATCTTCGGAGTCGAACTTTACCCATGAGCGCTAAGAGGGAACTTGTAAAACAGTTTGAGATTGTAAATCGCCTTGGCCTCCATGCCCGCGCGGCGGCTGTGCTAGTTCAGACAGCCCAGCAATTTACCTGTGACGTGGAGATTATAAAGGACAGCCTTGCGGTAAATGGCAAGTCGATAATGGGCATCTTGATGCTTGCCGCCGCAAAGGGCGTAACGATAACCGTCAAAACGAACGGCACCGATGCCGATGCGGCGATGGACGCCATCGGCAACCTAGTGCGCGCCGGATTTGGCGAAAACGATTGAGGGTATAAAGTTGCCATCCAGACTTGTACGCCCAAGGGTAGAGCTAAAAGGTATTCCCGTCAGCCCAGGGATAGTTATCGGCAGGGCTTATCTTGTTGACCGCCGCAAGGTCAAGCCGCCGGAGCAGATCATAGAGCCGGAGCAGGTCGAGGGAGAGATCTCCCGCTTCCACGCAGCCATCGAAGAGTCGCGCGATCAGCTTTTGGCGGTTAAAAAGCACTATGAGGCCAACAACGTTGGCGATTATGGTTACCTCGTCGATGTAAACCTCCTGATGCTAAAAGACAATATGCTGGTTAAGGAAACAGAGCGGATAATCAAAGATGAGCTGCACTCCGCTGATTGGGCGCTCTGGCAAGTCATAGGAAAGATAAAGGAGCTCTTCGGCGGCATTGACGATGAATACTTCAGCGACCGCCAGAACGATATAGACCACCTCGGCGAACGAATCCTGAGGAACCTCGTCGGGCTGCGGGTGAAGATGATTAAGGATATCAGCGAGGATGTCATAGTGGTCGCCCACGACCTCTCGCCGATGGACACCGCGCAGATGGATGTGAAGATGGTCAAGGGGTTCGTAACCGATCTTGGCGGGCGCACCTCACACACCGCCATCCTCGCCCGTGCCCTGGGCATCCCTGCGACGGTCGGCCTGGAACACGTGACTGATGTCGTAACGGGCGGAGACCAGATGATCCTCGACGGGATATCTGGGACGATCATCATAAATCCGACGGGTGAGGAGGTCACCCTCTACCGGGAGCGTGACAAGCAATACAAGGAGTTCCTAAAAGAGCTGGACAGCTACTCGGGGCTGCCGGCGCGGACGCTGGACGGCGTAAATATAAAGGTCTGCGCCAACGTCGAGCTCATTGAGGAGATCAAAACCATCAAGCGCTACGGCGCCGAAGGGATAGGTCTTTACCGCACTGAATTTTTATACCTTAACCGCGACGAGCTCCCGACAGAGGAGGAGCATTATGAGACCTATCTCAAATTCGCGGAGGCGGTGGCCCCGGAGCGGTTGACGATACGCACCCTCGATCTGGGAGGCGACAAAGTAGCGCACTCAGTTCCACTTGAAGAGGAGGCGAATCCGGCCCTTGGGCTGCGCTCCATAAGGCTCTGCCTTAAAGAGCCTGAGATATTCAAAACTCAGCTAAGGGGAATCCTTCGCGCAGGCGTCAAAAAGAACATCCGCGTAATGTTTCCCATGGTCTCCGGGGTGTGGGAGTTAAATCAGGCCCTGGCGCTCCTTGAGGAGGCAAAGGCAGAGCTACGGGAGCGTGGAGATATCTTCAACGATGATATGGACGTCGGGGTCATGATCGAGGTCCCCAGCGCGGCGCTCATGGCGGATAAAATATGCGAGAAGGTTGATTTTCTCTCCATCGGCACTAATGACCTCATCCAATACGCCCTCGCCATCGACCGTGTCAATGAGCACGTCGCCTACCTTTACGAACCCCTCCACCCCGCGGTGCTGAGGCTCATAAAGATAAGCGCGGATGCGGCAAGGTCCGCCGGCATACCAATCGCCGTCTGCGGTGAGATGGCGGGTGATGAGCTTTATACCCTCATCCTCCTCGGCCTGGGGATAGAGGAACTCTCTATGCACTCAGTCTCCATACCGAAGATAAAGAGGGTCCTCAGCCTCGCCTCCATGGAGGAGGCTCGCGAAATCTCCGCCGAGGTCCTGAAAATGGCTACGGCGACGGAGGTTCATGATTTTGTAGAAGATCACCTGAAACAAAAATTCCCGGGACTTCTGGACCCGCTGCAATAAAATCGGTAACATGCTTCGGCTCAAATAATATTGTTTGCCAAGGTGGCGATACCGCCCTGGCTTGACCAAGATGGAGGACCCCTTATGGGTATGACAAATTTTCTATTCACCTCGGAGTCCGTTACGGAGGGCCACCCCGATAAGGTGGCGGACCGCATCTCCGACTCCGTTCTCGATGCAATCCTCACGCAGGACAAAACCGCCCGCGTAGCTTGCGAGACACTTGTAACTACCGGCATGGCGATTATCGCCGGTGAGATTACGACCACGGCGCAAGTGACCTTCGCCGATGTAGTGCGCGAAACCATTAGGGAGATCGGCTACACAGACCCCAGCATGGGCTTTGACTGGGAGGCGTGCGCTGTGCTCGTCTCGCTGGACAGGCAGTCTCCCGATATCGCGATGGGCGTAGATGAGGCCGCCGACCATGAGCAGGGCGCAGGTGACCAGGGCCTGATGTTCGGGTACGCGACCAACGAGACCCCCGAGCTTATGCCCATGCCCATACATTATGCGCACAAGCTCACCGAGCAGCTGACCCGCGTGAGGAAAGAGGAAAAGGTCGATTTCCTGAGGCCTGACGGCAAGAGCCAGGTCTCAATCCGCTACGAGGATCAAAAGCCCGTTGAGATCGACGCCATTGTAATCTCGACCCAGCACACCCCTGACGTTACGCAAAAGCAGATTCACGAGGCGATTATGGAGCTTGTCATAAAGCCCGTAATCCCCGCCGAGCTTATCGCCTCCGATATCCGCTACTTCATAAATCCCACCGGCAGGTTCGTCATTGGCGGCCCGATGGGTGACTGCGGGTTAACCGGCAGGAAGATCATAGTCGATACCTACGGCGGTCACGGCAGCCACGGCGGCGGCGCCTTCTCCGGTAAGGACCCCTCCAAGGTTGACCGCTCAGCCTCCTACATGGCGCGTTATGTTGCCAAAAACGTAGTCGCGGCAGGCCTTGCCGACCGGTGCGAGGTGCAGTTCGCCTATGCGATAGGCGTTGCGGAGCCCGTATCCGTAATGATTGACACCTTCGGCACAGGCAAGATACCTCCTGACCGCATAGCTGAAGTCATCCGCGAGGTCTTCTCCCTGAAGCCCCGCAATATTATAGAGACCCTCGACCTTTTGAGGCCCATATACAAAGAGACCTCCGCTTACGGCCACTTCGGCCGCGAGCTGCCGCAGTTCACCTGGGAGAAGGCAGATAAGGTAGATGCGCTCAGGGCGGCGGCAGGTATCTAGTAAGAAAAGTAAAACCGGTAAGGCAGCCAAGAGATAAGCGCGCCCCGGGGCGCGCTTTTTCATAAAAGTTTTTCAGAGGATCAAAGAGGAGTAGATAAATGAGCGGCTACGAGGTCCCCACCTGGGGAGAGAAGATAACCAAGGACAGCGAGGGTGCGCTCGTCGTTCCCGCAAATCCCATCATCCCCTTCATTGAAGGAGATGGCATCGGACCTGACATATGGGCCGCTTCAAAGAGGGTATTCGACCGCGCAGTAGATCTCGCCTACGGCAGCGAACGCAAGGTTGCATGGATGGAGATACTGGCGGGCGAGAAAGCCTTCGATGAGAGGGAGAGCTGGCTGCCGGAGGAGACCCTGGACGCTATCCGAGAATACCGCGTTGCCATTAAAGGCCCCCTTACAACACCAGTGGGCGGCGGCATCCGCTCCCTCAATGTTACCCTGCGGCAGGTGCTGGACCTCTACGCCTGTGTGCGCCCCGTGCGCTACTTTAAGGGGGTGCCCTCGCCGGTGAAGGAGCCGGAGAAGGTCGATATCGTAATCTTCCGTGAGAACACCGAGGATGTTTACGCGGGCATAGAAAACCCCGCCGACTCCAAGGAGTCCAACGAGCTGATAGCCTTCATTGCGGAGAAGTGGGGCAAGAAAATCCGCCCCTCCTCAGGCATCGGGATAAAGCCGATAAGCGTCGAGGGCTCAAAGCGCCTAGTCAGGCAGGCGATAGAGTACGCCATAGCCAATGGCCGTGATTCGGTCACACTCGTTCACAAGGGCAACATCATGAAGTTCACCGAGGGCGCCTTTAAGGAGTGGGGGTACGAGCTTGCAAAGGAGGAGTTCGCCGACGTGACCATAAGCGAAGATGAGCTCTGGGAGAAGTTCGAGGGGGTCTGCCCCTCGGGCAAGATAGTCATAAAGGACCGCATCGCCGATGCCATGTTCCAGCAGCTGCTCCTTAGGCCCGACGAATATTCAGTTCTCGCCACACCAAACCTAAACGGTGATTATCTCTCCGACGCAGCAGCAGCGCAGGTCGGTGGGCTGGGCATGGCTCCGGGCGCCAATATCGGCGACGATTACGCCCTCTTCGAGGCGACCCACGGCACCGCGCCCAAGTACGCTGGGCTCGATAAGGTCAACCCTGGCTCCGTCATACTTTCAGGCGTTATGATGTTTGACCACCTGGGGTGGCACAAGGTCTCGGACCTAATTATCAAGGGCATTGAAAACACCATCTCCGCCAAGGAGGTCACCTATGACCTTGAGCGTCAGATGGAAGGGGCTACCCTGCTCAGCTGCTCCGGTTTCGGCGAAGCTATCTGCCGTCACATGGAGGCCGGTCAGTAGAAAGCAGGCAAGGAGTTTGTATCCTATGCCTTTATCGTGAAGTATTATTTTTTGTTGGCAGTAGTTATATACAAAGGAGAATGGGATGAGGCGCATAAGGGCTCTCTTATTGATCTTGCTCCTCGGCCTCTGTGCAGGTTTAGCGGCGGCGCAAGATGACCTCCCCACAGGGGTAGCTATTGATTCTCCGTTGCCGAAGGTTTCGGGAGTCGACCTGACAGGGGAGCGCGTCAATCTGGACGATGTCATGGGCAAGAAGACCCTTGTTCTCTCCTTCTGGTCCATCTATTGCTCCGACTGCGTTATGGAGCTCGACGACCTTCGCTCGATTCGCGCTGAGTTTCCCGTGGATGAGGTTGAGGTGGTGGCGGTAAATACCGACTCCTCTTTGCCGCTTTCAAGGATAACGAGCTTTTTGAGGCGCTATGAGGGGGTGAGGGGCGCCCAGCTAAACGTGCGCCATATCCTCGATAGGGACTCCTCGCTCCTTGAAAACCTGGGGGTCCGCTACATCCCTCTCATGATCACCGTCTCAAAGGCGGGGCTAGTAACAAGCGTGGTCAGCGGCTACAACCATGATGAAGATCAGGGCCGGCTGCACCGTGCCTTGCAGGAGGGAAGCGTAGCCCTCGGCGTGTGGAACTCCTCTCTCAGAGGCAGACTCCGCTCAATACTTAGGAGCTCCGGGCCCTCCGGCGAGTCCGTGGAGTGGGGGACCTTCCGCGTAGAGGAGGAGATGGACCTCTTCGGCGTTTACGGGCCCAACGGCTGGGAGTCCACATTTACCAGCAGCAGCGACCGCGTCCAGGAGATGGGCAAGGTCGAGGAGACTGTCTCCGGCAGGCTTAGAATTGCCCTGATGCGTAACGCCCTCGCCTCTATCGGCATAAGGCTGCCGCGCGACTACCAGAACCCATTCCAGCAGCATGGAGTCCACCCGCCATCCTGCCCCTTGAAGGGGGATGAGGAGCGGGGCCTTTCAAAGCTCTACTATGAGCTGGACTTTGACACAATATTCGAAACCCTTGAGGAATCGGCGCTGTGGATAGATGATACCTACCACGCAGGCAAAGTATGCGACGTAGATTTAGGGCTTTTGAGGGACCGCACAGCCGGGATCAATTTTAGCGGCGAGGTTTCCGAGATATCCGTCATTACGGCCAGCGACTATGACTTTAAGCCTCGCGCGGTGCTCTCCGAGCTAGTTAAAACCTCTTATCGAATCAAGGGAATAAAGGAGAACACCCTCATTTATTTTGGAGACTCGACTACCCTGGTGGATGAGATCGAGGAGCTTTCAGTCAAAGGGCTGAATATCTACACTGAGAAGCTGGATGACAAGACCGTGAGGGTTGAGGTTTATTAGGTAAGAGGGATAAAAATATATTTGAGAGCCCCCACTCGTAAGAGCGGGGGCTCTTCTATTTTAGGAAGAGGGGCGATAAAAAGAGCGCGGCGTTGCCCAGAAAGTGGATGATAATAGGCGCTGCAAGGGAGGAGGACCGCTCGAAGGCGATGCAGAAGATAGCACCACCCGCCAGCTGTATTAAAGGAATGCCGGTGCCGGAAAAGTGCAGCAAGCCAAAGAGGAGGGTTGTCGCTAGGAGCGCCGGGAAGGTCGAGTAGCGATTCCGTAAGCCATTGTAAAGAAATCCTCTAAAGAGAAGTTCTTCAAAGAGGGGGCCGATAAAGACGCCGACTATAATGAGGGGGGGCAGGGGGGCGATTATCTTTGGGGTCAGGAGCTTAAAGAGCGACTTTCCTTCAAAGGCCACCATGTAAAAATGCACCGCTAGGACAATAATACCGAGCGCTGCTGAGATTACGACCCCTTCCTTTACTCCTCTAAGTAGAGGCGCTCCCTTTAGCCCGAGGTCGGCAAGGCCCCTCCCGCGCCTTATCCAAAGAATAAGTAGTAACGCCACCTCAATAATCCGCACCTCTCCGGTTCTCCATAGGCGAAGCGCCTTTGACGCCTCAGGAGGAATTGGAAAGAGGTATGCTATCGCCGTTTCAATGACGGCGAGAGCGAGGAGCAGTAATAAAGCCTCCCTAAGGGGAGGGCGGTTGATAGGTCTTTGTTCCTCCATCATAGCCGCCCGGAGTTTTTAAGGGCGTGAAAAGCGCGCGTTTTAACGTACCACTCATCATCCGACTCCAATATCTCATGTAAGCGCTCCGTAACCTCAGCTGCGTCGGCTTTTTCAAGGGCAAGGGCGGAGGTGTAGCGCACATTTATCACCGGGTCGGCGGTGGAGGCTATCAACTCAGCCGTCAACTCCTCCGGGTGTCTCATCCCTCCAAGGGCTCCGTAGAGCCTGTAGAGCGGGTTGGGGGAGGAGAGCGCCTCTGAAAGCTCCTCAACCCCGGCCTCTCGGTGGAGGTAATCCAGCTCCTCCGAGGCGGTGCCAAAGTAGAGCGCTGCGCCTGCCGCGATTGTGGCGGAGAGTATCAACGCCGGGACTCTCCTGCCGCGCATTGCCCAGCCTATAAGGGCCGCAGTAGAGAGCAAAAGCGCGAGGGGAAAGCCTCCCGCTAGAGCGTAGAGCGTAACCCTCCGCAACACTCTGGAGTCGTCCGAGAGTGAGGAGAGTTTGTTTAACCCGCTTGAGATCTTTTCCACGGAGAGGGTTTCCAGCTTGATTGACTGGCCTCGTGTTACCAGTAGCGCCGTCTCCTTATTCGGCTTCACCAATATCTCTGCGCCCTTTTCATCTCCTAGGATATATATGTTCCGACTTTTCAGCGCCGCAGCTATTACCTTTGCGCGGCGCTTCTCTAGCTCAGGAGAGATGAAGGCTGTAACCTGGGAGCGGGCTAGGAGGGGCTTTATTGATTCCGCAGGATAGAGTGTCCAACGGTAGTAGAAATCGCTAATGCCTCTGGTGCTCTCTGATTTTATCAGCGCATTTCTTACTGTCTCAAAGCCCCCGGTTGAGCTCTTTAGGACCACCGC
>PKTT01000039.1 GCA_002869015.1 Deltaproteobacteria bacterium
AAGCTAGGCACGAGCTACGAGAAGGTGGAGCGTTTCACCGCCAACGCGACCTCCCTCGCGGGGAGCATTTGTCCCGGCAGCGAGGCGACGGTTGGACGCATTGCGAAGCTCGCTAAAGCGGACCTTGAGACCCTGATGGTCTACGAGTTCCCTGAAATCCAGGGCGCCGTCGGACGGGAGTACGCAAAGAGGGCCGGGGAGCCGGAGATAGTCTTCGATGGAATCCTACAGCACTACTACCCCGTGCAGGCCGGGGGCGAGCTGCCCGGCACGCCTGAGGCTGACTGCGTTTCTATGGGTGACAAGATTGACACCATCGTTGGCTGCTTCGGTGTCGGCCTCATCCCCTCCGGGTCTGCGGACCCCTATGCGTTGAGACGCCAGACCATAGGCATCTTAAGGATAATTATTGAGAAGGGCTACCGCCTTAGTATCGGCGGGCTAATAGACCTCGCCCTCGGAAATCTGGCAGACAAGCTCACCCGAGAGGCCGCGGAGGTAAAAGCAGACGTACTAGACTTCTTCAAGGGACGCCTGGAGGTTATCCTCCTTGAAGGCGGCGCTACCGGCGATGTAGTAGCGGCGGTCCTTGCGGCAGGCTTTGATGATGCCATTGACGCCAAGGCCCGCGTAGAGGCGATTGAAACCGTCCGCGAATGCGGCGACCTCGTTGACCTTGCAGCAACCTTCAAACGCGCAGCCAACATCCTCAAAAAGGAGAGCGTCAGCGCCGAAGTAGATGAGGCGCTCTTTAATCAGGAGGAGGAGAGGGCGCTCTGGAAGGTTTACTCGGAGGTGAAGTCGGTCATGGAGTCCTCAATCGAAGCAGGCGATTTTCTCGCCCTCTTCGCCGAGGCCGCCAAGCTGAAGGTTGTGGTCGACGCTTTCTTCGACAAAGTAATGGTCATGGATAAGGATGAGGCGGTCAAAAACAACCGCATAGCGATGCTTGGGGCGGTCACCGCGCTATTTCAGCGGGTCGCCGATTTCACCCGCATAGCCGGGTAAGAATCAAATATTTGGGGAGGGGCGAAGGCTCCTCCCTTTATTTTTATATTAAAAGGAGAAAGAGATGGAGAAGTACGTCTACACCTTCGGCGGCTCGGAGGCCGAGGGCAACACGACTATGGTCAACACCCTCGGCGGCAAGGGGGCCAACCTGGCTGAGATGTGCCAGATTGGCGTTCCGGTGCCGGCCGGTTTTACCATAATCACCGACGTATGCAATCTCTATTATGAGAATGACGGGAACTATCCTGAAGGGCTCGCAAAGGAGGTTGATGAAGCGCTTGGTTACATGGAGGGGGTTATGGGCTCCGCCTTTGGCGACCCCAAAAACCCACTGCTGGTATCCGTCCGCTCCGGGGCGCGAAAATCAATGCCCGGCATGATGGAGACGGTGTTGAACGTAGGCCTATCCTCAAAAACAATGGAGGGGCTGATTAAAAAGACGGGCAATCCACGCTTCGTCTATGATGCTTACCGCCGCCTAATCACCATGTACGCGGACGTGGTCATGGAAAAAGCTGCCGGAATTGAACCTGAAGAGGGGCAAGGAATCCGCCTCCTGCTCGAAGAGATGATGGAGGAGCTAAAGGAGCGTAAGGGTTACGCCCTTGACTCCGATATCCCCGCCGACGACTTAAAAATCCTCTGCGACGGGTACAAGGCGAAGATCAAGGAGGTCCTCGGGTCGGAATTTCCCGATGATGCCATGGCGCAGCTTTGGGGCGCGGTGGGCGCGGTATTCAAATCGTGGAACGGTAAGCGCGCAGTAAGCTACCGCCGCATTGAGGGGATCCCGGAGGAGTGGGGCACCGCCGTCAACGTACAGTCGATGGTGTTCGGCAACATGGGAGAGAACTCCGCCACCGGCGTCGCCTTCACAAGGAACCCCGCCACCGGCGAAAATGAGTTCTATGGCGAGTGGCTGACCAACGCGCAGGGCGAGGACGTAGTCGCCGGTATCCGCACACCCTTCGCAATAAACTCCCACTCGATAAACGCCGCCAATGAGAACCTCCCCACCATGGAGACAAAGTACCCTGAAATTTACGGGCAGCTGATTGATATCAGGAATAAGCTTGAGAGCCACTATCGGGACATGCAGGATGTCGAGTTCACCGTGCAGGAGGGGCGGCTCTGGATGCTTCAGACCCGCGCGGGCAAGCGCAACGGCCCCGCCGCTGTGAGGATGGCGGTGGAGATGTGCCGCGAAGGCATGATCGATGAGGAGACCGCTATTATGAGGGTTATGCCCTCCCAGCTCGACGAGCTTTTACACCCGATGATAGACCCCGCTGCCGAGGTGGGCTATACCCCGCTAGCCCTTGGCCTGCCCGCCGGGCCGGGAGGCGGCTCAGGCAAGATCGTACTCACCGCGGAGCGCGCTGAAGAGCTTGCTGAGGCGGGCGAAAGGGTCGTGCTGGTCCGCGCTGAAACCAGCCCGGAGGATGTTCACGGGATGCACGTATCACAGGCTATAGTCACCGCCAAAGGTGGGATGACCTCCCACGCCGCTCTTGTAGCGCGAGGCTGGGGCAAGACCTGCGTAGTCGGCTGCGGTGCGTTGGATATAAACATTGCCAAGGGAACCGTAACCGTTGATGACACAGTGCTTCATGAGGGCGATATCATCACCGTAAACGGCACCACCGGGAACATCTACGTCGGGGAGTTGCCCCTCATTATACTGGACCCCGAGAAGAACGAGCTGCTTTCGACCTTCCTTGGTTGGTGTGATGAAAAGCGCCGCTTAGGCGTAAGGACAAACGCAGACCGCCCGGAGGATGCTGAGCAGGCCCGCCGTTTTGGCGCCGAGGGAATCGGCCTGACCCGCACCGAGCACATGTTTTTCGGTGAGGAGCGCATCCTCGCAATGAGGAAGATGATCCTCGCCGAACGTGTTGAGGAGCGTGAAGCGGCCCTCGCCAAGCTCCTCCCCTACCAGCGAGAGGACTTCAAGGGGCTCCTAAAGGCGATGGCGGGACTTCCAGTAACCGTCCGCCTTCTCGACCCCCCGCTGCATGAGTTCGTGCCCCACGAAAAAGAGCTCATTGAGGAGCTTGCCGAAGCTATCGGCAAGGATGTTGAGGAGGTAGAGGCGCGCATTGAGCAGCTAACTGAGCTAAACCCGATGCTCGGGCACAGGGGGTGCCGACTCGGAATAAGCTACCCCGAGGTAACCCGAATGCAGGCACGCGCCCTCCTCGAAGCTGCGGCTGAGCTAAAACAGGAGGGCGTTGATGCCCGCCCGGAGATAATGGTCCCCCTAGTCGGCAATCATAAGGAGCTCGCCGACCAGAAGGCGCTCATCCTTGAGGTAGCCGAGGAGGTAAAGAGTGAGAAGGGGCTTGATGAGCTACCCTTCCTCATAGGTACAATGATAGAGGTTCCCCGCGCCGCGCTTACCGCCTTTGAGGTAGCTGGCGAGGCACAGTTTTTCAGCTTCGGCACCAACGATCTCACTCAGATGACCTGCGGCTTTAGCCGCGACGACTCAGGCTCCTTCCTGCCCGGCTATGTGAAGAAGGGCATCTACGGGGTTGACCCCTTCCAGTCCATCGACCAGGAGGGCGTCGGCCAGCTCGTGGATTTAGCTACGGAGAGAGGTCGCGAGCGTAACCCCTCCCTCAAAGTAGGCATATGCGGCGAGCACGGCGGCGACCCTGCTTCAATCGCCTTCTTCGACCGCGTAGGGCTCGACTATGTATCCTGCTCCCCCTTCCGGGTGCCTATTGCCCGCCTCGCTGCGGCGCAAGCGTCGATTCAAAAGTAAATATTCAGGCCAATGAATAAAAAAAGGGCGGCCCGTCGGGTCGCCCTTTTTTTGCTCAATTTATTTTACAGGCTAGTTTATGCCGGTGTAGGCGGAGTGAAGACACGCGATGCCAACTCATCATCCAGCATTAGTATTCCACGGCCGTCGTCGCCGATCCTCTCCAGCTTCTTCTTGATCAAACCGAAAGAGGCCTCCTCCTCGACCTGCTCGGTTACGAACCACTGTAGCATTATCTCGGCGGCGTGGTCCTTCTCCTCTTTTGCTATAGTCATGAGGTTGTTGATGAGGCTCGTCACCAGCTTTTCATGCTCAAGGCCGTAGGTGAAGGCGTCAAGTGGGGAGTCATAATCGTTCTTCGGGCCCTCCATCGGGTAGAGCTCTACCCGTTCTCCCGCCTCGCAGATGAAATCAAAAATCCTCTGCCCGTGGGTGAGCTCCTCAAGGGTCTGCACGTTGAACCAGTTAGCGAAGCCGGGTAGGTCCTCCGCCTCGCAGTATGCAGCCATCGCTTTATAGATTGACGCTGACCACCACTCCTTGTTTATCTGCTCATTCAAAGCCTTTAGAAGTTTTTCGCTGATCATCTTCTCTCTCCCATAAATGTTGCCGCGTATCAGGCGGGGTTATCCCTTATAATCTTCGATAAAGTGCTTTATGGAACGGTCATATGTGCCTTCAGCTTCGGGGGTAAAGTAGCATGCAACCATCTGCCCCTTGGAGCGGTGATACTCTATGCATTCACAGCATATCCCGTGCCGGGCGCAGGATGTGTAGGTGCAAGCACAATTTGAGTTTTCACCCTGTTTTCTGCATTCCATGGCTAGAACATTCTCCTAAATTTTAAATAGCTCATCAAGGTCCGCTTCCTCAAGTGTACCTCCCCATCCCTCGCCTGTGGGGAGGAAACCCTCGGTCATCTTCCGTTTCCTCTCCTGGAGAGCCTGTATCTTCTCCTCCACGGTACCGGCGGCAATCATCTTGTAAGAGAATACCGCACGTTCCTGCCCGATGCGATGAGCGCGGTCTATCGCCTGCTCCTCTACAGCCGGGTTCCACCAGGGGTCGAAGAGAATGACATAATCGGCTGCGGTCAGGTTTAGCCCTGTGCCGCCGGCCTTTAGGCTGACCAGGAAGGCCCGCATCGATTGGTCCTCCTGAAAGCGCCTCACAACCTCCTCGCGGTTACTTGTGCGTCCGTCTAGGTTGAGATGCTTTATCCCCTCACCTTCAAACCAGCCTCGCATCAACTTCAGCACTTCTACGAACTGGCTGTAAACCAGGACGCGGTGGCCCTCCTCAAGCACCTCAGAGACGAATTGTGTGAATTGGTCAAATTTGGCCGAGGAGACTCCGGCCCCTACCCCGCCGGGCAAGAGCGCCGGGTGGCAGCAAACCTGCCTTAACCTTGTGAGGACATCGAGCAGGCAGCCCCGTGAACGGTTGAACCCCTTCTCTTCAACGGTTTTAAAAACTCGCTCGCGCCCAGCTTGAAGCAATCCGCGATAAATCTCCCACTGCTTCTCCCCAAGCTCGGAGAGGAGGACGTTGTCGATTCTCGGGGGAAGGTCGGGCGCGACCTCCGGCTTTAGCCTCCTCAAGATGAATGGTCCGACCCTTTCACGCAGCTTATTCGCCGCCTCCACCTCTCCCTGGGAGATCGGCTTTAGATAACGCTCCGTAAATTTTCTCTCCGACTCAAGCAGCTCCGGCATAAGAAAGCGAAATTGACTCCAAAGCTCCCCTAGGTGATTCTCAAGCGGTGTCCCGGTTAGAGAGATACGACGCCTCGCGTTTAAAGAGCGCGCGGCTCTTGCTGTTTTGGTAGCGCCATTTTTTATCGTCTGCGCCTCGTCAAGGATTATGTAGCTCCAGTCAACCTTAGCCAGGTGCTCGGCGTCACGACGCAAAATGGCATAGCTTGTCACAACCAGATCATTATTTTTAAGCTCATCCCTCAGCTCGGCGCGGTCGATGCCGTGATAGCGCAAATGGGCGAGCGAGGGAGCATGGTTAAGCACCTCTGCTTCCCAGTTGGGAACAACTGATGTCGGCGCTATCACCAGATTGGGGCCGCCCTCGCCCCGCTCCTTGGCATCCAGGAGAATAGCCAGCGCCTGAACTGTCTTGCCCAACCCCATGTCATCCGCGAGTATTCCACCAAGGCCCCGTTCACCTAAAAAGCGAAGCCACCTATACCCCCTCTCCTGATAGGGCCGAAGCTCGCAGAGAAGCCCCTTCGGCAGGGGGTAATCACCTGCAGCTTCGGGGTTCTCAAGGACTGACGTAAGCGCCTCCCAGCGTAGGGGGTCCTCAACCTCGCTCGCCTCTGCGCTCTCGATAAACCCTTTTGCGACCTCCGCACGGTAGGCAGGGAGTCGCGCCACCCCATCCTTTACCTTTAAGCCTGCGGCAAGGGGCACCAGCGTTTCAAACCATTGATCCGGAATTGGAGCATAGCCGCCCCCCTCCAGCTTGACGTACCTGGAGCCGCCCTCCAGCGCCCTGGCAATATTGGCGAAAGTTGCCTCTTCATCGCCATCGAACCCCTCTACCTTAAGGTCTAGCCAATCTATACCCGCTGACAATTTCACCCTGAGGGATAGTGGCCTGCCGGTTACGCGGTGCTTAGTCAGCGCTTCTCGGCCGAAGAGCTCCCAGCCCTGACCGAGTCCTGCCACTCCAAACCTTAGAAAATCCAGCGCTCTATCCCCCGATGCCTCGAAGCGCCCCGGCTCGGCAAGGGTAAGCCCTGCGTCAAGGAGTTCCCTTACCGCCGAGAACTCCTCCTCCATGGCGCGCTTGAGGCTTACCCTGCCCTCACCAGTCTCCAGCACGAGAACCGGGTCGGGATTCTCCGCATTCACCTCAAAGTCACCATAGTTGAAGGAGAGAAAGGCTATGAGTTTGCCGCCCTCCTCGGAGAGGTAGAGCTTCGGCTTCGGTGAGAGGGAAGCGCCCGTTTCGAGCGCGCCTGAAAAATCGGTGTCGAAGATCACCCCCCATGAGTCGAGGGCGCTGACCGCATTAGAGAAAAATGAGGGTAGGTCATCTTCGGGGATCATAACCCCGCGATCTATGAGCGTTGCGAGGGCTACTCCGTCAGCCGCGCCATAAACCTCCCTCAACACCCCCGCATTAAATAGCCAGGGGGAGGAGGCTGAGAGTATATGCCTATCACCTTTCAGCTCCCGTCCATCGGGAGTGGTGAGCTTGCAGGAAAGCTTTATATCCTTCCCCGATTCCTTTGCGCTTATGTGGACTATGGCAGGGACGGGCTCGAAGATCACCCTCTCTGAATTTGCCTCCCACCTTACGTGGTCGCAGAGGCTAAGCACCCTGAGCAGGGAGTCCACCTCTCCTGCCTGAATATCAATCGGCATCCGCTCAGAGCCGCCCGAGGGGGATAGGGATACAGCTCTCCCAAGCACTCGCTTATCGCTTACCCCAAGTTTTGCAATTCCGCCATCCAGAAGCCTTGCTGCGGAGTGTATACGCCCCCGGCCAAGTGAGTTTCCTCTAGGTTTGTGGACCCGCCAGGAGATCGACAGCTCGGCAAAGGCGCCCTCATCAACCCTCAGGTTTAAATAGTGGACTAAGGTCGGCTCCCCATCCCTCGCTATTGCATAGGGCTTTCTCGGAGCTATCCGGTCAATAAGATTTTTCCACCCGCCAGAAGAGCGGAAGCGGGACTCTGGTATCCTTGCCCAATACCTTGAGAGCGCTACCGCGTGTCGGCATGGC
The DNA here is from genome assembly GCA_002869015.1 of Deltaproteobacteria bacterium. Lineage (GTDB taxonomy): Bacteria > Desulfobacterota > Deferrisomatia > Deferrisomatales > BM512 > BM512. Next base: position 7,523 of record PKTT01000039.1, read on the forward strand.
TGAACTCCGTCACACGTACAAAGCGATGTTAGCCGGTCTCCTTCGGCAAATAGGGTCGGTCTAAAGCGTTTGCCCTCCTCCTCAACGCTCCCCTCGATAAAGGACTCCTCGCCGGAACCCCTCATCGCCGCGGCCCCGACTGCGCCGCTCTGCTGAAGAGTTCGTCCTCTCGCAGCCTCGGCGGGTCCGGCAAGCGCCTCAAAGGTGGTTACCGCGTTTTTCTTGGGAAAGGGAAAGTGCAATGCGTTGCCTCCGTTAAAATTTGGGCGAACCTTAATCTTATTGAATCCGGGCGCCGGGGGCAATCGCCAACTCATAAATATTGGGATTGCCTAAAACTTTATCCAAAAATAAAAAAGGCCACCCTTTAAAGGATGGCCCTTATGGCAAAATTTGCACTTGATTCAGGCAAGATCTGCGAGATATCTCTCAACTACTCCCTGCATCTCCTCTGATATCTCAAGAAAATAGATAGCTATATTGAATCCGCCATCATCCAGCTTCTCCGAGCGTACAACCACCCCGGTACACTCGAATTTCTCAGTGGCGCCGCCTGAGAAGGGCAACTCCATCTGGACATTTAATTTTGACATGGCCGGGATGGTTTCAGATGTAACACAGGATAGCCCCCTGGCCGAGACATTGACTGACTGCGCGGACAAAAGGCCGTCACCCGGCGATTTGATGGAGAAATCCAGTTTACTGTCGTAGCGCTGATCTTTCCTGCGGTCTTCCATGACAAAACTCCCGATCTCCACAATATTGATTGCGCCAATTGTGCTAGAGGGTACTACAAAAGGGGGGGTTATTGGAACTCCCTGATGATTTTGTAGTCAGTTCTCCTCTGCGCTGCGACAAAACCCGCGTCAGCTATAAGCTTGATCAACCGCTCCTTGTCAAGGCGAAAGCTCACCCCCGCGGCTGCGACCACATTTTCCTCCAACATCGTGGAGCCCAAGTCGTTGGCGCCAAACTTAAGGGCAACTTGCGCTATCTTCTCACCCTGGGTGACCCACGACGCCTGGATATTGGGGACGTTGTCTATGACTATCCTAGCCAGCGAAAGCACCCTCAAATACCTTATCGCGCTGGCTGGCCCTTCACCAAGATCCTCGCCCAGCTCTGTGTAGCTGGGCTGAAAGGACCAGGGGATAAAGGCGGTAAAGGACCCCCCCTCCTCCTGTATCTCCCGAATCCTAAAGAGGTGCTCAACTATATCCTCATCCCTCTCGGAGGAGCCGAACATCATAGTCGCGGTGGTCCCCATTCCAAGTTTGGCGGCCGCGAGCATGACCTCCGCCCACTTTCTCCAGCCAATCTTGTTGGGGCTTATCTCTTTTCTTATGCTGTCCACCAAAACTTCAGCGCCCCCGCCGGGGATAGAGTCAAGGCCGCCCTCTTTAAGCCTCCTTAAGGCATCCTCCATAGTCAAGCCGGAGACTTTGGCGATGTTGACCACCTCCGCGGGAGAGAGGGAGTGAATAGTCACCTCGGGAAAGCTTTTTTTTATCGCAGCGAAGAGGTCTTCAAACCAGGAGATTTCAAGGTCCGGGTGGAGCCCCCCCTGCATCAATAGTTGAGTGCCGCCAAGGTCCACGAGCTCCTGGATTTTGCCAAATATCTCCTCTCTGGTGAGGAGATAACCCTCGGGATCGCCCGGCGCTCTGTAAAAAGCGCAAAAACGGCATTGGCAGGTGCATATATTTGAGTAATTTATATTTCGGTCGACAACGAAGGTGACACGCCCCTCGGGGTGCAGCTCTTTGCGGATGTTGTCTGCACGCCTCGCCAACTCAAGAAGAGGTGCCTCGCGAAAGAGCGTTAGCGCTTCGGCCCTGTCAATACGGCTCAAATTCCGCTCCCCCCTACTACGTTGTAAAGGGAGTCTCTCTCCACCGGGGTTTTGCCCGCCTCTATTATCATAGCCTCGATCCGCTCCCTGCTCATTGAAGCGCGGGAGGTAGCTCCTGCATCGTGGGCTATCTTCTCCTCGACGACTGTGCCATCCAGGTCATCCACTCCGAAGGCAAGGGAGAGCTGGGCAATCTTCTCCCCGAGCATCACCCAGTAGCCCTTTATATGGTCGAAGTTGTCCAAGAAGAGGCGCGCTATGGAGAGCACTTTGAGGTCATCGAACCCCGTCGTCTGAGCACCCTTTGCGATCTCGCTCCCCGTGGGCTGAAAGGCGAGGGGGATAAAGACCTGGAAACCACCGGTACGGTCCTGAAGCTCGCGCAAAAGGCGCATATGCTCCACACGGTCGGCGTAGCTCTCAACGTGGCCGTAGAGCATCGTCGAGTTGGTCTTAAGACCAAGGCTATGGGCAACCTCCATTATCTCAAGCCAACGGGCGCCGCTTATCTTTTCAGGGCAGATCTTTGCCCTATTCTCCTCGGCGAGTATCTCCGCCCCGCCGCCTGGCATCGATCCCAGTCCGGCCGCCATAAGCTTTTTCAAGACATCCTTTACGTCGGTATCCGATAGCTTGGCGAAGTGGTCAATCTCAACAGCGGTAAAGCCTTTGACGTGGATTTTGGGGTAGGAGGCCTTGATCTTTTTAATCGCCTCAAGGTACCAATCAAGAGAAAGGGTCGGGTGAAGCCCTCCTACCAGGTGGAGCTCGGTCGCCCCCTGCGCCGAGGCCTGCGCCGCTCGCTCCATAACTTCTTCGAGGGTGTAAAGGTATGCACCCTCCTCCCCTTCGGAGCGGCTGAACGCGCAGAACTTGCAGCGATTAACGCAAATATTGGTTGGGTTGATGTGGCGATTGACGTTGTAGTAGACCCTATCCCCGTTTTTGGCTTCATTGACCTTTGAAGCCAGCTCGCCAAGGGTGAGAAGGTCACCACTCTCAAAGAGCTTAAGGGCATCCTCGGGGGTCAGCCGCTCTCCCCGTTCAACCTTTTTAACTATATCCCTCATCACCACCCTCCTCCCAGCGTCACGTCGGTGAGGGTGGCAACAAATACGACTACGCTTATTATTCCATTCATGTTGAAAAAAGCTGCATCAAGACGGCTAAGGTCATTGGGTGTAACCAGCGCATGCTCATAAAAGAGCAGGTATCCGACAAGCGCCATCCCCGCTATATACCAGAGACCTAGGTTAAAGATGAAAAGTTGGCTTACGAGGAGCAGGAACATCGCTATGTGGAGCTTTGCCGCCAACTTAAGCGCGCCCTTCACTCCCAGCTTCGCGGGAATCGAGTGAAGCCCCTCCTCACTGTCGAAATCCAGGTCTTGGAGTGCGTAAAAAACGTCGAACCCCGCCACCCATAGGAGCACCGCCAAGGCAAGGGGCAGAGGCTTTAAACTGAATTCCCCAGTCACCGCTATCCATGCCCCAAGCGGCGCGGCGGCCAGCGCGAGGCCCAAGACGTAATGGCAAAGCGCCGTGAAGCGTTTTGTGTATGGGTAGAGAAATAGCACAATAAGCGCGAGTGGAGAGAGCATGAGGCAGAGGGGGTTTAGCATCCACGCCGCAAAGACCATAAGTAGCGCGCCGGCGATTGTCATCACCCATGCATCGCGTGACGCTATCCTTCCGCTAGGCAGATGCCTCTCTGCGGTGCGGGGATTTTTAGCGTCTATCTCTGTATCGGCGATGCGGTTGAACGCCATGGCGCAGGTGCGCGCCCCAACCATCGCAACGATGACCCACGCCAAAACATATGGCGAAGGTAGCCCGCCGGATGCCAGGATAAGCCCGGTGAGCGCGAAGGGCAGCGCGAAGATGGTGTGTGAGAATTTAATCATCTCAAGCAGGTCGGCTACCCTGCCCATTAAAGTGCTCTGCATACTTTCTTTGACAGCCTCTATAAAAAGAGAACCCCGCTTCGCGGGGGTCTGGTTCAACTGCCCTCGGCGAGGGTCTTCTCCATGAGATAGTGCGGTATCTCCGCCTCCAGGAACTCATCCCCCATAGCGGTATAGCCGCTCTTTTCGTAGAAGGGGATGGCATATGTCTGCGCGTGGAGCGAAAGCCTGTTAAGACCCTGCTCCAAAGCGGTCTCTTCCAACAGGGAGAGGAGCCGCGAGCCCAGCCCTAGCCCTCTATACTCCTTTAGCACCGCCATGCGACCAATCTTGCCCTTTACAGGGTCGAGCCTCCCGGTGGCCACTCCGCGGCCCTCTTCATCCACCGCGAGGGCGTGCAGGCAACGGTCATCAAGGCCGTCATACTCCTCGTCGGGGTCGACGTTTTGCTCCTCGACGAAGACCTTGGTGCGGATTCGGCAAAGCTCCTCTTCCGCCTCCTCCCAGAGGACCAACTCTACTTTAATCCCTTTAGGTTCTTCAGGCTCTTCCGGCACTTCCAACCACATTCTCGTTTTTGTGTTTAAGGAGCTCGGTTAGAGCGTCACGCGCCGCGCCCAAATATTTGCGCGGGTCGAACTCCTTCGGGTTCTCAGCGATGAATTTACGTACAATGGCCGTCATTGCAAGTCTTCCATCGGAATCTATGTTTATCTTGCAGACCGCCGACTTGGCGGCGCGTCTCAGCTGCTCTTCAGGCACCCCCACCGCGCCCTCCAGATCGCCTCCATACTGATTTATCATATCTACGAACGCTGGGACTACGCTAGAGGCACCATGAAGGACTATTGGGAAGCCGGGGAGCCTCTTTTCTATCTCCTCAAGTATATCAAAACGAAGCGGCGGCACCTCAACCTGACTCTTCACCTTAAATTTGTATGCTCCGTGGCTGGTGCCGATTGAGATAGCAAGCGAGTCACAACCCGCCCGCTCAACAAACTCCTCAACCTCTTCGGGTTTTGTATAGCTTGAGGTCTCATGGCTTACCTCATCCTCAATTCCGGCGAGAACACCGAGCTCACCCTCTACTGTAACTCCACGGGGCCTGGCGTACTCGACGACCTTTTTGGTGAGGGCTATATTATCCTCAAAGGAGTGAGCTGAGCCATCGATCATAACGGAGCTGAAACCAGCTTCAATGCAGGATACGCAAAGCTCAAAGTTCGCGCCGTGGTCGAGGTGGAGGGTTATGGGGATATTCGACCCTTTGGCGCGCGCCATCTCGACTGCGCCAGCAGCCATGTGCCGCAGCATTATCTCGTTCGCGTAGTTTCTCGCGCCACTTGAAACCTGGAGGATTACCGGGCTGGACGTCTCCACGCAGGCGTTTACGATAGCCTGAAGCTGCTCCATATTATTAAAGTTGTAGGCTGGAATTGCATAACCGCCCGCCAACGCTTTTTCAAACATCTCTTTGGTGTTAACGAGGCCGAGGTCTCTATAATCTACAGCCATCAAAGCTCCCTCCATACAAACTTGTAACAGCGCCTTACCCGAAGGCGAGATTCTACCCTAAAGAAAGATGCTACGCAGCACTTAATCCACCCAAAGGGAGAGGCCGGTGGCCTCCTCAGGGCCTCGAACAAGCGCTTCGCCGATTAACTCCTCTATTATGTACTCACAGGCAAACACCACTGTGCCAGGAGCAAGATGCCCGCCCCGGCAGTGCCCGCCTGCGTCATCTCCCAGGGTTACATGGGCGTGTAGCATTGTCTCATTATTTATTGTGGATACATTGCCTAAGAGGGCCAAGAGCTCCATCGGCTCGGCTATCTCAATGTACTCATAGACCTTTATGTCCTGATCATAAAAGCCCACGGTAGCCGACTCGACCGCGCCTATAGCCTCTACACGGCCTATCTTCACGCCCTCCTTAACACACACATCAGTGAGCGCAGCCAGAAGGTCATCCCCTCGCTCCAACCGCCCAATGAAAATACGGCCACGATTAACTTCTCTACGCATGGTCCTCTCCCATCTTTATCTATTTCTTATGTTGCGATTTTAATCCATCAATCAGCGGATATAAAGCCATGCACTCTCTTTTTCAAAACGCTAATTTTGCAACATTTTTGTATTTTTACACTTTCCACAATACGAATTTGTTACCGCACTTTTGAGGATAATCTTTGTAAACATTTGTTATTAAAGTATTTTCACCCTTGGAACACAATTTGCTTAAGCTACAAACGACGTTAACTTTCAACGCCATACAAAAAAGGGAGGCAACCCAAATGAATCGAAAGACAGGCTTCTTCGGAATCCTCGCAATGTCCATCCTTGCCCTCGCGGGCCCTGCTTTTGCCGACGAGCTAAGTGGCGGCGACACCGCATGGGTAATGACATCCTCGGCCCTGGTGCTCTTGATGCTGCCGGGCCTGGCGCTGTTTTACGCCGGGATGGTCCGCTCAAAGAACGTCCTTTCAACAACGATGATGAGCTTCATATGTATGGGCGTCATCGCCATCCAGTGGGTGGTTTACGGCTACTCTCTGGCTTTCGGCGGCGGCGCGCATCCCCTGATCGGCGGCCTCGATACGCTTATGCTATCAAGCATATCCCCCGAAACCCTCTCCGGTAGCATCCCCACCTATGTCTTTATCGCATTTCAGGGAATGTTTGCCATAATAACCCCCGCCCTTATAAGCGGCGCGGTTGTGGAGCGGATGAAGTTCTCTGCCTTCACCATCTTCATCATCCTTTGGGCAACCCTCGTTTACGACCCGCTCTGCCACTGGGTATGGGGAGAGGGCGGCTGGCTGCTGGAGCTCGGAGCCCTTGACTTCGCAGGCGGCACTGTCGTCCACATAAGCTCCGGCGTATCCGCCCTGGCGGCTATCCTTGTCCTGGGCAAAAGGCGCGGCTTCCTAAAAGAGCAGTTCGTTCCACACAACTTGACGATGACGCTCCTTGGCTCAGGGCTCCTATGGTTTGGTTGGTTCGGCTTTAATGCCGGCTCCTCGCTCGCCGCCAACGGCACCGCCGCAATGGCCTTCCTCTCAACCAACACGGCATCGGCAGCTGGCCTTGTCGGTTGGCTTATCATCGAGAAGATTAAGTTCGGCAAGCCGAGCGCGCTGGGCGCCGCCTCCGGCTGCGTTGCCGGCCTCGTCGCCATTACCCCCGGCGCAGGTTTCATAACCCCTGCATGGGCAATTCCCGTCGGGTTTATCGCCGGCATACTCTGCTTCCAGGGCGTCTGCCTAAAGAACAAATTTGGCTACGATGATTCTCTGGACGTCCTTGGAGTCCACGGAATTGGCGGCACCTGGGGAGCCATCGCAACCGGACTAGTTGCTACAGTCGGGACCGGCAGCCTCATCACAGGTGACATACATCAGCTCTGGGTACAGGTGATTGGCGTACTTGCCGCGGCTACCTACGCCTTTGTAGTGACCTTCATTATTATCAAGGTGCTTGACGCTGTAATAGGAATCAGGGCAAGCGAAGCTGAAGAGATTGAGGGCCTTGACCAGTCACAGCACGGCGAAGTCGGATACTCACTTTAATTGCCCAAGGAGCAACGGATGAAGAAGATAGAAGCCATAATTAAACCACATCAGCAGGAAGTGACAATTGATGCGCTGAAGGCGGCTGGCATTCAGGGGATGACTGTCTCCGAGGTCAAAGGATTCGGCCGCCAGAAGGGCCAGACCGAACTCTACCGAGGCGCGGAGTATCAGGTGGACTTTGTACCGAAGATTCGTATTGACCTCGCTGTAGATGACGATATGGTCGATAAAGCTGTGGAGGCCATCCTGGGCAGCGCCAGAACCGGAAAAATAGGGGACGGAAAAATCTTTATCCTTCCTCTTGAGGAGGCAATTCGCGTCCGCACAGGTGAACGTGGGCCCGAAGCGCTCTAAATTTAAAAGTAACTTTTCCATTAAAAAAGGCCCCGCATTGCGGGGCCTTTTTATTTATACCAGCTATCCGTTAGGCGCCGAGAACCAGGTTGACGAGGCAGAGAATAGCAACTACCACCAATACTGGATTCAGGTCCTTCATCTTCCCTAGGAGGAGCTTCAGGAGGACGTAGGAGAGGAAGCCGAAGACCAGTCCATTTGCGATTGAGTAGGTAAGCGGCATGAGGATGATGGTGAGGAAGGCGGGTATCCCCTCATCGACGTTGTTAAAGTCTATGCGGTGAATGCCGCGGGTCATGTGAAGCCCGACTATAACTAGCGCCGGTGCTGTTGCAAAGGCGGGCACCATCCCTATTATCGGCCCGAAGAAGGCAGCCAGGAGAAATAGTATGCCTGTCACTATCGAGGTAAAACCTGTGCGGCCGCCCGCCGCTACACCAGATGCCGACTCAATGTAGGTCGTGGTGGTTGAGGTGCCCAGAAAAGCGCCAAAGACGGTGGCGACCGCGTCGGCGCCCAACATCTTACCTATATTCCTGACGCGGCCATCCTTTTCGACCATATCCGCTTCATGCGCTACGGCTAGCATGGTTCCAAGGGAGTCGAAGAGGTCGACGAACATGAAGGTGAAGATGGGCACTGCAAGGGCTGTGGTGAGCGCTCCCGCAACATCCAGCTTCATCGCGATTGGAGCCATTGAGGCAGGTGTGGAGACTACCGCGCCGGGGGCATGTACCAGCCCGAAGACAAAGCCGATGATGGTGGTCGCGAAGATGCCTATTAGAATGGCGCCCCGGACCTTCATAACCTCAAGCACGCTCATTATGATTAGGCCGATAAGGCCACAGAGAACCGGAGTGTCAATTTTACCCAGCCCCACCAGCACGGCATCGTTATTTACTATCAATCCAAGGTTTCTAAGTCCTATGAAGGTGATGAACAGACCTATGCCGACAGAGGTGGAGAGCCTGAGGCTTGCCGGGATTGCGTCTACAATCTTCTCGCGAATACCCACGGCGGTGAGGATTAGGAAGAGCACGCCGGAGATGAATACTACGCCAAGGGCGGTCTGCCACGGTATACCCATCCCAAGGCAAAGGCCAAAGGCGAAGAAGGCGTTCACCCCCATGCCCGGCGCCATCATCAGCGGGGCATTGGCCCAAAGGCCCATGAGGATCGTCGCAAGCCCGGAGACAACGCAGGTGGTTGTGATGAGGGCTCCCTTGTCCATACCCGTTGCGGATAGGATGTCGGGGTTGACGAAGATGATGTAAGCCGCAGTCAAAAATGTAGTTAATCCTGCTATCGACTCCGTCTTTACGTTTGTTGCGTGTGCCTTGAATTTAAAAAATTTTTCCATTCCTACTCTCCCTCCTGTCCCCTTAAATGGGTATAGAAAATAAAGTTTGTATAACTTACCGCTAAGTGCGTGATTTAACAAGCTCCCTTGACTTGCAAAATCACCCGAATGGTGCAAAATCTAAGAGTGCAAGTGTTGGACTTCTGGACACCCTTACGCTGGAAGAGAGGCTGCCATGAAAGACCGTATCATCAGAGTTAACATGAAAACACTGACAGTAACCGAGGAAGCGCTGCCGGAGAAATACGCCGCTTACGGCGGTCGCGCTATGACTTCGGCGATCATCGCGGATGAAGTCCCCCCCCTTGCGGTGCCCCTTGGCCCGGAGAATAAGCTGATCTTCGCCCCCGGCATCCTCGGAGGCACAGCATCGGCAAACTCCGGCAGGTTATCCGTGGGCGCAAAGAGCCCCCTCACGGGGGGAATAAAAGAGGCTAACGCTGGCGGGCAGGCTGCGCAGGTTATGGCCCGCATGGGCATAAGGGCGCTGATTGTTGAGGATAAACCCGAGGATCCCTCCAAGGTCTACACCCTTGAGGTTGACACCGAATCGGCAAAGCTGGTGGAAACTCCCGAGCTTAAGGGGCTGGGCAATTACGACGCGGTGGATAAGCTGATAGGCAAATACGGCGACAAGCATACCGCCCTCGTCACAATAGGCATGGCTGGAGAAATGGGTCTTTTAGCGGCATCGATAGCCTGCACCGACCGCGAGCTTCGCCCGACAAGGCACGCAGGTAGGGGCGGCCTTGGCGCTGTCATGGGCTCCAAAGGGCTTAAAGCGATTTACTTTAACGATGAGGGAACAAAAACTCGTGAGCCAGTGGATAAGGAAGCCTTCAAAACAGCGGCTAGAAAGTTTGCGGCGGCGCTACTGGAGCACCCAGTAACCGGCGAAGGGCTCCCGACCTACGGCACCAACGTCCTGCAAAACGTCATAAACGAAGCGGGCGGTTTGCCGACAAAGAACTTTCGCGAAGGCTCTTTTGACGGCGCCTCAAAGATCTCCGGAGAGGTACAGCATGACGTTATCCTGGAACGCGGCGGTAAAGTTGCCCATGGCTGCCATTCAGGCTGTGTCATCCGCTGCTCCCGCATATACAACGATAAAGATGGCAACTACCTGACCAAGGGGCCGGAGTATGAGACGATCTGGTCCCATGGCGGCAACTGCCTAATCGATGACCTTGACGCCATAGCGGTGATGGACCGTATGGATGATGATATCGGCCTTGACACCATTGAGATGGGCGCGACCATAGGCGTAGCGATGGATGCTGGAATTTGCGACTTTGGCGACGCCGAGGGCGCGATAAAGCTCCTTGAAGAGGTGCGCGATGGAACTCCCCTTGGGCGCATACTTGGTTCCGGCGCGAAGGTGACGGGCCAGTGTTTCGGCGTGGACCACGTACCTGAGGTTAAGGGGCAGGCTCTACCAGCCTATGACCCACGCTCCATTCAGGGAATAGGTGTAACCTATGCGACGTCGACCATGGGCGGAGACCACACGGCGGGGTATGCTATCGCCACCAATATTTTGAAGGTAGGCGGCTTTGTCGACCCATTGAAGCCGGAGGGGCAGGTCGAACTCTCCCGCAATCTCCAAATCGCCACCGCCGCACTCGACGCTGCCGGCCTCTGCATCTTCGTCGCCTTTGCCGTCCTCGATAAGCCTGAAGCGTTTGAGGCTATATATGAGATGATAAATGCAATGTACGGCCTGAATCTCGGCCCCGACGATGTGACCGCCCTCGGCAAGGATGTGCTCGCAATCGAGCGCAGATACAACGAAGCCGCGGGCTTTACCAACGCAGACGACAGGCTCCCCCGGTGGATGTACACAGAACCCCTGCCACCTCACAATACAGTCTTCTCGGTCACAGACGCGGAGCTCGACGAGTTCTATAACTTCATGGATTAAACTATCTAAAAGGGAGGGGCGCGCTAAGCCCCTCCCTCTCTTCCTCTACTGGGGATTATATAAATTATGGGAGAAAACAAAGCGCCCCTGAGACTTATTCTCGGCGGCAAACTCACCACATACCACCCCGACGCAAAGCGCGGAGCGGTGGAGGTGGATCTTGAAACACCTACTCGTGTGGATTCGCTCCTCAAGGGGTTGGGCATACCGGTTAAAGAGGCAAGAGTCCTAATGCTTAACCACAAAAAAGCATTTCTTAACTCCATAGTCCGCCCCGGAGACAGGCTGGGAATCTTCCCCCCAGAGCTTGCCTTCAACCTCTACGTAGCCTTGGAGCTTGCCCACAACGATGAGGAGTGCGCCGGTGAAAGTTAATATCAAATTCTTTGCGGGGCTAAGAAAGTTCTCTCCCGATGGGGAAGGGTATGGAGCGCTAAGCGTTGAGAGCGATTCTACCGTGGGAGACATTCTAGACCACCTTAATGTCCCACCTGAAAAACCCTCAATAATTTTGATCAATGGAGTTCATGGCAACCGCCAGAGCGTTTTAAAAGATGGCGACACCCTCTCTGTTTTCCCGCCTGTTGCCGGGGGTTGAGGCATCAGATATTTACCCCCTCATATAATTAACTTTACACATCTCTAATATCACCGCCCAACTTGACTATAGCTTGGTCGATATTTATATTTCACCAGAGAGAAAATATAAGTGTTTCAAAAAAGCCTGAAGCAATCTTTAAACGGCGCTCCAATTTGGAGTTTTTAAATTGAGGAGATAGGGTTATGTCCAACGACAAGCTGGATGCCAAGAAAAAAGCGGTGACGGAAAAAAGTGGTCCTAATTTCACTATTATAGCAATTATTGGTGGCCTAATTGTGATAGGGGCTTTTGTGTTTTTAAAGGGCATGGGTGACGACAAGGTCAAAGCGACGGAGGCAAAACCTGTACATACGGCTGCCGCAGCAGCCTCAAATGAAGCTGCCAGTGAGAGTGATGTTGTTCGCTTGAAGGTATCCGACTTTGATGACGGCGAAGCGCGCTTTTATAACTACACGACCAAAGATGGCCTCGCGATTCGCTACTTCGCGGTGAAATCCACCGATGGAGTTATCCGCGCCGCTTTCGACGCGTGTGACTCCTGCTGGCGCTCCGGCAAAGGCTACAGGCAGGATGGCGACACCATGATATGCAACAACTGCGGCCTTGTCTTCCCCACGAATAAGATCAATGAGGTCAAGGGTGGCTGCAACCCCGCACCCTTAAAGCGCACAATAGAGGGAGATGAAGTGGTAATTTCAATCTCCGACATCATAGGTGGCAGTTCATACTTCGACCTTAGAAGAAAGTAATCACCTCCATAAAATAGAGTCAAAAGGCCGCCACCGAGCGGCCTTTTCTCTTTGGTCCTATTGACTTACAGATCAATTGCCTAAATAGTGGTTGTCACTTTTCTCTCACAGGATACTAAATGGACTTTGAACCGATAAGTGAACTCCCTTTAACCGCTTCAAACCTGGACCGGGCTACTGCGAAGAGGCGCGATCCCATATGGCTTGAAGGGCTCAAGGATGACCCGACGACGAGATTCATAGCGACAAAAGATGGCAACGCCTTCTACCGTAATGGTGAGCAAAACGCTTTGCTTTTTTTCACTTTGGATGAGGTTAAATCAGCGGGGATATCATCAGCCGAGTCAATTTTCCTGGGTATGTCAGATACCTCTCCCTTCTTTTCTTTAAACCTAACTGACGACAACACTGAGGATGGAATTGCAAATTTCGGAGAATTTATTGATTTAAGAAAGTCTGCGCCCCTTCTTTCCCCCTTGGAGGGTGAGATAGCCACTTTGGTTAAGGCAATTCACCACTGGCGTGAGAACCATATTTTCTGCGGCAGGTGCGGTGCGCCCAATCTTCCCCATGAGGGAGGCAACATACTCAAGTGCTCCGATGAAGAGTGCGGCAGACTACACTTCCCGAGGACAGATGCAGCTGTAATTGTCGTTGTTGAGTGGGGAGACAAATGCCTCCTAGGCCGCCAACGCCAGTGGCCCAACCGAATGTTCTCCTGCCTGGCCGGGTTCGTAGACCCAGGCGAGACAATAGAGAACACCGTCCGTCGAGAGGTCTTGGAGGAGACGGGGGTTAAGGTTGGAGAGGTCCGCTACATGGCTTCACAGCCCTGGCCCTTTCCCGCCTCGCTCATGCTCGGCTTCCGGGCGAAGGCGCTCTCGGACGAGATAAATATTGACCCGGAAGAGATAGATGAGGCCAGATGGTTTTCACGTGGAGAGATAAAAGAAGCCTTCCTTAGGGGAGACCTTACACTGCCCGGCCGGATTTCAATCTCCCGCTGGCTCTTGGAGGGGTGGTTCAATGAAGGTGAGGAGGGAGAACTTTCGGCGATTGAAGCGACAAAAAAGAGATGACGTTGCTTTGTGTAATAACCATTAAAGTGTAGGCTCTGTGCCGATAAACCAAATAATAAACGTGGTAAAGACTGATGAAATTTCAAAGCGCAAAAGAAGTTTTTGACAAGATGTCGGAGTTTTTTGACTCGGAGGCCGCCGCCGGGGCCAAAGTAATTTACCAATTTCATATTACTGATGCCGACCCTGCCGACTACACAGTTGCGATAGAAAATGGGGCGCTTGAAGTCTCTGAGGGGATTCACGAAAACCCTACCCTCACCCTCTCCATGCTGGAAGAAAATTGGCTAAAGTTGGTTGAGGGCAAACTAAATCCTGCAATGGCCTTCATGTCCGGCAAGATCAAGGCAAAGGGCGACCTATTCATAGCGCAAAAATTCGGGACCTATTTCAAGCTTTCCTGAGCAAAAACTAAAAATCAGACCGTGGCGAAGGGGAGGGGGCACCCCTTTCCCTTGGTTCTGCAAATTTTTATATATTTCTCAAAATTTTTTCTTAATTTTTTTCACTCCATTTCACACCGGCATATCAAGTGAAGATGCGCACATACTTCCTTGTTATTTCGTGCACTTTCCCCATCTTATTAGTCAATTATTAATCCAACCGTAATTGAGCATTTATTCACATTATAACCGCGTTTGTTATAGTGTAACCGATTTCCCCTTGTGGCACTTGACTTTTTTTAAGCCGGAGGTACGATCACAGCAGATGGCAATAGCCATCTAAAAAACTCCGGTTACTTAAAATCACTTTCCCGGAGACAAAAAAAAGGACAGGAGAAAGGAGTTCATCATGATTAAGGGCATCTTCATAGCGGGGGCAGCCTCGTTCCTTTTCGGGCTCCCAAGCTTTAGCGCAGTCACTGTTTCCAACATACCCGGCTACCTCTACCTTATGCTCACAATAATTGCTGGTGTGATTATCGGTGGAATAGCCTTGGAGAAAGCCCGCAAGATGACCGAGGATAAGATCGTCGAGAGGGTTCTCCGTAACAAGGATGAAAAACTTGAAGGAGTTGAGCGAGCCGCTTAAGTCGCGCCATGCCCAACTCGAGAATTGAAAGAGGCCGCCCCTTTTGGGGAGCGGCCTCTACTTGTTTTGACTTCCGGGGGCTGCGCGAAAACGGCTACAAGCTAAAGAGCTTCTGCTTTTTTAAAGAGCCAATCAACATTCTTAAGTCTGTCAATAACTCTCTCTTTGCCGATGGCTCCCAGCGCAGCAAACATGGAGGGCCCGGCTAGCTGTCCCGTAACAGCGGTCCTGACCCCATTGATTATTGTGCCGGGCTTTAGGTCAAGCTCTTCCGCCATCGCCCTCATCTCTCGCTCGACATCCTCCCCGTCGAACCCCTCTATCTTCTCCAGCCGCTCGCCGAGTTTGGGCAAGATCTCCCGGAGCTCGGGTGATTTGACTATGTTGCGCTTCAGGGCACGCTCCTCGACCTCGTAGCTATCGTCGAAGTAGGCCCGACCGCCCTCGGCAAAATTATTCAGCGTGTGGAAGCGTTCACGGATAAGGTCAAGCGTTGAGAGAAACCATTCACGCTTTTCACCCTCGTAAGACTCCTCCCATATGCCCGCCCGCTCAAGAACGGGTTTGACCATGCCCGCCAGCTCGCTTATATCAATAGTCTTTATATAGTGGGCGTTGATCGATAGAGCCTTGGGGTCAGTGAAAAATTTGGGGTCGTTGACCTGTATGTTGAAAACCGAGTTGGAGCGATTGATCCGGTCGAGGGAGAAATTTTCAATGAGCTCCTCGCGGCTGAAAATCTCCCTGTCGTCACCGGGAGACCAACCCAGCAGCGCTATGAAGTTGCAAAAAGCCCACGGGATGAAGCCCATCTCGCGGTAAAAATGAATCGCTACCGCTTCACCGTGCTTTCTCTTTGAAATCTTCGCCTTCTTTGAATCAAGGGTAAGGGGCATGTGCGCATAGATGGGCGTCGCAGCTCCGAGTGCTTCATAGAGAAGAACCTGTCGGGGGGTATTTCCGAGGCCGTCCTGTCCCCTGATTATATGGGTGATCCCGTCTCGAAGATCGTCCACGACATTTGAGAGGAGATAGAGCGGGGAACCGTCGGAGCGGACTATGACGAAGTCCTCAAGGTCCGAGTAGCGCTTTTCAAGGCGGCCATAGACCTTATCCTCAAAGACAACCTCCCCAATCCCATCGGGGATTTTAAAGCGTATTACGCTGGTGATGCCTGCGGCTTCCTTCTCAGCCACCTCCTCAGCTGAAAGATTGCGGCATGTTCCATCATAGCCGTATTCAGCCTTGGCCTCTTTGGCAGCCTCACGTTTTTGGTCAAGCTCTTCCTTGGTGCAAAAGCACTTATATGCCTTGCCCTCGGCGAGGAGCTTTTTGGCCGCTTCCGTGTGCTCCGCTGAGTGCTCTGACTGGTAATATGGGCCCTCATCCCAATCAAGCCCCAACCACTTCATCCCCTCAATTATTGTATCGAGGGAGGCCTTCGTGGAGCGCTCAAGGTCTGTGTCCTCTATGCGCAAGATGAGCTTGCCGCCGGTCTTTCTGGCGTAAAGCCAATTGTATAGGGCGGTGCGCGCGCTGCCTATGTGCAGGTATCCGGTGGGGCTGGGGGCAAAACGAACTCTAACTTCCGACACGGTAATTTCTCCGTTTTTATCGATGCGTTTAGCAAGTTAAAATCAGTGAGGTGCTTTTACCACCTTTTCGCTCCGGCATAAAGCGGAGGTCACTTTTTTTCTCACCTAACCTGTGAATTAAGCAGTCGATGGTGTTAAGTTTTAACCATGACGGATATTCATAACCACCATGACCATTCACACGGACACCACCACGGGCACGGGCACGCCGGAGGCTCAACACGCTCGATGCTCACCGCATTTCTTCTGACTACAACCTTTATGGTGGTCGAGGGTGTGGGCGGCTACCTCTCAAACTCATTGGCGCTCATCTCCGACGCTGGTCACATGTTAACAGACGCCGCGGCGCTTGGGCTGGGTCTCTTCGCTATGAAGCTAGGGGAGAAGCCGCCCTCGGTGACAAAGTCATTTGGGTACAGGCGTTTTGAGATACTTGCAGCTCTTTTAAACGGCCTCGCCCTCTGGGGAATTGTCGGCATAATCCTCCACGAGGCCTACACGCGCATCACTACCCCGGAAGCAGTAAAACCTATGGGTATGGTGACGGTTGCTGGAATTGGCTTACTGGTCAACCTGATCTCCATAAAGATGCTCCACGCCCACAAGGATGAGAGCCTCAATGTTAGGGGCGCTTTCCTCCATGTCGTCGCAGACACTATGGGTTCGGTGGGGGCGCTACTTGCCGGGTTAATAGTATGGGGGACCGGCTGGACACTTGTGGACCCTCTCGTAAGCGTTGGGATATGCGCCCTCATCCTCTACTCCTCGTGGGGCCTCGTGAGGGACGCTGTGAATATACTGCTCCTTGGCGTCCCTGAGCACATCGATTACAAAGAGGTGGAGGCCGCGATAATCTCCGCAGATGGGGTATGCTGCGTCTATGACTTGCACATATGGGCTATAACCCCGGGCAATGAAGCTCTCTCAGCCCACGTCGTCGTAGATGGAGAGGCGGGCGTTCAAAAGAACGTCGCCGGAGAGTTGGGAGCGCTCCTGAATGAACGCTTCAAGATAGGACACTCAACTATCCAGGTTGAACACGGGCACAGTGGCGACACCTGTCTGAATGGAAACCTGTGCAGGGTCACCGGCGCACGGGGGATGTGCTCTTTAGAGAGCTCAGTGGTAGAAGATAAAGAACGCCATGGGGAGGAGCACCCCTGCAATTGCGAGGACACCACCACGCCCCATTAACCCTCGCCGCCCCTTTGTCAGAAAGAGTCCCGTAACAGCTATTATAAACAGACCCGCCGCGTAGATGTCAGCCGCGTAAGTCCAGATGCCTTTGGCGTGGTTTAGGTGAAGATAATTCATGGGGAAGATAACGGGCCGCTCGACAAAACGCTCTATATCTACCTTGCCCGTAGAAGTCTCCACAGTGAGGTTCGCGCCCTCCGTGAATATCTGTAATATTCCCGGCGCGGGGCGAAAGGATGACTTCACCGCCCCTACACTCTCAACCTCCGAGAGCACCCGCTGAACAGGGTCCCCCTCGCCAACCACAGGAGAGATGGTAACGGTTTTAACCTCAATTGCGTAGTTGGGGTTCCACTGGCCTATGTGGTTCAGGGCAACTCCGGAGATAGCGTATATAAGGGTCAGCCCCACGAAGAAAAAGCCCAGGTCGCGGTGTAGCGCCCGGTTTAATTTAGCTAGCCTCATCTACTCAATCACCGCACCGGTAGCGCGAATCTGGTAATAGACGCCCCTCTTCTCAACGCAATCGCTCTTTATCTCTGCTTCGCTCTCATTGCAGCGTGTGTGCACAGCCTCTATCTCACCCTGAACGGTTGCAACCTTACCGATCGCTGACATGGGGAAGACTATTACGCCATCGTCCACCTTGACCCTGAAGGTCTCATAATCCCTGTCGCTGGAAAGCTCCATCCAGCAGCCGCGCGTGCGGCACACACGCACCACCGTACCCTCGACGGCAACGGTCTTGCCAAGGAATGAGACCGGGTCCGAGGTTATCTTGGATATAGCTACCCTCTCGTCAAGTGAGACCCCATTGCCGAAACTTTCGGCTAGTGCGGGGACAGCAGCAAAAAGGATAAGGCAAAGCGCCGCGAAGAAAGCTCTCTTAAACATTTTATCTCCTGGAATTTTTAAACAGATTTTCATTTGTAGTAACTTCGACGCGAAATTGCCTTCATCGGTTACATAATTAAGAGGTTGTGCCGGGGGGAGAGCTGAAGTGGGAGGAGGTAGTCGCCCCCTCCCCTTTGAAATTTCAGGACTTCATCTTTGTAGCAACACGGCAGACCCTTACGCCGAGAAGCGCGCCGGCCTCTTCATCTTCGGCGGTCGGGGCGCCTTTACACGCAGCGCCATAGTGTCCACCGGTTTCGAGGGGGTCTCCCACGATAACCATCTCATGTATGAGAAAGGCCATGAGTATCGTCATCATAGTCGTCTCCTTGCCCCCTGTGATGTGACCGGAGGTGGTGAACGCTGCGCCGACCTTGTCTCTTAGCTTCTTTCTAGCGGCGACGCTTCTGTCTATAAGGTCCTTCATCTCGGCAGTGGGTGAGCCAAAGTAAACCGGGCTCCCGAAAATTATCCCATCCGCTGCTATGAGGTCGTCCTTGGTAACATCCGGGGCGGACTTTACAACCGCCTCTCCACCCTCTCGTTCAACGCCAAGGGCTATGGCGCGGGCCAACTTTTCAGTGTTGCCGGTGCGGCTTGAATATGCGATCAAAACTTTAGTCATTCTTTAGCTCCATTGTGCTTCAGTTATCTGTTCTACTATTTACGCTGACGCGCCCAATACTCCTCAAGCGCCTCAATCTTAACCTTTATCGAGCTTTTAACCTCCGAGGGCACCGCCTCCACGGCGGCGCTGGTAAGCTTTAAAGTAAAGGGCAGCGTCACCGATTCGGCGAGAATGGGGCTCCGAGGCGGGAAGACCTCAACGAGCACAACCGCGACCACCGCGACTATGAGGAACGCCTTAACCGCGCCGAGGCCCGCCCCGAGCAAACGATTTACAAAGCCGAGGCCCGCCGCCGCCATCAGCCGCTGAAAAAGGTAGCCCGCAAGCCACGCGAGTAGCATTGCCCCAATTAGGATTACCGCGAAGCCAAGGGCGAGCTTCAGCCCCTCACCCGCTACAGGCATATACTCGGCAACGCGATGGTAAAAACGCAGCGCCGCCACCGCCCCTATTACAACCCCGGCGATGGAAAATATCTGACGCGCCGCGCCCCTAAGCGCTCCAGCAATTGCGAAGACGCCTACACATGCGAAAAAAAAGACATCGAAGAAATTCATTGGCCCTCCCTGGGATTAAATTCGCTGAGATTTTAGCTCAAAGCCCGGACCATTGCGAGCCCATACCCTTTAGCGTATAATCCACACAAGTTTTATGAATACATATTCACCTGGAGAAGCAGATGGTCATCAGGCTACGCGAACCGGTTAACGGCCTCACCCACGCCGTGGGAGTGGCGCTCTCCATAGCCGGGCTCGTATTCTTAATCCTAAAATCGGTTGACCCCCTTAAAGTATGGCACGTCGTAACCTTCTCAATTTTCGGAGCGGGGCTGATACTCCTATACCTCGCCTCAACCCTCTACCACTGGTTACCGCTCGGTGCCGACGGGATAAGGCGGCTGAGGAAGCTGGACCACTCGATGATCTTCTTTCTCATCGCCGCTACCTATACGCCAATCTGCCTCATACCACTTAGGGGTGGCTGGGGGTGGTCAATCTTCGGGGTCGTTTGGGGGCTTGCGCTAATCGGCACCACTATAAAGCTCGCCTTCACATCAACGCCGAGGCTGCTGTCTACCTCTATCTATCTATTGATGGGGTGGGTTGTCATTGTGGCTATATACCCGCTCTCCACTGTCATACAGACAGGTGCCCTTATCTGGCTCTTTATCGGCGGGCTCTTCTATTCGATAGGCGCGGTCATCTACGCGCTAAAGCGTCCGAATCTGATACCAAACGTATTGGGCTTCCATGAGCTCTTCCACATCTTCGTGGTGCTGGGCAGCCTCAGCCACTTCTGGGTGATGTACCGCTACGTTTCAAGGCTAAACTAAAAAAGCCCCCGCAAAACGGGGGCTTTTTTACACAGATAAAAAAACTATTTTTTCAAACGGCTTCCTAACAGAGCTGTGAGCTTTACGCCTATCTCCTCCGAGAGCCCAAAGGATGGCAGCTCATCTTTGAACCGCTCCATCGTCCCATACCCCCCTAGATAGCCATTAAGCCTCGCTGAAGCCAGGGAGGAAACGAAGTCCGCCTCTGTGCGGTAGCGTTCCCTTATATCATCCATGAGGAATGAAATACCCCGTAGATAATACTTCTGGTGGTAATCTTCCGCCGGGAAAAAGTTAGAGATAGGCTCGACATCAGTGGCTACAGCCCGCTTGGTTGTTTTCTCAATATCCGCCACCGACTCGGCCGCTGCCTTTGCCTGCTCGTCGCCTATTGTAAAGACAACATTTCGATACTGGGTAAAGCCGGGATTTGAGAAAGCGTCGTGGCTCCTCCAAAACAACTTGAGGAGTTCACGGTAGCTTATCTTCTCGGGGTCAAAAACAACCATAACGGTTTCAGTGTGGTCACCGATTGAGCGGTAGGTGGGGTTCTCCTTGGCTCCGCCAATGTACCCGACTATCGTTGCGACTACGCCATCTATGCTCCCGAACCGGGAGTCATAACCCCAGAATCACCCGAGGCCGAACGCGGCAACCTCCAGCTTATCACCCCAACCTTTATCTACGGGGGCGGTTTTCTTCGAGTCGAAGGAGGATGCGCTCTGGGCTCTTTTTACTACGTCGGATAAAGTCACCGAACCCGCAGTCCATTGGCGAGGTAGACCATTACAGAAAGCCCCCGCCGCTGAAAATGTAGTCCCCGCAGCGGCTACGGCGCTCCCAGCTGCCATAAGTATCGCTCCCGTCAAAGCCATGAGTCTCACAGTTCACCCCGTTTGACAAACTTTAACGATGCCGTGTTTATGCAGTACCTAAGCCCTGTAGGCTGGGGGCCATCCTTAAAGACATGACCCTGGTGGGCGTCGCAACGTGCGCAGAGCACCTCGGTGCGCACCATGAACCAGGAGCGGTCGTCCTTAAGTGTGATGTTCTCAGGGGCAACAGGATCCCAGAAGCTGGGCCAGCCGGTGCCTGATTTGTACTTGGTTTTGGAATCGAAAAGGTCGGTGCCGCATGCGACGCATTTATATACACCGTCCTCCTTGTTGTCCCAAAGGTCACCTGTAAATGGCCTGTCTGTGCCCGCCTCCCTGGTAATATGGAAAGCCTCGGGGGAGAGCCTCTCGCGCCACTCGTCATCGGAGAGGTTTACCCTCTCCGCTTCGTAGTATTCACCGCTTTTAACTGAGAACAGCTTTATCTTGCCGCCATCCATTTTATCCTCTCCAAATGAGATTCCTGTGCCCAAAAGGAGCACGGCCATAATGGCTATCAAAAATGGTGTCCAACGTGCTTTCATAGGGATACTCCCTTTCTCTTACCCCCCGCCGTTCTCTCCTTATGAACAAATAAAAAGAAAAAAACATCCCCTAAAGAGGGGTCTTAATCATTGTAAGCAACATTTTGAAACGCTCAGGCGCATTGACTTTATGGGGCACATTACCCGGCATTAAAATTATCTCACCACTCTCAA
Source organism: Deltaproteobacteria bacterium (assembly GCA_002869015.1). Classification (GTDB taxonomy): domain Bacteria; phylum Desulfobacterota; class Deferrisomatia; order Deferrisomatales; family BM512; genus BM512. The sequence continues at coordinate 29,187 of PKTT01000039.1, forward strand.
CCCTTGAGAGTTTGCCGCCAATTGTCACCTCCGCTACGCCATCAAGCACCTGTATAAAGGCATTGAATGGCACCGTATGCTCTGATAGCGCCTGCCCCTCGTCAAAAGCGAAAACAGTCAACGTGCCAGCCTCATCCTGAAGGAGTATCCGGCTTACAATAGACTCCTCCTGATACCCGACCATCTCGGAGAGCACTTTTGGCTCTCCCCCTGAAATCCTCGCGCCTTTTTTAATATCGCCCATATACATCTCCAAACCACAAGCTTTAAGATAAACAACATTTATTTACTAATATAACCAGCTTTTTGCCCGTTGCATCTTATAGATAAGAATTAATCAGGATTTGCTATCAACGCCACGTTGGTACAGGAACACTTAGGGTGGTAAGATGCGCTCATGGTCAAGTATTCCCTCACCATTTTATTGTTGGTATTCTCGCTGTCGATTCCCTTTGCTGGTGCAACAAGGGCCGCAGAGGTGGGCCTTCACGCCACAATCTCAGATACCATCGAGGAGTGGGCGCGAGCTACGGACGCCTTCTTTGGTGGCGAGGTCGCAGATTACGAGACCACGGGCACATACCTGCGAACAGGCATACAATGGGAGGCGCGTGACCACTCAACCCCCATGCTCTCCTACGATCTCAATCTTCACTTAAGGCTGCCTGTCGCGGAGCGCCGCTTCAACCTTTTCCTCCAGAGCGAAGATACCGAGGAGGATGAGCAGCTTTCGGACACCCTGGGCGCCGCATCTGACCTGGCTGAGCGTTCGAGAGAATCAACATTCGCCGGGCTGGGGTATATATTCACCGAGTCTGAAAAATGGAAATCCTCGATTATAGGGGGAGTTCGCCTCATAGACCCGCCCGATCCCTTTGTAAGATTCAAGCTGAGGCGCAGACAGATTGAGCTGGGCACGTGGCACTTCAGAGCAGACCAATCTGTTACCTGGCGAAATAACAGCGGCTTTTCCGAAGCTACCAATTTGTGGTTCGACAGGCCCATGGAGAACAAGGTTCTTTTCCGCGCCAACACCTTTGCGACATGGGACGAGGAGGACCTTGAGGTCTTTACCGGGCAGACTTTCAACCTAATGTGGAGGGCGACAGATGACCTCGGCCTCTCGGCGCTCACCGGCGTCCTCGGGGAGACTAAGCCTCACTGGCGTGAAACCCAGTATCTGCTCCTCTTTCCCGTACGCTATTTTCTAAAGGGAGAGTGGCTGATTTTTGGAGTCCGGCCCGGCGTTAGATGGCCCAGGGAGTACGATTTCAAGCCTGTGCGGGAGGTTCAATTCAGGATCGAGGCCTATTTCGACGCAGAGCGCGTAAAGCGTTAACAAAAAAAGGGCGGCCTCTCTGGGTCGCCCTTTTTATATTTTCATTTAACAACACTAATCCTTAATTGCGTCTTTGACCGAATCCATAAGTTCACCGGCCTTACGCTTTGCCTTTTCCGTATTGCTCTCTTTATGACAACCGGCCAAACCGGCAAGCGCTACGACTACAAGTATAAAAGCTATAAACTTTTTCACCATTTCCTCCTTATTAAAAGTTTAAATACGGTGATGAGCGGCAAGCGGTATACCCGCACGCACAGCGTCAACTAAATCAAGGTCAATATTGGCTATGGCAAATCCCTCCCCGCTCTCCACCTCAGAGAGCACCCTGCCCCAGGGGTCTATTATCATAGCGTGCCCATAACTCTCTTTAAGGTGTTCGTCGCTGTGAGGCCCGAACTGAGCCGGCGCAAGTATGTAGCACTGGCTCTCGATGGCGCGTGCGCGCAGCAGAACTTCCCAATGGGCTCTACCTGTCTTCGCTGTAAAAGCGGCTGGGACGGCTATAGTTTTTGCGCCACGGTCAACTAGCTTCCTATAAAGCTCACCAAAGCGAAGGTCATAACAGATGCTCAACCCTAGACCGCCCAGCACTTCATCGGCGACGACAATCTCTTTTCCGGGTAAGACAAGCGCTGACTCATGGACCCTCGGGCCCTCCTTTATATCCACGTCGAAGAGGTGGATTTTACGGTAGACAGCCAATATCTCCCCCTCGGGAGAGTAGAGCACCGAAGTATTGTAGCACTTGCCCACCTCCGGGCTCGACTCGTTGAAAGAGCCCAGGAGCAGATAGACCTCAAAGGCTCGCGCCATCGAGGCAAAGCGTGAAGAAATGTACCCATCTAGAGGTTCGGCCTGAGCTGCCTTGCGTGATATTGGTCCAAGATATGGAGTTGCTTCAGGGGTCGCTATGAAACCAGCTCCGGCCCACGCCGCCTCCCCAATCAACCTCTCGGCGTGGCTTAAATTCACCCCCACGTTGCCCGATGAGTTCAGCTGCAAAACCGCTGCTATCATTAGGAGAGCCTGTTCCTGTAATCCTCATAGGTGAATGAGCGGATGACCTTCAGCTCGTCAGATTCAGGGTCGTAAGTCGCTATATCCGGTAAGGTTATGCCGTTGAAGGTTGTATTCTTAACCATCGTATAGTGCGCCATATCGAGAAACGCGATGCGCGCACCCACCTCCAGCGGCTCTGCGAAGGACCAGTCGCCCATAACGTCGCCGGCGAGACAGGAGGGCCCTGCGAGGCGGTATGTGTAAGGCTTTTCGCCTGCGTCGAAGCCGCCAAAAAGGGGTGGACGATAGGGCATCTCCAAAACATCCGGCATGTGGGTTGAGGCTGAAAGGTTCAAGATAGCTATCTCTATGCCATTCTCAATTATGTCCAGCACCTCGCCAACCAGGACGCCCGTCCCAAGGGCCACAGCTTCACCCGGTTCAAGGTAAACCTCTAGATCATACTTCTCTTTAAAGTGTTTGATTAGCTTGAACAGCCCCGCTAAATCGTACCCCTCACGGGTTATGTGGTGTCCCCCGCCGAGGTTCAGCCATTTCATACCGTAAAGATACTCTCCAAACTTATCCTCGAAGACCTTAGCAGTGCGTTCAAGGGGCTCGAAGAGGTGCTCGCAGAGGGTATGAAAGTGGAGGCCGTCAACGCCTTCAAGGGATCGCCCGTTAAAGGTCTCTCGCTTGATGCCCAGGCGCGAGTTTGGCGCGGCCGGATCGTAGATCGGGGTGTGCCCCTCCGAGTGTTCAGGGTTAACACGTAGCCCCACGGAGACGCCGCTCCCCTCCCATAGCGGGCGAAAGCGCTCAAGCTGGTTGAAGGAGTTGAAGACAATGTGGTCGGAGAGCGAAAGCGCTCGCTTCACATCATCCTCCGAGAAGGCTGCGGCAAAGGTGTGCACCTCGCCCCCGAACTCCTCACGCCCAAGGGTCGCCTCCCATACGGAGGAAGCGCAGACACCCTTAAGGCGCTTCATCACCTCACCCGCAACCGACCACATGGCGAAACCCTTTAGGGCGAGAAGTATCTTGGCGCCGCTCTCTTGCTCGACCCTTTCAAGTATTTCCAGGTTTCCCCTCAACTTGCCCAGGTCCACCACATAGGCGGGAGAGGGGGCAAGCTCCATTATGCGCTTTACATCTAAGAGATCCATTTAGACGTTAAAGCTCCAGCCAACCGTCACCGGGGACAACGGTCCACGGCAGCCCGTAATTATTCAGCGCATCCATGAAGGGGTCGGGGTCGAACTGCTCCATGTTGAAGACCCCCTCGCCGCGCCACTTGCCGGTGAGCATCATCATAGCGCCGATCATCGCGGGCACGCCTGTGGTGTAGCTCACCGCTTGTGAGTTGGTCTCGCGGTAGCACGCCTCGTGGTCGCAGATATTGTAGATATATACCTGCTTCTTCACGCCGTCCTTTAACCCCTTTGCAACAACGCCGATGCAGGTGCGCCCCTTTGTCAGTGGCCCTAGGGAGCCTGGGTCGGGCAGCACAGCCTTCAGGAACTTTAGGGGCACGATCTCTTTGCCATCGTATATAACCGGATCGATGCGCGTCATTCCCACATTCTGCAAGACCTCAAGGTGTTTAAGGTAATTGTCTGAGAAGGTCATCCAGAACTGTGCTTTTTTAATAGTCGGGAAGTGCTTAACCAGTGACTCCATCTCCTCGTGGTACATACGGTAGATGTTCATCTCACCGATTCCCTCGGGAAAATCATATACGCGTTTGGTCTTTAGCGCGCCCGTCTCCACCCACTCTCCGTCCTGCCAATGACGGCACGGCGCGGTAACTTCGCGGATATTAATCTCCGGGTTGAAGTTGGTGGCGAAGGGCTGCCCGTGGTCACCTGCGTTGGCGTCGATTATGTCGATCTCCTCTACCACGTCGAGGTGATGCTTAACAGCCGAAGCGGTGAAGACATTGGTCACGCCTGGGTCGAAGCCGCTCCCGAGGAGGGCCATAAGCCCCTTCTCCTTAAAGCGCTCCTGATACTCCCACTGCCAGCGGTACTCGAACTTCGCCGTATCCAGCGGTTCGTAGTTGGCGGTGTCCAGGTAATCGACGCCGGTCTCCAGGCAGGCGTCCATTATTGTCAGGTCCTGATAGGGCAGCGCCACATTGAGGACAAGGTCAGGCTTTTGAGCCCTTATAAGCTCAACCAGCTCGGGCACGTTGTCTGCGTCAACAGCTGCGGTCCCGATGGCTACAGGTAGCTCAGCCGCTATTGCATCACATTTTTCCTTTGTTCTCGACGCTAGGGTTATCTCCGTGAAGACGTCCTTCGCCTGAGCGCACTTATGCGCGACGACTCTGCCGACGCCGCCCGCGCCGATTATCAAAACTTTGCTCATATTTTAACCTCCCTAATCCTCGGAGCTCTCATAGTAAGTGTAGCCGCGCAGCCCCTCTTCATAGGTCCGGGTAAGGACTCTGCGCATCTGCCCATTTATAAGGCCGCCTCTCACCGCTCTCTCGGCCTTCTCTCTGAAACGATTGACTAGCTCGCGGGGGTCATATTCGACGTATGTAAGCACATCTTTGACCGAGTCGCCGCCGAGCTCGCGAACGTATTCTATTTCACCGTTGTCGCCAATCCTAACGCTTGCGACATTCGTATCGCCGAGGAGGTTGTGAAGGTCGCCAAGGGTCTCCTGATAAGCGCCGACAAGGAAGACGCCAACCAGGTACTCCTCGCCCGCTTTAAGCTCATGGAGCGGCAGCGACTTCGCCACATCCTGAAGGTCTATGAAGCGGTCAATCTTGCCGTCGCAGTCACATGTTATATCGGAGATTACGGCGTCGCGGGTAGGCGCTTCCTTATGCCTGTGCAAGGGCATTATGGGAAAGAGCTGGTTTATAGCCCAAACGTCGGGCAGCGATTGAAAGACAGAGAGGTTGCCGTAATAGATATCTGAGAGCGCCTCGTCCAGGCCCTCAAACTCATCGGGCGCATAGGGCATCCCTTTGACTATCTTCTGTATGCGCTTCATCGCGTACCAAAAGATCGACTCAACCAGCGCGCGCTCCCTTATGGAGACCTGACCACGCTTAAAGAGCTCGCGTGTCTCATCCCTGTAATAGATTACGTCGTGGTAGAGCTCCTGTAGGTTCTTCTCTCGAATGTTGGCGGCCGCCTCGTGGATATCGGCGGTAACCTGCGAGACCTCCTCTTCGGGAAGCTTTGGCAGCGTATCGGCGCCTGTGAAGCTGGCGGTATCGAGGATGTTGAAGACTAGGAGCGAATAGTAGGCAACGAGCGCCCGCCCCGACTCGGTAACGATAGTCGGGTGCGGCAGCTCCGCTTCATCCATGACCTGCTGCACGAGGTCGACTATGTCGCGGCAATACTCGTCGAGGGTGTAGTTACAGCTTGAGGCAAAGTTTGTATGGGAGCCGTCGTAATCGACGGCGAGGCCACCACCAAGGTCAATCATCCCCATCGGCGCCCCCTCGCCAACGAGGCCGGTGTATATGCGGCAAGCCTCCATCAGCCCGTTCCTAATCTGTCTGATGTGGGGGATCTGCGAACCGAGGTGATAGTGAAGAAGTTTCAGGCAGTCGAGCATCCCCTCTTCGCGGAGTATGTCGACCATCTTTATAACCTGCGCGGAGTTTAGTCCGAAGACGGAGCGGTCACCGCCGGACTCCTTCCAGTGTCCACCGGCCGAAGCGGATAGCTTTATGCGGATGCCTAGAATCGGCTTTATCCCCATCTCCTGTGATACCCGGATAATTATGGGGAGCTCATTTAAAGTCTCGACTACGAGGACACATTTTAAATCCATCATCTGGGCGCAAAGGGCGAGGCGTATGAACATCTCATCCTTGTAGCCGTTGCAGATAAGGAGCGCTTCGGGGTCGTCGAGGTATGATATGGCGGCTATCAGCTCCGCTTTGGAGCCCGCCTCAAGGCCATGGTGGTACTGCTTGCCGAAGGTCGATATCTCATCTATTACTTGCTGCTGCTGATTCACCTTTATGGGGAATACGCCACGGTACTCACCCTTGTATCCATACTTCTTTATGGCGTTTTCGAAGGACTCATTTATAAGCCGTATTCGCGAGGCGAGGATATCTTCAAACCTCAGGAGCACAGGCAAATCGCTGCCGCGCTCTACGAGCCCGCCTACGATTTCGGGTAGGGAAGCTGATGCTTTGGGGTTGGAGGGATCGGGCACTACACACACCTCTCCCTTGCGATCTATCTTGAAATAGCCATCTCCCCAGTTGTTGATGCCATACAGGTCCCTCGCGTTGTCGAGGGTCCATTTGCCCGCAATGAGCTCTTTTTTCTCTATCTTCATCTCACCTACTTATCCCATGGGGACGTCGAAGACCTGAACTTCCGCGGTCGACTTGAGATCGGCGACCCAAGCCGCCAGATATTCACTCTTCTTTTTACGGTCAAGGAACTCGCAAATCTTGGGAGAGGCTTCTTCAAAGGAAACCTCGCCGCCCCCATCCTTATCCGTAACCTTCAAAATATGGAACCCGAAGGGAGTTTCAACAATATCTCCCACCTCTCCCACAGTGCTGGAGAAAGCCGCTTCCTCAAAGGAGGCAACCATATCACCACGCCCGAACCAGCCGAGGTCTCCCCCTTTTGCGCCGCTGGGGCACGCGGAGTGGGTTTTGGCGATATCCTCAAAGGACTCCTCCCCAAGCCTCTCTTTTAGCTTCTCCGTAGCCTCAAGGGCGGCTTCGCGTCCCTCGCCGCCATCGCTCTTGACGAGGATGTGGGATGCCCGCACGCGTTCAGGCTTTGACATCTTCTCGGAGTTTTCCTTGTAAAAGGAGGTTATCTCCACTTCGGTTATATCATCGACCTCGGCGAGCTTTATATCTGTGAGCTGGTTAACGAGCAGATCGGTGTGGAGCATTTTGTGATAAGCCTCTTTGGAGAGCCCCGCTTTTTCGAGGGTTCCGTAAAGCTCCTCCACGTTTGGAAAGTTTGCCGCTACCTTCTCGATCTCAGCTTCCACAGCCCCATCCGGCACCTCAAGACCACGGGCAAGGGCATCTTCATAGATAAGCTGTCTGGCGACAAGCTTCTCCATCGCCATGCCCTTGGCTTTCTCCCGCTCCTCATCGGTCAGGCTCTCCATTGGTTTTCTATAAACCCCCATGGCGAACCCCTGGATGGCGTTATCAAGTTCCAAGCGGGAAATTTCAGTTCCGTTGACTGTGGCTACCGTATCACTCAATCTCAATCTCCATTCCCCCTCGCGGGGAGCTCTCTATTAGCGCGGCTTTTTGGCGCCGCGACAGCTTTTTAATCCCCGCCTCACGCTTTACCGCTAATGAACGGTCAGGGCAGGGTTCAGTATATACAAGGCTAACGGGGCCTCGCCCGGCGGTGTACTTTGCACCCCGGCCTTTATTATGCGCATCAATACGCCGGGCGATGTCATTGGTTGAGCCGGTGTAGTAGCTCCCGTCACTGCACTTTACTATGTATACGAACCAGCTAATCGGCTCAGCCCTCCGGCCAGGGGCGCATTGAATCAGCCTCAGCCCAGCTCTTGACCCAATCCGGCAGGGGCAGCGCCAGCCCCTTACGGCCAATAGCAGATAGCGACTCCTCCAGTGGAACGGCACCCTTTTTTGACACTACCGCGCCACGCACAAGGGCAGAGGAGCAGGTTTTTCCATCCACCTCGGTGCGCTGCTCAAAGTAAAACCACCTGTCATCAAGGCCGATGAGCTTTGTCCTTAAATTGAAGCACTCCATAAACCTTATCCGGTATCTGAACCTGATGCTCGCTCCAGCCACTGCAAAACCCCAGTCCCTCTCCCTGGTTACCTTTAAAAGCCCGCTGCGAGCAGCCAAATCAAATCGCCCGAGGTCCATGAGCGTCATGTGCCGCCCGTTATTTAGCTCCATGAACATATCAACATCGCCGGGCCATGCTCTCATGGAGAGGACAGACTCATCGGTAATGTCGAGCGGCCCTCTTCTCTTGGCATCGTAAACAAGTTTTAAATATCTAAGATAAGGGTACATGCAACCTGCCCTGTAAACCTACGTTTTGCGAGGGTTTATAGCCAACCAGAATTTTTTAGAGTTAGCACTCTTTTACCCCTAATGCAAGGGCGACGAGATTATCTATCATAGGCGCTGACCATCAAAGATAAAAATGGTATAATTTCTGCCGATGCACCAAACCAAAAGGAGCTCAAAAATGTTGAAAATTGGCGGCAAAGCACCAGACTTTTCCCTTGAGAGCGACAGCGGCGAGACCATTAGCCTCTCCTCAATCGCCGGTAAGAGAGCTGTAATTTTTTTCTACCCGAAGGACAACACCTCGGGGTGAACCGCAGAAGCCCTGGAGTTCCAGGAACGACTTGATAAGTTCGCGGAAATCGGCACCAACATCATAGGCGTCTCCAAAGACAGCTTAAAAAGCCATGCGCGCTTTAGAGAGAAGTATGGCTTTACCTTCCCCCTCTTGTCCGACGAAGGGCTGGGGATGCTAAAAAGCTACGGCGCTTGGGGGGAGAAAAAGTCATACGGCAAGGTCACCGAGGGTACTATACGCACCACTGTTGTAGTCGACGCCGATGGCGCAGTAGAGCGTATATATAACAAGGTCAAGGCCAAGGGGCATGCGCAGCAGGTCTTGGAGGATTTAGCGGGCTAATATCGCTACACCCTGTTTGTAGCCAAGTCCCCCGTTGCCGTGGATGAGACCGTAGGGAAGTGATTTTTCCAGCATCTCCCGGTAGACGGCGATTGCTGCCCTTAGCGCGGGGCAGTTCCATGGTGCCCGCGCAAGGTTCATCCCACCCGTTATTGTGATGGGCTGCCTCTCAAGGTATGGAATCACCTCGTCGGCCGATGGGACCGCCCCTGAAGCCAGGAGGAAGGCCAAGGGGACCACCGGGTAGCAGATGTAAAGCTCGATCGCGCAGAATCCATTTTTCATAAGGGCCTTGATTGATAGACCGGCCGCACGTTCGCACCGCCTTATCGCCTCCGACAGGTGGGTAAAGGCGCTTATCTCCTCTGCGTTATCAGGGCCGTCGCCTGAAGCTTCTCCCAGCCCTACACCCTCGACCTCAACAAGCTCCTCAAGGCCCAGGGCGGCGGCGCCTCTCCGTGTGGTTAGGAGTATCTGCCCGCTGTAGTCTATGATTGGGTTGGCGCAGTCCACGCCTCTAAAGAGCGGAGTAACGGGCTCATACCACCTGATGCCGGGAAGCTTTACGGGGCCTCTTGTCCTGCCCTCATATGTACGCAGGTAGTTATCAAAGAGCGCCTCCGCGCACTCCTTGAACCATTCATGTGAGAGCCCTCGCCTCCGCAGAAACCCCTCGGCGACCAACTGATAACCCTCAGGGATAGTTACGCCGTCGTAAATATCCATGAGCTTATGTCGCTCATCCCTTGAGTAGCCGCTCTTCAGGGGCTCCTCTCCACGGATTACGACTGCGTCGAGGGCGCCGGAGGATATCCTCTGCACACCTTCGTAGATTGCCTCAATGGGGGAATTCCCTGAACGGAAATGCCCCTCAGGCAGCTCAGCCTCCCATGGCACCGATAGCGGCACTATCGTGAAGAGCTCACAGGAGAGCCCCGCCTCCCTGGCTTTTGAAAGGAGGTCTGAGAGCCCCTGGGGTTGATCCGCCGGGGCGTCTATAATTTCCTCAGCGTAGGCGAGGTATACTCTTTCCAGAATGGCCTCCTCATGGATTAGATGCTTTCAGTAGTTGCAGCCTAGCACCTTTAAATCGAATAGTTCCAGCATACGCTAATTTTGCTCCTCATCTACTCCATTTAATGAGGTATTCTCCTAATGCTACGTCCATTGGATAGACCACTTAATCGAGCAGCTGAGGATTGTGTTGACAAAAAAAGCTGAACTTCTGGCCCCCGCCGGGAATTTCGAGAAACTTGAAATAGCCATACACTACGGAGCTGATGCCCTATACCTTTCCGGGCAGGAATTCTCGCTTCGCAATCTCTCGGGAAACTTTACCCCCGAGGAGCTAAAGCGCGGAATCGACCTCGCCCACGAGGCCGGGGTTAAGGTATACGTCGCCATCAACGCTTTTTTAAGGAACGCCGAACTTGACCTGCTGAGAGAGGAGGTAGCGCGCACCCGGGAGATGTCGCCCGATGCCTTTATAGTGGCCGACCCCGGAGCCCTACAAATAGTGCGCGAGACCGCCCCCCAGGTCCCTATTCACCTATCGACTCAAGCAAACACCACCAACGCCGAGGCGGCGCGTTTCTGGCGCTCAGCGGGGGTTAGCCGGATTAACACCGCCCGGGAACTCTCCCTTCGGGAGATCTCTGAAATAGCAGCAGGGGTCGACATCGAGATAGAAGCCTTCGTCCACGGGGCCATGTGCATATCATACTCCGGCAGATGCCTCATATCTGCGGCGTTGACGGGCCGGGACTCCAACCGTGGCGAGTGCACCCAGCCCTGCCGCTGGCGATACAGGCTTGAGGAGGAGACCCGCCCCGGCAAATATCTCCCGGTAATGGAGGACGGGCGGGGCACATATATAATGAACTCAAGAGACCTATGCATGGTCGGGCACATCCCGGCGCTCGTCGAAGCGGGGATATCATCATTTAAGGTCGAAGGGCGGATGAAGGGCATCGGCTACCTTGCCCCCGTAATCAAATGCTACCGCGAGGCTATTGACGCATATTACGAAGACCCTTCTGCCTTCACCGTCAAGGATGAGTGGCTGGAGGAGCTCTCCCGCGTTAACAGCTGGGGATACTCGACTGGTTTTTACTTCGGCGACCCGACGGAGATAGAACCAAATTTCGCAAATGAGCGTCCAACAACTGTCCACCGTTTAGCGGCTAAGGTTCTTAGTGGCGGGAATTCGCCAAAGGTAGATGTGAGAAACAAGGTCATTGCGGGTTCGGAAATTGAAATAATCGGGAAACGCGGAGAGGCAACAAAAGCAAAGGTGGAAAAAATAAGGGACAAGTGGGGTGGCGAACTAAAAGAGGCGAACCCCGGCAAGCAGGTCACCTTTGAGTTGGGCGTCAATTGCGAGGTAAACGACCTCTTAAGGATAGGCGAAGATTACACGCACAGCTAAGCGCTTACACCTAACGCCCGGACCATCTTAGCGGGAAGATAAGTGCTGCCCCACGCAAAAGCCTAGTAGAGTTGGTAGACTTTAGCTGGCGGATATGTAAAAGTGGGCCGTCCTAGTGGGCAGCCCACTTTTCACTTGTCAGTCTGGAACTTTTTAAGGCATAGGGTTACGCTGCCACTAAAAGAGCGCACCGATTACGATTTTAAGCAGGTTTTAAATATGAAGTTTCTAAGGCGCAAAGCGGGAGCAGAGCGCTTCCTAATAATTCAGCTTCGACAATTGGGGGACGTTGTACTTACAACAGCGCTCGCGCGCATCCTCAAAGAGGAGCGGCCGGGATGTTTTGTGGGGTTCCTCACGGAAGAGCCAAGTTATGAGCTCCTCAAAGGTAGCCCCTACATTGACGAACTTTATCTACACCGCCGCAAAGACTCTTTCTTCAACGAAGCCAAGTTAATTTTTAAGCTGAGGAAGCGTCGCTTCAACGCGGTATTCGACACAATGAGCAACCCTACCTCCGCGATAATCACCTATCTTACAGGAGCGCCACGCCGCATAGGCTATGATACAACCATCAGGAGATCGGCTTACACCGATGCGGTGCCGAGAAGCGATGGCTACGTGGTCGATGTAAAGCGAACCCTTCTTGAACGCTACGGCATAAAAAGCGAGTGGAACCGCCCAGAGCTCTTCCTCTCGGAGGAGGAAAAGAGCTGGGCGGAAGAGATCAAAAGAACACTTGCCGCTAATGCGGGCACCACCCGCCTCTTCACCATAGACGCCACACACAAGCACCGATACCGCCGCTGGACCATAGATGGCTATGCAGAGCTTTCAAAGATGCTATCAAGCAGATATGATGCAGCGCCCCTGGCATTGTGGGGTCCTGGGGAAGAGTGGGTGGTAAAAGAGCTTGCCGAGAAATCCGGCGGCGCCGTTGCTGTAGCGCCGCAGACGACAGTGAGAAAAATGGCCGCGCTCATCGAGGCGGCGGACTTCCATATAGGCAACTGCTCCGCGCCAAGGCATATCGCTGTAGCTGTAGGCACCCCAACCTTCATAATACCCGGCACATCGCAGATAAGTTGGCTGCACCCCGATGAAGAGCACGATATAGACCCCTTTGCGCCTCCTTGCGCCGAGTGCGGAAATAAGTGCGGAGGGGATGAGCGCAAGTGCATGCTGGAGCGCACGGCAGAGGAGATCGCGCCCTACGCCTACAGGTGGGGAGACAAACTATTTGGCAATTAAAGGAACTGGGAAAACCCCTCTTAAAACCACATCAAAAGTGATATCGTTTATCTATGGATATTAACAGGTGCTCCTGGTGCGGCGACAACCCCCTCTACATCTCCTACCACGATAATGAGTGGGGGGTACCGCTATACGACGAAAACCGGCTCTTTGAAATGCTCGTCCTAGAGGGCGCTCAGGCTGGACTGAGCTGGGTGACGATACTGGGCAAAAGAGAAAATTACAGGCGGGCTTTTCACGACTTTGACGCAAAGCGTGTTGCCGAATTTGGCGATAAAGACGTTGAGCGCCTCATGATGGACGAAGGGATAGTACGTAACCGGCGTAAAATTGAGGCGGCTATAAACAACGCACGGAGGGTTGTAGAGATGGAGCGGGATTTCAGACCGCTATCCTCATACCTCTGGAGCTTCGTTGGGGGAATACCGATTCAAAATAGCTGGGAGCACCTTGAAGAGATCCCCGCTCAAAACGCCATAAGCGAGTTTATGAGCAGAGACCTTAAAAAGCGCGGCTTCAAATTCGTCGGCCCCACCATCTGCTACGCCCTCATGCAGTCCATCGGCATGGTAAACGACCACCTCACCTCATGCTACCGCCACCAAGAGGTGAAAAATCTAACTTCTTAAAAGTCGGCAGACGCTTGAAAACAAGTCCAGCGCATTCCAAAGCGCTGTTTATTTAGCGAGTGTTCCCCTCCTTAGTCTAGCTGTGTACTCAAAGGTTTTCTTTTCTCCTGGAGCCATGTTTAGGGTGTACTGGATAGTGTCGGCGTCCACTTTTTCATATTTTCCATAGTCACCCGCAGAGGCTACATCCCAGAAGTTCCACCCAAGATTCCTGCGAACCTCCACTGTGGACCTCTGCCCACGCAGATTCTCCACTTCGACCTTGTAGCTTAGGACATCCATATGGCCTTCGATGTACTTCCTACCCGTCTGTTTATAGGTATTCCACTCGTACCCGTCCTTGGCGGAGCTCATCTCGGTAACCTTTACCCTGACGTCGCGGGTTACGCCCAAATTCAGGTTAACTTCGCCCTCCTTTGGGATGTACTTGGTCTCCCTCGCGCCGACAAATGTGAGCGCTCCATCATCTCCGCTCTCTCGAAACACCATCACAGCACCGCCGGGGATTGGCTCTCCGCCTAGTTTGTGTGCGGTGTCGTTGGCAAAGGAGATGAAGCGTATCACGCCCTCGCCATAACGCTCCGGCTCATATCGGTAGAGGCTCTCCACAGGTACGCTTTCAGCTGAGAAGGACGTAAGGCGTTTGCCCCAACCGTCATTGATCTCCTCGGTACCCTCAATGGTGTAGAGAAAATATTCACTGAGCCCCTCTTTGACAATCTCCTTGGGAGCCGCCCTGCCCATCATCATCTTTGCTACGGCACGGGGCGCGGCAACTTCATCGTTCTCCATCTCGTATTGAATTTGAGGCATGGGGCGGCTTCCGATTGGCCGTCCATAGGGAGCGTCGCCCCTACGCGCAAGCTCCGCCACGCGGTCAAGAAGGTTTATCTTGCCCACGATAAGGCGCGTCTCGGCGTTCGGGTAGTCCTCTCCGCTGCTGTTATTCACGAGGACGTAACCCTCAAGCTCCATGCTGGCTTCATCCTGGGAGAGGGTCGCCATGTAAAAGGCGCGCCAGCTGATGCCGCTTGTGAAATAGCTTATCTCCACGGGAACCGGCCCTGCGGCGCTGGCGGCTACATTCCAGACTCCTACTCCCCCCACCCTCGCTGGATAGAGGAGGTCATTTACCAATATATCCCTGTCAAGCGCGCGGGGCAGAAGCTCCAGAGACGTTGGGTCAATGAGGGTCCCTGCCCAGCTGAACTGGAGTCTGTTCTCGCCTTCTCGCATGGTGAGCTTTCTCATATCTCTCGCCAGAGTGAGGTCGGCGGAGTTATAGATGGTTAGCTGGACACGCTCCTGCTCTGGGAGGGTTACGAGGTCAACCTTTGCCAACGCAGCGGTGGGGAGGAGCAGAGAGATGACGAGGGCGACCTTGATTATGCTCTTTGTTTTCATCGTCTCTCTCCTATCGGTTCCATATATCGCGGGTCAGGTTGCTATAAGCCAGCTCCCGCTTCTCACCGGGACCGAGGGCTACATATAATACAAGCTCGCTCGAACTTTTTCTCTCCCACTTGACGTTCGCCTCAGTAACCTCCCAATCTCCGCTGGGGTGCTCGACAATCTCCAGCGCAACCGGGGTGTCCTTGAAGTTCTCCACTCTAAAGGTAAAACGCTCAACCCTGTCACGCAGCACCGGGTCTTTGCGGCTGGGGCGATGGTTTAGCTCCTCATAGCCGATGCGTTTTTTTGTTACTTTGACATCGCGGCTAAAGCCTATCTTAACCCTCATCTTCGCCCCCGGCGGCGTGAAGTCAACGTTATCCTCTCCGAGGAAAATTGTCGCATCGTAGCCATCATCCTGGAAGATGCGCATCTTCCCCTCCCATAGGCTTCCCTGCCCCAGACCGGCGTCCGGTGTATTTATGAACTCGTAATAGACGGGGATCGAGACGTCGGACTCCTCCCGCTCCGGCTCCCACGGGAGATTATTTGAGTCCCAGAGGAGGGTTTTGGCCATTGGCACATCATTGGCACGAAAGAGCACCGCACGGCGGGTTTCGCCGCTAATTGAGGGGGTAGTCATGAGCGCGCCGCCATCCAGCGAGATCAGCGCCCCATCGAAATCCTCCCCGGAGAAGTTACGGAGCACCCCGAGCCCTGTTATGTCTAGCGTCGTCTCGGCCTTGTCAGCAACTGCCCTGTAGGCCACTAGACGGTCGATGTCGCGGAGAAGATAGCTAATCCTTACCCTCTCCTCCAAGGGCGCTGCGGCGTTTATCCTCCAGATGAGGGCCGCCTCACCAGGCGGGTAGGAGACAGAGAGCAGGGTAACCGCTTCAGGATGGGAGAGCACCTTAAACCTTATGGAGTCGGGGTTTACGCTAACCCCACGCCAGGAAAAATCAACCAGATTCTCCCCGGCTTGAAGGGTCAGCACCCGCTCCTCCTCTATGAGGGTGGCGTCGGGGTTATCGAGGCGAATGGTAACTGATTCACGCTCGGGCAAAGCGGTTAGCTTGGTACGGGCCGATGCGCCGGAGGTTAACGCCAGCACCATGAGGGCGGCTAAAAAGGATGGCAAAAGCTTCTTCATCTCGGCTCCTCCGGTTAGGATTTATTTCACCAACTATATCACCTAATAGTCTTTTGGTAACAGCTAAGGGAGGACAGATGAGTTTGAGACGATGAAGTGGGCAATTAAGTATTAACTTTCACTGCCTCCCTCTTCTTCTTTCAATCTATTCATATGGTTTAAAAAGAGTGTTGCACAAATATTATAGACTATAAAAATGCATGCTGTATGGAAGATATAGAGTCGCGCCTGTACCAATTTCCACTGAGTTTGGGTATATTTGCCAAGCGGTTTTACGTAGCGGGTTTCTACTCGCTTCCCTGCCGCTATAAGCAGGCACACCTCTTGCTTTATCCTAGAGGACTCAACTCAACTAACACGGAACCCCAACTGAGGAACCGATATGCACCGTAAGCTAGATAAGATTTTCTACGAGGTAAAAAAACCAACCCTTACCTGGGATGATATAGGCGGCTTTGCCGAGGTGAAGCAGCTGGTAAAGGAGATGGTCTCCCTGCCACTGATGAAGCCTGAGCTGATGAAAAAGGTGGGCCTTCAGCGCCCCGCCGGGGTCATGCTCTGGGGGCCGCTTGGTGTCGGAATAACGATGCTCGCGGAGGCCGCCGCAACCGAGGCGGGTGTCTCCTTTGTCTACGTTTCCGGCCAGGAGATGCTAGGAAAGCCGGAGCAGGTTAAGGAGGCTTTCCACGACGCCGTGCATGAAGCCCCCTGTGTACTCTTCATCTCCGATACTGAGTGGCTATGCCCACGCGCCGGCTGCTCCTACGAGTGGGGGCCGGGAAACCTCCGCGGAATCCCGCCGACCTTCGCCGACAAGGAACTCTCGGAGCTCTTTATCCGCGAGATTGACAAGATTCAGGAGAATGAAAACGTTATGCTCGTAGGCTCCTGCTACCGCATCGACACCGTGGATCAGGCGATAATCAAGGAAAAACGACGCTTCAACCGCAAGATTTTCGTTCACCCCCCCCGCGCAATCGATCGAGAGGGGATGATTAAGATATACCTCGACAAGATGCCCTCGGTGGACCCGCGTGTGACCGCTGAGGAGCTCTCTCACAAGACAGAGGGCTATGTGGGATGGGACGCCGAATCGCTCTGCAAACGAGCGGCGCTTGAGGCGGTTATGGCGGACCGGGACGTGGTAACTCTGGAAGATTTCGAGAAGGCGCTGACCCAGGTTGAGCCATGGCTGACACCTGACATGACCGAGGTCTACCTGGAGATTGACAAGAATGACTGCCCCCACCATTACGCTTTCTAAAGAGGAGCGCAGGACGTTCTTCGACGCCCTAAAGATGCTCCACGGGCACCGCTGCCCCATGTCTATCCTTGGGGCACGCCTTGGGCTGGCGGCGCGCGCCCACGTCGGACGGCATGGCGAGAGCGGCGACGTTACCGCCCTCTACCACCACCAGACCTGCGCTATAGATGGCATCCAGCTGGCCCTGGGCACCACCGGGGGCAATAAAAATATCGAGGCGCGCCCCGAGGGTGAGCACCGCCTCACGGCGACCAACAAGACCAAGCGTATGTACATAACGGTTAGGCTCTCCGAAGAGGCCCTGAGGCGCGGCAAGGAGTACGCTGAGCTTAGGAGCGCTGGCGGCGATCCTGTGAAGATGGAGGAGATACTCCTAGGCCTTGAGGAAGCTCCGGAGGAGGAGCTTGTCGAGGTGTTGGAGCGCATCTGATGGAGATCGCAAAGGAGTTTTTACATATAGTCCTCACTGAAGCGGGGAAGATGTGGTGGTTCACCCTCATCGGCGTCACCGTGGCGGCGCTCATAAAAACTTACCAGCTGGATAAAAACGTAAGAAAATACGTAGGCCGCTTTGGCGTCCTCTCAATCCTGGTTGCTACCGCTATTGGGGCATTCTCCCCGCTTTGCTCATGCGGAATCCTGCCAATAATAATTCCAATGGCGCTCTCCGGCGTGCCACTACCACCGCTTATGGCGCTCCTGACGACCTCACCGGTGATGGATCCCAGCTCATTTTTCCTTACCATGGGAGGTGTAGGCGAGGAGCTCGCCTGGTGGAAGTTCGGTGGTGCGATTTTTCTGGGGCTCTCCTCTGGGTTCGTTACTCTTTTTCTTGTGCGCACAGGTTATTTTTCTGGAAACATTGTGCGAATGAAGCCGGTACATACTGATGAGGGCGAGTTGGCCTCCGCCTATGAGATTGGGTGCGCCAACAACCTCATTTTAAAGACGATGACAGTCAAGCCTCGTGAATCGAAGCTCTTATTTTTTATAGATCGATTCCTCGATGTAGGGCTTTTCGTAGGAATGTGGGTTGCGATAGCCATAGTTTTGGAGGCGGTGATCCAGCTCTTCGTTCCCATTAACTGGGTCACTTGGCTTGTCGGCAAGGAGGGGATGACCTCCGTTGTTGCGGCGGCGCTGGTCGCGCTTCCGCTGCCTGCGCACCAGGTCCCGGTGGTGCCTATTCTCGCCGGGCTACAAGCAAAGGGGATATCCGTTGGCGCGGATATTGCTTTTTTAATGGCCGGACCGGTAACTTCAATTCCGGCGATTGGAGCACTTTCGGCGATCTTCTTGCCGCGAGTGGTGGTATCATTCATAATTACAGGGCTTGCGGGTTCCATCATCCTCGGCGCATTGAGAATGGGCTTTGGATGACGAACCTTGCGTCACTTATTTGATTTAATGACGAATTACCGACGGAACACCATACAAAGGAGTCGGCAATGAAACGTTTAACCATCTCCCTAATAGCGGCCGCGCTAGCGGCAGGCCCCGCCTTCGCGGGCGCTCCACTCTTCACCGATATAACCTCCAAAGCCGGGGTTGGTGATGCGGGCAACGGCAAGGGCGTGGCGTTCGCCGACATCGACAACGATGGCGACTGGGACCTTTACGTGTCAAACAAAGGCGGCGCCAACAAGCTCCTTCGCAACGACGGCAAAGGCGTCTTCACTGACATAACCGCTGAAGCGGGTGAGGGAGTAGGTGACGCTGGCTTTGTCATGGGCTCCGTTTTCTTCGACTTTGACAACGACGGCTGGACCGACCTCTACCTCCCCAAAGGCGGCAGGTATGAGATTGAAGCAAACCGCCTCCTCAAAAACGTTGGCGGCACCTTTGTCGACGTAACGGATAAGGCGGGCGTAGGCTCCAAGGAGTTCACCTACGCAGCGGCTTCAGCCGATTTCGACAATGACGGCTTCCTCGACCTCTACCTCGCAAATTACGGAGTCGGCGCGAAGAACATTCTTTACAGAAACAACGGCGACGGCACCTTCACCGACGTGACGGATAAAGCGGGCGTAGGCGACCGCTCATGGTCATGGATGGCCGTATGGGCTGATGTAAACGGCGACAACAAGCAGGACCTTTACGTTGTCAATGGCCGCTACCCGGCCGGTGAACCAAACACCCTCTATATCAATAACGGCGACGGCACCTTTAGCGACGCCTCCCGCACCTCCGGCATCGCCGACAACGGCTGGGGTCTTGGCGCAGCCTTTGCCGACACCGATAAGGACGGAGACCTTGACCTCTTTATCTCCAACTATGTCGGCCCCAACGGCTACTTCATAAATGACGGCACCGGCGTCTTCACCCCCGCTGGTGAGAGCGCAGGCCTTGCCGATACAGGCTGGGGCAAAGGCCCCACCTTCGGCGACTTCGATAACGACGGCGACCTGGACCTCTACGAGGGCGACTGCAAGGTAGCCAATCAGCTATACAGAAACAACGGCGACGGTACCTATACCGACATAGCTCAAGATAGCCCCTCGACCCGTTGCGCAGCCGTGCGCACCAAGGGCACAGCTTTTGTAGACATCGACGGTGATGGCGACCTCGACCTATACGCCGTCAACTGGGCCGCCGAGAACAAGCTCTTCTTAAACTCGACAAACAATGGCAACTGGCTGAAGGTTCGCCTCACCGGCACCCTCTCCAACGCAATGGGGGTCGGCTCGCGCGTATGGGTACGCTCCGGCTCCAAGGTTGAGGGCGTTGCCGAGATGGCGACCTCTTCAGGGTTCTGCGCCCAGCCTCCCCAGGAGCTACATTTCGGCGTAGATGCATCTAAGACTTACACCGTTGAAGTGCGTTTCCCCAGCGGACAGGTTAAGGTAATTGAGAACGTTACACCCGGACAGGTCCTCACAGTTGAAGAGCCCGGCAAAGTGGCCCTCCGCTAATAGACGGCATCAACCGACAAAAGGGAGGCTGCCAGGCAGCCTCTTTTTTTGTATAACCATCCTCCTCTTTTTAGGTGGATGCGCCTCGGTTGGGCCTACAGATGATTTTAGCGAGTTGGTAACCATTGAGGGGCTGGTCTCCCTTGAGGGCAAGGGGTATAAGGGGGCAAATGTTTCTTTATATCCTTTAGCTGAATTTACAAAGCCAGGTGAACCTGCTCATTTAACCCAAACAGAGAGCAAAGAGAGTGGCGTTTTTTTGCTCAAGGCCCCTGCGGGGGATTACCTGATAACCGCCCGGAGCCACTCCGGCGACCTCTTTGCGTTTTTCGGCAGGAATCCTTTAAGGGCGGGTGCCCACCAGCGTGGACTCACCCTGCCGCTCGTTCCGGCACACCCCCCCATATTTTTGAAAAATGAAACCGACACATCGATTATAACGGGGCGGGTCCTCCATCAAGGCAACCCCGTAGCCGGAGCTAAGGTTGCGTTATATCTATCTGCAGAGGCAGGCTTTAGGGGCCAGCCTTACGATTTCTCTGCGCCCACAGATAAAGATGGCAAATTCTCCATGATAATTGACCCTGGCAGTTACTTCGCCACTGTAAAGATGCGCGCTTCCGGTAGGGATATCGGTCCGCTTAAACCCGGCGACCTCTTCGGCATCGCTCCGGGGCTACGCATGACAATTGAACGAGGGGTGACTGTAAATGCCGATATTGAGTTACTGGCGCTGCCCTCCCGAGAAAAACAGGCGCGCTTTCTGACAAAATTCGCTACGGTTGAGGGAACTGTAACGGATGCTACCGGGGCGCCCCAGGCTGGCATGCGCGCGGCGCTTTACGAAAACAAGAACATGCTTGGAGAGCCCCTACTCCTATCTGAACCGACAGGGCCCGATGGCAAATTCAACATATCCACCAGCCTAACCGGAAAGCTTTACCTCGGCGTGAGAGAGTTCATAGGCGGCCCTCCCTCCTCTGGGGAGCGTGTCGGCTTTGCCGATGGGCCTGACAATGGCCGCTTTAACCTGACGCCAGGCGTAAATGTCGAAGGGGTTAAAATAATAGCGAGGCTAACTCCATGAGGACCTTAGCCGCATTCGCTCTTTTACTTGCAAGCATCCTCTCCTTATGTGGATGCTCTTCAGCACCTCTTAAATCGGATGCGGACTCGAAAAACATAACGTGGTCAGGGATTGTCGAAGTAAAGGAATCCATAACCTTCCCTAGAGGTACAACTTTAAAGATAAACCCCGGCACAACGGTAAAATTTGCTACTACGGACATAGACGGCGACGGCCTTGGAGACATATCCCTAACCCTTGAGGAGGGTACTCTCCAGATAGATGGCACACTAGCTTCGCCAGTCACCTTTACAACACTTGACAGAGCCCCAAGCCCCGGCGACTGGGGAGAGCTCAGGCTGGACTTTTCACGCCTTGCGGTTAAATATCTGATCCTTGAGGGTGCGACGAGGGGACTTCATCTACACTTCACATCGGGAGTTGTCGAGGACTCATTGTTCCGCGACAACCTGGATGCAACGAGGATAGGCGAATCGAAGGTAAATTTCGCCAGGTGCCTTTTTAGCCAGAACTCCGGCAAAGGCTATAATTCGCGCACCTCGGAGAACACGCTTAAGGGTTCGTGGTTCCGCAATAATAGGCGTGGGCTCTTTCTCTTTGAGGGGGACAAGGGCTCAGACCTCTCCGGGAACCTCTTTAGCGGCAATGATGTCCCACTGCGCCTTGGCGATTTTTACGCGGGAAGGGTCAGGACAACCGGCAACCAGTGGGAGAAGGACCCCATTCCCACAAGCACTGTCAGCCCTGAAGCGACGTTATCCATAGAACCAGGCGTGGTATTTGAAGCAGGGCCTCTGGGTTGGCCCCTCCTTAAAGAGGGGTGGAGAGTCGATACCGGGGGTTTCGTCGATGCACTCGCCGGAGGCGAGCTGGGGCTATATTTTCCCTCTTGGGACGGCACCATAAACAGGGTTGGCCTCTTCGACGGTACAAAGATTGCGGGAACATCAATTGGCGACATTAGCGACTCAGCTCCAGCTCTTGGAAAATTAGAGGGTCGCTATTATCTTGCTTTACAGGGGTGGGACCGCTCCATACGCCTTCTGGACGCAATTACCCTTGAGGAGCTTGACTCATTTACCGAGGCCCCCTCCCCTGCGGATGACCACCGACAGTCCTCCCCTCTATTTATTGCCGGGGACTTAACCGTAGCTACATGGGCTGGCCGGGTATATTCATTTAAAGTGCTGGATGACAAACTTGTCGAGAATTGGAAGGTCGAAGCATCGGCACCGGTCAGGGCCGACCTGACCTTAATCGAGTCAGCTGATGGAAAAACAATCCTCGTCCCGCTGGAGTCCGGCACGTTATTGGCATTAAATTATGTCACGGGGATTGAGCGCTGGCGCTTCAATGCCTCTGCCCCACTGATATCAGGGGCTGCGGTGGATAGTTCACGGGTTTTTATTGCGGACAAAAATGGCTCGCTATACTCCCTCTCTCTTGAGGGGAAACTCCTTTGGAGCAGAGAGATTCCCGGGGGTGCCTGGTATGCGCCGCCGCTGATCAATGAGGGCACCATATACCAGGGCAACGATTCGGGCAGCTATTCCGCCTATGACGCGGTCACAGGAGAAGAGCGCTGGCAGGCTATCCTTGATGGGGGAATTAGGGGTAGCGGCGCTGCAATAAAGAATACCATAGCGGTCGCAACCGCTGGCGGCAGCCTATACCTCATCGACGCAGAGAGCGGGTTGGTGCGTGACAGGATGAAGTTGGGTGACGCTGTACTCTCCTCTCCCTTGATTATTGGCGAGAGACTTTATGTAGGAACAAGGCCCGGGGCGGTACACTCTTTCACGGTTGAAAACGTCAAAAGTGCTTATTAAGGCAGCAAATTCAGATATAGGGAGTATGAAGTGAAGAAGAATATTTTTGCCGTTATTGTGGCGCTACTTATACCGATGGCTGCTCTAAGCTGTGTCGGGAAATCACTTGTGGTTGGGACAGATTCCTCTCCTAAGAGCAAAGTTGTGGCGCAGGTATTAGCTATCTTGATAAATGAACGGACGGGAACAACCGTACAGATCATAGACCACGAAACCCCAGAGGCGCTTTTTAAGGAGATGCGTGATGGTGACGTGGATATAGCCCTTCAGTATGCGGGTAGCGCCCTAAAGAGGGATGGCAAGAATGTTGGCAGCGATGCGGCGGCTACATACGAACTGGCTAAGCAGCATTACCAGTCCGCTTGGAACCTGGCTTGGCTACCCCCACTCGGTTTCACCGAGGAGGGAGATGCAGATTCTCTTGCTGCGCCAGTTGCGCAAAAACATGCTTTAAAAAAATTCCCCGCACTCCCCAGGCTAATCGCTAAAACCGAGGGAACCCTCACCGGCGCAACAGTAAAAGAGCTTGCAGGAGCAGACTCCATACCTCGTGCCGTACGGGAATTTCTCAAGAGCAACAAGTTAATTTAATCCTCTCTCCCAAGCAAAGAAGAGGGCGTCGCGTAAACGGCGCCCTCTTTTTTACTCTATTCTACGTGTATTTAAAGGCCGCTGTTGGCACACTTCATAATGTATTTTTTCTATGTAGATATTGACCAATTCGATAAGTACGGTTAAATTGCTAGTACAACCCTACGATATACAGGATGAAAATGATGCGAATATTTGACGACAACAGCCAATCCATAGGAAATACCCCCCTTGTTAGGGTCAACAACCTGACTAAAGGACTTAAAGCGACCGTGCTGGCAAAGGTCGAAGCTAGAAACCCTGCCTTTTCAGTCAAATGCAGGGTTGGTAGAAATCTGATCCTCGACGCTGAAAAAAAGGGCGTAATTAAACCGGGCATGACGATAGTCGAGCCAACAAGCGGCAATACGGGGATAGCTCTTGCCTTTGTTTGCGCGGCGCGTGGGTATAAGCTCGCGCTCACCATGCCGGAGACAATGAGCGTCGAGCGGCAAAAGCTGCTAAAAGCCTTTGGCGCGGAGCTTATTTTGACTCCTGGCTCAAAGGGCATGGGCGGCGCAATCGCAACCGCCACGGATATGGCGGCAGAGGACCCCTCCAGATTCTATATGCCTGACCAATTCTCAAACCCCGCAAATCCTGAAATTCACTTTATGACTACCGGACCTGAGATATTCTCCGATACGGATGGCAAGGTCGATTATTTCGTCTCCGGGGTTGGCACCGGCGGCACAATCACCGGCGTATCCCGCTACCTGAAGGGGGAGAAAGGTCTTGCCGTGACCTCAATAGCTGTGGAGCCTGAGGCATCTCCTGTGCTGAGCGGCGGCTCTCCGGGCCCCCACAAAATTCAGGGTATAGGCGCCGGCTTCAAGCCCGCGACACTCGACCTCTCTCAAGTTGACAGGGTATCTACGGTAGCCGATGAGGCGGCCATGGAGACAGCGCGCAGGCTCGCCCGCGAAGAGGGCATCATCTGCGGCATATCTAGCGGCGCGGCCATGGCGGCAGCGCTGGAGCTTGCAGCAAAAGAGGAGGCTGCGGGCAAGACAATCGTCACGATACTTCCCGATTCAGGCGAGCGCTACCTCTCCACACAGCTCTTTGAAGTCTGATTAAAAGAACCCAAAATAAAAAAGCCCGCCTCCAATCCCGGAAGCGGGCTTTCTTTATGCCTTTTTATATCACCTTGCTCTCTTCTTAAAATGGTAGTCGAGAAGGTTGTCGAAGTGGCCCAGAAGCTCAAAGGAGGGCCTCTTGACCGCTACTTCGCAAAGCTCAATATACCTCTTCACGATAGTCGCGAAGAGCGGAATTGAGGTTCCAATCCGCTTTGACATCGGCAGACGCATGACCCCAAGGGCCACCTCAAGATGCTCTATACCCCCTGCCAACTCACCTGATATTGCGTATAGCTCAGCTACCTGCCCGTGCGCGGCGGCAAGCTCAAGCGAGTACCCATCTGGGTTGGCGTCAACGAGTTTTTTAAACTCTGAAATAGCTACTTTGACAGATGCAATCCCCTTCTCAACCAACCCCGCCTCCCCCATAATCCTGCCAAGGTTGGCCAAAGAAGCTGCATGTCGCTCCAAAAATGCCGCCGGGCGAACGCTAGCAAGCTGCTCATGAATCTCAGAGGAGCGCGAAGCAGCAGAAAGAGCCTTCTCCGGGGCGAGGTTAAGATCAGTCAGCGCCGCCAGATTGTTGAGGGCAGTGGCGTAGGGCACGGCAAACCTAGTGCGTCCCTCCACAAGTAGGGACTTATAGAGCGACAGCGAACGATTTGCCACCTTTTCACCCTGCTCACACCTGCCGCTTCTAAGAAGCTCAGCCGCCAGGTTGTTGAGCGCAAGGGCAAGGTCATCCTTCCACACATCGGCATTTCGCTGTGAGAGGCGTTCATATATCTCCACCGCTTCCACCGCTGCGGGCACCGCTTTGGACGCCCTGCCAAGCGCCCCATATATCGGTGTTACGTTGGTTAACGCCGCTGCAAGCTCCGCGTCAAATGCATCCGGATTCTTCTCAGAGAGGCCGCGCAAAAAGCCAATGGCGCGCTCAGCTGGAGCTAAAGCCTCATCCCACTCTCGCAGTCTGGCGTGGGATATGGCGAGATTATTAAGGGCCTGTGCAAAACCGGGCACATATACCCTGGGGTTGCTGCGCGCCAGCTTCTCCCACTGCTTCACCCCCTCCTCGGCAGCCTCAAGGGCGCGGCGATAGCTCCCCGCGTGATGTTGATATGCTGCAAGATTTGTCCAAGCGCCAGCTAGCTCCGCCTCCTCCTGACCACCCTCTTCCTTAGCCAGATCAGTACGGATTTGCACCACCCTTAGCCCCTCTTTAGCGGCATTCACGGCTTTGCCCTGAATAGCTTCAAAGGCTGCAAGGTTGTTTAGGCAGTTGGCGAGCCTTCTATAGTTGGAGGGGTCATCCTCGACCAGCTTGCTGTATGCTTCAACCGCGCGCCGCGCAGTCTCAAGGGCGCCGCTGACGTTTCCAAGCTCAAAGTTGGCTACCGCGAGGCGATTCATCGTATCCGCACGTACTGAAGCATAAGCTGGTGTCTGAGGTAATTTAAGAACGAGGGTCTCGTGGAGGGCTATCCCAAAGGCGGCGAGGTTTGAGTTTCTAAGTGAGGTCTGGCGGGAAACCCATATAAGCTCGTCGACGGGCCGCTCACTTAGCACCATGTCTAGCCAATGCTTTACCAGCTCAAAACCCTTTATGCCGGAGATGTCTCCAGTTGTCCTTATGAGATTGAGCCACACCAGCTCCGGGTCCACCCCTATTGCGAGCTCTATGCACTCATCCATCTGGGCTTTGTATTCGGAGAGCACCAGCACTCCGAAAGCGCCATTTATGAGGTCGTGGATAATCGGAATGTAAAGCTGTCGTCCATCTTCGACGCCGCCACGCCCCGCCGTGGCCTTCAGCCCCATCAAGGTGCCGTCAATAGCGGTCTCGGAGGCGCCAAGGCTCAGCGCATCTGCCCGCAGGAGATTTATAAAGCCGTCATCTTTGCTGTCACGGGCTCCGCAAAAGGCAAGGTAGGCAACGGCACGCTCAACCAAGATGGGGTCGGCCCCCTTTGGGCATAGGCCCCTAACCGCAGCGCGCTCCCTTGAAACTGCCCACTGAAGGAGGTCACCCTGGTCCCAATCGGTGATATTTACCGCAGAGCCCGTCTCACAGGCCCTTATCGCAGCAAGTTGAAGGTATACGGGGTTTCGGTCGGTATTTAAACGAAGGGCCTGCAAGGAATCCCGGCTTAAGGTGGGAAGCCGTGGGGCCTCCTTCTGGCAGAGGTCAGACCACGCGTCAAGGGTCTCCTGTAGGATTTCGACCATCGTATTATCGGGGTCTTCCCTGCCGGGAAAGCCAAGCCTTAACGGCATCTCCATCGACGACTGAACGGCTTCCCACTCTGCGCCGCTGAGGCGTTGCAGCATCTCCCCGAACCACCCGGCTTCAACTGCCGCCCTGCGCTCTATGAGGATTAGCCGCACCCGCTTGCCGCTATTTCGCCCCTCTTCCCTACCCCATTTGGCGAAGTGAACTATGAGGGTCTCAAGAACATCGGATTTTCGCGCCGCATTGTCGATTATCATCAAGGTGTTCTGAAGAGGTCTGAATGAGGCAAATTCGGGGGATTTAACCCAGGCGTCCAGGGCATCGCCGGGCACGAAACCTGCGAGCCATCCTTCTGAAGATGCTTTTGCCGCTGCCTCCTGGGTCAATCTGGTCTTGCCCACCCCGCCATTACCAAAGACAGTAAGCCATCTAAATGGCGCGCCGGAGTTACAGAAGCTGTCAATCCCCTCAAGCTCTGCGCCCCTACCTACAAGGGGGAGGAATGAGGCGGAGGGGTGCAGGAGGCTTCCCGGCCTCTCGGGGATTATAAGATGTGCGGTATTCGCAAGATATATAGGCGCGTCCATTAGCCCACCCGTATTTGAATTCATTCAGGGTCACAGGATACAACACCTGCCGCTCTCTGTCACCGAGAGACGTAAAAAGGGCCGAAACGCAATGCGCCCGGCCCTCTATTTATCGGCATATCATGTGCTTAAATTTAGCAGCTACATCCACCGCCCGGGTTGCAGCCAGAGGGGCCGCAGGTGCCATCCGTTCCACAATCGGTGCCGCAGCTGGAGCCGCAGGAGGATTGAGCGGTCATCTGCGCGGTGAGCACGTCGAACTCCTCCTCGGTGAGGTCACGAACATCCATAATCTCCACGTCGAAGTTGAGCTCCTTACCCGCGAGCGGATGGTTGAAGTCTGCGACAACCACATCATCCTTAACCTCAACAACGGTAAAGGAGACGGGGCCGTGCGGGCCCTGCGCTGTGAAACCCTGGCCGGGCTCCAAAGAGAGATCCGCCGGGAAGTTTTCACGGGGCAGATCTCTGTACATTTCATCGGAGGCGGGACCATAGCCCTCTTCAGGGGAGACATTTACAGTCAGCTTCTCACCGGCAGTGTGGCCCTCTAGAGCATTTTCAAGGCCCGGAATTATCTGGCCGAAGCCGGCGACAAAGGCCAAAGGATCACCACCGCGGGAGGAGTCTATCTGATCTCCATTATCCAAGGTCAGTGTGTAGTGTATGGTCACATGTTTCTTTGATTCAATCTTCATCAAATGTCCTTCCATCTATCAAAATTTTCCGTTCACAAAAAAAAACCGGCCATCCAAGTAGGGTTTGCCGGGCACCTGTTCTTAGAAAAAGATAAGGACGCTTACCGGACAAGTCAATAAATATGGAAAAAAACTTTTTAGAGAGTGAAATAAGCGGCCGTTAAAATATCTTGACGCATTAAAATACAGACGCGATCAAGCTCCCCTTTCCAGACCGCTTCATGGTATAAATGTTGGTCAGGCTTAAAATGTGCCTTTTTTAAATCAAGAGGGATTAGTTAATGTCTTTTGCAAAATCTTTACTTGCGCCCCTTCTACTGATGACAGCGTCCCTTGTCTATGCTTTTCCCGATAATCTTGACCTACAGCCTCCAGCGAATGCGTCGGCTTTCGGCACATCCCTTACGACGGGTGACTTTAACCAGGATGGCTTCACTGACCTTGTTGTTGGCGCGCCTGGGACCGGAGGCGGGGCTATATATCTCTTTGCCGGGGGCGAAGCAGGGCTCTCCGACCAGCCTTTCGAGGAGATCATCTCTTTCGAAGAAAACGGCGAGCTTGGCGCTAAGGTAATGGCTATAAACTTCAACGGGGATGACTACCTGGACCTCGCCGCGACGGTCAAAGGCGAGCCATACCTATTCCTTGGGGTCTCGGGAGGAATTGATCCGACGCCAATTACACTCCCTGCAGACCCGTCAGACCCAATATATGTTGAAATTACTCAGACAGACAGGGTCGCCTTCGACCCAGACGGCGACGAATACATCGACGGTGCTATCGGATACCCAGATGGCGCAGGGCATATTGAAGTACGCTATGCCGATTCGCCATTCGTTGATGACCCCCCCATTATGTATCCGGCAGAAATTTCGATAGCGCCTGAAACCCCACTGGGCACAATACTGGCGATACTTAAGGGGTTCGATCCCGAGGGTGAGGAGCTGATCTGGTTTCTTCCTCCCGAAGCTACACACATGGAGACATTCGCCCTTGACCCAAGCACGGGGGAGCTGACCTTACTAAGCAAAGACTACATAGAGTTCCCAGGGCTTGGAGAAAATACCACCCTGGTCTTCAACGTCTACCTTTACGATGGCAACAACATGGTCCTGAACACTGTGGAGGCGGATTTAAAGCATGAAAAGGCAGACGCGGGAGAGTTCATAGGGCCATGTTTTATAAAGGCGCTATTCAACTAGCCTTAAGGAAGAAAAGTTGCTGCCTGCGCCATTGATGCTCATTAAAAACCTTCCTTAGGCGGTCGAGGTATCTGAAGATGCCTTAATGAAGATCGGTGATACAAGATATATGAGCGCCACGAAAAAGACTACCGTCAGCGGCGCTGAGTAGTCCTTCCATTTGACAGCAAAGGCAAGGAGGATGGTAAAGGCGCCCAGCACAAGCACCATAAGAGTTCTGGGTATCTTTGGCAGGAGCCTTCTTCCGAAGTGTGGATAGGGCACTGAGGAGACCATCAAAAAAGCTGTTATAACCACCAGCGCGCCCTTTAATATCTCATTTGGAATCAGAAGGCAGGCGGTACCCGTAACAAGGGCCCCACCCGGTGAGGGCATACCGCAAAACCACTCAACCCCTCCCTCAACTCCAGCAGCTCTTTTGCGTATTATGAACCTCACCAGCCTGTAGGCAGTAGCAATCAGGTGAAGGGCGCCAAAGAGCACGCCCAAAAGCAAACTGTCAAAGGAGAATGCAACCAGAAGGCCTATGGTGCCGCCAAAAGATGTGCCGTCAGCAACATCGTCAAAGAGCTCTCCCTTTGGGGTTGAGCCCCACTTCTCTGCGGCACGCCCGTCAAAGAGGTCTAAAAACTGCCCTAAAAAGACCAGCGCAAAAGCATAGATAATGTCATACCCAAGGAAGATAAGCACTATCCCCGAAAGTCCGCAAACAAGATTCATTATGCTCAGTATATTGGCATACCAGTAGTTGGGAATTATCTTGAAGACTACCGAGCAAAATGCGAGGCCTACGCAAAAACCCATAAGCGGGTCAATGATGCGGGCGTGGGGCATAGGGCCGTAGAGCATATCGACAGTCGTACCCACAATCAGGCAAACTACGAGGAATGTCTTTGCTTTACCGAAAAGGTTTGCCGATTTGTTCTTTATGAAGGACCTTGTGAACTGGCCGATGACATCAAAGGCCACGAACGCGGAAACCATCAGCACAGAGAGCTCCCCCAGCCAAGCCAAATAGATTAGCGCAGGTATATACATCAGCTTGTCTGAGAATGGGTCGAGGCTGGCGCCGCGCTCCGAGGTTAGGCCGCACTTTCTAGCTATATCCCCATCGGTCAGGTCCGTTATCATCCAAAAGGCGAACCACCAGATAGCGACCCTGGGATATCCATAATGCAGCAGGAGCACCGAGGCGACACCCATTGGATAGCGGTAACGGGTGATAGCATTGGGGTGAAGCCACCAATGGTTTCGGACCCACTCAATCTGCTTGGGTGTATTCAAAAAGAAGGTTACCAGCGACCGTTCGATGGCGAGCATCAAGAAGACGGGCCACGCTGCTTCACGAAATATCTTTATATAAAGTTCCATCAAGGTCCTTTTCGTCAGTTTTGGTCGCCCTCAATCATAGGGCAAAAGCGGCCCTCTTGCCATCCCGGTTAAAAAGTTCTCTACAGCGCCCTCCTCAACCGGCCATCCAAGAGCGCTTGAATACATTTCGGCGGACTCCATGCAGAGATAAAGTGGCACCCCTATACCCCCTATCTCTTTAACCTTGGCTGCAAAAAAACGATAGATTTCTCTGCGACGGGGCCAAAAATACCGTAGCTTGCCGTCGGGTGAGGGTAAAAACTCATCGAAAAACAGGGGATTGCCGCAGAGTTTGCCTCCCCACTCCTCTATGAACCGCTTTGGAAAGCGGAGGGTGCCTACGCTTATCCACGCGACCGCCTCAGGAGCCACCGATTCAAATATCCGCTCGATGACCGCAAGGTACTCATCTTGCCAGCCCTCGACCATAACGACAGGGTCGAAATGAAAAGCCACCCTCCTCCCCGCTTTGGCGTATCGACCAGCCGCATGAAGCCGCTCGGCAAGGGTGGCGGTTCCCCCTTCGTCGCTCCCGATAAAGCCGGGGGGATTAACGGACCAGGCGGCGATAAGGTTCTCCGGCGGATCTGCTCCGAGGAGCGCCTCAACGTTGTCTGATTTGGTCTTGACCTCCATTAAAATATTTGGATAGGGGCGGACAAGCTCCGCAAGGTAGGCGGAGTGGTTGGTTAGATGGTCAAGGGCAAGAGAATCTGTAAATTCCCCGGTACCTATACGAATAGGCTGGCTCCACCCCTTTGCAGCGTCTTTGAACTGACGGGCGGCATCATCAAGGTTGGCGTAGAGGGTAAGCGGCTCATCTGGTGCATAAAACCTCAAGAAGCAGTATGAGCATGCGTATGGGCATTGAAAGCCTAGGGTGAAAACATGATAACCGCACTCAACGACTCCAGGGGAGCAGGGGCACGCTTTTAGGAATGACCCCGGCTCGTGTGTAATGAAGAGAGTCCTCTTCCCCTTTGGTTTGGCCTCACCCTCTTCTCGTATGGTTATGGGGACATTTTTTGGCAACCGCCCCAACAAGGATAGGGTAAAGGGGGCTTCCCAAACCTTTCGGTCTACGACTACACTTGCCGGGATGAGTTTAGCGCTCATCCCAGATACTTCTCCATGGAAGCAAAGTCCCCCCCGGCTATCTTATCCCTTACGATTTTAAGGTTATCATCCAAATATTTGAGCGAAGGGAAAGCAAATGTAATTCTCAATTTCCCCCCTTCAAAACCGGGAGTGTGGGATATATTTACCCCTCCGGGAAGCTTTAGGCTCTCGGTGTCCACTCCAAAGCTCTCCTCCCACTCTGAGACTGTTGGGTAGCGAAGTTTGAGTAGCGCCATCCTTAGCGTTTCCCCATCCTCCCCAAAGCGGCCCAGTTTCTCACGCTCCAAAAGCTCTTGTACGCCAATGCCATCACGCCACGCACATTCAAGGGCGCACTTTATTACCTCGTTAAGTTTATTTGCGCCCAGGCGGACGCCCCTAGTCGCACGCAGGATAGCTAAAGCGTCCTCTTTTTTCGCCTTCATCAGGAGGCGCACGCCCTTAATTGGCAGTTCGCCGAAAGCATAGCGAAAGAGCTCAGGGGGCTCCAGCCCTCCAATCCAAAGCGGATCATCCAGCGCTCCATGCCTTGCTGGCAGGCCCAGCCGCTCCAAAAGACCAAGGGATAACTCATCAGCGGTCTCCTTGGTGTCAGCCAGCCTTTTTTTAAGGTAAAGCGCTACCTCTCCAGGGTTTAGTCCTCCCCCTGAAAGCTGCTCGTCAAGCAACCTTTCCCAAAGAGACTTTCGACTTCCGGTAAAGCGCCTGACCCAAATATATTCGGCACCAAGCATTGTAAGCGCCGCAAATCTTCCGCTACCAGCGGCTACGGTAAGCGCCCCATCATCCTCTACCACTAAGAGGGGGGTCAATTGGCCTTGGCGCTTTAAGGAATCATTGAGGGCATCACGCTCGCCGGGGCTTTTCAAGGAAAATGAGTAGCGCCCCCCGCCGGGCGCCAAGGCGCCTCGCTCAACCCTCTCTATCTCTCCAACCGCATTAGCCAACTTTCGGCCTCCTTACGTGAACGTTCAAATACCTGAGCTCTCTCAAGTGCGCCGCGCTTTTTGGCTCCGCCGGCAACCACCCTCGATTTTTTCACTATCCACCGAAGCGCCTCGCGACGCTTATCGTCTTCGATACCGCTATCGTAAACCAGCTTCCAAAGGGCGGCGATCCGAAACCTGTCGAGCCCCCAAATCTCCTGTGACAGCTGACCCTCATGCCCATTTCTCTTGACTATCAACTTCTCCGGGCAAAAGAGCACGCCGCACCTCGCCGATATCCGAAGCCAAAGGTCATAATCCTCACATGCGGGGAGGGTCTCGTCGAAGCCGCCTACCTCCTCAAACAGGCTCCGCTCCATGAGTACAGAGGAGGGGCTTATTATGCACAGGGGAAGGCATTTTGAAAAAATATCTCCCGAATGCTTCTCATGGTGGCTGCAAGGGTTCGCCCATTTCCCGCGGCGGTACCACACCTCACCGGTATAGGATATCCTCTGTGCGTCCTTCTCCATCGCTAGAAGCTGCGTTGTGAGCTTCTCCTCCAACCAATAATCATCGGAGTCGAGAAAGGCTACGAGAGGTGCGCTGCTTTCATTCACGCCCCTGTTTCTGGCTGCGGATACTCCCAGGTTATCCTGTGAGTATACCTTCAGCCTCTCATCATCGAAGCGCTCCCTAACAAGATCACCGGTGCCATCCGTTGAGCCATCATCAACTACTATGAGCTCCAGGTTTTGAAAACTTTGCGAGAGCACGGAGCTAACCGCTTCTTCAATGAAATCCAATCTGTTATAGGCCGGTATTATTACTGCCACCGCAGGTTTAATAGGCATAGCCACCTCCAACCGAGAGGATAGCATGTGAAAATCGGCGGCACCATTTTGAAAAAGCTTAAAGCGGTACAATGAACCCACAAATAGTGATATATTGGAGCCTTCCTAGGAACCTTTACCTGGAAGCGCTAGAGGGATGAATACAATCGTCCGGATCATGGAGTCGAGCGGAGCGTTCCGTATAGTGCGGGCAAGGGACAACCGTCCCCTCTTTGGCGATATAAAATTTACAGGGATAAAAGAGGCACGAGATTATCTGACGCGCGCCAACTCGCGCAGCCAATCCTCAAGCTGGACTGAGGCCCCGACAACTAAAAAGAGAGAAAGTCGCTTCAAGCAGCTCTCACTCTTCGCCTGATAATTCAACCAGACCCCCATCGGAGCAAACCTTGAAAGAGAGCGACGGGCTCGGCGCAGGGCAAATTTTTGCCATCTCATCGGCTTTATTCTACTCTACCCGCTCGATTCTCATACGATACTGTCTAGATACAGGAGCGACTGTCGCCCAGCTCGTAGCTTTCAGAATGCTATTTTGCGCGGTGATTTTCTTTTTGGCAGTGCGCTTTTTTCGCGATGCCTCCAAAGGCCCCAAAGACCTTTACAAACACCCGAAGATACTTATCGGCTCATTCCTCTTCTCAACGGCGGTTATAGCCAGCTTCTTTTCGGTCTCCTATGTGGGTGTGTCACTTGCCGTAATAGTCATTTCCTCGCACCCACTCTTCGTAGCACTCTTCTCCCGGATATTTTTATCGGCATCCCTCACCGCGAGAGAAACTTTTTTTCTTATCACTGCTTACTTTGGTTGTGCGCTGGCAGTGCTGGGGCACCCTGAGGCAAAGGTTTCAGGAGATGTTTTTTTAGGTGGGGCCCTTGCGCTGTTAGCAGCATCAAGTTACGCCGGGTACCAGCTTTTAGTCCAATCACTTTCACAGAAGGTATCATCATTACGGATAAGCGCTTACACGGCTTATTGGTCAGTGGCTCCGGCGCTTTTACTCTGGCACTTCACGCCCCTCGAAGTACCACCTGAGGCCCTTGTCATTACAGCCGCTATGGGGTTCTTTTCAACCTTCATGCCCCTACTGCTCCTGGCTGCGGCGATCTCAAGGATAGGTGCGCCACGAACCTCAATCTACTCCCTTGCGGGCCCGGTCTCTGCGCTTACTATGGCTTGGCTTTTATTTGGAGAGACGTTGTCGCCGGTGCAGATGGTTGGCGCATTTTTGGTCCTCTTTTCAGTGGCGATGGTTATCTTTAGCCGCTTGAAAAAATATAAACAATCGCCCCCCTCACCCTAGCGATACTTCCCACTCTTACAAAAACCCAAACTTGCCCGTTTCGCTAATAGCGATAAATTATTATTTGAGGCTCAGGTCGATGATCTGGGTCAGCAACATCTTCAATCTTTCGCAAATCAGCCTGCATAGGGTTTTTACACACCCGGCAAGGAGCAGCGATGGAGAAAAATATCGGACTATGGGTAGACCACAGCAAAGCGTATCTAGTAACACTTAAAGCAAAAAGTGAGACCCGCACCAGATTTGATGCCGAGATCGATAGCGAGAGAACCGCGAGCTATGGCAGCGCCGATAGATCGCCGGAAAAGAAAGTAGAGCGCAGGCGGATTAACCAGCTCAAAGAATGGTACAGTGAACTTATAAAAGCCATCTCCAGCGCAGACAGGATATACATCTTCGGGCCGGGGAAAGCTAAAAATGAGCTTCTCATTGCCATTGAGGAGGATGAAGCGATAGCATCAAAAGTAGTTGGAGTTGAGGCCGCTGATGCCATGACGGAGAACCAGATGGCTGCAAGGGTCCGCTCCTTTTATGGCAAGGAAGACAGTATGACAGTACCCGCCTACAGGCGGCCTCCCGGCGCTTAAAACCTCTCGACCTAACCAGGAGCTGTTGAAGATGCAAAAGCTGGAGAAGATACTTGTACCTACCGACTTCTCCCCACTATCCAAGAGGGCTTTATTGACCGCCCTCTTGCTGGCAAGAAAAACAGGGGCGGAGATAAAACTCCTCTACGTTGTACCTATGTACGACCGCATATCAGCCTTTAACATATCCATCGAAAGCAAGGAGGAGATGATGGAGCGCGCCCACAAGTGGGCGGAGAAAAAGATGATTGATTTCCTCAGGGGAGAGGACCTCACTGGGGTTTCTTTGGCCGAGGAGACTGCCTATGGGAATGAAGCCGAGACTATTATCGAACGGGCGGATTCTCTTAAGTGCGATCTCATAGTCATCGCAAGTCACGGTTACTCTGGGCTAGCAAAAACGGTTTTCGGGTCAGTCGCCGAAAAAGTATTAAAGCTTTCAAACACCCCGGTCCTTGTGGTTAAAAAAGATGAAAAGCCTTGACATGACGCCTTAAAACGGTAGGATTCTCTTTTTTTCCGAGCCTTGGGAGGTGCTCCTGACGTGAGCGCGATGAAATGGAATGACAAAATAGGGCCCATGGATCTAGAGGTTGCCCTGGAAGAGCTACTGGAGGAGGTCTCTTTAAAGAGCGCCAACGGTGAATATCTCTTTCCCGGAGAGGAGGGCAATATGCCCGCTGTTGACCTCGACGATCTGGGTGATTCCTTAAGATTGAGGATGGAGATTCCAGGGGTAAAGGCTTCATCCGTGACAATTACTACTTATGAAGATGCCATTGTAGTGGATGGCCGTTGGGGCAGCGCGCTATCGGGAGAAAAGGGCAAACCCCTCCAGGTTGAAACGAGAAGCGGCGCTTTTAGAAGGTCCATTGAGTTCCCCTCAAAAATTAACGGCGATGACGCCGATGCAGTCCTTGAGGGCGGTATCCTTACCGTCACACTGAAAAAGTCCGATTAATCCATATTTAAAATAACTAGTAATTACAAATACTTACGGCATTCACTAGTATTGGCATAAAAAGAGACTCCCGCCGCGGCATACCAACTCGAAAGAGTGGTAAAACGGGAGCCTTAGGGGAAAGGCGATATGCATGCTAGATGCTCTCGCCTCATTCATGTCGCTATTGTACATATATTTGAGGTAAATACAATGTATAAATGTGTATTTTTTTACGATGATTACAAAGTTTTTATTATCGTTGCCATAAGTTAGGGCTATGGCACTTTGCCCTCGCCAAAAACTTCCGCCTCGAACACCTCAAAGCGTGCATCTTCGGAAGCCCAAGCATTACCGCTAAGGCCTGCTTTAAGCGACAGGTGGCTCAAGGTCTCCTCACGGCTCCACCCCTGCTCAACAGCCACCTGTGGGAGAAAAACCGCGCCGCTACGACCATATTCCAAAATGATCCCATGTTTTCCCACTTCAAATTCCCTAAATGAGGCGATCTTGATTGGTCTGGTCAGTATGCTCACCTCAATTGAGACCTCGCCAAACTCCTCCTTTGAGAGGGTCGGGAATCGTGGGTCTGCGAAGGCCGCTGAAAGGGCATTTTCTTGTAAGGATTTCCAAAGTGGGTGGCGGGCGATTATGTTTCCGATGCAGCCCCTTAATTGATGTTTTTTTTTGAGGGTCACAAAAGTGGCGAAAGGCTCGTCGAAGGATGTGGAGCTTATTGGAATGCCGAGAGATTCCTTTGGTGGAAGAGGATTACCATCCAGATGTGACGCAATCGCCCCTCTGGCAATTTCAAGCGCTATCTTTCTCTCCACAGGTGAGAGCATGGGTAAACCTCACTTTCTATCCCTGCCGGTCAAGCGCCTCCCTCAGAGTAACCGCAAGCCTGCTTATCTCGCATGGCTTTTCTATGAAGGCTAGCGCCCCTCTAGAGATGAGCCCCTTTGCCCGCTCCTCCGACGAATAACCGCTTACGACTAGGACTTTGACGGAATCGTCTATCTTTTTCATCTCCTCAAAGCAACGTTCGCCGCCAATGCGCGGTACGCCAAGATCCAGGAGCACCAAGGAGATTGAATCTTTATCCTCCCTAAACGCCTCCAAGGCGCCCTCCGTATCACCCTTGACCACTACATTATAGCCCAAGGTTTTTAGCGTGCTTTTATAGACCTCACGAGCACCGACCTCATCCTCCACAACGAGGAGGGTCTCGCCCTTTCCTCTCGGCAGGGCCTCATTTATCTTTCTTGTGTGTTTGTGGTCTATATCCACCTTAATCTGCTCTTCACGAAGGTCAAATCGTCTTGCGGAAGGCAGGTAAAGATTGAAGGTGGTGCCGGAGCCCAGCTCGGACTCGCAGGTAATATGTCCATTGTGGCTCTTTATAATCCCATAAATCGTAGCCAAACCAAGGCCGGTGCCCTTTCCGAGAGGTTTCGTAGTGTAGAAGGGTTCGAATATATGGCCGCTTGTTTCCGAATCCATCCCGCAGCCGTTATCGGTGACCTTTATGTGGACATACTCGCCAGGTTTTACCCAGGAGATTCCCCTCAGCGCCTCATCATCCAGGATTACATTTTCTGTCTCAATCCTGACATATCCCTCATTGCCCTCGCCAATTGCATCACGGGCGTTTGTTGCAAGGTTAAGGAGGACTTGCTGCAACTTGCCGCTGTGAGAAGCCGCGGGCCAGAGGTTCTTCGCCAGCTTCGTCTCAAGTCGCACTCCCTTTAGGAGCGTCCTCTCAAGCATATCCACTGTACGGGAAATCTCGACGTTGACGTTCAGCGCAGTGAGCTCATCCGCTTGGGATCGGCTAAATGAGAGCAGGTTTTTGACAAGCTCAGCGCCTCGATTCACAGTATTTTCGATGCGCGAGAGATATTTTTCCACCCCCTCGCCGCCCGCCATCTCTCCGGCCTTTTCCGAGGCAAGCTCGGCAAACCCTGAGATTGTGTGGAGGATATTGTTGAAATCATGGGCTATGCCAGAAGCCAGCGTACCCACCGCCTCCATCTTCTGCGCCCTTGCAAGCTGCTCTTGCAGCTCACGGAGGAGCTTTGAGGAGGCTTTACGCTCCGTGTCGTCATTTAAGGTCATGCCAACCACTGACTCAGTCATTGGGAAGGTGGTATAGGAAAAATACTTCCTCGACGCGGGCGCGTAACCCTCTCCCGACTCCAGCACCCCCTCCTCAAGGGTATGCTCGGCAAGCTTTGTAAAATCAACTCCCTCCAGGATGAAATCACTCTTAAGGCGATGCCCCAAGAGTTGCCACTTTCCTATACCGGAGTGCCTCTCAAAGGCGGGATTTACATCTATAAATGTAAATACCCCTGCGCCCTCATGCCTAAGCAACGCGCTACCGACTGGCATCTCCAAAAAGAGCGAAGAATATCGGACCCTTATCGCTGCAAGCTCATCCTCTACAGCCCTGCGCTCCGAGAGAGCGTTGAAAGCTTCGGAGAGGAGCCTCAGAGAGTTGATCTCACTATCATTCCACCCCCGGTACCAGCTGAAAGTAGCAAGGGCCATAAAACCTTTAAGCTCTTCGTCTGCTATAACCGGAACTGTTAAAATTGACTTAACGCCGATTCCAAGAAGCCGCTCCACCCAACGCATATCGGAGAGCTCTGCCTCGGCAAAGGATTTAAGTGATACAGCTTCACCCGCCTTTAACCTGGAGAACCAGCCGGGGAACTCTACAATTGGAACGCCGAGGAGCTTTGCCGCAGGCGCGGAAATCTCCGGGCGCTTCCACTCAAGCATGCAGTTAACTTGCCCCGCCTCCTCATCAAAGGAAAACCAGCTGCATTGGTCAACCCCCGCGTAGGTTCCGAGCCGCTCCATTGCGGAGCGAAAACCAGAGGCCAGCTCATCGGTGGGGGTATTTATAAAGGATGAGATCAACTCTGAAAACATGGAGTCGAAGCTGGCGCGGGACTGTATCTCTTCCTCTAGGCGTACTATGGAGGTTACGTCGCGAAGGGCCGCGACAATTACCTCATCGCCCTCACCGGTCGCACCGAGAGTTGCCGAGATCTCGAGCTCCATTGAAAGATTGTGGCGTGGATGGGAGCAGCGGCAGTTGTAATCACGATAGGGGGAAGATTCGTCGAAGAGGAGGAGGAGTTCTTTAGCGCAAGCATCGCATATCACGCCTTTTAGTGGTTCCCCGACGACATCTTCAAGGGGAATATCCAAAAGCTTAACGGCGTGTTTATTAGCGAAGATCACAACACCTTCGCTATCTATTGCGATGGCGGCATGGGGAAGGTGCTGCCCCACTACCCTCCTGATGTCTGGAAACATCCGCTCCTCGCTAAAAGTACAAAAATGTGCAAAATTCTTTTCAAGCCATTATAGTATAAAATTGGAAAATGACACCGCTTTTATCGACTAATATACAGGGAGTTAATTTTGAAAGCCTTGACTTTGTTACTCGCAGCACTCTTGACAATCCTTTCCGTAATGGCGTTTGGGGCTCCGGTGGAGATGAAAAACCTAGACGCAATGGCGGTCATGGTGCCGATAGGCAGCGAAAACGGAGTCGAAGTTGAGAGCGATTTTGAGGTACTTGATTCAAAAGGTAGCGTCGTAGCCCATATCTTCCCCTTTGAGCTTTATAAGAGATACTTCTGGTCACAGCCCCTCGACCGCAAAGTCTACGACTCCATAACTGAGGGTATGGATATCAGAGAGGTTGAGCTGGCTAAAAAGCCTCATTGGGAGATACGCTATAAAGGTTGGGCCTGGAAGCTTCAGCAAAAACGCGAGCGGGTAAAAGAGCTGCTCGATAGGATCAACAACCTCTGGAACAGAAGTGAGACCATGCTGAGCGACCTTGACAACCTCGCCGAGGATATAAGCCCCTACAGCGTAACGGGCAATAAAGAGAGCGATTATGAAAGCGAAAGGGCCGACTACGAGTCGTTGAGGGATGAACTTGTCCGCCAGCAGGACAAGCTCACAGACCTCGTCACCTCCAATAGAAACGATGAGCGGCGCATTGAGCGCCAGCGCAAGAAGGTTGAGGAGATACAAGATGACCTCGACGAACAACGCGATCTTGTGCGAGACCTTGAGATTGATCTGAGGGTTTTAGCGAGGGAGAAGAGTGATGCCCTTGAGCATACCCGCAACGTTATCGACAGCCTCAAAACCGAGGCCAAGGATATCAACTCGGAGCTCTGGAAGGCACTCTCCGCCCTTGAGATTTTGGACGCTCAAATGCAGCCCGCTGAAAAGTAATATCTAGAGTGAGGGGCTTGGATGACCCATACGCTAACCATTAGAGAGGGCTATTTCCCAGGCCTCATAGCAGATACGCTAACGCTGCATATAGCATACTATTGTGATAAGTGGGGGTTCTCCCTGCCCTTCGAGGGTAAAGTCGCCAGGGAGCTTACAAACTTTTTCGAGCGCTATGAGGAGGGCCGGGACCTCTTTTTATCCCTTACGACCAGCGAGGGGGAAACCCTTGCGACTATAGCCATCGACGGCAGCGCTGCCGAAGAAAAGGGCGCTCACCTTAGATGGTTCATAGTTGGGGATGCCGCCAGGGGCAAGGGCTACGGCAGTGAGCTTTTGTCGCAGGCGATATCATTCTGCCGTGAAGAGGGCTACAGCGGCGTCTATCTTACCACCTTTAAAGGGCTAGACCCGGCGAAGCACCTCTATGAGAAGCACGGCTTTTCATTGAGGGAGGAGCGCGCTGTTGACCAGTGGCAGGGGGGCGTCGTCGAGCAGCTGTTTTTCCTTAAGCTCTAAATAAAAAAATACAAGGCAGACAAAAAGGAGCCGACCCTATTGGGGCCGGCTCCTTTACTTTTCAATGGATATCCTTAAAGGTCTGTAAACTCGCTTACGCCCTCTGCCGAGTCGACGATATTAGATTCAGCAGCCTCATCCGCACCGCCTGGTAGGATCATGTTCAAAAGAACGCCGACGATTCCTGATAGGCCTATTCCGCCGAGCTGAAAGTTTTCGTACTCAAGGGTGACTCCGCCGATACCGATGATGAGGACGATTGCGATTATCGCTAGGTTGCGCGTCCGGTCGAGGTTGGGGCGGGCCGATACGAGCGTGCGTACGCCTATCGCGGCGATCATGCCGAAGAGAAGAATCATGATACCGCCCATGACAGGCACGGGGATAGTCTTTAAAATAGCGCCGAGCTTACCGACAAAGGCCAGGATGATTGCTGCAATCGCCCCAATGGCCATCAGCTTTGGCTTGAAAACCTTTATTAGCGCGAGTGCTCCGGTAACCTCTGAATAAGTTGTGTTTGGAGGGCCACCGAAGAGCGCTGCTACTGAGGTGGCGAGGCCATCGGAGAACATCGTCCTGTGGAGGCCGGGCTTTGAGGCGTAGTCCTTGCCGGCAACCTTGCCCACTGCATAGATGTCGCCAATGTGTTCAATCATAGGTGCGATAGCCACGGGTATCATAAAGAGCATCGCCTCAACTTTGAACTCAGGCATTGTAAAAGCCGGCACTGAGAGCCATGCAGCATCCGCTATTGGTGTAAAATCGACTATACCGGCTAGGATGCCCGCAATATATCCTATTACTACGGCGCCGAGGATGGGGATGAGTTGCAGCATGCCGCTGGTGAATACTGAAATTACTACAGCGCTTCCAAGCGAAAGGAGCGCGAGCCACCAGATACCTTTTGACATGTCGACAGCTACGGGCGCCAGGGATAGGCCAATATTCATAATGACCGGGCCAACGACAACGGAGGGAAGATATTTTTTAATAAAGCCCGTGCCGCGCACTTTGATTAGGGCCGCCATCCCCATGTGAACAAAGCCAGCCGCAAATAGACCACCGAGGGCCACCGGAATCGACCAAAGCTCCACCGCCCCTGTAATTGGAGCTATGAAGGCGAATGAGGATGCCAGGAAGACCGGCACCTGCCGCTTTGTTATGAAGTAGAAGATAAGGGTGCCGACACCCGCGGTAAAAAGCGCCACCGACGGATCGAGGCCCGTAAGGAGCGGAACGAGGGTCAACGCGCCAAAGGCGACGAAGAGCATCTGGCAACCTAAAATCAAATCGCGCATGTAACTTCCTCCTGTTGAGCTTTTATATAAATGACAAAAAAATAGCGGCGACCCCATAGGAGCCGCCGCCTTCAGTTATTTAGTACCGAAGAGCCTGTCGCCGGCGTCGCCTAGGCCGGGCAGTATGTACTTAACCTCGTTTAATTTATCGTCAAGGGCGGCGGCGAAAACGCGCACATCGGGATGGGCGTCCTCAACGCACTTGACCCCCTCGGGTGCCGCAACCATACAGATGGCGCGGATATCACGGCAGCCCGCCTTTTTTAGCAGGTCAACAGCGGCCACCATCGAGTTGCCGGTGGCGAGCATCGGGTCGATTATCACCGCGAGGCGACTTTCCACATCGCTGGATAGCTTATGGTAGTAATAAACGGGCTCGGCGGTCTCCTCGTTTCTGTAAAGGCCTACAACATTGACCCTAGCGGAGGGTATGATATCCAAGACACCCTGTAGCATCCCTATCCCGGCCCTCAAAATCGGTACAACGGCGACCTTCTTGCCGGATAACTTTTC
This sequence comes from Deltaproteobacteria bacterium, assembly GCA_002869015.1. Lineage (GTDB taxonomy): Bacteria > Desulfobacterota > Deferrisomatia > Deferrisomatales > BM512 > BM512. The sequence goes on from PKTT01000039.1 coordinate 72,265, forward strand.
GACCTTTACCGGCCCGGCCCACCCCTTGACTGTGTAGGGTTCCAGCTCCATATCACGGAACGCCTCATAGGTGAGTAGGCTTGTAACCTCACGAGCCAAGTCACGAAACTTGGAGGTTGATGTGTCGTTGCGGCGTAAAAAGCCCAATTTGTGGCGAATGAGGGGATGGTCAACGACTGTGAAACTCAACTTGGCGCTCCTATCGGGTGGGTTTTAAAGACGCTGGAAATACTATCATATTGGGGCTTCGCATCAAAGATTATCGAACACCCCTTACCGCATCTATGGAGTACAAAAAGAGCCCCGCCCAGATAAAGCCGAAGGATACGCCATGCGCTTTTGCGAAAGGCTCTCCGAAGGCGAAAACGGCAAGCGCGAGGTGAAGCGTAGGGGTGATGTACAGGAGGAAGCCTACCGTTGCGTAGCGAAGCCTCGCCGTGCACGCGCCAAAGAGCAGCAGGGGCACCGTGGTGACGAGGCCGGAGAGGGCCAGCAGCCCACCATCATGCCCTGATGCCAAGAAAGCGCCGCTGCCATCAATTTCAATGAAAAGAATGTATCCCAACGCGAAGGGCATCAGCAACAATGCCTCTACCGTAAGACCTGGCAGCGCCTTGACCGAGGGGTTAAGCTTTCTGACAAGACCATATACGCCAAAGGAGAAGGCTAGGGCTAGGCTGGCAAGGGGAACTGAGCCTGTCGACCAAGCCAATATGGAGACACCTGCCGCCGCCAGCGCAATCGCTACCGTCTGCGCCTTGGATAGCCGCTCCTTAAGGAAGAGCGCGCCCAAGAGCACGTTGACCAGCGGATTGATGTAGTAGCCGAGGCTGGCCTGGGAGACTCGCCCAGCCTCAACCGCCCAGATAAAGACAAGCCAATTCAAGGAGAGGAGGATTGCGCAAAAGGTCAGCGCGGCCACCTTTCGAGGCGAAAAAATGATTTCCCGCACAGCTTTAAAGCCGCCTAAAAATAGAAGAAGGATGGCAAGGGTAGCCACAGACCAGACTATGCGGTGGCTTAAGACTTCAAGGGGCGAAATGTGGGAGATAGCCTTGAAATAAAGGGGAAAGACACCCCATAGGACATACGCGGAGACGCCGCAAGCCACACCTTTTCGGGCTTCGCTTACCCCGCTATCACTAAAATGTTGCTCACTACGCTCCATCCACTCCCTCTCAAAAGCCAGGCATAAGCCTCGGAGAGGGGATAATGCTCCTCACATCGAGCAACTTCAATCGATTTATTGAGATACTGCTTTCATTCACTCCAACGTTACCGAGCCATCGGGGTTGAAATTAACTATGCCGTTATAATAACCGCCCTCAATCCCCAGGAATTCCAACTCGAAATAAGCCACAGAGGCAAGGTTGCCAGCGTTACAGTAAAGTATGACGCTGGAGTAGCTTTTGAGCATATCGACATGGTCCTCAAGCTCTACGTCGCTTATGTTAACCGCCCCTTCAATATGCCCGGCCTCATACTCCTCAGGCGGCCTCACGTCTACTATGAGTACATCCGGTGGCTTTTTATCTAGTATTCTCTGGAACTCAGCTTTACGTATCTCACCCTTGAATTTTGGCGCGGCCTCATGAACCAGGGCATCAACGGTAATTTTAGGATTCATCATGATAAAAGCGCGGGAGGAACGCTCCTTCCAGCCGGGCCAGCCCTCTGCATAAATAAATGTATTTTTATAGCCCAGCGCCCTCGCCGCCGCCGCTGATTTATGGGAGAGGTCGCACTTATACCCACCGCAAAAGAAGATAAGCTCAACACGCTTATCAATTGGCAATATCCCCTTAAGCTCCTCAAAGAAGTTGAGCGGTATGTTGACGGCGCCTGGTATAGTCCCAGCCATGTACTTAACAGGAGAGCGCGAATCTATGACCACCCCGGCGAGGCGCGGGTCGTCAATGAGACTTTCTATATAGAGCGCCTCCACCCAGGGGCTATGGCCAGCCTCCTTCCATCCGGGGAACCCCCCGGTAAATATAGAGACGTCAGTGAACCCCTCCTCTATAGCCAGCTTGGCCGCTTTACCGGAGAGGTCGCAGCTTTTACCGTCGCAGTAAAAGATAAGGGGAGTAGAAAGGTCACGTGGGAGCTTTTCAAGCTCATCTTCCATCATCTCATATGGAAGTGAGGCTGCCCATGGCAGATGCCCAGCAACAAACTTTGACTCCGCGCGAGAATCGTAGAGCCGATAACCACCCTCCTCCGGCGTCTTCGACACCAACTGCTCCATCGCCTCAATTGAAAGGGAGGCGGGCTGATCCGCCAAAACATAGGCTGGCGCGAGGAAAGCCACTGCCAGTAAAATCAAAAAAAGTCTATACGCTCTCATATGGAGCTCCATTTCAGGATTTAAAGTGCCACAACCATGTGGTGGGGTTCAAATTCAAGCAATATAAAATCATACCATTTACACGGCATTCTGTTACGTAACAAACGATGTTTTCACAATTTTTTTAAGGTTAAGTATTTAATTTTACCCGTATATAATAAAGTATATTTTCAGCTTTCCTGAGTGCGTAGGCCGCATAGCCTCTTGCACATTGTCGACCTCATGCTAAAATATTGTTATGTGTTGCACCTTTTCTCCACCTCAATAAATTCCAAAGGAGGGATAAGGTGAGTTTTTGGGGCTTTTTTAAAAGGGATTTATCCGAAAAACAGGGGTGCCTTCTTTGCGGAACATGCTGCAAAGCCTTCGGTGGGCATCTTCGTGCCTCAAGGAACGATATAAAGAGGTGGCAAGGCGAAGAGAGAGAGGACATACTCCGCCATGTAAACCGCCTAGGCTGGCTCTGGGTGAACCCAAACACCGGCTCGCTTCTCTCTGAATGCCCCTTTATAACCGAAGATGGCGAGGACCGTTTTATCTGCGCAATTCACGAGACAAAGCCTGAAATATGCCGTGCTTACCCCACTCTGGCCCACGAGAAGCGTTGCGCCGCGGGAATAGTCTTCAACTGACAAAAAGATTGCCCCTTTATGGCATCCGTGTTAGACCTTCCTACTATTGTATACATTTTTGAACTCGATCTGATGGAGAATGCCAATGCAGTGGAAGAGGCACAGCCGCCTTCTCTTCGCCTTCGTTATAGGAGTCTTCGCCGGTATCAGCCTTAACACCGCTATATACCCTGCGGTTATCTCATCGCGTCTGGGCGGAGATTCAATGGGAGTTCTCGCCTATACAGATCCATTTACCCCCTACATCTCAATATTCTGGGGCATCGGAGCTGCAGCCCTTGGCTGGTATGGCGGTGGCAAGATGGGCATGTCGATTCTTGGCATCTGCGGTTTTGTAACTGGCCTTTTTCTCGGCCTTGCAGTGCTTCATCTAAAACCGATTGACACGGCCTTGGGAACTATAATAGCCACTACCTATGGCGTAGTCGGGGGATATATTCTCGGAAAAATCTGGCCTGCCAACGCCTGACGTAAAGTTTTTGTTAAACCAAAAAGCGGAGCCCGCCCGGTTCCGCTTTTTTCATCTTGTTTGTTATACTTTCCGTTATCGACAACCCGTAGAAAGGGATTCAAGATGAGAATAAAGGCCATAACAATTCTTCTGGTAGCACTTTTGGCAGCCCCCACCGCTTTTTGCCTGGACTCCGGCAAGGTGCGGTCGATAAAGAGGGCAAAATCCCTAAGCGATCTTTCCAAAGAGGCGGACGACATCGCAAAGGATATGGCGGCAACGACCCCAGCCGATGCTGAAGAGGCGCTGCTCCTGGCTACAGAGATGCAGGCGTATCTCTCCTACATAATAGCCCGGCAAAATGAATTGATCGGTGAAAAGTTGGACGCGCTGGCCCCCTGAAATCCACAGACACTTTCGGGGAGACATTTTTTTGTGTATAAAACCAGCTTCACGCTGTGTGAACCAAGCAGAATCAGTTGCTTCAAACAGGTAGGTAATTTATGTCAAAAGTACGCAGTCAAATCCTTTCTATAGCGGCGAACTCCGGCGATGTGGTCGTAACCAACGACGACCTTGCCAAAGTGATCGATACCAACGACGAGTGGATAGTAAAGCGCACCGGCATACGAGAGCGCCGGTATATTGAAGATGGCACTTACTGGTCGGATATGGTAATGCCCGCTGTCGAAAAAGCGCTGGATGACGCCAAGACAAAACCCGAAGAGATAGGCCTCATTGTTACAGGCACCCTGACGGGCGACCTTGAAATGCCCTCCGCCGCCGGGCTCATACAGGCAAGGCTCGGCGTGATGGGAGCCGGCGCTTTCAACCTCCAGGCGGCTTGCTCGGGCTTTCTCTATAGCGTTACGGTGGCAGACCGTTTTATCCGCTGCGAGCCAGACCTGAAGGTGCTGGTCGTCGGCGGAGACGCCGTGTCGAGGATCATGGATAAGATGGATCGCTCAACAGCGGTGCTATTCGGCGACGGGGGCGGCGCGGCTGTCATGGGTGCAAACACCTCAGGAGATGGGCGCGGCATCCTCTCCAGCCGTATCTACTCCTCCGGCGAACACGGCGCCATGCTCTACCTCTCCGCCGACAACGGCGCAGATATCAAGTATGGTTATAGAAAACCCGGAGAGGAGATGCCCCCTCGCACTGTTCAAATGCGCGGTAACGAGGTCTTCAAAATAGCCGTTCACTCAATGGAGAGGGCCAGCATAGAGGTTCTTGAAGAGGCTGGAATAGACAAGGACGATATTGATGTCATAGTCCCCCACCAGGCGAACATCAGGATCATCCAGACCTTAGCCTCACGCCTTGGCGTTGACATGGAGCGCGTTTATGTAAATGTCGACCGCTTCGGCAACACCTCCGCAGGTACCATCCCCCTTGCCCTTACGGAAGCTGTCGAGCAGGGTATGGTAAAAGAGGGCTCCACCGTTCTCATGCCTGTATTCGGCGGCGGCCTAACCTGGGGCGTAACTCTTATGAAGTGGTAGAGTTATAAAATTCCAAAATCTAAAGAGCGCCCTAAGGGCGCTTTTTTTATTTTCCACAAGCGCCAACTTCCATGGCCGTGGTTTTGCACCGGAAAGGCGGAATTAACTTTTGGTAATACCTTTCAGCATCTGGGGGAGTCTGTAGTAATATAGACTGTGTTTAGTTAATCTTTTTCGGCAGGAACTTTTCCTCACCGCGAAAGGCTTTCCTCATGAAGACAAAAATCCTCATTTTGATCGCGCTATCGCTGGTTGCGGCGCTAGTGCTCTCCGGTTGCGCCGGTCCACGCTACGGCGGCCACTACAGACCAGTCGGAGGAGCAGTAGTAGCCTCGGCGCCCCCGCCACCACCTCCAGGTCCTACTCCTCCTCCCTGGGCACCGGCACACGGTAGGAAGGCAAAATACGCATACTATTACTACCCCTACTACTCGGTTTATTACGCACCCACCCGCCGTGTCTGGTACTACCTAGACGGAGGGGCATGGAGGGTGTCTGCGACACTGCCAAGGTGGATATCTTTTGATGTGGGGGCTGCATACGTGACGCTGGACATGGATGTGGATCAACCCTATAGATTTCACCGCCAAGTAGTAAAAAGATACCCACCCGGGCAATACAAAAAAGGACATGACGACAGGTACCGAAAAGACAAAGACAACAAGCGGGACAGGTACTACAACGATAACCGCGACAGGGACCGGGATAGAGACAGATACCGCGATGACGACTACCGGGACCGTGACAGAGACAGAGACAGGGACCGCTACTCCGATGACGACTACCGGGATAGAGATAGGGACCGTGACAGAGACAGAGATCGCTACCCGGACAATGACTATAGGGATCGCGACAGGGACCGAGACCGGCATGACGGAAGGTCAACCGATCCGCGCCCAGCGCCGCCAGTAGTCAAGCATCCCCAAGATCGCTCCCCGGCGCCGGTATACGAGCGGAATGAATATCGCTACAGGTACTATCCTTCACTGCGTGTCTACTTCGAGCCGGCGAGAAAAATCTGGTTCTACAGAGAAAACAACGCTTGGCGTTCCGCGCCGGTGCTACCACCGCGAATAGTTGTAAACAACCAGCGCTCCGTCGACGTGGAGCTTGATGTGGACCGCCCCTACGAGCGTCACAGTGAGATTGAGCGCCGCTATCCTCCGGGTCAGGAGAAAAAGAGCCAAAACCAGGGCAATAGCGGAAAAGGCAAGGGAAGAGGCAAGGGAAACAACTGGAAAAATAACGGTGACGACAGATACGACGATTGACATATAGCCACCCAACTTAAAAAAGGCGCCGACAGGCGCCTTTTTTTTATCCCATATAAATACTTGGCAATTAAAAAATTTGTGCAATAGTTACAATTATGGCACGCACAGCGAGGTTCATTATCCCCGGAATGCCCCATTTCGTCAGCCAGCGAGGCTACGAGGGCAGCTCCGCGTTCGGCTCCCCCGCCGATTACAGGCTCTATCTATCCCTGGCATCCAAGGCATTTATAGAGAGGGGGGTAAAAACATGGGCGTGGGCGCTCATGGAAAATAGCGTCTCATTTGTCCTTGAACCTTCGGGGGAAGACTCCCTTGCCCGGGCGCTCGGTGAGACCCATCGACGCTATGCGCGGATATCGAACGCACGGCGAGAGGAGTCTGGAAAGTTATGGCACTCCCGCTTCAACTCTTTCCCCTTTGAAGAAGCTCTACTTACCGAGGGTATAAAGATAATCGAATTTTTACCTGTTGCGGAAGGGCTTACAAAGAGCCCTTTGGAATATAATTGGTCAAGCGCCGCGCATAGGGTCTCCGGGGCGCCGGACCCTCTGGAGACTCCTGAAAAGGTACCGGGCGTCGAAGATTTGGAGGAGTTCTTCTCCGAACCGCCAGCTGAGGATAGGGCCGCCCTCTTCTCGGCGCACCTTAAGACAGGCAGACCACTCGGGTCGGAGGAATTCATACTAAAACTTGAAAACAGGTGGGGGAAGAGGCTCCGCCCATTAAAGCGCGGCAGAAAACCAAAGAAGCCCTCCTAAAGGTGAATTTACTTCGCCAACACTCGGCTAGCGAGAGATAAAGTCAACCTGATACCTGTCTTTTAAAAGCTTCCTAAAGTGTTCAATCTCTATAAATGACTGTCGGAGCCTGGCTGTCATGTGCGCTGGCATATGGCGAGGGTTTACTCTGGTAGTCGCCTTAACCCCGCTCTCGATTGCCCGCATCTGCATCCAGAGCCTTGTCCCTATCAAAAACGTAAACGCTTCACGCAGAAGGTCCAGCTCCTCATCGTTAATAATCCCCTCGTCACGAAGCGTCTCCATCTTGTCCCAGGTAGTACCTTCGGTAATTCCTGCCTCAAGGCCCAATATCGCGACACCCTCGGTGACGGTGAATATTCCCGTTTTTTTAATATCGAGAGTTCCTTTGTCGGGGCCGGTCTTATCCACGAGGAAACGGTTGAACCAGCCCAATGGATTCCTAAAGCGCAGTATGTTTCGAGCCGCATAGGGGAAGAAGAGCGAGTTTCGCCTGGCAAGCTCAACCATTGTTCCGGAAATTTCCCGCTCGAAGCTGGGGTTGCCGTAAATGGTTCTATGGTCCATGAAGATTCCGAAATCCACCATATTCTCTGAGCTGGGCTCGGTGATCCACTTCTCAAGCAGATGCTTCCAGCCGCTTAACGAATTTCGCATCTTGGGATTTGAGGCCATTGAGTTCCCCGGACATGGTGGAACCCCTATCTCAACGAGATTATGCACCAGCCGCTCCCCGAAGGTCGCAGCCATCTTTATATCCGCATCCGTTGCATCGTCGGCATATACTATGGCAGAGTCCTGGTCCGTCCTCAGGGTCTGTTCGCCGCGCCCTTCGCTGCCCAGCGCCATATACGCAGCATTATCCGGAAGCGTCACCCCCTCTTTTTCCTCCATAAGCTCAATCGCCTTCATCGTCACCGCGTCATTGAAGTGGGATACGAGGCGAACCAGCTCACGCACCTTCGCTCCACGCCCGCGGGCGAACTCGGCCATGGCGACTGTTTTGGTATTAACCTCCTTCAAATCACCGATTGTTGAGGCGGCGTCTATCTCCTTATGCAGATAGAGCGGGGAACTCGTAGTTGTGCGCATAAGGTCTGTGTCGGTTACGATGCCGGCCATCCTGCCCTCATCGTCGGTCAGGACAATTTTATGTATCCGGTGTTTGACGAGAAGGTAGAAAGCCTCAAAGGCCATCGCCGAAGCGGGTAGGGTGACGAGGGGGAAACTCATGATATCCCTCGCCGTATTCTTGAGCATTCCGGGGTCGCCGGAGGCTATGATATCCCTGAAATCGTGCCCGGTGACCATGCCCAATGGCTCACCCTCCTTGGCGACCACCACACCAGAGATATTTTCTCTCAGCATTATTTTTGCAATAGAAACAACATCGTCATCCGGAGAGCAAGTGATGACGCTCTTCGCCGACAGGTCCCCTACCGGATTAAAGAGTACCCCAGACCTTTGCATCGTCGCCCTCCATTTAGATGTCGAAAAAACTGCCCTTATGTGAACATTCTCGGGTGAAAAAGCACACTAGTCAACAATAACACACTTCACTATGTAAAGATGTTATTTCCCGGATGGAAAGCGAAATATGAACAAGCGCACTTAGCCCGCCACTTATGGTGGTTTTGATTTAAAACACTGTTTAATTCCACTTGACGCCGCGGAGATATTTCGCTACCTTTTACCTACCACATAAGGCGCAGGTAGGAGTAGGGCGCCCTAACTTCGGGAAATCATAAATAAAGCCCGCAGCTTTAGCCTTTCACCCGGAGTTGGGAATTTAAATTTGTTCATACCCACTCAGCCTGAAATGACCTGCGCAGCAGACCAGGGGAACGGAACCGCAGAAGAGGAAAGGAGGGAAAAACAAACTGCGTATACCACCGGCCCCCCAAACCTGCGCTAACAATTATTGGAGGTCATAAAGAAGATGGAAAACACTAAGGCAAATCTCGAATCCTACTGGAAAGAAAACCTTAAGTACCTGTCCATACTGCTTGTTATATGGTTCGTAGTCTCCTATGTATGCGGAATCCTCCTGGCGGATACGCTGGACACAATCAGGATAGGCGGATTCCCACTGGGCTACTGGTTTGCTAATCAGGGCTCTGAGATCACGTTCGTTATCCTCATCTACGTATACGTGAAGCTGATGCGTAATCTCGACCGCAAGTACGGGGTCGAAGAAGACTAATCTCCCGGCAATCCGCTAGGGACACAGCTATTTCATAGGAGAGAACCAAATGAGTATTTTAACATGGACCTGGATTGCCGTCGGCTTTACATTCGCCATATATATCGGCATCGCAATCTGGAGCAGGGCAAAGTCAACCGGCGATTTCTACGTCGCTGAAAAAAGAGTTCACCCCATAGCAAACGGAATGGCGACAGGCGCCGACTGGATGAGCGCTGCGTCATTTATCTCAATGGCCGGCCTAATCTCATTCATGGGTCGTGACGGCTCTATGTACCTCATGGGCTGGACCGGCGGCTACGTCCTTCTTGCTATGCTCCTCGCCCCCTACCTGCGCAAATACGGTAAATTCACCGTCCCGCAGTTCGTCGGCGACCGTTACTATTCAAATGCCGCCCGAGTGGTCGCGCTCCTTTGCGCAATCTTCGTATCCTTCACCTACGTCGCGGGCCAGATGCGCGGCGTCGGCGTCGTCTTCTCACGCTTCCTTGAAGTCGACATCAATGCGGGCGTTCTCATCGGCATGGCAATCGTCTTCTTTTACGCCGTTCTCGGCGGCATGAAGGGGATTACCTATACTCAGGTTGCGCAGTACTGCGTACTCATAATCGCGTACCTGATACCGGCATTCTTCATCTCCATGATGCTTACCGGTAACCCCATCCCGCAGCTCGGCTTCGGCTCGCAGCTTTCGCACGATGGCGCGCAACTACTAGGCACCTCACCTGGATATGTTCTTGATGTTCTTGACGGGATCCACAGGGACCTCGGCTTCCCCGCCTACTCCCACGGCGTACGTCCGACCATCGACATATTCTTCATCACCTTCGCGCTGATGGTCGGCACCGCCGGCCTGCCGCACGTTATCATCCGCTTCTTCACCGTCCCGAAGATTCGCGACGCCCGTTCCTCAGCCGGTTGGGCGCTGCTCTTCATCGCAATCCTCTACACGACTGCACCGGCGGTGGCTGCGTTTGCGCGCACGAACTTCATCAAGACAGTTCACAACAAAACCTACGAAACCGCTCCACAGTGGGTTAAGAACTGGGAGGCGACAGGCCTCGTTGCTTGGGTAGACAAGAACAACGATGGCGTAATCACCTACGCGCCCGGCGCACCCTTCAAGGGTAAGCCCTCCTTTGATGCTACAGCCAAGGGACAGTTCGGCGAGCGCGTCGTTACGAATGCGCTAACCGACAACCAGAACGAGTTCTACATCGACCGCGACATAATGGTCCTTGCAAACCCGGAAATCGCGAAGCTCCCCAACTGGGTAATCGCGCTGGTCGCAGCCGGTGGCCTTGCCGCCGCGCTCTCAACCGCTGCGGGGCTCCTGCTGGTCATATCGGCATCAATATCGCATGACCTCATGAAGGGCGTAATATCACCGAACATGAGCGAGAAAGCGGAGCTTCTTTGGGCGCGCTGTTCAGCCGGCGTGGCCGTCTGCATCGCTGGTTACTTCGGCATTAACCCGCCGGGCTTCGTCGCGCAGGTTGTCGCATTCGCCTTCGGGCTCGCGGCATCCTCCTTCTTCCCCGTTATCATTATGGGCGTCTTCTCCAAGCGAACCTCCAAGGAGGGCGCAATGGCCGGCATGATTGTAGGTATCGTCTTTACCGCCGCCTACATCATCTACTTCAAGTTCGTCAACCCCGGCGCAAACAATGCCTCCAACTGGTGGTTCGGTATATCACCGGAAGGTATTGGCACGCTCGGCATGATCTTCAACTTCGTGGTCACATACGTGGTATCGAAGGTCACGCCTCCCCCGCCGGAAGAAATCCAGGAGCTCGTTGGCTCGCTGCGTTACCCCAAGACCCTCTAGCAGCGTAGAGCTCTATAACCGAAGTAACGGAGGGGCTGCCATATGGCAGCCCCTCTTCTTTTATCGGCAACAAAAACACTCAAATTAAAGTTGTATTGACCGGTGGGCATCTCCCTTGGTATATATTTGATAGTCGGCACGTAGCCGACTGACGCACTTACTTTGATGAAAAACGTAAATTAAGCCACGAAGGCCCCCGGACCGCAAAAAGCGGAAGGACCTCCTCGTGGCTTTTTTAAGTTGCGGGGCTTTGAACCTCTTTTTAAGGGAGAACAATCATGAAGACTCGCATAATCCTATCAGTTGCAGCATTATTTTTCGCTACTATCGCGAATGCCCACTTCGGCACGATAATCCCATCGGATGACATAGTCGA
>PKTT01000047.1 GCA_002869015.1 Deltaproteobacteria bacterium
ACAAGCAAAAATATCAAACTGAAACGTTAAGAACCTTCCTTCATTTCTGTCAGAATATCTGAAAGGAATACAAAAAAAAGGAGGCGGGTAAGCAACCCGCCTCCTCCTCTCTCACCTGTTTTTAGCTTTTTCTCCTAGATTCGTCTCCGCCAAAGCAGCGTAAGCCGCACAGTTGAGAGCCGGGAGAAAGCTCTGTTCTATTACATTTCCGCGTTAAGAAGCGTCGTTTTCGCCATCTGCGCGTAAAGCTGCGCTTTGGCAAAGTACGTAAGGGCAGCACTCCAAAGCTCCAGCTGCTCATCCGGGTCCGTAGAGAGAATTGCGAATGCCTCCCGGTCGATGCCCTGCGAGTATGCGACCATAGCCTCGTCGAGCTTGTCGGCGACCTCTTCGACTAAGTAACCTGCCAGCGCATCGGCATTGAATGCCTGCTCGAACATATCGCGCGCTTCCCAGTAATAGGCAAGGGCGTCGGCATCGGCATCGATGGTGACGGGTTTGGGGTCGGTATCCAGGTGAATCTTCACGTACTCGCCGGTGGCGAACGATGGGATGCCGATGCCGCTGGGGGTGCCAGGCTGGATGTAGGCGATCAGGTCAGCAGGCAGGAATATGCTTTGCGCCACCGAGGTGTGGTCGTTTGAGATGCCGGGAGCACCGGGCTCGTTGTAGTGCCAGACGCCCTCTGTTGCGTCATACCAGTCATCGGAAGCGAACATGGCTTTGGCGAAGTCGACGTCGATCGTGCCCGGCTCAGCCTCAGTTAAGAACTGAAAGACCGTGTCGTGCCGTGCGAAGGTGCCGATAAAATCAAGCCAGAAGGGGTTATAGGGCTCCATCCACTCAGGGTTGAGGAAGTTGGTCTGTACCACCCATGGGCCGTTTTCTCCCATATCACCAGGGCTCCTGAGGTTAGAGTACATCTCGGGCGCGCCGAAGGTGGTCGGGTCAAGCTGGGGCACCATGCCAATGGTTTCCAGCACCTTCACGTCCCCGCTTGCGTCGGAGAAAGTAAAACCACCCGCTACACCGCCAACGGTGGTTGATTCGATATAATCAACCGCGTTGGTAATTGTATCGCCGTGCTGGGCCAGCCAATGGAAGTAGACCTCCGTGAGGCCCCATGCGGGCGAATCCGCCATAATGGCGGTCATAGTCCAAGCCAGTCCGTTGCTGTTCATAGCGGCGTTGGCGTTGACTCTGCCCGCGTAGGTCGGGGCGACGAAGCTGGCGCCAACATCCGGGAATGCGATCAGAATAATGGTGTCCATCATCTCTTCGCCCTGCATCGAGGTTATACCGTGTACAGGGTTGCAGTCGGGTGTGGCGCTGCCGGTGGCTGCAAAGGTGTTGCAAGAGTGGTAGGAAGGAATAACAAATTCTTCGGCGACCCTGGGCAGCGCTGTTTCCGTAACGCCGGTTTCCTCCGGGTAGGGCGCAAAGGGACGAGACCACAGCTCGGTCGGATAAACCATGAGGAGAACCAGATCCAGATAGCTTACATAGGAGCCCTTCTCCGCGCAGCCGTCGGAGATGCCCTGAATCCAATCGCTTAGCGTTGGATCAAAGCGCCTTAGGTAGTAGTCCCAGACCTTCATGTCATTGGTCAAAACTTCCTGCCCGAGTTGGTCATAAAGCTTGCTTTTGAAGATGGTGGTATTGTGGAGGATTGCCGCCGCCGCCTGCCGTCCGTACTGTAGCCCCATCTCGTAGTCTGTGCCCGATACAACGATAACATTCGGGAAGCCAGTGGAGAGGTAGGGCTCCGGCGCCGGTGTCGACACCTCCTCCGCGACGACTGTTGTGTCGTTGTCGTCGCTACCGCAACCGGCGAGCTGCAGCGTTAGGAGCAGGCAGCCGACAATCGTAACCAAGCTTCGTAACGTCCTTCTCTTTGTGTGTTTCATGTTGCCTCCTTTTTGTTTTCCAAATGGAACGGTTCTAGCTAAAAAGCGATTTTGTTTTGCTGCCTTCTATTGCCAGCGTGATCGAATGAACCTTTATAATTGGCAGCAATTGGGCACTATGTTAGCGGTTGCCGCTGGGTTATAGCGTCGAACAAAACACTGGTTTATAGGAGGCTAGCAGAGAGGCATTTCTGGAAATACCAACGATAAATGTAATTGCATAGAATTCCGCTGCTGCCATGTCATCCGTGGACTACATTTAGCAGCTACATCTCCCCCCATTTAAAGGGCTGTGGGCCATGACAAGACTTTTAAATCAGAGCGTGAGAAAGATGCCGGAGGCGCTTAAAGTCTAAGGTTTGCGAGGTCCGGTAAGTAAGCGCTCCGCTTGACTTGAGCCACCCGGCAGAATTTTAAAGCACTCTCTTGTCAGCGTGTGATCCCACTGGCATGGCCTGCACTTGCTGATCTTTCGCTGCTCTGACACTCGTGCTATTGTTCTTGGAGGGTTAGGGAGCGTTTGCTTTGACTTTAGGGAATGTCTTCGTGATGGCTGGAGAAAACGCGATGGGTAAATCAAAATCAGTGGGTCCATACCCAAAGGGTTCACAAAGTCAGGCCAAGGAACCAGAGATAAATGCGAGTCGTGGGACGTGGATTTCAGATGTTGAAAAGCGAGATCTGGTAGAGATTTTGGAGAATCTTCCCTGCGGGCTCGCCATCCTTCGAAGTCCATTTGGCGAGCCGGGTTACCTTAACCCCCGAATCGTGGAAACGCTTGGTTATTGCCTCTCTAGCGCTCCATCTACGGATGAGCTGGAGAAGCGGATCCGGCGCAACGAGCGGGAGCGCCACTACTCGACGGAGCTGTGGCGGGAGGTGGTGGCGGCTGGCGGTGGAGTCTCTACTTTCGACGCCGTATGCGGCGACGGAGAGGTGCGTACCTTTGAGCATCGCTCCGTTGTCCTGCGGGAGGACCTTATCATCGCCCTTTGGATCGATATTACCGAGCGGAAGTCAAAAAAAATTCAGCTGCTTGAGAGCGAACCTCGATTTTCAGCGCTTTTCGAGGAATCCAGCGACCCCTTCCTGCTCTTTGACGAGGACCACCTGATCAACTTCAACAAGGCCACGCAGGAGCTGTTTGGACAGTGGAACCGAGGCAGACTTCTCGGCGCAACGTTGAGCGAGCTCTCGGCTACGAGGCAACGCGACGGCAGCCGGTCGGAGCAAAAAGCTGCAGCTCTTTTTCAGTCTGTGCTCGAGAAGGGGAGCCTTCGCGCTGAATGGACATTGCTCCGAAGCGATGGGCAGCCTATCCATGCCGAGCTATCCGTTGCGGTGGTTACAGTCGGGGAGAAGAACCTTTTCTTCATGGTTGCCCGAGACATCACTTCCTGGAAGAAGGAGCAAACAGCGCTGCTCTACGCCAAGAGCGATTTGGAGAAAAAAGTGCGCGAACGCACCGCGGAGCTTACCGATGCGAACACGCGCCTGCGCGCTGAGATCCGCGCACGTGAGACCACCGAAAGGGAACTTCGGGATACCAGCGAAGAGCTGCGCCGTCTCTCGGAGCATCTCCATCAAATTGGCGAAAACAGCAGGGTTCACGTAGCTCGCGAGGTGCACGATCAGTTGGGGCAATCCCTGGCTGCTTTGAAAATCGACCTGGCCCAGCTGCGCGGCGGGCAGTGGGCGGCCTCTGGGAATCTGGAGCAGCAAGTGCGTGGAATAGAATTTCAAGTCAGCAGCATAATGCAGTCGGTTCGCGAGATATGCAAAGAGCTTCGACCCTCTGTCTTTGACGACTTCGGCCTGCCCTCGGCCATTATAAGCACACTCAAGGAGTTCGAGAAAAAGACTGGCATATGCTGTGAGGCCGAGGTGGACGAGGCGATGCCACAGCAGAAAACGGACGGTTGCCTGGTGCTCTTTCGGATACTCCAGGAAGCCCTTTCAAATATCCGACGACATGCACAGGCCAGCCAGGTTAGGGTTGGTCTAAAAAATGTCCGGGGTCGGCTACGGCTTGATGTGGAAGACAATGGAGTAGGGATCACTGCATCTCAAACGGTGGCCCCTGATTCTCTGGGTATTCTCGGGATTCGGGAACGGGTCCGCTTCCGGGGAGGAAAACTATCTATCAAAGGGCGCCCGGGGAAGGGAACGAGAATGACCGTCTGGCTCCCCATCGCAAAGGACGAATCGCCTCAGGAGATGAATCATAAAAGCGCAGCGCCTTTACATCCAACGGTAGAGGGGGTGGGTACAGCATGACGCGGGTATTGATCGTTGACGATCACGCTATCTTTCGGGAAGGGATGAAGAAGATCATCAGCACCGCGCCTGATTTGGAGGTGGTGGCCGAAGCGAGCGACGGAGCACAGGCGGTGTCCACTATTCTCAATGAACCTTTTGATGTCGTGGTGTTGGACCTCTCCCTTCCTCAAATGTCCGGATTGGACGTGTTGCGTATTGTCAAAGAGAAGCGGCCTGCTCTGCCTATAATCATCTTGAGCATACACCCCGAGGAAGAATACGCTTTGAAGGTATTAAAGGAGGGGGCGTGCGGATATCTAAATAAAGAGTGCGTGCCCGATGAGTTGATCCGGTGCATACGAAAGGCCGTCCGTGGGGAGCGCTATGTCAGCGAGGCTCTTAAAGAGCAGGTGGTGGATAAGCTGCTGGGGCGCTCGGTGGAAAAACCCCACGATTTGCTCTCCGACAAGGAGTACCAGGTCTTTCGCCTCATAGTTCAAGGGATTCCCACAAAGGAAATCGCCTACCGCCTCTCTATCGCACGCCCAACCGTGAGCACCTACCGCGCACGAATTCTTAGAAAAATGGGCATGAGCACCAACGTTGAGCTGGCCCGGTACGCCGCGAAGCACGACTTGGAGATATAATTCAAAGTTTACATCCAAAAACTGAGCCGTGCTGGACTCGGACCAGCGACCACCTGATTAAAAGTCGGCTAATATCAAGGTTTCATACTTGTTCATACCTACCCATTATTATCTATTGTGCTCATAGAAATACTTTGAATGCAAGGCAAAACGCCTGTATTCTTGTCTCATGCCTGTTCATGTTTAGCCAGCCCAAGCCAGCATCACAGAGGAACCACGAGAGGAACCACGAATATGGTTGCCAAGAAGAAACGGTTCACTGACCTCAAGATAAAAAAGCTCGCTCCCAAAGGCTCTGCGTATGACGTAAGGGAAGGGGAGGGATTTGGCATAAGAGTCCTGCCTAGTGGCAGCAAGAGTTGGTTCTTTATGTACCACTTTGATGGGAGGAAGAAGCGTCTCACTCTCGGTAGATATCCTCACGCTACTCTTGAGCAGGCTAGAAAGGCTCATAGGGAGGCATTGTCTGCTCTGGATGCTGGCATTGACCCTGGAGAAGAAAGAGACCTCAGGAAAGAAGCCGTCAAAGTTGTGGAGTTGGTCGACTTCTACATCAAGAAATGGGCAAAACCGAGAAAACGTTCATGGTCAGAGGATAAACGTCAACTTGATAAGGATGTCATCCCAAGGTGGGGTCACAGAAAAGCTATTGATATATCGAGGGTAGATGTACGTAGGCTACTTGATGATGTAGCGGATAGGGCTCCTATTGCAGCTAACAGGCTACTGGCGGTTATACGAAAGATGTTTAACTTTGCTCTGGACCAGGGCTTTATCGAGATGTCTCCCTGTTTGGGTATTAAAGCACCTTCGCCAGAGCACCAAAAGGAGAGGGTGCTGTCGGAGTCTGAGATAAAAGCTTTTTGGCATGGTGTCACAGGCAGCAAGATTTCCTCAGAGGCACGTAAAGCACTTCAGTTGATTCTCATTACAGCCCAACGTCCTACAGAGATATGCACCATGCGGTGGGAAGATATAGACGGTGAGTGGTGGACCATACCGGGGGAGATATCAAAAAACAAGAAGGCTCACAGAGTGCCTTTGTCACCCCTCGCAATGGAAGTCCTTGGGGAGAGGGGAGTTGGATATGTTCTCCCTCCTCCGATATCAAAAGGGGAATACATTAACAGAGCCTCGGTTAGTCAGACCGTTATAAGGGGATACAGGCAATGGGGAATCGAAGAATCTTTTACTCCGCACGACCTGAGGCGCACAGCAGCGTCTCATATGACTGGAATGGGTATTCCCAGATTGGTGGTTCAGCGAATTCTTAACCATGCTGAGCAGGGAGTAACAGCTGTTTATGATCGCCATAGTTACGACAAAGAAAAAAGAACCGCCCTCGAAGCCTGGAGCAGAAGTTTGGGGGAGATTCTGGGTGATCTGGTCTAATGTGAAGTTTTGTCACCAGTTAGGGAAGGTGGCTGTAAGCGCTCCTGTTAGTCTGGCGGTTTTTATGATCCCGATGTATCCATGGCTGGGTATGTAAAAGTTGTTTTTTAAGTCGTGCCGTCTAATGATCTGCAGAGGTCCTTGAATCTTTAAATGGCTTCTAGAAATGATTTTTTATTGCCGAGGGCATTGGACCAGCCGGTGAATTGCCAAACATCGTATAATTGTGTGCTGTTGATAAGATCTTTAAATAATTAGGGTTTATAAGAAAGCAATAGTTTTTATGAGACAAAAACAAAAAATAATAAAAAACTGTTTGACAAGTTTTTGCGACAGAGGTATTTCTAAATCAAGATGTTGACTGACCGACCAACCAGAGCAGCCGATGACGCTGCTTGCAAAAGGAGCCATCAGTGGTGTCTGTTGTTATGACCAGCATAGAGGATCAGGAGTTAATCCAGAAGCGCAGGGAGCAGATCGTTAAGGCTGCGACCGAGCTATTCGGGAGCAAGTCCTACAACGGCACGACGATGAAGGAGATCTCGAAGAGGGCTGGTTTTAGTTCGGGCCTTATATACTTTTATGTCAAAACAAAGGAAGACGTACTCTTCTTGGTGCTGAAGAATATAATCGACGGCTATAACAAAGAGGTACCCAATGCGCTTTTAACCGTTGAGCATGATATCGACAAATTCTGCGTGGCCGTTAAGACCTACTGTGATGTTGTAGACAAGAATATTCAGGCAACCCTTTTGGCCTACAGGTCGACAAAAGACTTATCTCCAGAGAGAAGGGCTGAAATCATGGAGTTGGAACATGAAACCAACTCACTCGTCGCAGGCTGTGTCGAAAATTGCATCGAAAAGGGCTTTTTCAGGGGAGTCGATATAAGCCTAACGACATACCAGGTCGTAATGTTAGCCCATGAATGGGCGTTAAAAAGCTGGCATTTGCGTAAGAAAATGTCCCTGGCCGAGTATACCGAGAACATCTTGTCGTTATTTTTGCACGGTCTTCTCACCGATGCGGGTAGAGCTGCATTGAACAATACGACATTTGCCAAAACGATTTTCGAAAATGAGAAGTAGGGAAGGGACTTTTATTTTTCTATCAATTGACTGACGGACCAATCAAACGAAGTTGACGGGTTGACGTTTTAAGGCGAAGAGAGATGATTACTTTACAGTTACTTAACGGATTAGTTTACGGTTCGCTGCTTATAATTATGGCTTCCGGATTGGTTTTAATATATGGACTGAGACGAGTAGTTAATTTTGCTCATGGTTCACTTTACATGCTGGGTGCTTATATAGGTTATAGCGTAAGTGCATACACCAACAGTCAGTGGTTGGCGCTTTTAGTGGTTTGCTTTTTAATGGCAATAATAGGATATTTACTTGATAAATTTTGTTTTAAGATATTACAAGATAGAGATCCTATAGCTACAGTACTAGTAACATACGGACTGTTACTTGTATTTGAAGATATCGTCCAGACAATATGGGGCAAAGCAAATTACTCGCTTGATGCGCCTGAAATACTTAGAGGCTCCATCGAACTGTCCGGTATGCCATTCCCTATATACAGGCTATCAATCATCATAGTTGGTGTATTGGTCACAGCCTGCCTTTTCCTCTGGTTAAACAAAACTAGAATTGGTCTTTTTGTAAGAGCGGCAAGCACTGACCCGCTTACTACTGCTACGCAAGGTGTAAACACAGATTGGGTTAGCGGAAGCGTAGTTGCCATTGGCGCTGCGCTTGCGGGAATAGCCGGTGTAGTCGCAGCTCCATTCCTCTCACTTGCTCCAACAATGGGCAGCGACATTCTTGTCGACTCCTTCGTGGTCGTGGTTATTGGCGGATTGGGCAGTTTTGGGGGAGCATTCGCAGCCGCAATGATTGTAGGGCAACTACAGACTTTTGGAGCTGTATATGCGCAGGATGTGGCCTCCTTGCTCCCATTCCTCCTAATGTTGGTAGTTTTAATTTGGAAACCCTCTGGTATAGCTGGAAGTCGAGTATAATGAAAAACAAAATATTTATACCAACAGTTGCAGTAGCAGTAGCACTAGTTGCTGGAGTAGTTTTTCCAAAAATAGTAACATCTCCTACAGTGCTGTCTTTGATGGTACAAGCCATTGCTTATGCAATAGGGACTTTGGGTGTTTCCTTTCTGATAAGGCAGAATGGACAGGTATCATTCGGACATGCTCTATACTATGGACTTTCAACTTATCTTATAGCACTCATAAGTAAATATGTTGGAATTTCATTAGGAGTTTCTATTGTTGCAGTAATAGCTTTATCTGGCATCTTTGCTTTCCTTATTGGACTCATAATAGTAAGAACACCTGGTATCGCCTTTGCTATGGTCACATTGGCCATAGGTCAGGTTTTCTATCTTTTGGTATCGCAGGCGCGAAGCCTTACTGGAGGGGCAGATGGCCTGATCGTCGATATCCCAAGTACTATCTATGGGCTTAAGTCATCCGTGTATGCGAAACCATCAAGCATGTTCGTCGTGTCCTGGTTCGTCCTGGTCTTAGTGGTTTATGGAGTCTATTTACTCCTTAATACACGTTTTGGCCCTCTTACTGAGGCGATCAAGGAAAACGAGGAGCGGACGCGCTTCATCGGATACAAAACAGTAGTTCCCCGCGCAGTGGTCTATGCGGTTTCAGCAATGCTTTGCACTGTAGCAGGCTCGCTCAGCACTCTTTATACCGCTTTCGTTTCACCAGAAAGTCTTCACTGGAGCCTCTCGGGTTCATTCCTAATAGCCGCAATCCTTGGGGGCAGTTCGATGATTACGGGCTCAGTTATAGGCGCAATAGTATATTTCGTTCTCCGAGACGTATTGATTTATGAGACGAGTCATTGGCTTTCCATTTTGGGGATAAGTCTCATCCTGGTCATTGTTTACTGGCCTGATGGTATTTCGGGTGGGTTGAGGGTCGGCGCCGCAAAACTAAAAATGGCTTTTGGAAGGAAGTAATATGAGTCAAGAAAACGCGCTGGAAGCAAGTGATATTACGGTCAGATATGGTGGCGTAGTTGCTGTGGATTCTCTTTCACTCACCGTGAAGAAGGGTGAGATACGGGGCCTTATTGGTCCAAATGGGGCGGGCAAGTCCACAGCAATTGATGCCATCTCCGGAAGGAATAAATCCACTGGAACAGTTCGCCTCTTTGGGAAGGACATCTCACAAATGAGCATTGTCCAGAGGCGCATGGCGGGAATATCGCGTTCCTTCCAGCGAACCAGTGTATTCCCCGAGATGAAGGTAAAGGATCAGATAGCGCTTGCCGCTGCCAGAATTCCCGGCAGTGTCGCACTGGATGTGATGAAGGCTATGGACCTCTATCACCTGAGGGAGTTCCCGGCGAAAGAGATCGGTTATGGGGATCAGCGTAGACTTGACCTCGCGCTGGCTTTCATTGGACGCCCGCCCGTCTTGCTTCTGGACGAACCGATGGCCGGACTTTCTGTGGAGGAGTCGGAGAATCTTGCACTTCATCTTCAGAAACTCACAAAAGAATGGGGAGTCGGATTATTGCTTGTCGAGCATGATATGGAAATCGTTTTCGCGATATGTGACCAACTTTCGGTTTTAGAAACTGGGAAATTGATTGCAGAGGGCGTTCCCGCCGAGGTTAGAGCAAACGAAAGGGTAAAGGTTGCATATCTGGGGAGTTCCGCATGAGCACTGTACTTGAACTTAAAGAATTAAATGCCCACTACGGGGATGCTCATATCCTCCATGGAATAAATCTGACTATAGACAAGGGCGAAAGCGTGGGCCTCATTGGAAGAAACGGCGTCGGCAAAACTACCGTGGTAAATGCAATCCTCGGCGTCGCCACTGTAAGAAGGGGTGAGATATTCATCTCGGGTAAAAAGCTAGAGCGAATAAAACATTACAGTGCCGCTCGTCAGGGAGTCTCGGTAGTGCCCCAGGGCCGGATGATAATCCCAAACTTGACCATCGAAGAAAATCTTATCTTGGGTTCCGCGGTTCAGCGGGGCGGGAAATGGAATTTGGATGAGGTCTACGCACTTTTCCCGATACTCAAGGAGAGGTCCGCCACTCCGGGAACGGCGCTCTCTGGTGGTCAGCAGCAGATGCTAGCAATAGGACGCGCGCTTATGGCCAACCCTGACCTTTTGATATTGGATGAGCCGAGTGAAGGCCTGGCTCCAGTAATAGTGGATCAGTTGGCAGAAATATTTGTTGAAGTCAAAAATAGTGGAACATCTGTTTTACTAATAGAACAAAACTTATCACTAATAGTTAGAGTGGTTGGCAAGTTCAACGTAATGGCAAAAGGGTTAATAGTAGACAGGGGGGTTGTAAGTGGCTCTGATGTCAGAGAGTTACACAAACATATTATGATATAATTTTAGGCGTAAATATGCTGTGCCAATCGCTATTTATACAAAATATTTATTTGTGTAGTTATAACGGATTGGCCAACAAACAAACCCTTGTAATAAGGAGAATCAAATGAAGAACAGAAAAGTTTTACTTAATGTTTTATTGTTAGCTGTTTGCTCCCTGCTCTTCAGCGGGTATTCATTTGCGAAGGATCCGGTGAAGATCGGGCTGGTGACGTCTCTCTCTGGCGCTTTTGCCCCACAGGGCGAGGAGGTCCATCGAGCAATTCAGTTTGCCATCGAGGAGGCGAACAATAACGGTGGCGTTGATGGGCGCCAGGTGGAAGTACAGGTTGCCGACGACGAGAGTACCCCCGATGGCGCGAGGCGTGGCTCTGAAAAACTTGCCAGGTCTGGGCACAACCTATTGATCGGCCCAATTGCCTCATCATTTTCTCTTACCATCTCCCAGAACCTAGATCGGTGGGACGCAATCTATTTCGTAATTCTCAGCAAGAACGACAAAATTACGGGAGAGGGTTGCCAGCCGCGTATGTTCAGGGTCAACCCAGGTGACTCGATGGACCTCACCATGATGAAGAGCTGGCTTGAAAGCGTTAAAGAGAAGAAGTTCTCCATACTAGCGGTTGATTACATCTGGGGCAGGGATTCCGCGGAATTTTTTCAGAAGACTGCAAAGGAACTCGGCAAGGAGATCGACGAGGTCATGTACCCACCTATGGGCACAAAAGACTTCGCTCCTTACATCTCCAAGCTTAACGCTTCCGGTTCCGACGCCGTTTGGGTAGCGCTCATTGGACGTGACATTATCTCCTTCGCCAAGCAGGCTCAGGAGTTTGGCCTTAGGGACAAGATGCGCGTCATCGGTCACGCCTTTATCTTCAACTTCGCGGTTAACGCTGCCCCTGAAGCTATGGCCGGAATCTGGGGCAATATCGGCTACTCGGCTTCTATCGATACCCCTAAAAACAAAACCTTCGTGGAAGCGTGGAAGAAGAAGTTCAACCGCGAGCCCACTGAAAACGAAGGCCAGGCCTATAACGGCGTCCAAGCTATCTTCTCCGGCGTCACCCTTGCAGGAAGCACTGAACCGCAAAAGGTTGCAGATGCCCTTTCAGGAGCCACGTTAGAAACAATCTTCGGCCCTGCGGAGTTCCGCGCCAAGGACCACCAGATGCTTCTGCCCAACTACATAGGTCAGGTGAAGAAGGAAGGCGATTCCTATAAGCCAGTAATTGAGAAGACTTTCGACGCTTCGATCATCCCCGCGCCGAATGACGCTTGCCAGATGTAGCAGTAAGGGAGCATTCGACCTCCTAAGTAACAATGTGTGGTGAAGTCGCCGGGTCTGGGGAAAAGCTCCTGCCCTAGGCCCGGCACGTACTCGACAGGGTTGCCTTATATGAAGATTGATAAAAAGATAGCGGTAATAACTGGGGCAGGTTCTGGTCTCGGGGCTGCGACTGCCAGGGCGCTAGCATCGCGAGG
Source organism: Deltaproteobacteria bacterium (assembly GCA_002869015.1). Lineage (GTDB taxonomy): Bacteria > Desulfobacterota > Deferrisomatia > Deferrisomatales > BM512 > BM512. The sequence continues at coordinate 12,092 of PKTT01000047.1, forward strand.
CGCGAAGGTTGGACTCATTGATCTTAGCGCCGGCGCTGCCGAACCGCTCGCCGAAGAGTTGGGCGGGGCTTTTGCAAGTTGTGATGTGTCTGATCCATCGATGGCCGCCAAGGCCCTTGAACAGATAACTAAAGCTTTGGGAACGCCGCATATTCTCGTAAATTGCGCAGGCATAACCATCGGCAGGGAGATGCTGACAGGCGGGGATAGGGCTGCACGGCTGGAGAAATTTAAAAAGGTTATTAACGTCAACCTGACAGGAACGCTGAACATGATTAGCCTTTTCGCCGAGATGTCGTCCGCTGAAGAAGTCGCCGAAGATGAAGAGAGGGGCGTAATAATCTCCACCGCTTCAATTGCTGCCCACGAAGGTCAGATAGGGATCAGCGCTTACTCGGCCTCTAAAGGGGGGATAGCTGCGCTTACGCTACCAGTGGCGAGGGAGTTAGCGGCGATCAAAATCAGGGCTAATGCGATTTCTCCGGGGTATTTCGACACACCGATGATAAGCAAGTTGCCGGATTACGTTAAGGAAGGTTGTTCGAAGGGTTTTGTATATCCGGACAGATTCGGAAGGGTAGAGGAGTTCGCCGGACTGGTTTTACACATAATAGATAACGAAATGATAAATGGCGAAGTAATTAGGCTTGACGGAGCGATGAGGCTGCCGCCGAGCTTCATATAAATGGGCGTTGTGAAATGAGAGCGATATTAGAGGAACAGGAATTTTACGAGTACGCATATGACATTGTCATACAGCCGCGTGACATGAATATGAGCCGTCACGCCGACCACAAATCCATAATCGCTTATGTCCACGACTCTCGCGCTAACTACCTAAGAGAGTTGGGGCTTTCCGAACAGGACCTGGGCGACGGAAAAACAGGAGATGTTCTGGGCGACATGGTCATCAACTACAAAAAAGAGTGCTTCACATTCGACGCGTTGCGCTTCCTGGTGCATCTATCCATCGTAAGCGATAAGGCGTTCAGGATGTTTTATAAAGCAGTAAACAAAGATACGGGCGATACGGTGATGCTGGCGGAGGCCGGTTTCGTCTGCTTTGACTACCAAAAGAGGGCTGTATCGGAGGTCCCGGAACAGTTGATTTCAGCTACAGAGAATTTTATAGCTAACGGGAAAGGGTAGCGGTTTTTTTTCGCCGCATCCTGACTGGTCGGCCAACCAATAACTTTTAGCAAACGCCGATTAGTGGCAAAAGGAGAAGAAGATGAATCTAGGATTAGAAGGTAAAACTGCAATCGTAACGGGCGGCGCTTCCAATATAGGTAAAGCAATCTGCATGAAGTTCGCGCAAGAGGGTGCGAACGTCGTGGTGGTCGATTGGGACGAGGCGCAGGCTAAAGCGGTTAGCGAGGAGATCGCAGGTATGGGTAAACAGGCAATCGCTGTCAAAACCGATGTGACTGATGATGTCCAAGTCAACGACATGGTTGCCATGGTAGTTGAAAAATATGGAAATATTGACATTCTTGTAAATAGCGTCGGTGGCACTCTCGACGACTATTTTATGAAAGAGAACAAAGAAAAATGGGCTAAAACGGTAAATATGAACCTCTGGAGCGTCATCCACTGCACTCGCTCGGTCCTAGACCGCATGGTGGAGCAGAACAGCGGTAGCATTGTTAGCGTTGGCTCTGATGCCGGCAGGGCAGGCGAGTTCAGGGAAGCCGTTTACGCGGCCAGCAAGGGTGGTGTCATCGCCTTCTCAAAGTCACTCGCCAAAGAGTTGGGCAGGAATGGTATCCGTTTCAACGTAGTGTGCCCTGGATTAACCCCGCCCAAGCCGGAGAACATGGGCAAGGGAAGCCATTGGCAGGCCCAGATTGATACCTTCACCGACGAAGTTTTAAAGAAGGCCGTTAAAGCTTACCCGCTGAGGAAGATCGGCACCGCCGATGATACCGCCAACGCCGTAATCTTTCTCGCCTCTGACTGTGCGGGCAATATCACGGGTCAGACGCTCAGTGTCAGCGGCGGCTATACGATGATGTAAAGGGTGCTCACTTAACCGAGACCAAAGGACTACAGATGAATAAGTATCACCTCACAAACGATCAATTGGACGCATGGAAGGCGGTCAAAAAATACGCGAAGGGTCGTATAGAGCCCTTGGCAAAGGAGCTAGACAGCACGGACGAGTTTCTGCTCGAACTCTTCAAAGAACTCGGGGAGATGGGTTATCTGGGTGCTACCCAGTCCGTTGATTTTGGGGGTTCAGGGTGTGACGCAGTGACGGGTTGCCTGATTCTTGAGGAGGTTTCAAAGGCAAGCGGCGCAGTGGGTAACTCGCTAAATGCACACATGAGCCTCGTTGCTACCCTGCTTGATGAGCATGGAACCCTTGAACAAAAGAACAAATACCTTTTCGACCTTACCTCGGGCAAAAAGTTCGGCGCTTTCGGCCTGACAGAACCCTCCGGAGGCTCCAACGCAGGTGCCCCCAAGACCAAAGCAGTGCCATACGGAGACAGTTACGTGATCAGCGGCTCTAAGGCGTTCATCACAAACGGTGCCATAGCAGACGTCTTCCTCATCACGGCCAAGACTGAGGGCGGGGTGTCGGCGTTCATTCTTGAGCGGGGTATGCCGGGCTTTCAGATAGGCCCTTCGGATCACAAGATGGGAATGCATGGCTCCCCCACGACCTCCCTTTACTTCGACGAAGTAAGAGTGCCCGCCGAAAATATGCTCGGGGAACAGGGGACCGGTTTCAAGGCTTTTGCAAAAGCTTTGGACTGCGGCCGAGTTAAGGTGGCGTCAATGATAGTGGGGCTGGCGCAGGCGGCGCTGGAAGCTGCTATTGAATACTCCAACGAGCGTACACAGTTCGATAAGCCAATAGCCGCATTCCAAGGCGTATCATTTCCGATTGCCGAAGCCGCGACCCAGGTCGAGGCGGCAAGGCTCCTGACTCTCAACGCCGCCAGAATGTACGACCAGGGCATGCCTATTAAGATGGAGTCGGCGATGGCGAAATACTTCGCAGCCGAGATAGCGCTCAAGGTGTGTGACATGGCGATCACGGTTCACGGCGGCTACGGCTACTACGCCGACTTCCCAGTTGAGCGTTACTACAGGGATGTGAAGTGCTACCACATAGCCGAGGGGACTAGTCAGATACAAAGGCTGGTAATAGCACGACAGCTGTTGGGAAGGCACCCCCTATAAAATATACGTGCTCGTTGGCATGCGGAAAGAACGGCGGAGATAGGATTCAAGATGAAAAAAATACTACTCACAGGCGCTAGTAGAGGGATCGGAGCCGCTATATGCCGAAAATTGGCATCTTCTGGTGCAGAGATAGCGGCTTGTGCCTCAAGGCATCCGGAAGAGCTTGAAGCGGTACTTGAGGGTCTCGGCGTTGGTGGGAGGCTGTACGCATTGACGGGAGATCTCTCGGCTCCGGAGACTCCTGCGAGGCTGGTGTCGGAGGCCGCTGAGTTAATGGGAGGTATCGACGCGGTAATAAGTAACGCAGGCATCTCCATTCCAAACCAGCTGAAAGAGTTGGATCTTGATAGCTGGGACAAAGTTTTCAATGTAAACGTCCGTGCACCCTGGCTTTTAGCTGCATCTGCCCACCCCTGGCTTAAGAAATCAGGGGGCTCTTTTGTGGCTATTTCCTCAATGTCCGGAATTCAACCCTACACGAAGATGGGTGCATACAGCCCGAGCAAGGCGGCGCTCATAATGCTCGTACGCCAGTTGGCGCAGGAGTGGGTCGAAGACGGCATACGGGTTAACTGCGTCTCCCCGGGATTAATCAGAACTCCGCTCTCGCAAGCGGTCTACGACATTCCCGAGGTAAAGGCGGCGCGAGAAGAGTTGGTTCCAATGCACAGGATCGGCGATGCAGATGTAGATATCGCTGGGATAGTGGAGTTCTTAATAAGCGAAAAAGCTTCTTATATAACCGGCCAGAACATGTTGGCTGATGGCGGCCTTCTCGATTCTATACAGAGTCACATTAAGGGCCGCCCGAGTTCATAGGTGAGGTGAGTAATGATTAACATTAAGCCTTCTGCACGCGCCATTGAGCAGTATTACAAAGATGGTTACTGGGGTACCGACACGATTGGTGAATTGATCTCCCGCCAGGTTTCGTCCCATGCCTCCAAGATCGCCGTCAAGGACAATGCCGGGGGCAGTCTTACTTACGAAGAGTTGGAGCATCGCGCAGCCAAGCTGGCTGGATTCCTTGCCTCCAAGGAGATTGGCTGTGGCGATGTCGTCACGATGCAACTGCCCAACTGGTGCGAAACCGCCGTGGTTATGTTGGCAGCGTACAAGCTGGGGGCAGTTATCCACCCAGTACCCGTTACCTACGGCAGGCACGACCTTGAGTACGGCATGAAAAAGTGCGGATCAAAGGCCGTCGTCGTCTCGGGTTCTTTCAGAAGGGTCGACTACACGGAGACCATTTCAAGGCTCAAGCAGGAGGGCTACTGCCCTGAGTTGGCCATTGTCATCGGCGAAGGTGTTGAGAAGGTTGGCGTCACAATGGACGAAGCCCTCTCTTCGCATCCCCTAAGGATAACCGATTACGGCGAGAGCGACCAGCCTGCGGCGGTTCTCTTTACCTCCGGTACCGAGTCGCGTCCCAAGGGAGCAGTACACACCCATAACACTATACTTTTCGGCGAGAATTGCTTCAGAGACCGCTTGTCGCTGACCAGTGACGACGTCTGCTTTATGGCGTCGCCCGTTACCCACACCACGGGGTACATGCATGGTTTGGTCCTAAACCTCACTACGGGAGCCACAATTACCCTACAGGATCGCTTCGACGGAGAGAAGGCAGCTGAGATAATGAGGAAAGACGCGGCGACCTGGACGATGGGTGCGACGGTATTCCTCAGCGACACGATAGAGGTGCTGGAAAAGAAGAATGCGCGCCTCCCCGCGTTGCGCTATTTCCTATGCGGCGGCGCTCCGATACCGGAGGATGTTGTACGCCGCGCGCAGGAGCTCGACATAAAGGTGCTCCCTGTCTATGGCTCCACAGAGAGTCCTCCGCACACCCTTATGCCTCCTGACTCACCGATTGAAAACTCCTGGCTCACCGACGGCAAGACCTTCCCCGGTATTGAGATAAAGATTGTTGACGAGGATGGTGCGGAGGTCTCATCAGGAGAGCGGGGTGAGGAGTGCTCACGCGGCCCCAACACCTTTCTCGCCTACCTACATGAGCCGGAGCTTACAGCGAAGTCGTTAGATCCCGATGGTTGGTATCACTCAGGCGACCTGGCGACCCACGATGGCATGGGTTCGGTAAAGATAATCGGCAGAGTAAAGGAAATGATCATAAGGGGCGGGCAGAACATCTCGGTTCGAGAGTTGGAGGATATGCTCTCCACCCACCCGGATATAAAGGAGGCCGCGGTCGTGGGAGTACCTCACCAGCGTCTCGGGGAGACTGTAACAGCTGCGCTGGTGATGAAGGAGGACTGTGAAGCTCTCTCCCTCGATGCGTTATCCGCATTCCTCCTCGAACACGGTATAAGCAAATTTAAATTGCCCCAGGACCTAGTTTTCATGGAGAGACTACCCAGAACTCCCAGCGGAAAAATCCAGAAATTCATCATCAAGCAGCACATTAACGTACAGCCGATAGGATAGAGAATGTTCGAGATAAATAAATTAGATAACGCGGTGGAAGTTATCCTCCAGCGCCCACCGGTAAACGCTCTTAGCGACGCCTGGATTTTGGCGTTTCATCAGGTGCTAGACGTGATCGAGCAGATGGATGCGTTGAGTGTCGTGCACTTTAGGAGCGGGCTCGAACTCTTCAGCGCTGGCGCGGACTTAAAAGAGATAGAACAACGCCTCACCATGCCCCCGGAAGAGATGGTTCGTTACAACAGGTCACTACACACGCTCTTCAACAGGATAGAGGACCTCGATTGTGTGACCTTATGCGAAATCAATGGTCTAGCTTTCGGCGGAGGATTCGAGCTGACTCTTGCATGCGACCTTAGAATAGCCGCTAACGAAGCGATGCTTGGACTACCAGAAGCGCGTCTCGGCTTGATACCCGGTGCGGGCGGAACGCAACGTCTCACGCGAATAGCAGGCCTTGGCGTTGCCAACATGATAATCCTTGGCTGCGAGGTCGTCGACGGCGAAGAGGCGCGTAGGCTTGGAATGGTCCAATGGTCTTGCCCCAAAGAGGACCTGCCGGGTAAAGCCAGAGAAATAAGGCAGCGCATAGCGGCGCTGGCACCCCCGGCGCTATCAGTCAGTAAACGCTGCATCAAGGCGTACCTCACAGATGGGACCGACGGCTTCGAGATGGAAATCGAAGCCCAGCGGGAGCTGATCGTTTCGGATGAAGCCAAGAGCAGAGTGCGCGCGTTCGTAGATGAGCGCCGCAAACGCTCTGAAAGCAAAAAGGCCGGAACCTCCGGTTGAGTGTTGGAAAACGTCAGTAAAAAATGATCGCGGCGACGTTTTAATGAAATTGAGCACGTGCCGAGTAAGACTATAGAGGGCGAATCCTCATGAACAAACATGTAACGCTTGCCGATGCCGTTAGGGAAACCGTGACGCCGGGGGCGCAGATAATATTCTCTTTTTCGCACAACAGGGCCCATGCGGCCGCATTTGAGGTTGCGCGGCAGTTCAAGGACACCGAAGCCCTTGAGTTGGTTGGCACAGGGCTAATCGAATATGCCTCAGTGCTCGCTTCAGCAGGAGCGATAAAGCGCATGGAGTCAGCCTTCATGGGCAATAGCTACCCCGCACCTGCACCCGCTAAGGTTCTCTGCGACATGGTGGAGAGCGGCGGTGGCCATGACCCAAACTGGACGAACCTGACCCTTCCCCTAAGGCTAATGGCGGGAGCTTTTGGCTGGCCATTCATCCCTGTCCACAGCCTGTTGGGCAGCGGCTTGGGGGAGGGGAAGGGGCGAGCCGAGATAGAAAACCCCTTTGGTGAAGGGTCCGTTGGCGTAATAGCCCCTCTGGTACCTGACGTAGCTTTCGTCCATGGCGCGATAGCCGATACCCACGGCAACACGGTTGTTTACGGCCCCCACGGAGAGGACCTTTGGGGTGCTTGGGCAGCCAAGAAGGTTGTGGTTACAGCAGAGAAGGTGGTTGATCCGGAGGAGTTCCGAAAACTTGGCCCAAGGCCGGGCTTCCCCGGCCACCGTGTAACTCGCGTCGTGGAGGTTCCCTACGGAGCGCATCCGCAGGCGCAGTTCGTCTGGAATGATGACGGCGTAAGGCCCTACGCGGAGGATTACGAGATGCGCTCTGAACTTCGGCGCCTATCACGCAAGCCGGATGAAATGCGCGCCTGGGTGGAGGAGTGGGTTTTTGGCCAGACCCACGAATCATACCTTGAACGTCTGGGCAAAGATTACCTTGAGGAGCTTAATACCGCGGCCTTTATGGAGGCCGATAGCAACTTCACCGCGCCGGATACCGGTCCGCCAACCCCCGAGGAGGTAGCAGCTACCGTGGCTATGCGCGAGGCCGTCTCGAAGGTAGTGGGGGAGGGGTACGAACTCCTTTTCGCTGGGATAGGTCTCTCACACATTGCAGCGTGGGCGGCGGAGGAGCTTTGCCGCGCCAAGGGATATCACCCGATGCTGGTTGCGGAGACGGGACTTTATGGTTTCAGACCCGCCAAGGGAGATCCCTACCTTTTCAACCCACCCAACACCCGCTCGTCCCTCTTTCACTCGGATTTCACTCACACCCTTGGGATCTTGGGCGGACCCCGCTCCGAGAGGTGCCTAACTATGCTTGGCGCGGGCCAGATGGACAGCAGGGGAAATGTGAATTCCTCCTGGATTGGTGGCAAAAATTTCATAGTAGGCGCAGGCGGAGCGAACGACCTCGTCAAGGGCAACAGCGATTACATGGTGGTCATGCCCGCGTCCTCAAGGCGCCTCATTGAAAATGTCGATTTTGTAACAAGCCCTGTGGGGAGTCTCGCATGCGTAGCGACGGACCTCGGAATACTGGAGCTCTCGAAAGAAACCGGCGAGTTGGAGATAGCCGCTGTTGTCACACCTCCGGGCAAGCTCGCCGAGGGTATTGAGAAGTTCAGGGGGGCCTGCGGCTGGGATGTAAAAGTGAAAGCGGACCCCAGGAGGCTAAACGAACCAGAGCCGGGCGAGCTAGCCCTCCTGAGGTCATTCGACCCCGAGAAGAAGCTATTAGGCTGATATATATTAAACTGCAGTCAAATTAACAGAAAAGAGGATAAGACCATGGAGTACACAGACGTTTCCTACGAAGTCAGCGAACAGATCGCAACTATCACCATCAATCGTGAGAAGAGACTTAACGCATTTAGGGGCAGGACCATTGAGGAACTCCTACATGCATTTAAGAGGGCCACGGCCGACAATGAGGTAGCTGTGGTTATATTGACTGGAGCCGGTCAAAAGTCCTTCTGCGTCGGCGGCGATCAGATAGAGTACGCCGAGACTGGAAGCTACGGCACAAGCGAGAATGGTCTTTGGGAGATCGACGATCTTCACATGGCAATACGCGATATCCCCAAGCCGGTCATCGCCGCCGTTAACGGTTACGCTATAGGAGGGGGACACGTATTCCACGTTCTATGTGACGTCACCATTGCTGCCGAAAATGCTAAGTTCGGACAGGCGGGACCACGTGTCGGCTCCTTCGACGCCGGGTGGGGCACAGCCCTGCTTACCAGGATGGTCGGCGAAAAGAGGGCGAGGGAGATATGGTTCTTCTGCAGGCAGTACACCGCCGAGGAAGCCTGTCAGTGGGGTCTCGTCAACAAGGTTGTTCCTGCCGACAAGCTGATGGAGGAAGCGCGCGAGTGGGGTAAACAGGCTGCCGCCATGAGCCCTACCGCCATCAGGGCACTGAAGCACGCTTTCAACGCCGACAGCGCCCATGCATATGGACAGGTCAAGATGGCAGCAGATATTTTGAGGGTATTCGGCACTTCCGATGAGGCTATGGAGGGTAAATACGCGTTCGCCGAGAAGCGTACACCGGATTTTTCCCCATATCGTTAGACAGAGAAGAAGACACAAGACCGGAGGGGGAGCGCGCGAGCAGCTCTCCCTCCGCCTTTCATCTGGCTGAGAGGAAGTAAATGCGTAACCTAAATGAAGTGGTCTTCGTCAGCGCTGTCAGAACTCCCATGGGTAAGTTCGGCGGCACCCTAAAGGACATGAAAATCTACGATGTCGCGGCCTTCCCGATCCGTGAGGCTCTAAAGCGCGCCAACGTCGACGGCGGCGACCTTGACGACGCCATCATCGGCTCCTGCCGTCAGGCAGGCAACCACGTCAACCCGGCGAAAAGCGCGGCGGCCAAGGGCGGCGCGGGCGTCTCAGTCCCCGGCGTGACGATCAACAAGGCTTGCCCCGCAGGCATGAAATCAATCTCGCTCGCCACTCAGCTCATTCAGGTCGGGCAGGGTAACGTAGTCCTATGCGGCGGGATGGAGTCTATGTCGACAATCCCCCACCTCGTAAAAGGATACCGCTGGAAGGGCTTCCGCATGGGCCCCGTAACCCTGAAGGATGGCTGGTCCAGTGCGCACGACCCGGTAGCCGACCTCTCCATG
>PKTT01000033.1 GCA_002869015.1 Deltaproteobacteria bacterium
AATAGGCGAAGAGGAAGTCGATGCCGGCGGGGCCGAAGGTGGCGTCAGCCTCAAGGGCGCCCATGAAGCCAGCAGCGGAGTCACCATCCTGCATGCCGAGGCCGGCTGCGAGGTTGATGTCGGCTACGGTCGCGGTGACCTTTGCGCCGAGGGTGGTGGTGTCGTCGCCATTCTGCTGGTCGTCGTAGTAGGCGTCAAAGTTGATGCCGAAGGCTTCAGCCTTGTAGGCGGCCTGCAAGAAGTAAATCTCGGTCTCGTCGGCGTCGGGGAAGATGATACCGGCGGTGACCATGTCGTAGTTGAACTTGGCGGCCGCGACGTCCTGGCTGTTGAAGGTGCCGAAGAGAGCGGTGTCGCCCGTGCGCTGTACGCCGAGGCTCATGTTGAGGGGGGAGTCCGGCACGTCAATGGTGACGAACATGTTCTTGGTCTCTACGTTGATGGAGTCAGCGGCCCAGCCGGAACCACCCTGATGAGCGCCTTCTGCACCACCGAGGCGGCCTTCCTTTTTGCCCCAGACGTTGTCAGCCTCAGCATACCAGGTCATCTTGACGAGGTCGCTGGGGGTGTTGATCATCTTGAAGCGGAAGCGCTGGTCCACCGTAAAGGTCTCTGTGTCATCCGTGGAGCCGAAGGGGGTCTCCAGGGTGGGTGACAGGTAGAGGAAGCCGCTGAAGGTGGTGTCAGCGAGTGCAGGGGCGGCCATGCCAAGGGCGAGCGCGCCGGTAAGAGCGATAGTCAGTTTCTTGTTCATTACTGTGTCCTCCTTTTAATAGTTGACACAAATTTTCGCACCTGAGGTGCACATTTTTTTGACCAGATAAATTCTGCCAAATGCTGCTTGCTAATACACAAAAAAATTTTCGAGCCTTCGACCTCCTTCTCAGGGTTTACACTAGCCGCCTAACTTAGCAGCACCTTGTGGCCCCTAAGGCCAGCCTTTCAATATCGCCCGCAGCGATGAAAGCTCGTGTGGTGTGAAGCCTAGCAATGCACGAAAGCCCGTGTCAAGACTTTGTGCACACATTGCTCCGTACACCCAGCGCCTACGATGGCGCTAAAGCCGGAGCCTGATGTGATTTTCGGGGATTATACTCGCCATAAAAATACCCCGCAAGGTTTTTTTGCATCGAAGAGCTAAAAGCACAATAGACATACAAACAAAAAATTCGATTAGATATATTCTTGCTCTTTAAATAGCTTATTCAATATCTAATCAGATCCGTTTTTCAAGGTGGTTAAAGAAGAAATTTGAAAACACATCACAAGCGGGCGATCTGTATTAGTAAAAAAGTCACCAATAGCAAATTTAAGGCCAAGATCAAATTTGAATTTATCCTCAAACTAAAACGACGATAAAATTTAAATACTGATCTCAGAATATAAGCTCACATGATCGTGGGAAGTAACCTCCTTGAGGTGAGGTAAAGGCGGGTGTAACATTGGCGCCGGAGGTAGAAAAAGAGATATGAATAAAATACATCTTTTGCCGGAGGAGCTCTCCAACAAGATAGCAGCCGGTGAGGTGGTTGAACGGCCCGCCAGCGTAGTTAAAGAGCTCGTGGAAAATTCCATTGATGCCGGCGCTTCGCATGTCAGGGTTGAGCTTAACGGCGCTGGAAAGGCCGCTATCATTGTCGAGGATGACGGTGAGGGGATGTCAGGGGAAGATGCTCTCCTCTCTTTAAAGAGGCATGCAACCTCAAAGATACAGAGCGCAGATGATTTGAGCAGGATCTCAACCCTCGGCTTTCGAGGCGAGGCGCTCCCATCAATAGCCTCTGTCGGCCGCGTGGAGCTTATAACAAAGGAGGATGGCGGGGATATCGCTACGCGCATCCTCGTCGAGGGGGGAGAGGTAAAGGAGGTATCGGAGGTCGGAGCGCCCAAGGGGACGCGGATATCAATCGAAGACCTCTTTTACAATATCCCCGCACGCCGTAAGTTCCTTAAGGCCGACGCCACTGAGTTGCGTAATGTCGTTGAGGTTATGACCCACCTAGCCCTCATTCATCACAATATAGGTTTTGAGCTTAAGACTGAGAGCCGCTTACTCCTCTCTCTACCGACCGGGCAATCTCTGGCAGATCGCAGCGCAGAGGTCTCCGGGGTTAAGGGGGGGCTCTATTGGCGCGCAGAGGAGAGGGGGGGGATGAGGTTGACCTTCGCTTTCGCCGCCCCCCATGAGGGGCGCGGGCACCGTCGAGGGGTCAACCTCTTCGTGAATCGCCGCGCGGTGAATGACAAGATACTATTTCGCGCCTTGATGGAGGGTTACCGCGGCCTAATCGAATCGGGCCGCTACCCGGTGGCTATGCTTTGGCTGGACCTACCCCCGGAGGAGGTGGATGTAAATGTCCACCCTGCGAAGCGTGAGGTGCGCTTTGTGGATGAGGGGAAGATATTCAGGGCCGTCTTGCTACATGTAGCTGAGGCGCTAGCTGAAGCTCCCTGGGTGGTCGAAGGGGAGAACTCAGCGCCTAAATACTTTTCTGAGAGATACCCCGAGGAGGTGAGAGGCGGCGCCGGGCGGGTGGAGGATGCGCTTGAGGGCTACGCCGCAAAGATCGCCCAAGGGGGAGGGGGCTATGGCGGCTCCGGCGACGGTTACAGAGGAGGATACCGCCCGCCATCGACTGCCAAGGCAGGAAATCTTTACAAGGAGGGGGAGGGGCTCCCCTTTGGAGGGGGGGGCATCTCGGGAGGTGGCGTTGAGGCGATCCCCGCCGGCAGGGAGATGGAGACCCCCTACGGTAGCCTCCTTTACCTGGGGGACTTTGATGCTACTTACCTTATCTTTGAAGCCGGGGCTAAGCGGGAGCTTGTAATCTTCGACCAGCACGCCGCGCATGAGCGGGTTCTCTATGAGAAGTTTCTGGATGGCTACTCCTCCTCACCGGGTATTTCGCTGTTGGTTCCAATAGTGCTGGAGTGTACCCCCGGAGAGCTCTCCGCACTTGAGGAGCGAGAGGAGCTTTTAAAGCATCTGGGGGTGCGGGCTGAGCGCTTCGGCGGGAACTCCATCTCTATAGTGGAGGCTCCATCGTCGCTAAAGGCCGCGGAAGTGGAGCTTATGGTGAGAAACCTTCTCGGCGGCGAATCGCCCCAGACCACCGGTGACCCCATAAAAGATATTGCTGAACCGCTCTGCGCAAGGGCGGCCTGCGCCGCAGCCGTTAAGGCGCGCCGCGTGCTAGATGAGACAGAGGTGCGCGCGCTGATGACCCGGCTCGGCAGCCTCAAGAATCCGACTCACTGCCCCCATGGGCGTCCCCTCCTCGTAAAGCTCTCCAGAGAGCGTGTCGAGGGGCTATTTCATAGGCGGTAGCGGGCGAGTGGGTATACCAAAAGTTGTGGTGGTCACAGGGCCCACTGCGTCCGGCAAAAGCGCCTTGGCGATGGACCTCGCCCGTCGGCTGGGGGGAGAGCTCGTCTCAGCCGATTCGATGCAGCTATACCGCGGCTTCGATATAGGCACGGCTAAACCGAGCACTAAAGAGCTCGCTGAGGTTCCACACCACCTTATAGATGTTGCGGACCCAGGAAGCACTTACAGCGCCGGAGCGTTCAGGAGGGATGCCCTCCTGGCGATATCTGATATCTCAAAGCGGGGGAGGCTCCCAATAGTTGTTGGGGGCACCGGCCTTTATATAAAGGTGCTGCTTGAGGGGCTGGTCGAGGGGGCGCCCAAAGATGTAGCCCTTAGAAAGCTGCTCTCGGAAAGGTGGGACAAGGGGGAGGCAGCCTGCCTCTATGGGGAGTTGGAGCGGGTGGACCCCTTGCTCGCCGCAAAACTTCACGTCAACGACAAGAAAAGGGTGCTTAGGGGTCTTGAGGTTTGGCAACTTACCGGTGTGCCGCTGTCGAAGGTGCAGGCGGAGCACGCCTTTGCCGAACGGGAGGTTGACGCAAAGGTATTTATAATGGAGGTTGAGCGGGGGTCTCTATATATGCGGATAAATCGCCGGGTAGAGGAAATGATAAGCGCAGGCTGGGTCACGGAGGTTAAAAAACTCCTTGCAGCAGGGGTTCCCCGCGATATTGAACCTATGCGCGCAATCGGCTATAAAGAGCTGGTTTCCCACTTGGCGGGTGAGGTCTCGCTCGATGATGCGATTGCCGCTATCAAACAGTCAACGCGCAGGTTTGCCAAGCGCCAGTTGACCTGGTTCAGGCGTATGGAGGGGACCCGGATAACACCCGGTGAGGTCGAGCGAGTGGTTGCTGAAACTATAAATTTCTTGCAAAACAAGTAGATACAGATACAATTACCTACTCATCCATTACATTCTCTTGAAAGGCTTGCGTGCCTTCAAAAGGGGGAGCAAATGGTCAAAACTAAGATAAATATTCAGGATCAGTACCTCAATAATGTTCGCCGGGAAAAAGCTCAGGTCTCCGTCAGGCTCGTCTCCGGAGTTGACCTTGAGGGTTCGCTTAAAGCGTTCGACAATTTTTGTGTCGTGCTAAAGTCCGGCGACACCTATCACCTGCTCTACAAACATGCCATCGAATCGGTGCGCCCATTCACCCCGCTGAAAAAATTTGAGGCAATCTACGAAAATTTCTAGGGCATTTTCCCTAGCGCTAATTGTTTTCTTGCTGCTCTTGCCCGCCATTTCGGCGGCGAGCGCGGTCGTTGCCGAGGTGGGCGTTGATGTCGAGGGTGGAGATCGCGCCAAGGCGAGGAGCAAGGCCATTAAGGGAGCCCTCTCCGAGGCAGTCTCGACGGTCGTAAAGCGACACGTCGACGCATCCTCTTTTGCCTCCCGCCGCAGAGAGATATCCAGGGCTTTCTTCGCCAACCCCAACAGCTATATATCGCGCTTTGTGGTTCCATACGAGGAGGTCAGGCGCGGCCGCCTCAAGCTATCCATTGAGGCTGAAGTAGATGACCTTAGGGTTCAATCCGAGCTTGAGCGTATGGGCTTTGCCATAAGCAAGCTACACGCCTTCCCTCGCTTATCGCTCTATAAAATGGATGGCGTTAGGAGCAGCTCTGCTTTTGAGAGGGTTGCCGAGCGATTTAGACAGGAGGGCTTTAAAGTTTACGCAGAGGCTGCTCCTGTTGACCCCTACCTGATCTTCCAGGTAAACGGCGAGGAGGATGAGGGTTCAAAGGACGCCACTAAAGGCGAGGCTTTGAAAAATACAGCCGCCGCTGAACCATCAAAGAAAGATGAATCAATAGTCAACATTGAGTTCATCGAGCCATTGAAGGGGCTGGATGAGCTTGACGGGCCGCTTACCGCGATGAGGGAAGAGGCGCTGGCTAAGGGCTCCAATATTATAGCCATACTTGCCGCGGACCCCGCCCGCTTTGACGTTGACCAGGAAAACTTGGATGGCGCTGGTGGTGACGATAAACCCGGTCTGGAGGGCAAAGAGCCCGCTGAAAAAAATTCCGAGGGCAAGCCTTTCGGTTTCTCCTGGAGCTTCGATAAGCAAAAAGACGCTGAAAAAGCGGGTGCGAATGCACCACGCTTAAAAGAGTTCTCTTTTGGCGACGCCTCCTTTGAGGAGATAATGGAGGAGATAGAAGCGGGCCCCACCTACGAAGCGCTTGTTGAGGGGCACCTCTGGTTGGTTGATGTTGTCTCAGGCTCGCTCCTTGGCGAGGCTGATGTTAGCTATACCGGTGAGGCCGCCGCCCCAGAGATAGCCGATGCTAAGGGTAGTGAGGGAGTAGGCGAAAGACTTTTTCAAGAGGGGCTCTCGCTCATAACAAAATCCGGCTGGATGCCCGGCCCTGAAAAGTACCAACTAAAGCTCAAGGTCACTGGAATCAACTCTCCCCTGCTTGTTGAACGTATAGAAGCTGAGCTTGACTCTCTAGCTGAGTTTGATAGAGTCGACCTGCGTCTGGTGGAGAGCGGGGCTGCGACGTGGGCTATAGAGGCCCTGGACTCCGGACTTCCGCTAGGCGCTATCCTCTCCTCCGTGGATATCTCCGGGGGTGTATTATCCTGGCAGCCGGAAAATCAGACTACTATTGAAACTCCCCCCCGTGAGGAGGAGCTAAGCTCTCCGGCAATCGAGGTCTTGGGGGTATGGACTCCTCGCTAGTGGGGCGGGGCGCCCTCTCACTTAGAGGGCTGGCGGTTGACCCTCCGCTCTTTAACGCACCCATGGCGGGGCTCTCCCATTCCGCAATGAGGAGACTTTTTCTTCACTTCGGTGGGGTCGGTTGCTTTTTCACCGAAATGCTGGCGGCAAAGCGGCTCCCCTCGGAAAATCCCAACAGGTCAGCTCTGGTTAAGCGAACGGATGCCGAGAGCCCCCTTGCATACCAACTACTAGCAGCCACTCCCGATGAGCTTCTTCCCGCAATCAAAGTTGCAGCTGGCGTCGGCGCCGAAGTCATTGATATAAACTTTGGATGCCCCGCGCCGCCGATTAGAAGAATGGGGGGCGGCTCCAAATTGATGGAATCAGCGGAAGCCGCTGCCCTGCTCTTTTCTTCAGCGCGCGCGGCCACCGACCTCCCCCTTACGGCAAAGGTCCGTTTGGGGGAGACCCTGGATGAGGGTTATCTGAGAGATTTTGTCTTAATGCTTGAGGGCTGCGGAGCTGACCTGATAACGGTTCATGGCAGATTGCGCGGAGAAGGCTACGGCCGCCCCCCTCGATGGGATTGGATAGGCAAGGTCAAAAGCTGGGTGGAAATTCCTGTCGTTGGAAACGGTTCGATCTTCTCGGTGGATGATGGGCGGCGGGCTTTGGAAATTTCCGGGTGCGATGGCCTGATGGTGGGGCGAGGGGCCATAACTAGGCCATGGTTGTTTAGTGAGTTGGCAAATGGTCTTTACGGAAAAGAGCTCAGCGTTAAAACGCCAAATCTTCCCGATATATATAGTAAATTTGCCGCCCTGCTTGTTGAATCCTTCAAAGAGCACCAGCGGCTCATAAGGCTAAAAGCCTTTACCCAATATTTTTCAAAAAACTTCCCTTTCGGCCACAATATGGCGATGCGGGTTGGGGGAGCTAAAAGTTGGGATGATGCAATGCTGAGGGCGGAGGAGTTTTTTAAAAGCGCAGACCCCGATTTTAAGGGGTGGGGCAGTATGGAAAAGAGTGAGGGATGAATAGGCCATTGATTCTGGCTTCCACAAGCGTTTACAGAAGTGAGCTTATGCAGCGACTCGGGCTGCCCTTCGAGATGGTCTCTCCAGGATATGAGGAGAGGGCGGATGAAAAACTCTCTGCCCCTGAGCTTGCACTATGCCATGCCATTGGGAAGGCACGAGAGGTATCCCTAAAAAATCCCGACCGTATTGTAATAGGCTCAGACCAGGTTGCCGAGGTAGGCGGCCAAGTGCTCGGCAAACCCTATACGGTTGATAATGCTATAGCGCAGCTTGAGCGTATGAGCGGGAGGGAGGTCAGCTTTCATACCGGGGTTGCCCTAGTGTGTAATGACCGTGAAGAGTCTCTTTTGGATACCTTTACGGCAAAGCTCCGAGTGCTTTCACGTAGGGAGATTGAGTCCTATATAATGAGGGAGTCACCCCTGGACTGCGCTGGTTCCTTTAAAGTGGAGGGGCTTGGCATAGCATTGATGGATGAACTTCAAGGTAGGGATTTTACTTCACTTATCGGCTTGCCGCTAATCTCTCTGACAAAGCTTCTAATCTCTTTTGGAGTGAACCCGCTAACAGCCACTTAAAATTATCATCCATCCTCTTCGAGGAGTTGCCATTCGGCGAAGCCATTCTTTGGCGAACCAAGGGTCTTTCCGCTGAGGGTCAAGGTGGTAGCCGTGGGATGGGTCTTGATGTGGGTGTAAGCTCTCACGATAGCTGCTACGGTCGCTTCCTGGAGGGTGAGCTTTTCTCCTCCGGTGAGGGTTATGGTGGTGCGTAAATGTTTATGGCCCTCGGGGATGCTTGCTTCCACCCTCAACACATCCCTTGTTTTTATCACACGCTCGTCCATTAGAAGCGCTCAATCATCTTTTCAATTAGGTAACTCGATTCCCGGATTGCCTGGTCGCTGAAGGGGCCGAACCACTCTGCAACCTTTGCGAACTCCTCCATGAAGGTCCCCACGTCACCCTCTTTTAACATATTTATATTGTCCTCCAGGGATTCAACGTAGCCCCTAAGAAGCTCCAGCCGCTCAGGAGTTGAGAATATGATATCGGCATATAGGGTAGGGTCCTGTGCGAATAGCCGCCCCACCATATCTAGTTCGAGACGGTAGATGGGGCTTGAAAATTCGAGGGTGCGCTGAAGGGATATCTTCCGTTTTGAGAGGAATTGCCCGAAAGCAAAGGTGGCGAAGTGACGTAGCCCCTGTACAACATCCATAACCTCATCATGTTCCCTCGCTGAAGCGGCTACCGTAACTGCCCCCCATGCCGCCAGCTGTTCAACTACCCACTGGCATCCCTCGGGGTCTCTCCCCGGTGAGACAACGACTATCTGCTTGTCCAGGGAATCTGTGGTAGGCCCGAACATCGGATGCAGACCAAGCACCGGGCCTGGATGGGCTCCAAGCATCCGCTCCATCGGCTCGCTTTTGGTTGAAGTGACGTCAGCGAGGATTGCGTCTTGCGCCAGGTGCGGCGCAAGGCGCTCAGCTACCTCTCCAGTATTGTGGATCGGGACAGACAGTATGGCTAAATCAACCCCAGCAGCCTTCTCTTCTACCATGCCCCAATCATCGGATTCCAAAATGCAAACGTCATACCCCGCCGCGGAGAACCAGCCGTGGATGAGCCGCCCCATAGCGCCTGCCCCGCCCACTACAAGAACCTTTGCCCCCGGCATCACGCACTTTTGCGCCATTGTCTTGGTCTGCTTGATCCGCGATGAGCGCATGATTGTCCTGAAGATGTCCTCAACCATCTCAGGCGACAGGGCAAGCTTTGCTGCCTCTCTACGCCGGTTGTAGATGAGGTCCTCTTCACGAGCCGGGTGAAAAACAGGCAGGTTGTTGGCTTTTTTCACCTCACCAACCCGAGCCACGACCCTTGCCCTGCGTTCGAGAAGGTTCAGGATTTGATCATCAATCGAGTCTATCTCACTCCTCGCATCGCCGAGCAGCTCGTCGAGCAGGTCGTCGTCGGTCATGTCCGATCTCCAAAAAGCGCCGCAATTACGGCGTGTGTAAATTTTCCAAAGACAACTTGCGCTAAAGGCTATTTAGAAGAGCAGTCAGACAAGCTCTGTAACAGTGAAGCTCTCCGGCTCCTCAAGACAGGGGAGCAGCTCCATATCCAGCTGCTGCCGCTCCTCAGAGGCAAGCCACTGGTTCCAGTGGCCCAAAGACTTCCATGTTGAGATGATGATGTAATGGTGGTGGTTCTCCACATCCCGGAGGGTCTCGCCTCCGAGGTAACCATCCATTGCTATTGCTCCTATACGCGCCTTTTTAGTCGCTTGGTGGAAGGCAAGTTCCATTGCGGAGGCAACCTTCCTCTCTATGATAACTCTGATCATAATCCACCTCCTTTAAGATTGGATAATGTTTAAAAGAATATCTCCTACAACTTCCCGCTGCCACCCCTTGAGGGACTCTTCAAGGAGCTCTTTTGCCCCATCTTTTTCCAGGCGCGCCAAATTTTCGAGGGTCGCCGAGTTGACTATAAGCCCGCCGCCTATGCCCAACTCTTCAGATACTTTGTTCCTTGCCTCCTTCAAAGCTGAGAGGCATTTTTTCTCCTCTCCAGAGAGAGGGGGGCGGCGCTCGAATTGTGGTCTCTTTGGCAGCTTTTCAGCGGGTAGCGATTCAGCGCTTTTAATTACCGCGAGGAGCTGGTCGGACAATTTGGCTAAAATATTTTTCGATGCACCCCTGGTTTCGATGATTTCTCTTCGGTTTTTAGGGGGGTTCTGCGCCCACTCCATAAACACTTTGTTGGAGATAACCTTGAAGGGAGGGCGGTCCCACTCTGCGGCTACCCTGTCTCGGACCTCAAGGAGGCACTGCAAGATTGCGTGCTGCCTTGGCGTGAATTTGCCAGCGCCCTTTACATCGAAGCTGCTCACCTCTTTTTGCGGGGGGGGCTCGGCCTGCTCCATGAGGGAGAACTCTTCCTCGGCCCAGGGGAGGCGCCCTTTGGCTTTAAGCTCGCCCTTTAAAATGTCCGCAAGCTCAATCAGGTTGGAAACGTCAAGGGCGGCGTATTCGAGCATTTCACCTGAGATCGGTCGCTCTGACCAGTTGGCCTTTTGAAATTTTTTATCCGTATGAATATCAAAATACTCCTCTAAAAGAGCGCCAAGTCCTATAGCCTCCTTGCCTAGCAGTTGAGAAGCAATCATTGTGTCGAAGATATTAACGGTCTTGATGCCAAGGTCGCGCTTCAATAGGCGTATGTCATAATCGCCACCGTGAAAAACCTTAAGAATCTCCCTTTCTTCAAGGAGGCGCTTGAAGCCCGAGAGCGCCCCGGCGCCTTTGAGCGGGTCGATAATCGTCACACCCTGCTTGCCCGCAATCTGGATTAAGCAGACCTTGTCCCGATAGCTGAAGAGCCCATCGGCCTCAAGGTCCACTGCAACCCTATTTTCCAGGGCGAAATTTTTAAGCGCTAGCTCAATGTCGCAGGGTATTTCGAGGAACTTGTAGAGAGTTTTTGTCATCATGGTCCTTTTCGTGTTGCGAGTGAGTCAGTTGCAATCATATTTCATGCGCGTGAAAAGGTGTACCCCCTAATGGCTGAAGGTGCTTGGACCGATAACTCTTGATTAGCTTCAAGGTAAGTGGGTATATTCTAAATCTTGACAAGTGATTTATTTTGCATATTCGCAGGAGAGGGATAGTGTATTACCGCCGCAACCTAGCCGCCGCGCTTTTATGCGCAGCTTTAGTATTGCTTTTCACTGTTTTTGCGCACGCGAATTATGGCGGTCTCAAGGGCTATGCCGGCAGTGATGCCTGTGGAGAGTGCCATGAGGACGTTTACAAACAGTGGCGGCGCACCCCCCATTCCAAAATGCTGGTGGACGCGAAGAAGGACCCCGCTGCGATACTAGCAACTGAGTTCACCGATGCTATACCCTTTACCACGGATGACATAGTCTTCACCGTCGGCAACCATTGGGTGCAAAAATATATCACGGAGATAGATGGTACCCTCTACGTTTTGCCCAAATACTGGAACGTGCCCAAGCGTGCATGGGAGCCATACTCGATATGGAACTGGCGTCAGGAGCCTTATAATGTTCACTGCGACGGTTGCCATACGGTAGGATTTGACCCTGAGACGGAGACCTTTTTCGAGCCTGGAATAGGCTGTGAGTCATGCCATGGGCCGGGCGAGAAACATGTTGAGTCAGATGGGGACCCAGGGCTCATCGTGAACCCGCTGAACCTTGACAGAACAACCGCTCAGATGATCTGCATGGCTTGCCATACCGATGGCACGGATACCACATATAATAAATACCCCTTTCCGGTTGGTTACGTTCCCGGCGACGACCTCTCCAAATACTCCAGCGATTTCTTTATGCCCAAGCCGAAAAGTAAAAAATGGTATTGGGGCACGATGGACACGATGGAGAGGAAGAGGATGTATTACTTCTTCCAGTCAAAATTCTACTCTACGAATCGTGCCTGTGAGGTTTGCGGTTTTGACCGTGGCGCCACCGAGTCCAAGGAGCGTTATATGAGCCGCAGCGAGTACTGCGGTACTTGCCACAAAGACAGGTGGGAAAATCTTGAGAAGCACTCGGGCCACACTGAGGAGCAGGCCGGATGTACGGATTGCCATAATCCACAGGTTGTTGATGAGTGGGGTACCTACTCAATTCATGACCACCGCTTTGACTTCTCCAAGCCCAAGATGCCTTGCTCGGAGTGCCATGATGAGGAGGACCCCGAAGATTTTGCTGTAGAAGCCATCGCTGAGGACGGCAAAGTGACATGGGCGCCAGAGCCTGAACACCACGACTTCCACTTTAAGCCCGTTGACAATATAAAACCTCTATCGGAAGAAGAGGCATGTCTAAGCTGCCACAAAGAAGAGGATAAGGAGTGGGCGAAGAAGGCTATTCCGGAAAAGATCGTGGTTGAGGGCCGTATAGCGGATTGACCCCCCCCTCTTTGCAGAAATTTCGGAGCCGCCCATGGGGCGGCTCTTTTTTCTCCAAGTTAAATAACTGTTGCGAGTAGTTTAGCATAGTCAAAAGCATAATGCTTTCTGGCTTTTTTTTGAAAAAACGCTTTGTGGAATAGGGAAATTTTTGTAATAACCTATTCTTTCCGATTTTGTGTAGGGAGCATGGCTCCCTTGGAATTACTGGCGGCTATACGCTTTGCCGCCGAAGGAGAATTTGAATGTCCAGAAACTACAACCTTGCCATTTTGCCCGGCGACGGCACCGGCCCTGAGGTCGTGAAGGAGGGGATGAGGGTTATCTCCGCCGCCGCCGATAAGTTTGGCTTCAAGTACGACGAAACACCTTACGATTTTGGCGGAGACCGCTATCTCGCAACTGGCGAGGTGCTGCCGGAGAGCGCTGTTGGAGACCTCAGCCAGCATGATGCAATCTTTTTGGGCGCCATCGGTCACCCCGACGTCAAGCCCGGCATCCTTGAGAAGGGAATACTCCTGAGGCTGCGCTTCGAACTTGACCAGTACATAAACTTAAGGCCGGTGAAGCTCTTTCCCGGAGTCTACACTCCTGTAAAGGACAAAACCCCTGAGGATATCGATTTCGTGGTCGTGCGCGAAAACACTGAGGGCCTCTACGCGGGTGCAGGCGGTTTCCTCCGCAAGGGTACCCCTTATGAAGTTGCGGTTCAGGAGTCCGTAAACACCCGCATGGGCGTTGAAAGGTGTCTTAAGTACGCTTTCGAGTACACTAAGAAGAGAAATAAGGACAACAAACTAACCCTCTGCGGAAAAACCAATGTCCTTACATATGCCTTTGACCTTTGGGAACGGACCTTCAATGAGCTTGGCGAGCGGGACTACCCGGGGATCGAACGCGATTACGCGCATGTCGATGCAACGTGCATGTGGATGGTGAAAAATCCCGAGTGGTTTGATGTAATCGTCACCGACAACATGTTCGGGGACATTATCACCGACCTGGGCGCAATGATTCAGGGCGGAATGGGTATTGCCGCAGGTGGCAACATAAACCCCGAGGGCGTATCCATGTTTGAGCCAATCGGCGGCTCCGCTCCAAAGTACACCGGTATGAATGTAATTAATCCCCTCGCGGCCATCTGCGCTGGCGCGATGATGCTCGACCACCTCGGCGAGGAGGATGCCGCCAAAGCGATCGAAGATGCTGTGATGTGGGTTACCGGCAACAAACTGGAATCTCTTGCAGCGGGCAAGATGGGCTACTCAACTACTGAGGTCGCTGACCTAGTCATCGAGAAGATGATTGGTTAGAGCGTTTATTTGATTTTTAAATAAAAAAGGCCGCCCATAAAAGGCGGCCTTTTTTTGTTTAGCGTCTTTGCCTAGGTTAAAAACGGTAGCCCCCAGCTTTCTGCCTCCTAGATCCGGCATAGAGGTGCCCCAGAAGGTAACCCACCAGAAGGACCAGCGCGCCGGAAAGGCCCCAGTATACGGTCCTGCGTGCTTTTAGCTGACGGTTTTCCATGCGGAGCTCCTCAAGTTCTTTGCGGTCCGCTTCTGTGGATTCTCTAAGGTTGTCGTAATCTTCCTGGAGCTTAACTACTCCGGCGGAGACCTCCTTCCATTTGCTGAACTCCTTTTGAAGGGAGGAGAGTTCTGAGGATGTTTTTTTCTTATCCGAGGAGAGCGTGGCGGCCTCCCGCTCCGCCGCCTTGAGTTCGGCGGAGAGAGTTTCCTTCTGTTCGTTAAGCTTCTCAACGTCTTTTAGGGCCTTTGCAAGAAGTGGTCTGGCAGGGGGGGCCTGCGTTATATATCTGCTTATTACCCAGCCCTCTTTTCCGCTTGAGGTAGTAACCTTCGACCACCCCTCTCGCTCCTCCTTGACCTCTACCAAGGTGCCGGAGGGCAGCATGTCGGTTATGCGAAATTCGGTAGAGGGGCCGCTTCTCAAAGTAATCTCAAGCTTGTCTGTTATATAGCTTGCCGCGATTGCCGGGGTGGCGGCGAATAAAAGAATCCAAGCCGCTACGAACAGCCAATTTAACTTTATTTTCTTCATGTTCTAACCCTCGTCAGTGTCAAGTCTCGTGCTCCTGCTTACCATCGTGGGGAGTATGCGTCAAGGTGCACCAATACACGCTTTTCATTAGGTGCCCTGTTCTGTTACTTTTAAAGGTTACAGGACAAGCACTTTGACGGATGAAACAATTTAAAGAAAGCCGCAAGCGGCTGGCTGTATTTTTTTTCAAGGAGCAAATATGGCAGGTCATAGTAAATGGGCAAACATTAAGCATAAAAAAGGCCGTGAGGATGCAAAGCGCGGCAAGATATTCTCAAAGCTCGCAAAAGAGATAGCTGTTGCGGCCCGCATGGGCGGCGGCGACCCCGACATGAACCCGAGGCTCCGCCTCGCCGTTGATAAGGCGCGTGGGCAGAATATGCCTAAGGACAATATCCAGCGCGCTATTGCCAAGGGCACCGGCGAAGGGGGGGGCGCCAACTATGAGCAGTTCTTTTATGAGGGCTATGGCCCCGGCGGTGTAGCGGTCTATCTTGAGGTGCTTACCGACAACAAAAACAGGGTAGTTGCAGAGATACGCCACGCTTTTTCAAAGAACAACGGTAACCTGGGCGAGACGGGGTGCGTTGGCTGGCTCTTCGAGAGCAAGGGTTTCTTTATGATCCCCCTTGAGGCGGCTGATGAGGATACCCTTATGAACGTAGCTCTTGAGGCTGGAGCTGAGGACTTTGCCGCCTCCGGTGATATGTGGGAGGTAACAACCGCCCCCGGAGATTTCGGGGCAGTACGCGATGCTTTTGAAGCGGCCGGGATTACCCCGGAGTCCGCCGACCTCACCATGATTCCGCAAAATACTGTAAAGATAGAGGGCAAGCAGGTGGACCAGATGCTTCGCCTTATGGAGATGCTTGAGGATAACGACGACGTGCAGAACGTCTACGCGAACTTTGACATCTCAGACGAGGAGATGGAGAGGATCGCCAACTCCTGATGCTTCGTGTGCTCGGGATAGACCCCGGCTCGCGGGTAACCGGCTACGGAATTGTGGGCCTTTCAGGTAATAGGCTTGTGCACATAGAGCATGGGACCATTAACGCAAAGCCCGGAGAAAAGCTGCCCTCGCGACTGAAAAGGATCCACGACGGGCTGCTCGAAGTGGTCCAGAAAAATGAAATACACGAGTCGGGCGTGGAGATGATCTTTAACGCCAGAAATGCACAGTCGGCGCTAAAGCTGGGGCATGCAAGGGGTGTGATCCTCCTAGCCCTGGAGGAATCCTCCCTGCCAATCACGGAGTACACCCCCATGCAGGTTAAAAGCGCAGTCGTTGGCTATGGTAAAGCGACGAAGGAACAGGTGCAGGAGATGGTGAAGAGATTGCTGGCCCTACCAAAAAAAGCTTCATCGGACGCCTCTGACGCTTTGGCGGTGGCTATCTGTCATGGCCGCTCGCGCACAACCGCACACGCCCTAATGCGTGGGGCGCTTCGGGTGCGCAGATGATCGCCGCCCTTACGGGAAAAGTCATCCGTTCGGTGCCCGGTGAGGTGGTTGTCGACGTTGGCGGAGTAGGGTATAGGGTACACACCTCCCTCGCGACCTTCTCTCGCATACCGGGCCTTGGCGGTGAGGTGTCGCTTAGAATATCGACGGTAGTGCGGGAGGATGAGATAAGCCTTTACGGCTTCGCCGCGGAGGAGGAGGAGTGGTTTTTCGCTCTGCTTCAGGGGGTCAGCGGAGTTGGACCAAAGCTGGCCTTAAAGATACTCTCAGGGATTGAGTTGGTTCGTTTGCGGGAGGGCATATCCTCAGGGGATACGAAACTTTTGACGACCATCTCCGGCGTTGGAAAGAAGATGGCCGAGCGTATGGTGGTCGAGCTTAGAGACAAGGTCGGCGCTGAGATGTCGGCGAGCTCCCTATCGGCTATGGGGCACTCGGTTGGGGGAGTATCGGAAGCGGTTGACGCGCTCCTTTCACTCGGATACCAGCAGAAGGTCGCCCGTCAGGCTGTCGAAACTGTAGCTGCTTCAGATGATGGCCCATTTGCGGTTGAAGAGATGGTGAGGCGGGCTTTAAAGGCCCTCGCGCCGAAAAGGTAAAAGATAAATGGAAGAAGAACGCCTCCTGACCCCGGAGCTCATAAACGATGAGGTGGCATTGGGGAACGTCCTCCGCCCGGTCACCGTGGATGAGTACATAGGGCAGGAGAGAATAAAAGAGAATCTTAAAGTCTTTATCGCCGCGGCCAAGAGGCGCGGTGAGCCGTTAGACCACGTTCTCTTTTCCGGCCCGCCCGGGCTGGGGAAAACCACCCTTGCCAACATAATAGCCAACGAGATGGGCGTCGGAATCGAGACCACCTCGGGCCCCGTCATTGAAAAGCCCGGAGACCTTGCTGCCATACTGACCAATCTATCGGAGGGAGATGTTCTCTTTATAGATGAGATACACCGCCTATCCCCGGTTGTAGAGGAGATACTCTATCCCGCCATGGAGGATTTTCAGCTGGACATCCTCATCGGGCAGGGTCCCTCTGCGCGCTCTATAAAGATAGACCTGCCCCGCTTCACCCTTGTCGGCGCGACGACTCGCTCCGGTCTGCTCACTGCACCCTTGAGGGACCGCTTCGGAGTGATGAGCCATCTGGAGTTTTACCAGCCAGAAGAGCTTAAAACCATAGTAACCCGGTCATCGGGGATAATGGCGGTTGAGATAACCGAGGAGGGGGCATGGGAGATCGCCCGGCGCTCCCGAGGTACCCCGCGAATTGCGAACAGGCTTCTGCGCCGGGTTCGTGATTTTGCCGAAGTTGAGCACGACGGCATTATCGACAGGGAGGTTGCGGATAAGGCATTGGGTGCGCTTGATGTGGACCGCAAAGGGTTCGACAAAATGGACTGCCGGATACTTACAACTATAATAAATCTCTTCGGCGGTGGTCCGGTCGGGGTAGATACAATAGCTGCGGCTATCGGCGAACAGAAGGACACCTTAGAAGACGTCTATGAGCCATACCTGATCCAGCAGGGCTACCTGGCCCGCACGGCTCGTGGACGAATCGCCACCGATGCGGCCTACTCCCACTTCGGCATAGAGCGCAAAGGGCAGGGGGCTCTTCTTTGATAACACGGCGTCAGACAAGGCGGATAAATGTCGGCAAGGTGCCAATTGGAGATGGCGCACCAGTCTCAGTACAGTCCATGACCAATACCGATACCCGCGACGTAGCAGCTACGCTCTCGCAGATAAGCGCCCTTGCGTCCGCTGGCTGCGAGATAGTTCGAGTAGCAATACCTGACGATGATGCGGCGACCGCCCTTTCAGGGATTATGGAGAGGTCGCTCCTACCGGTTATTGCCGACATACATTTTCACCACAAGCTTGCCCTTGCCTCCTTAGAAGCTGGAGTAGATGGGCTGAGAATTAATCCGGGCAACATTGGGGCGAGGTGGAAGGTTGAGGAGGTGGTCCGGGAGGCGGCTGAGAGAAGAGTGCCGATTCGCATAGGGGTCAACGCCGGAAGCCTGGAGCGCGACCTCCTTGTAAAGCACGGCGGCCCTACACCCGAGGCCCTCGTAGAGTCAGCGCTTGGGCATGTAAGAATCCTTGAGGATTTGGATTTTGGCCTGATAAAAGTATCTATAAAAGGCTCTCATGTGTTACAGACCGTCGAGGCCTGCAAGAAGTTTTCTGCGGCGCGGGACTACCCATTACATATCGGCATAACTGAAGCAGGTACTCTTCACCGCGGCTCAGTCAAATCTGCGGTGGGGATGGGGATACTTCTTTATGAGGGCCTCGGCGACACTATGCGTGTCAGCCTTACCGGAGACCCTGTCAGGGAGGTTGAAACCGCCTGGTGGATTCTCTCCGCGCTTGGCCTTCGTAAACGAGGGGTCGAGGTGATAAGCTGCCCCACCTGCGCCCGCACCCGCCTCTCCATAGAGTCGATGGCCCTTGAAATCGAAGCGCGTTTAGCCGACCTGGAAACACCTTTGACGGTGGCTGTAATGGGCTGTGAGGTCAACGGTCCGGGGGAGGCCAGGGAAGCTGACGTGGGGGTGGCAAGCGGTAAGGGGGTAGGGATAATCTTTCGCAAGGGCGAGGTGGTTGATAAAGTTCCCGCCGAAAAGCTTATTGATGCGCTCGAACATGAGGCTCGCAAGGTTGCCGCTAGCCATAGTGATGACGAATAACTTTTTTATATAATTTTCCGAAAGGAACCAGATGCAATATTCAAAACTGCTTTTACCGACCTTAAAGGAAGATCCGGCGGAGGCGGAGGTTGTCAGCCATAAGCTTATGTTCCGCGCTGGCTGCATAAGAAAACTCTCTATGGGTATCTATACCTGGATGCCCGCAGGGCTCCGCTCCCTCCAGAAGGTCGAGCGCATCATTAGGGAGGAGATGAACCGCGCCGGGGCACAGGAGGTTCTCATGCCCGCGGTACAGCCCGCCGAGCTTTGGCAGGAGTCAGGGCGTTGGGATTATTACGGCAAGGAGCTGCTTCGCTTCCAGGACCGCCATGGTCGTGACTGTTGCATGGGCCCTACCCACG
This sequence comes from Deltaproteobacteria bacterium, assembly GCA_002869015.1. Taxonomy (GTDB): domain Bacteria; phylum Desulfobacterota; class Deferrisomatia; order Deferrisomatales; family BM512; genus BM512. The sequence continues at coordinate 18,624 of PKTT01000033.1, forward strand.
AAGAGGTTATCACCGACCTTGTAAAGCGGGAGGTCCACTCGTACAGGCAGATGCCGATTAACCTCTACCAGATACAGACCAAATTTCGCGACGAGATACGCCCACGCTTTGGAGTCATGCGCTCCCGTGAGTTCATCATGAAGGATGCCTATTCCTTTGACGTGGATGACAGTGCGGCTGGTGAGGCCTATAAGATGATGCACGAAGCGTACAACAAGGTCTTCGAGAGGTGCGGCCTTAAATTCGTCGCGGTCGAGGCGGACTCCGGCGCTATAGGAGGCTCCTTCTCGCATGAGTTCATGGTGCTCGCCAGCTCCGGCGAAGATGAGGTTGCCGCCTGTGATTGTGGTTACGGCGCCAACGTTGAGAAGGCCGAGGTGCGCTACGCTGGCGGTGAAGCGGATTCCTCCTCCGTACCACCCCTTGAGCTGGTTGACACTCCGCAGCAGCGGACGATAGAAGAGGTCACCACTTTCATGAAGGTGTCACCTGAGGAGGTGGCAAAGACCCTGGTTTTTGAGACCGATAAGGGGCTTGTGGTTATCTGCGTACGAGCCGACCATGACGCTAACCCCGCCAAGGTTAAGAATCTGCTTGGCGCTAACTACGCAGAGCTTGCCACTGACGAAGATGTAATGAAGGTAACCGGCGCCCCGGTTGGTTTTGCAGGGCCCATGGGCATAAAAGATGCACCCGTCTACCTGGACAACGCGCTTAAGGGGCTACCATCATTTGTATCCGGTGCCAACAAAGCAGACGCACACTACAAGAATATGGTGCCCGGGAGGGATTTCACTCCAACCGGCTGGGCTGACCTTCGGACCATACGGCAGGGCGACCCCTGCCCACGCTGCGAGGGGACGGTAACCGTTGCTCGCGGCATTGAGGTCGGGCACATCTTCAAGCTGGGCACAAAGTACTCGGAAGCGATGAAAGCCACCTACCTTGATGCCGATGGTAAGGAGAAGCCGATTGTGATGGGCTGCTACGGCATAGGCGTTGGCCGGACCCTTGCAGCCGCAATCGAGCAAAACCATGATGGAAACGGTATCTGCTGGCCCGTTCCGCTTGCCCCATGGGAGGTGACTATATTGCCCCTCAAGGTTAAGGATGAAGAGACGATGAGGGTCGCGCGGGATATTGAGACAAAGCTGGAGGCGGCGGGCATCGAAGTTCTCCTTGATGACCGCGACGAGCGCCCCGGCGTAAAGTTCAAGGATGCGGATCTACTTGGAGTGCCGCTAAGGATAACCCTTGGCGCTAGAGGCCTTGCTGAGGGAATAGCAGAGGTCAAGGAGCGCACCTCCGGCGAAGAGTCCAGCGTTTCGCTGGATGATATCGTTACCTATGCGACTGATTGGGTTGTGGAGAGGCGCAAATGATCTCTCCCCATGAGAGGATAATATTCGCTCTTGATGTTTCCCAAAGGGCAAGCGCCCTTGAATGGGTTGAGCGGCTGTCAGGCCACGTGGGCCTCTTCAAGGTAGGGTTGGAGCTCTTCGTCTCGGAGGGCCCATCTTTAGTCGAGGAGATATCGTCAAGGGGGGAGAGGGTCTTCCTGGACCTTAAATTCCATGACATACCAAACACAGTAGCGGGCGCCGTGCGCGCAGCCGCTTCGTGTGGGCCTTTTATAATGAACCTCCATGCCCTCGCAGGCAGTGAAGCTATGAGGCGCGCAGCGGAGGCGGCTAAGGAGGGGGCGGAGCGTGCAGGGGTTGAGCCGGCAAAGCTGATTGCAGTTACCGTCTTAACAAGCCACACCGCCGATACCCTCAGCGAGCTCGGCATCCAGGGCAGCCCTGCCGGTGCTGTTCACCGTTTAGCCAATTTAGCGAAGGACTCCGGCATAGATGGGGTTGTCGCCTCTCCAATGGAGGCGGCTATGGTGCGTGAGGTTTGGCCCAGTGGCCTCATCGTGACCCCCGGTGTGCGCCCGGCAGGCAGTTCGCTTGACGATCAAAGCCGCGTAGCGACCCCCTCAGGGGCGGCTGATAGCGGGGCTGACTATATAGTTGTTGGCCGCCCAATAAGAAACGCGGAAGACCCAGTCGCAGCGGCGGACGCTATCGCCGAAGAGCTCCGTGAGGCATCCAGATGAAGGAGTGGCTATACGGTCGCCGTACTGTAGCGGAACATCTAAAGTCTCTGCCGGAGACCTGCGAACGTTTGCTCGTAGCCAAGGGGGCCAAGATCGATGAGGCTATCTTAGCCGCCGCAGAAGAAGCTGGCGTATCGGTTGAGCAGGTTGAGCGAGCAAAGCTAGATTCTCTTGCCGCCGGAGGCAACCATCAGGGGGTTTGTCTCCGCGTCGGCGGGTGGAAGTATGCTGAGCTGGAGGAGCTTACCGAAGCTATCATAAAAGGTGAGGGCTTTCCCGCCATCTTCGTGCTTGACTCAATTCAAGACCCACGCAACCTTGGGGCCGTTATACGAGTAGCCGACGGAGTTGGGGCTGCCGGGGTTGTGATTGCAAAGGACCGATCCGCGGCGCTTTCTGCCTCCGTTGCACGCTCAGCCGCCGGAGCATTGGCAAATGTAAAGGTGGCGCAGGTCGTCAATATCTCCCGTACCCTAGTTGAACTGAAGCGAGAGGGTGTATTCGTGGCGGGAACGGCTATGGAGGGAGAGCTTTTATATGGTGCGCCATTGACTTTCCCCCTAGCTTTGGTGCTGGGTGCCGAGGGCAAGGGGCTGCGTCCCAATGTGGCGTCAAAGTGTGACGTGCTCCTCTCTCTGCCGATGGAGGGCGGGGTTCAGTCTCTTAATGTGAGCGTCGCCGCGGGCGTTTTTGGATATGAAAGTTGGAGACGTTTCAAAGGGCTTTAGTCTTCCATTTTACCCTTGACAGTCACGCGTCGCTGGGATAGCATCCCGGCTCCCTCTTATGGAGGGGTGGCACTGTAGCGCCGTCGTGCCGGAAAAAAGACGCTGGCGTAGCTCAATCGGTAGAGCAGCTGATTTGTAATCAGCAGGTTGCGGGTTCAAGTCCCTTCGCCAGATCCAGCGCATAAAAAGC
>PKTT01000061.1 GCA_002869015.1 Deltaproteobacteria bacterium
CAAGGTGCCCATGTGCCGCCTGAATCGGGAAGCAGGGCTCCGCTACGCTCGCCGCGACCCCCTCTGCTATGGAGCGTTTCCCCGTTGGGCCCGTAAGGACGACCTCTCCCCCAAGCGCCTCGATGTAGGTGCGCCAGAAGGGGTAACGGTGAAAATAGTATAGCGACCTCAAAAAACCGAAGCGCGGCGGTGTCGTGGGCGCGTTCTTCCTAGCCTCAAGTGCGAGCCTTGATAATGCTTCGCCGCCGCCCCCCGCCTCGAAGAAGGAGAGCCAGTCGCGCTCAAGGGCCTCCTTGCGGAAGGCGACGAGGTCCTCAATTACCGGCGTCTTCTCTGTTTTGGAGGGTTTCCTAAATCTCTCGGAGCACTTGTCCCCCCAATATGATTTAACCCCGAAGATTGTATATTCCTTGATATCGCAGGAGTTGGAGCAGCCATTGCAGGTGAAATCGCGTATAGCGAGGTCTATGCTCTCCAGGTCAAACCCACGGAAAGTTGACTCTTCGCCGGTTGCCTCGCGCCGCTCCTTCGCAAGGAGCGCGGCGCCGTATGCGCCTATCACGCCGCAGTGTGGAGGGATGATGATCTCTTTACCCAGCACCTTGGAGAAGGCCGCCGCTACGGAGTGATTGTAGGCCGTGCCGCCCTGAAAGAATATCGTATCCTTTATCTTGCGCCCGCGCACAACCCGGTTGAGGTAGTTTTGGACTACGGAGAAGGCAAGCCCGGCTACAGCATCGTCGCGCCCCGCCCCTCTGGAGAGGAGAGAGGAGAGGTCAGACTCCATGTAAACGGTGCAACGCTCGCCAAGCCGCAGGGGTTTTTGAGCGCCCAGAGCAATTTTAGCAAATTCACCGATTATATTGATGCCGAGCCTTTCGGCCTGCTCCTCAAGAAAGGAGCCTGTGCCCGCCGCGCACGCCTCGTTCATCGTAAAATCAGTGACAACCGAATCTTCCAGGGAGATGAATTTGGAGTCCTGCCCGCCAATCTCAAAGATAGTGTCTACCTTGCGGCCTCCGAGGTGGCGCTTTGAGACGTTGAAGGCCCCCGTCTTGTGGGCGGTGATCTCATCTGAGACAATATCAGCGCCTAGGAGCTCTCCAATGAGTTCCCGCCCTGAGCCTGTAGTTGCTGACCCAAGCACTTTAAACGAGTCCCCGAACTTATCTCTAAGCTCCGCCATCCCCCGCTTTACCGCCTCTACGGGGCGCGCCTCAGTCCTCAGGTAAATTCCGTGAAGGAGGGTCCCGTCGGGAGAGGTGAGCACCAGATTTGTCGAGACGGAGCCGATATCGACGCCAAGGTATCCCTCTGTCGGAAGCTCTTTTGGCGGCGGCTCGGCTTCTATGACCTTGACCTTTGCGAGGGAGAGGGGCGGCCAGTGGGGGAAGGATTGCGTATCTTTCAAGGAGTCTTCAAGGTCACCATCTTTAGCCTCACCCTGAGCGGCGAAGAGCGCCGCCCCGACCGCGCCGAGGTGGGCCGGCTCAAGAGGCACGAAGAGCGCTTCGCCGTATATCTCCTCCATCGCACGGACTACGCCTTTATTTAGTGCGACACCGCCCACAAGCGCTATAGGGGCATCCCCCAACTCCCGGCTCCTCGTCACCACCGATTTAAAATTACGCGCAACGGCGTCACAGAGGCCGCGCAGGATTTCAGGTGGCGTTGCCCCTTTTTGCTGGGCGTGGATCATATCGGATTTTGCGAAGACGGAGCAGCGCCCTGCTATCTTTGCGGCGTTCTTCGCCGAGAGGGCTATCTCGCCGACCTCTTCGACGCTGTAGCGAAGTCTTGAAGATTGTTGCTCGATAAAGGAGCCGGTGCCCGCTGCGCAGTCTCCGCTGGTGGCGGAGTCGGTTATCTTGACGGAGCCCTCGCCGGGCTCTATTGCGATGAAGCGAGAGTTTTCGCCGCCCATCTCAAGGATGGAGCGGGTGTCGGGGTAGAGGTGGTGCACCCCTTCAGCCAGAGAGCGGAAGTGAGGGAGGTAAGTAAAGCCCAGGCTGGCGGCGGCTACCTTGCCGCCGGAGCCGGTCAATATAACCGGCGGCAGCTCGCCCAGCATTGTCTTTAACGTCTCCAAGAGCTTCGACGCTGCGGCTACAGGGTCCCCCTCAACCTTTTTGACCGGGGAAAGGCAGATTTCTTGCCCTCCCTCAGCGTTGAGGGGGAGAGGTGTGAGCCCCTCGGGTATGGGGGTTTCCCCATCCTTTATAAGCGCGGCCTTAATCGTAGCGCTGCCAATGTCGAGGCCGAGACGGGTTGTCAAATTATCATTCCATCTAATGTTTGAAGCAGCGCTGCCCGGTGAAGACCATAGTCGCCTTGGCCTCGTTCACCGCCTCGATTACCTCATGGTCGCGCATCGAACCGCCCGGCTGGCATACAGCGGTCACACCTTCGCGAAGCCCGACATCGATGCCATCACGGAAGGGGAAGAAGGCGTCGGAGATCATCGCGGAGCCGATAAGCCCACCCCGCGCCTCAAGGGTCTTTGCGCGAAGCTCCTCCACCGCCGCCTGATCGCGCTCGCCGCGCATTGCGAGGAGCTCGAAATCCTTCATCGGCATGCCGTAGGCATCGTAGCAGAGGATATCGGCGTACTTTGTGTAAGCTTTGAAGACTGCAATCTCCGCGACGCCGACGCGGTCCTGCTCGCCGGTGCCTATGCCGACGGTGCAGTTGTCCTTGACGTAGATTACGGAGTTGGAGGTTATACCCTGCTCCACGCACCAGCCGAAGAGGAGGTTTTCCAGCTCCGCCTGTGTCGGCTGACGGTCGACGGTGTACTTTTTGCCCTCAAACTCAGCCTCCGCAGGGAGAAAATCTGAGGTTGAAGTGACGGCATTTAGGGGCGACTGCTGTACTATTAAGCCGCCGTCGATCAGGGATTTGAATTCGATGAAGCGCTTCCGGCGGTACTTCGCCAGCTCGTCAATCTTTTCGATGCGGATTATGCGCAGGTTGGCGCGTGTTTTAAGTATCTCCAGCGCGCCCTCTTCGTAATCCGGGGCGGCGACAACCTCAAGGTAGTTCTCCGAAACCGCCTCAGCCGTGGCTTTATCCATCGGGCGGTTGACTATGAGCGCACCGCCGAAGGCGGCGATGCGGTCGGCTCTGTCAGCGCGGCGGTATGCCTCCGCGAGCGAGTCGTCCTGGGCAGCTCCGCAGGGGTTGTTGTGCTTTAAGATTACGGCAGCGGGCTTGTCCATCAGGTACTTTAAGATATTCAGGCCATTGTCGACGTCGGTGAGGTTTGTCTTGCCGGGGTGCTTGCCCGCCTGGAGCATCTGCTCTTCGGTAATAGCTGAGACAAGCCCCGCGCCGGGCTCGATGAAGGTGCAGCCGCCGAGGGTAAGGTTGCCGCCCACCAACTCATAAACAGCCGCCTCCTGGCCGGGGTTTTCGCCATAGCGAAGCCCCTTCTCGACGAGGGTGCCGTCTGCTTCGGGGAGCTTCCATGAGCGCTTTTTGTAAGTGAGGGTCTCCCCGCCGAAAGTAATCGTCATATCCTCGGGGAAGTTGTCATCCATCACAGTGCGGTACATCTTCTTTATGTCCGACATGGAGCCTCCTCTTTATGCGTTTAAATTTGTTTTTCAGCCCCTTCCCTATACCATAAGGGTGCGGTATCTTAAAGCGCTCTAAGGCCCTTTAAACTAAAGAAAAGCGAGAAAACCCAAGCCAATGCACGAGATGGGAATAGCGACGGAAATTTCCCGTATAGTCCTTGAGGAGGCCGAAAGGGGCGGGGGTGGAAGGGTCAAATCCATCTCTCTCACAATAGGGCGATGGTCGGGCGTTGAGGTTGAGACCCTGCGCTTCGCGATGGAGGTCGTCGCTGAGGATACCAGCCTTGCCGGGGCGGAGCTTAAGATCGAGGTCGTTGAGCCAACTTTTAAGTGCGCTGAGTGCGGCAAGGAGTTTATCGCCGAATCGCGCCTTACTCCCTGCCCCGAGTGCGAATCTATGGCAGGGGATATGGTCGCCGGGGATGAGCTTGCTATCAAAGAGATTGAGGTGGAAGATTGACGAGGGAGATAAAGGTTGAAAAGCGGGTCCTCTCCCGCAACGACGTAGTCGCAACAAGGAACAGGGTCGGCTTCACTGAGCGTGGTGCTTATGTGGTTAACATGATCTCAAGCCCCGGCACAGGGAAGACCACTATCCTTGAGGCAACCCTGGGGCGCATTGTCGAGGCGGGAAGGAGCGTCGCGGTGATAGAGGGCGACGTGCAGACGGAGAATGACGCTGTGCGCGTAGCGGCAACAGGAGTTCCCGTGGAGGCTGTGGTAACCGGGGGCGCCTGCCACCTGGACGCGACCATGGTCGGAAAGGCTTGGCAGCGCCTTGAACCTTCACTCCCGGCTGCCCTTGATATTCTTATAGTCGAGAACGTTGGAAACCTTGTCTGCCCCTCCGCCTACGATGTAGGGGAGGATGAGAAGGTGGCCCTTGTCTCGGTGACGGAGGGTGAGGACAAGCCCCTAAAGTACCCCGCGCTCTTTAACGCGGCGACGACCTGCCTTGTCACCAAGGTTGACCTCCTGCCCTATCTGGAGTTCGACGTCGAAGAGCTGGTCAAAAACGCGCGCGCGGTAAACCCCGCCCTGAACATATTTTTGCTCTCTGCCAAAAGCGGCGAGGGGATGGATGAGTGGGTGGAGTATCTAATCGGAAAGGCCAAGGATAACTCATAGCCAGAAAAATTGAGGGCTCCACCCAGGGGCTCAAGAAGAGTCAGATATACGCGCTGGAGCGCACTTACAGAAGGCGCGTCCCAGAGGATGAGCTCGTCACCGCCGAGCTCGCAAACCACATCACAACCCTCTCCTCCGAGCTGGGGCGGCAGGTCGGCGTGATTATCGACCGCAAGGGCGATATCGTGCACACTATCTTGGGCGATGAGAGCCAGATAGTGATCCCCGACCTTACAAAGCTCGGAATGGGGCGCGGAAAGTTAAGAGGGGTGAGGTGCGTACACACCCACCTCCTCGGAGAAGCGCTCACAGAGGATGATATAGCCGACCTTACCCTCCTCAGGCTCGACGCGATGGCGGCGATTGAGGTGCGTAAGGATGGTCGGCCAGGCAAGATATATGCGGCGCACCTCCTACCTCCGAATCCCGAGGGGGAGGTTTACCGCGTCCTGGACCCCGTTGACTTTTTCGCCTTCGAGATGCCCTTCGGCGAGTTCATCTCCTCCCTCTCGGGGGAGATAGCGGAGAAGCAGGCCCGGACGGTAAAGGCGAAGGGCGCGGATCAGTGCATCCTCATCCACGTTTCCACGGAGTCGAAGGTGGAGATAGAGGCCCGGCTGGATGAGCTAAAAGAGCTTTGCCGCACCGCCTCCCTTGAGGTGGTCGATGTTGCCATACAGAGGCCAAGGAAGATTAATCCCCGTTACCTCCTGGGGGAGGGCAAGCTTCGGGAGGTGGTAGCTTCAGCTTTGCAGAAGGGGGCGGACCTCCTCGTCTTCGACCAGGAACTCTCTCCCGCGCAGGCGAGAGCCATATCCGAGCTCACCGATATTCGGGTGATAGACCGCACGCAGCTCATCCTTGATATATTCGCCCGCCGCGCCCACACCCCCGACGGCAAGATGCAGGTTGAGCTGGCACAGCTAAAATATATACTCCCCCGCCTAGCGGGTAAGGGGGTGGCGATGAGCCGGCTCATGGGCGGCGTCGGCGGCAGGGGGCCCGGCGAGACGAAGCTGGAGACCGACAGGCGGCGCGTAAGAACCAGGCTCGACCAGTTGGAGAAGAAGATAGAGAATATCTCCAAGAGCCGCATTGAGCGGAGAAAGCGCCGCGCAAAGGCGGGGGTGCCTATAGTCTCCATAGTCGGCTATACCAACGCGGGTAAGTCCACCCTTTTGAACAACCTCACAGCCTCGGAGGTCTTCACCGAGGACCTTCTCTTCGCGACACTCGATACTTCGACGAGGAGGCTTCGCTTCCCTCGGGAACGTGAGATTATAATTACCGACACAGTAGGTTTTTTGAGGGACTTGCCAAAGGGGCTGGTGGGCGCCTTTAAGGCTACCCTTGAGGAGCTTGAGGACGCGCATCTGCTGCTTCATCTGGTCGACATCTCAAACCCCGCCCATGAGGAGCAGGTTCGCTCAGTGGAGTCCCTGCTCTCGGAGTTGGGGCTCGATACGGTGCCTACGCTCCTCGTCTACAACAAAGCTGACAGGATTGGCTTTGAGCTAGCGTCCGACCTTGCGCGAAAAGCCGGCGCAGTGGCTATATCAGCAAGGGACCGCAAATCCTTTGAGCCGCTCCTGGATGAGCTTGAGCGGCGCTTCTGGCCCGAGGAGTCACAAGGGGAGGGTGAAAATAGCCCTCTTGAAAGTGACTTTGATGAATCGGATGATTATAATCATCATTAAAATGATTGAATTAGAGAGGACCCTATGGCAAACCCCCTAAAAAAGACCGTTACAGAAACGCAGGTTATACATGCCCGCACCATGCTCCCCTCCGACGCAAACCCGGCGGGCAACGTACACGGCGGTACGGTCATGAAGCTGATAGATGACGCGGCAGGGGCCTGCGCCATAAGGCATTGCCGCTCCAATGTAGTCACCGCTTCAGTGGACCGCCTCGTCTTCCACCAGCCGGTTTATATCGGCAACCTCCTGACCCTGAAGGCCTCCGTAAACTACGTCGGGCGCACCTCTCTAGAGGTTGGCGTCAGGGTCGAGGCTGAGGAGCTGCGCTCGGGTAAGGTGACGCACACCTCCTCCGCATACCTGACCTTCGTCGCCCTTGATGACGATAACAGGCCCTTTGAAATCCCCGGCCTCATCCTTGAAACAGAGTCTGAAAAACGCCGCTTTAATGATGGCGTAAGGCGTCGTGAAGAGCGCCTCAAGGCGAAGACAAAGGAGTAGCTGAAATGAGGGCGAAATTCACTCCAAAGGGTATCGCGACAGGTATAGGGAGCCTGCCCCATCTGGACCCGGATGAGGCCGTTGGGCTGGTTATGGAGAGCCTTCCGGCATTCCCTTTCTGGCCGCAGCTGCCCAAACTCTCTCACCTTGAGGGTATGACCCTCCAGTATGCGCCGGGGCTTCCAGGCCTACTATGCGAGGGGGAATCCTGCCACATCGACACGGGCGACAGGGGAGTGGGTGAGCTTGACGCTTTTTATGGGCGAGTCCTAGAGGGTGATACGGCCTCATTCGCGCTCCAATATGAGAGGGCGCAGGGTTTTAAGCCCTTTCTTGAAGCTCTTGGCGGCAGAGAGAAGGGTAGTGTGCGATTTGTCAAGGGCCACGTAACCGGTCCAGTTACCCTGGCCTCGGCCCTCAAAGATTCCGCCGGAAGGGAGATTGTCACTGACGAATCTTTCCGGGAGGCGGTCTCGGCGCAGCTGGCGATGAACGCACGGTGGCAGATAAGGGAGCTGGGCCGCTTCGGCGCGCCGGTAATCATCTTCCTCGATGAGCCCGTTATGGAGGTCTTCGGCTCCGCCTACTCGACCCTTGACCGCGAAACTGTGATTGCACTCTGGTCACCTGTCCTTGACGCCATAAGGGAGGAGGGCGGCATCTCGGGTATCCACTGCTGCGGAAATACTGACTGGGGGTTCCTCTTTGAGTCTGGCACCGACATTGTAAACTTCGACGCCTACAACTTCATGGAGAAGATGACTCTCTACTCCGGCGAGGCGGAAAAGTTCATTGAGAATGGCGGCGCCCTTGCCTGGGGAATAGTCCCCACAAGCGACGAGGTGCGCGGGGAAACCCTTGAGTCCCTCTCGGCACGCCTTGACGAAGGTATCAAAGCTTTTGAGGCCGCAGGGGTCGCTCCAGAGCTGCTAAGGCGGCAGTGCCTATTGACGCCCTCTTGCGGTATGGGGAGCCTCACGGTGGAGGAGACGAAGATGGTCTTCGACCGCCTCGGGGAGCTGTCCCTGAAGTACATGCGGCTATGGGAAAATCTTTAAAGGAGGGGTGAAATGAAGCAGCAAACCCACCTTGGAATTAACGCCGGGCTAGTTGGCGAGGTGACCCTGCTGGAGCAGGAGCACGCCATCGTCACCCTCACGGGAAGTGAAGAGATGGTCGCAGATGAGAGGGGCCTTATCCATGGCGGCTTTACCTTTGGCCTCGCGGATTACGCCGCGATGGTTGCGGTAAACGACCCCAATGTGGTCCTTGGCGGTGCGGAGCTGAAATTTTTAAGGCCCGTCAAAGTAGGTGACGTTATGCGCGCTGAGGCGCTGGTGACTCATGCAGAGGGAAAGAGGCGGATCGTCAAGGTGGTGGTTGCGGTTAAAGGGGTCACCGTTTTGAGCGGTGAGTTGACCGCCTTCGTCCTGCCAAAGCATGTTCTAGATTAGCTGGCGGCAATTAATAAATTAGCTTCCTCCCCTAAGGGGAGAGTTCCCGATTGGGGCAAGGCAAAGATGAAGATTTTTCAACGCTCGATCCATTCAACAATCCGCGAGGCTGATGAGCGGACGTGGATAGTTACCAGCGACTTCCTTGATTTAGAGCACTCCATTCACCTTGAGCTCACTGTGGACACAAGCAGCTGGCAGGTAACTAATGCGACCTCCGGCATGTCGAAAAGCCCCTTCACCCGCTGTCTGAAGGCCGTCGAAGGCGTAAAAAAGATGGTCGGCTTAAAGGTTGAGCGGGGCATCCTCTCTAGAGTCCATGAAGAGTTCAGCGGCGCCAAAGGCTGCACCCATCTCATGGAGCTTATTATCGACTCAATCCGCCTCGTCGGCATGATGCGCGTCGGCGGCAATGCCGGATACCCGAATGTGTCAAAGAGCAGTGAGACAGAGGATGAGCTTATCGCGCGTATAACCCCGAAATTAAAGAACTCCTGCCTAGTATTTACTGATTAAAAATGATGGGTAAATTGGATACTTGGAGCGAGGCGCTAAAGCGCGGCGTTGTCGCCGGCTGGCCCATATGCCTTGGGTATATTCCCATCGGAATGGCCCTTGGCGTGCTTGCGGAGAAATCTGGGCTTGACCCGCTCAGGATGGGGCTTATGTCGCTCTTGGTCTTCGCCGGAAGCTCCCAATTCATCGGAGTGGCGATGATTGAGAGCGGAGCCTCGCCCCTCTCAATCATCATTACAACCTTCGTTGTGAATTTCAGGCACTTTTTGATGTCCAGCGCTTTGGCTGTTCCCCTTGCGGGGCTGGACAAGAAGTTTCTGACCCTCTTTGCCTATGGCGTAACCGATGAATCCTTCGGGGTGAATATGACCCGCTTTCGCGAGGGCGGCTGGAGCCACCGCGCCGCGCTGGTCGTCCACCACGCAGCGAATACCACCTGGATCATTGCCACCGTGGCAGGTGCGTTGGTCGGAAGCCTCATCCCAAAGGGAGCTTTTGGGATTGATTATGCCCTTGCGGGGATGTTTATAGCCCTACTGGTAATGCAGCTTAATGGAAAGATATATATCATTACCGGAGCTGTGGCGGGGGTTGTCGCCATATTTTGGAGGGTGCTTATACCAGGTGACAGCTACATAGTCGGGGCAGCCGTAGTCGCCGCAACTGTTGGCTTCTACCTGAAGCGCCGTTCGCGAGGCATAACTTTTGAGGAGTGTCGCCCCGAGGAGAGCCTCCGATGACGCTCTTCGATTATTTCCTCATACTTCTCGGCATGGGGGTTGTCACCTACTTGCCGCGTCTGCTGCCTCTGCTCTTTCTTACAAGGCGCGAGCTGCCAAGTTGGCTCGTCGAGTGGCTTGAGCTTATACCAGTCGCAATACTCGCGGCCCTCCTCGCACCGGCCCTTCTCGTCGACGGCAACTCTTTAAGCGTCGATTTTACGAGGCCGGAGTTTATCGTCGCAATACCGACATTTATCTTCGCCTACAGGGTGCGTTCCCTTGGGGGTACGGTTATCTTCGGGATGGCTATATTCTGGCTCTATGGAAAAGTGTTTTAATATTTGCTCAGCCTATGAATCTTTGTAGACCCTGGAGCATTCACAGGGTACTATAGTAGCTTGACGAAATGTAAATAGTAACCAAGGTAGGGAAGTTCGACCGGGGGCGTCTTCAACACCTTTTTATATTGCAAGGTGCACCAAATGGATACTCTCAACGTTCTCGTCGTCGATGACGAGAAGTTGTCCAGGGAGATGCTCTCAGAACTTCTGGGAGAGAAGGGCCACACAGTAATAACCGCCGCCGATGGTTTGGAGGGCGTAGAGCTTTTCAAAGAACACCATGAAGCGCTGTCACTTGTAATCCTCGATCTGACCATGCCCAGAATGAATGGAGATGAAGCGCTTCCCTTGATGCGAGCGATCAACGAAGAGGTTCCGGTTCTAGTGGCAAGCGGCTACAGTGAAGAGGAGGTGCTGAAGCGATTCTCTGAGGGCGGGGCTACCCCCTCAGGGGTTATTATGAAGCCCTTCTCTATGGTCATCTTGGATGACCTTATGTCACGAGTTAGAATCTAAAGTTTATATCAAACACGAATTAAAAAGGCCCCCACGCATTTGCGTAGGGGCCTTTTTTTGTCTCTCAGATTATTTTACTGAAGGGTAAAGCTCGTCTGGGTGTTTACGCCATCCCAGGTGTATCCGGCTGAGGAGGCTTGAATCACCGCAGCGGTATAGCTGCCCGGCGTCGTGCCGCCGTTGCCCTTACGGTTTGGCGTTTGAGTCTTCCATAACGCCTCCACCATTCCATCTGTTCCGCTCGGTCCCACAGTGAAGGTTAGAGTTTCAGGGCCTGAAATCTCTATCGTCATAGTGGTGCCTGAGACGGGCTGGCCTGTGGAGGTATCAACGGCGTAGGCGCGCACCACAACCTCATCACCCAAATTGAAGGAGCTGGTGAGGGTGAAGGTCGTAGTCTGGTTTTTGCCCTTGCCCGTGGTAACGGACTTGCCGGTCTCAACCTTGGAGACATTAAGGCTCGTCTGGCCCTGATTGTTAGGAGTCGCGCAGTTGATGTTGGAGAAGGGCGACTCGCAACCGGCATCGTAATATGAGGTCACTTTGTAGCAGTACTGCTGGCCGTTTGTTAGCCCGGTGTCCACATAGGAGGTTGCAAGGCCAACATTCGCTACTAGCTGCGCCTTTCCGGCCTGATCGTAGTAGACCTTGTAGCCTGCTACGTTGGGGTCGCCGGAGGCCTCATCGGTCCATTCGAGGGTTACCTGGCTGTTGCCGGGGGTGGTGGTAAAGAGGGTAGGCGCTTGCGCGTCGCAGGTTGCAGGCGGCGTTCCCCATGTTGTAGAGGCCATGATGTGGGGCTGCGCCATGCCGGTCGCCAACCACGCATCGAACATATTGACGCCCTCATCCGCGAGGAAGGTGTTGGCGCGCTTATTGGCAAGCAGCAGGAACTGCTGGTACTCGAAGCTAGTGGGCTGGTAGAGCAGGTCTATGGTCGCACTGGCGGCTCCCGCCGGCGGGAGAAGGGTAACCTCGTCAAAGTAGTTGTATGCTTGGCCGGGGCCGGGGTTTCCGTACTGGTCGGCGGGTACGGGGAGCGCGTTTCTGATAGAGGCTTCGTCATAGCTCATCCCGTAGGGGGGTATGCGGTTATCCTTTACCACCGTGTTGTTGAGGACGAAATGGAAGGTCTCCTGCTCGGTCCCCGCAGGGGCTGCGCCAAGCTCTCCAAGGGTGAAGTCGACAGCGCCTGTTACCCGGTCGTAGCTGAGTGGCGTTGCTGGGTCATAGCCGAGCGAAAGCAGCTGCGCCGCCCACTCCTGAGTGAGCCCGTAGTGCGCCTCGTATATTTTGCCCTCGCCGGTAGCGGGGTGAAGGTCGAGGATAGTATCAACCGTCAGCTGCTGACCATTGACGGTGACGTCCATCGGTCCGTAAGCGCCGTCTTCGCGCACTACCGCGCCGTTTGAGTCGTACCATACTATGTTCAGCCACATACGGCGGCCCTCAGGGTAGCCGGAGATGAGCTTGTGCCCGGTGTGGTTGACGACTTTGAGGGTATCGCCGGTGACGGAGAGGGTCGCGGCGAGTTCAAGCTGCTCCCTGGCTCTCAGCGCACCGTCGTCAAGTGCGTTTACCTGCACCTGCGTGAGGCCGCCGCCAAGGCGGAGCTTGGACTGATTATCAAGCCACTGAATAGCCGAGGGCATCCAGTAGTTGCCGCCGGTCATATCGTGGAGGGGGAGGTCGTCCCTTATCTCCGGATTCTTATTGCAGCCTTGACCCGTCACAGGCCTTAAGTGGCAGGACTGGCAGCTGTAGTAGCGAGGGTCGCCGTCGGCGTAGTTCGCGCTCTTTGTGCCGAACTTAGTTGCTGCATTGTAGATAGCCTCAAGCGCCCCGCCCTGTAGGTCCGCGGGGAGGTTCGGGTAGTCGTCGACTAGGGTCTGGGGGACTAGCCCGGACTTGTATTCGCTGAAAGTCCTCTCAACGATGCCGTAAGCGTAGGGGGGGTTGTTGAAGGCGGCTTTTGTATCCACCGTTCCGTCGAGGGCGCCGTCGGCGATGACACCACCGCCGGTAGGCTGCGCGCCGAAATTGTGCGCCAGATTGCCCACTGCCGGGTTGGAGACATCGTGGCAGGTGCCGCAAAAATCAACTGAGCGGTGGAACTTCGACTGCATGAACTGGTGCCGTGCATTGGTGGTTGCGTAGGGGCCCAGCTTGTCAGCGCTGCCCCAAATCGAGGATATGCCGCTGCCGTAGTAGCCCTCGCCGGTTATAGGATCGTTGGCGATGAAGGGGTCGAACATCTCGCCTAAGTGTTCTGTATTGTTGGGGTTGGTCATCTTGTGGCAGAAGTCGCACTCGACGCCGTCGGAGTCGCCCGCGGCGAGGCCGGAGCCATCGGTAGGCGTTGAGCGTCCGGCAAGCCAGCCAGCGGTTGAGTGGCAACGTATGCAGAGGTCGCCGGCACCGTCAAAATCCTGCTCGGCTATGGCGAGGGTCGCCCAGAAGATGGGGTCGCGTCCGGCGTTTGCCATCATGGAGCCCCGCCAGTTGTGCGCCGGCTCTACGGCGGTGTTATAGCCGCCGTGGCAGTTGTCGCACTTGTCCGGCGACTCCAGGTTGCTGACCTCCTGCGGCTGTGTGCCGGGCTGATCTATCACCAGCGGCACAACGTCTGCTGCATAGAGCGTTGCAGCGAAAAATAGCGATAAGAGAGTTGTAAACAACATCTTCATCTTCATACGTTTTCCTCCCGGAGATTTAGGATAAAGACAATGCTTGTAGAGTTATCTAATCAAATATATCTGAAATAAGAATAGGTGGTAAAAACAGCGCAAAAAAATAGCTAAAAACTACTAGAAAAATAATAGGAAATACTAAGAAGTGAATTGCTTACAAGTTAAAAGATGAAGAATATCGGGGATGGGTTAATTGATATAGCCGTATAAAAATGGAGTCAGATGCTCTTGTAGCCCCGGCCTTCAAGGTCCTCTTTAAGTACCTCAATGCAAGTTGAGTATTCACGCGGCACCCGCTTTGAGATCGAGCATAGCACCTCATAATTTATTGTTCCGGTGAGGTTTGCTATCTCTTCGGCGGTTATCGCGTCATCGCCTGAATTTCCTAAAAGCACCACTTCATCGCCGAGTTTTACCGCTGGTATCTCGGTAATATCGATGAGAAATATGTCCATGCAGATACGCCCAAGTATGGGGGCTCTTTTACCATCTACTAATACGGTGCCTTTATTTGACAGCATGCGTGGGTAACCGTCTGCGTACCCCACGGGGAGGGTGGCGACAATACTCTCCCGGCTGGTGACGTGGGTTGAGCCATAGGAGAGGGGCGTGCCCTTGGCGACACGCTTTATGTTTGTTATGGGGGCGACCCAGCGCATCGCCTCAATGAGCTCTACATCGCGGCTGATTGCAGGGGAGGGGTATTGCCCGTAGATAGCGATGCCGGTGCGAACCATGTCGAGGTGCGCTTCAGGCAGCGCAATCGTACCCGCAGAGTTTGAGATGTGGCGTATTGGCTTTACATTGAAGCGGTCAGCGACCTCTTCAATTAATTTATTGAATCGCTCCAGTTGAATGAGCGCGAAGGATAGATCCCGCTCATCCGCTGTGGCGAAGTGGGACATTATCCCCTCAAAATTCAAGTGGGGGTCCTTTACCGCCTTATCCGCAAGCCTCATGGCGCGTTCGCCCCAAAGCCCCAGACGCCCCATTCCCGTATCGAACTTAATGTGGATTGAAAGAGCCCTTCCAGCCTCCTTTGCCGCGCTGGAGAGGGCCTCTAGGGTCTCTTCATTGTAAACAGCGAGAGAGAGGTCTGCCTCAATTGCGCGCGCGGCATGGGTGAGGGGAAGGTTGCCCAGAAGAAGAATCGGCGCCTCTATCCCCGCCTCCCGCAGCTCCTCGCCCTCCTCTACTGTGGCAACGGCGAGGCGGGTCGCTCCGGCGAAGAGGGCGGCGAGGGATACGGGCACCGCGCCGTGGCCGTAGCCGTCGGCCTTGACCACAGCCATGTGTATAGTATCTGGCGGGAGGAGGTCGCCCAGGGCGCGGACGTTGTGAACAATCGCGTCCAGATCGACGATCGCGCGTGTGGGGCGGTTAACTCTTGCGGCGTTCTCCATCACCAATATCTCCAGGTCAGCCGCCGAGGTAAGCTCTCTTGACCTCGGGGTCGTTTATCAGCTCCTCGCTGGTGCCCTCCGCCGCCATCTCACCGGTGTCGAGCACGTAGCCCCTATGCGCCAGGTGGAGGGCGAGGGAAGCGTTCTGCTCAATGAGGAGGATAGTCATTCCCTCCTGGTTGAGGCGCTTGAGCGTCCTGAAAAGCTCATATTTGAGGAGCGGCGACAGCCCCATTGAGGGCTCATCAAGGAGGAGAAAGTCGCAGCCGGTCATCAGCGCGCGACCAACCGCGAGCATCTGCTGTTCACCGCCGGAGAGTGATTCGCTCCGCTGATTCTCGCGCTCTTTCAGGCGGGGGAAGAGCTCAAATACATGCTTAAGCTGACGCTTTATGCCCTCTGTGTCTTTGCGAGCGTAGGTGGCGAGGGTAAGGTTTTCCTTAACCGTCAGGTTGCCGAAGATGTGGCGTCCCTCAGGTACGAGGGCGATGTTGTGGACGGAGACAAGGGTGTGCGGCTCAGTGCTTAGTATCGACTCGCCCTTGAACTTTATATCGCCCTCGACGACCTTCGGGGCCTCAGGGGGAGGGAGACGGCAGATTGAGTGCAGCGTCGTCGTCTTACCCGCGCCGTTTGCACCGATGAGGGTAACTATCTCGCCCTTATCGACGTTGAAGGATATGCCTTGCAGCGCCTGTATGTTTCCGTATTTTACCTTTAGATTTTCAACCGTTAGCAGCATCAGATGTTATCGTCTCCGAGGTAGGCGGAGATAACCGCCGGGTTGTTGCGAATCTCTTCCGGGGTGCCTTCGGCGATAGTCTCGCCGAAGTCGATACAGACGATGTGGGAGCAAAGCTCCATCACTACGTCCATGTGGTGCTCTATCATCCAGATGGTGACGGGGAAGTTATCGCTTATCCACTTTACCAGGTTTATCAGCGTCACCACATCCGAGGAGTTGAGCCCCGCCGCCGGTTCGTCGAGGAGCAGCAGCTTGGGCTTTACGGAGAGCGCGCGGGCTATCTCGACTTTTCGCTGTGTGCCGTAGGGGAGGTTTTTCGGATATTCGTTGGCAAAGTCAACGAGGCTCAGCTCTTCAAGGAGCTTATACGCTTCCGCCGTTATCTCGCTCTCACGCTTCATATAGCGCTTGGTGCGCATAACGGCGTCGAAGAAGGAGTAGCCGAGGCGGTGGTGCTGTGAGATGCGGATATTGTCGAGGACCGTCATATCCTTCCAGAGGCGTATGTTCTGGAAGGTGCGCGCGACGCCGAGGGCCGTTACCTGGTGCGGCTTTAGCCCGCCGGTGTCCTGCCCGTCGACGATTATATTTCCCTCGGTGGGGGTGTAAAAGCCGGAGACAAGGTTGAAGACAGTCGTCTTCCCTGCGCCGTTGTGGCCGATAAGCCCCTCGACTCTTCCCGGCTCTATCGAAATATTGAGCTCGGAGACCGCTTTTAGCCCTCCGAACCTATGTGTCATGCTTTTTATTTCAAGGAGTGACATCTATATTCTCCAGCGTCCGTCAGTCTTTAAAGGCGTAAAAGCGCTTGAGGCGCGGAAAGAAGTCGGGGAGTTCGCGGTTGCCCATGATTCCCTCAGGCCTGAACTGCATCAGCAGAATGAGGAGGAAGGGCACCACCACCCATTTGATGATCTGCAGCGGCCTCAGCGCCTCCAGAAGGAGGGTGAAGAGGATTGCGGAGAGCACAGAGCCCGAAAGTGAGCCCATGCCTCCGAGGTAGACCATCACCAGCACCTCGGTGGACTTCAGTATGGTAAATGAGCCGGGGTTTACATACCCGAGGATGTAGGCGAAGAGCGCGCCTGCGACCCCGGCAAGCCCGGAGGATAGCATGAACGCCACCATCTTCATCTTGTTGGTGTTTACGCTCATAATCTCCGCCGCTATCTCGTCCTGATTGATAGCAGGGACCCCTTTACCGAAGGTTGAGGATATAAAGCGCCTGATTATCCAAACGGAGAGGATGGTGAATATAAATACCCAGATGGGCATCCAGGGCATGTCTATTGTTTTGCCCATCGCCTTTACGACGCTCTTCATCCCCATGAAGCCCCTGGCTCCGCCAATTGTGTCTATATTCTCGACAACGGAGATGACGATGTAGTTCGCGGCGATCGTTATGATGGCGAGGTAGTCCCCACGTGTTTTGAAGGAGGGGATTGCGACCAGAAGCCCTGCAAGCGCCGCGGCTATGCCGCCGATAATTACTATCAACGGGAATACCCATATTGATAGGGAGGGGTCCAGAAGGGCCGGACCGAAAACTTTGTCCTTGGCGAAAAGCATTACTCCTAGGACGGAGGAGACGTAGGCGCCCACTGCCATAAAGCCCGCGTGTCCGCAGGAGAACTCACCCATGTACCCGTTGACCAGGTTTAGAGAGGTGGAGAGAATTACGTTAATCCCCATGAACATCAGCACAGAGAGCGCGTATTTGCCGATTATCTCCTCCTGCGCTAGATAGGCGAGTATGGCGAGGGCGACGGCGAGTATTATCTGTACGTTATATCTTTTCATCGTTATCCCCCTATATCTTCGTGTGGCGCGCAACGCCGAAGAGCCCGGTGGGCCTCACGGCGAGGATAATTAGGAGGACGGAGAAGGCTATGAGGTCGCGGTAGGTCGAGGGGAAAACCGCTACAACCATTATCTCGACTGCGCCAAGAAGG
This sequence comes from Deltaproteobacteria bacterium, assembly GCA_002869015.1. Classification (GTDB taxonomy): domain Bacteria; phylum Desulfobacterota; class Deferrisomatia; order Deferrisomatales; family BM512; genus BM512. Next base: position 17,247 of record PKTT01000061.1, read on the forward strand.
AAGCCGCCGATGAACGCTCCGCGTATGTCGCCGATGCCCCCGACGACAGCTGCGATAAAGGCTTTCCAGCCGATTAGCGCTCCCATGTACGGCTCAAGTACCGGATAGCTCATCGCGAAGAGGAGGCCCGCGAGGCCGGCCATTGAGGAGCCCAGGATAAAGGTGAAGACGATTATCTGGTCAATGGGGATTCCCATCAGCGGCACAGCGAACTTGTCGTAGGAGATAGCCCTCATCGCCATGCCGATCTTCGTTTTGGTGACGATGAAGTTGAGCAGCACGAAGACCGCCGCGGCGGTGAAGATGACCCCCAGCTTGAGGTTCGTGAAGACTACTCCGCCGATGTTGTATACCTGCTCCTCAATTAGGGAGGGAAAGGCTTTCCGGCTTGCCCCGAGGATTGCGAGGTTGGCGTGCTCAAGGATGAGCCCGGCCATGAGGGCGGTTATTACGACGTAGAGTCTGTGCGCTCCCTTTCGCCTGAGCGGCCTGTAGGCGACCCGCTCTAGGGTGACCCCGACGAGGGAGGTGAAGAACATCGTCAGCGGTATCGCTAGGATGAGCACACCCCATCCGGGTAGGCCCAGCGTCGTCAGGAGAAAGGTGGAGACGAAGAAGGCGATGTACGCCCCCACCATGAAGACGTCGCCGTGTGCGAAGTTGATTAGGGTCAGGACGCCGTAGACCAGCGTATAGCCGAGGGCTATCAGGGCGTAGAAGCTGCCCCACTGAAGCGCATTTAAAATGTTTTGAACGAGGCTTTCCAAGAGTCAATTCCTTAAATGGCGGTGCGGGGGTAAAGCAAGGGGGGCGGTGGAAACCGAGATGGCCTCCACCGCCCCTTAACCTCAGCGGTGCCTGTTTATACAGTCCTTACGGGCATACGGATTCGGTGAACTCGAATTCACCCTCATCGGTGATCTTGACCACAACGGCGCATTTGACGGGGTCGCCCTGCTCGTCGAAGGACATAGAGCCGGTGATGCCGTCAAACTTGGTGATTGAGGAAAGGCCGTCGCGGATGGCTTCACGGTCTTTGGAGAGCTTGCCTGTGAGCTCGCCAGCCTGCTGAATGCCCTTGAGTACGATGCGGGTAGCGTCCCAGGTGAGGGCCGCAACATCGTCCGGCACCTCGCCGTACTTGGCGGTGTAGCGGTCGATGAACTCCTTGGTCGCGCCCTTGGCGCCCTTTGCCGCGTAGTGGGTGGAGAAGTAGTAGCCCTTGCAGAGGTCGCCGCAAAGCTCCATCAGCTCCGAGCTGCCCCAGGCGTCAGCGCCCATGATGGGGCCGCTCCAGCCAAGCTGGTTGGCCTGCTTGACGATTAGGGCGACCTGGTTGTAGTTGTCGGGCAGGAAGATGAAGTCGGGCTTTGCGTTGATGATAGTCGTCAGCTGCGCGGAGAAGTCCTGATCCTTGGTGCCGTGGCTCTCAAATGCCTTGACGGAGCCCTCGCCGAACTTGCCCTCGAAGTCAGCCTTGAAAATCTCAGCTAGACCCTTGGAGTAGTCGTTGGAGAGGTCGTAGAGGACGGCGGCGGTTTTGGCGCTGAAGCGCTTTGCCGCAAAGTCCACCGCGACGGGGCCCTGGAAGGGGTCGAGGAAGGCTGCGCGGAAGACCCATGGACGGTCAAGGGTGGTGTCGGGGTTTGTTGACCAGGGTGAGATCATCACCGTCTCATTGTCGTCGGCTACCTGGCCGGCGGGAACCGCCTGCTTTGAGGAGTTGGGGCCTATCATCGCGAGGACCTCGTCCTTCTCGATGAGCTTGAGCGCGGTTGTAACGGCAGACTCGGCTTTAGCTTCGTTATCTTCGTAGATGAACTCTAGCATGTACTTTTTACCGCCAACTTCGAGGCCACCTGCGCCGTTGATGTCCTCTTTTAGCATCTCGGCTGAAAGCTTGGAGGATTCTCCTACCTTGGGAATATCACCGGTCATGGGGATGTTGAAACCGATTTTGATGACGTCCGCGCTGAGCGCGGGGACGGCTGCCATCGAAAAAGCGGCTGCCAGCAGGGTGCTCTTAACTAGTGACCTTTTCATTTGAACTCCTTTGCGTCCCGACCACTTCCGGCCGGAAAAATAAGGTGTTTCTGATACAAAATTGAAGCGGAAATTCTCTAACAGCAAAAGTTGCATTGCAAGATTTTAATATCACGAAAAAATATCAAGAAAAGGCTAAAGCTTCAAGCACTTGACGCTGATAACGTTATCAAGCTTCGACAAAGCTTCCTTGGCTTTATCCGTCGCTGGCGCATCGATATTGACGAGCGTCAGGGCTCTGCCGCCTATGGACTCCCTGCCATTATAAAGCCCTGAGATGTTGGTCCCGTTCTCCCCGAGTGTTTTGCCGATGGCGCCTATAACCCCCGGCACATCGCGGTTGTATAGAAGGAGCATCTCGCCGCGCGGCACAGCGTCTATGCGAAATCCGTCAAGGCTGACGAGGCGCGGGTCGCGCTTATTGAATAGCGCGCCTTCAAGGCTGCTCTTGCCCCAGGCCCCGGATATCTCTACAGCAACTATATCCGTGAAGTCGCCAAGCTCTGTCGAGGTGGCGGTTGAGACGCAAATTCCACGCTCCTCAGCGATGGAGCGGGCATTGACGATATTTACCTCCCCGACCGCCGGGGTCAGGAGCCCCGCCAGAAATGCCGCCGTGAGGATATCTTTTCCCTCCTCAACGCGGTCGCCCTTTAGCTGTATGGATGCCGAGGAAATCGGACCCTCCGCAAGCTGGGCGCCCAGGAGGCCAAGGCCCTTTGCAAGGAACATCTGCTTTTCAAGGGCTGAAAATACCTCGGCGGGCAGGGAGGGGAGGTTGAGTGTGTTGGGAGATACGCCGGTGGTAAGGTAGGAGATTACGTTATCGGCGATTTCAAGGGCAACGGACTCCTGCGCCTCAACAGTAGAAGCGCCGAGGTGAGGGGTAAGGATGACGTTTTCCCGCTCAAAGAGTTTGTGGTGCGGCGGAGGTTCGACCTCGAAAACGTCGAGCGCCGCCCCAGCTACTCGCCCTGTCTCCATAGCTTCGTCAAGGTCGTCCAGGTTTACGATGGGCCCGCGAGCGCAATTCACTATGAAAACGCCCTCCTTAACCTTCTTTAGATTATCTCCTCCGATGAGGTCTTTGGTGTCGGGGGTTAGGGGCGTGTGGAGGGTGATGAAATCAGCGTTGGCAAGGAGCGTGTCAAGGTCAACGCTCTCTACGCCGATGTCGCGGGCGCGCTCGGCGGTTAGAAAGGGGTCATAGCAGAGGACTCGCATTCTGAGGCCCTTTACTATTCCCGCTACGGTGGAGCCAATCCTGCCTGCGCCTATTACGCCGAGGACTTTAGAGCGTACCTCGGTGCCCATGAAGCGCTTCTTCTCCCACTTATCCTCCTTCATAGAGGCCGATGCCTGGGGTATGCGTCTTGCCATTGAGAGCATCATGGAGACCGCATGCTCGGCGGTCGTCACAGTGTTTCCGCTGGGGGCATTGACTACGGCTACGCCAGCCTTTGTCGCAGCGTTTACGTCTATGTTGTCAACGCCTATACCGGCACGGCCGATCACCTTCAACCCTTTGGCGGCATTAATAACGTCGGCTGTAACTTTTACATTTGAACGGACGATGATGCCGTTTACATCTTTAGCGTGCGCCGCTAAGGTTTCAACGTCCTTAATGTTTTCAACTAAGACCTCAATCCCTTCAACCTCATTGAAGCGCGCCAGCGCCGCAGCGCCGAGGTCGCAGGTTATAAGAACCTTGCTCTTTGACATGCTTGTTAACCCTCACAACTCGCTGTTGAACTTAGATGATTCCTTTTACCATAAAGAAGATGTCACGTTAACCTGCGTAAAAATAAAAGCGGAGCCCAGAGGCTCCGCTTAAAGGTAATGAATAGATTTCTCTATCTGTTACATCTTAACTGGAAGTTGAATTACCTCCCAGTCCAGATCAAAGTATGTATCAGGTCCCCAATCTCCTGTTTCCCCAATAGTTTGATCCCATAAGGAGAGGTCGTATCCATAAAAGGGGTAGGAGATAAAATCCATTCTCAGTTTGCTGCCATTATCGCCCTCAAGGGTTACACCGCCGGAGGAGAAGAGGGGGTCGTATGAGGGTGGTACGTAATTGACCTTGTAATCTTCATGGGTTGAGAGGG
>PKTT01000057.1 GCA_002869015.1 Deltaproteobacteria bacterium
TTACCGTGGTCGACGTGACCGATGGTGCCGATATTTACGTGAGGTTTAGTCCTCTCAAATTTTTCCTTCGCCATGACCATACCTCCTGGTATCTCCGGGCGCGCTATATTTTTTTCGCGCCCCGGCCGGACGGACCGGCCGTCCCGATGGTATAAAATTTTGTCTCAACACTTGCCGCACTCAGGCGGCTCTTTAACACTCTGCAAAACGCCTGAACTGCATGCAGTAAGTGGCGCGTCCTTTTGTTTTTGACCTTAGTGAAGTTGCATAACCAAAGAGTGTTCTTAGCGGGGCAAGCCCCTTTACAACTTTATAGCCAGCTCGCTGCTCTATTCCCTCTACCCTACCCCCTCGCGCTTTTAAATCGGAGAGGATGTCGCCAAGGCACTCCTCAGGGCCTGAAATCTCTAGCTCCATCAAAGGTTCGAGAATCGCGGTGCCGCCAGCAGCCAATGCCTTTGCAGTTGCCCGTGAGGCTACCGACTTTATAAGAGCAGCATTATCGCCTTCCAATGCCATCTCTTTAAGAGTCACCCTAGCCCCCGTTATTGGATAACCGCCTGCGCCGCCCCGCTCCATCGCCTCTGCGATACCCGCAAGCAGCAACTCTTGCAGATCAGGGTCAATCGCCTCTTTGGATTGCTCAAAATCCCAACCCGCTAATTCTGGAGTCGGGACAATTCCCACCGAAACCCTTGCTACGGTTTCTTGCCCAGCGACTTCCCTAGAAGCCGTGTGGCTACCCTGCTTTGATAGAATCGGCATTTCCCGCCGCTCTATCTTTGGTGAGCCTACCCTGAAGAGGTCTCCCAACTTTTTACTTAGCCTTGCCACGACAATTTCAAGCTGAAGTTCACCCATCCCACCGAGGAGAAGTTGGCCCGTCAGCATGTCGGAGCGAAGCCTCAAAGAGGGGTCCTCTGCGACCAATTCACTAAGTTCATTTTCAATGAGCACGCGGTCAGCCTCATTCTTCGGCTCTACCGCTATGGAGATGACCGGCACAGGTACTTCCAGCCTCTCCAAAACAACCGGGTCGCTTACATCGCAGATGGTGTCTCCAGTAAAAAGAGCATTCATTCCGGCTACCGCCGCTATATCTCCGGTAGCGACCTCTTCAATCTCGAAAACCTCATTCGCGTGCATCCGGTAGAGATTTCCAAGTTTCTTTTCACTACCCGCCACCAGGAGAGAATCCCCTTTTGCGGCGCTTCCCGAGTAGACCCTAAAGTAGCAGAGGCGACCCACTTCCGGGTCCGCTGCCACTTTGAAAACAAGAGCGGAAAAGGGCTCTTCATCTTCCGGCTTTGGCACTCCTTCACGCCGCTCCGTGTCGGAGGGAGAAGGAAGGTAGGAGACTATTGCGTCTAGCAGCGGTTGAACTCCAATATTGCGAAAGCTCGAACCCATCAACACCGGAACCGCTTGCCGCTCCAGCGTAACTCTTCGAAGCGCACCCAGAAGGGCTACAGCTCCGACCTCGCCACGCTCCAGATATTCCTCCAAGAGCGACACATCCAACTCGGCGAGCGACTCAACAAGTCCATCCCTTGCCAACTGAGCCTCATCAACCATTTCGGCTGGAATCGGCCCTACCTCGTACTTCATGCCCAGGCTATCAACCACCCAGGTAAGCGCCTTTCCGGCTACAAGGTCCACTATCCCCCGGAACTGCCCCCCTACAAATAGAGGGAGCTGAACCGGTATCGGGTATGCGCCGAGGTTTGTCTCAATCTCCTTGAGAACCCTCTCGTAATCAGCGCCGACCCTGTCCATCTTATTGATGAACGCTACCCGCGGTATCAGGTGTTTATCAGCCTGCCTCCAAACTGCCTGGGCCTGCGACTCAACCCCGCCAACCGCGCAGAAGAGGGCTACCATTCCATCGAGCACCCTAAGGCTCCGCTCGACCTCCATCGTGAAGTCCACATGCCCGGGGGTATCGATTATGTTTATCCGACAGCCCTTCCAGCTACATGCAGTGGATGCGGCGGTAATTGTAATCCCGCGCCGCTGCTCCTCCTCCATCCAGTCCATGATGGCAGTGCCCTCATGAACCTCCCCCAACCTTTCGCTGACCCCTGTAAAAAAAAGAATCCGCTCGGTGGTTGTGGTCTTTCCGGCGTCTATGTGCGCCGCGATACCGATATTTCTATATTTTTCGGTTGGAGTGGTTCGCATTAAGCCACCCCATATCTGCTTTTTTACTTCCTACCAGCGGAAGTGCGCGAAGGCCTTGTTGGCCTCTGCCATCGCGTGCGTATCGTCGCGCTTCTTAATCGAAGCCCCGCGATCCTGAAGCGCGTCCTGGATCTCTCCAGCGAGCTTCTCCGCCATGGTCTTTTCAGAGCGGCTGCGGGTGTAGTTCACCAGCCAGCGGAGCCCCAATGAGGTGCGGCGATTAGGCGAAACCTCTATCGGCACCTGATAGGTGGAACCGCCAACTCGGCGGCTCTTTACCTCGACGAGAGGCTTGATCTTGTCCAGCGCCTGCTTAAAAGCCTCAAGCCCGCTCTGTCCAGTACGCTCCTCAACCATTTCGAGTGCTGTGTAAACGATCTTCTCAGCGGTGGACTTCTTGCCGCCCAGCATCACCTTATTGATGAGCTTGCCAAGGAGTTCGTCGCCATACCTGGCGTCAGCAACCTTGCGAAAATGATCAACTTTGATCTTCTTCTTCGGGGGTTCTTCTCTTCTTCTAAAAGCCATCCGTCAAAACTCCTACTTCGGCTTCTTGGCGCCGTATTTGGAGCGGCCCCTGCGGCGGTCCTGGACACCGGAGGTGTCGAGGGTGCCTCGCACGATGTGATAACGAACACCCGGAAGGTCCTTTACGCGACCACCGCGGACCAGGACAACAGAGTGCTCCTGCAGGTTATGGCCTACGCCGGGAATATAAACAGTCACCTCTTTGCCATTTGTGAGCCTCACGCGGGCAACCTTACGGAGCGCGGAGTTCGGCTTTTTAGGCGTAGTGGTGTAGACGCGCACACAGACGCCGCGCCTCTGCGGGCAGGCATCGAGCGCCGGACAGGCGCTACGCTTCTTCATCTGGCGGCGACCCTTGCGGATCAACTGGTTGATGGTAGGCATGAAACCTTCCTCTATGTAACTCGGTTCAACGCAATGCCACACCCGTCCCTCATAAAGGACATGGGTGTCGCCAAGGTTCAAACTACTTCGTTTATTTACATCTTCGCGCGCCGGTTGGCGGCGCACAGGGCTTCTTTACAACTAGGCTCTTTGTCGGCTCTTACCGTTAAGCCCGGGCAGTGGAGCCGTCGGGGCAGCATAGTCCCCCGAAGGAGGCAGGATAA
>PKTT01000034.1 GCA_002869015.1 Deltaproteobacteria bacterium
AACCCTCGGTACCCTTTTGAGGTACACTCACTTAGCAGGCGAGCACCTTCGGCCGACTCGGTCACCTCTCCGCGCCGAGGGGCGGAATATTACAAGCCTCCCAATGCTGCGTCAAGTCAGAATATTCCTAAGCGTTTCAGCTATCTCTACGTTGGTGAATTTAAAGCCCGCGCCAAGGAGCCTTTCCGGTAGCGCCCGTTGGCCTAGAAGCGCAAGGTCAGCCATCTCCCCAAGGATGAGCCTGATTGCGGGCGAGGTGGGATTGAGGGTGTGCCCCGTCCCCAGCGTGGCTGTTAGGGCGCTTGTAAGCTCTCTCTGGCGCACCGGCAGGGGTGAGGTGACGTTGTATGCCCCTGAATAGGTATCGTCCTCTATGAACGCCGTCAGCGCATTTAGGAGGTCTTCCAGGGCTACCCAGCTGACCCAGTTGCCGCCTCTTCCCGTTGGTATCTTTCTTGGAGTTTTCGCCTCGCGAATAAGCTCGGCGAGCGCGCCGCCGTCAGCGGAGAGGACCACCCCCAGCCTTGCTATGACAACACGCGCCCCCTTTGCCTCGCCCTTTAGGGCCTCCTCTTCCCATTCCTTTGCCAGAGTTGCAAGGAAGGGGCCGCCGGTTGGTGAGCGCTCCGTCAATATCTTTTCGCCGCCGTCGCCGTAGATGCCCACGGCTGATGGGGATATCAGTGTGAAGCGCCCTTTGCCCTTTGGGATGTTATCAACTATCAAGCGGGTGGAGAGGATGCGGGAGTCGCGTATCTCGCGCTTGGCGCTTGTGCTCCATTTGACGCCTACGGGGGCGCCGGCCAGGTTGACTGCGCCGTCGCACTCACGCATGGTTTCGAGCCATTTTCCCTCCCTTGTGGCGTCACCTTTGATTGGCGTGGCCCCTTCAACCCCGCCGCCTTCACGGGAGAGGGCGTAAATTTCATGGCCCCGCGAGGCTAGGTGCCTTGCCAATGGCCGCCCTATGAATCCGCTCGCGCCGGTTATGAGAAGTTTCATCTGTTCAGCATTGCCCTATAAGGTGGTATCTTTAGGTTAACTACAACTCTATCCTAAACGGTACTCTATGAAGACTCTGGAAAGCTACCGGGAACTTTTTCCCGCCACAAGGAACCTTGCATACCTTAACCATGCCGGCGTTGCGCCGATGCCTATCCCTGTGGAGACAGCCATCTCATCGGTTCTCGCCGAATGCAGGGACTATGGAGCCTCCCGCTATGGGCAGCTCTTCCGCGGCGTCGAGACCGTTAGGAGGCAGGCTGCGGATTACCTGGGTGTCGCCAGCACCGACATCGCCTTCGTAAAGAACACTTCGGAGGGGATATCCTTCGTCGCGCAGGGCTTCCCCTGGAAGGCAGGAGACCGCGTAGTGGTGCCGGAGGGCGAGTTTCCCGCCAACATCTACCCCTGGCTCAACCTCTCCAGTCGCGGCGTAGAGGTGATACGGGTACCTTTGAAGGATGGAAGGCTCCTTGCTGAAGACTTTCGGGAGGCGCTCTCCCTCGAACGCGTGAGGATGCTCTCCCTATCCGCCGTCGAGTATGGGAACGGCTTTGCCAATGACCTTGCGATGCTCGGAGAGCTATGCCGTGATCGGGGAATATTTTTCTTCGTGGATGGCATTCAGCGCCTTGGGTGGGACACGATCCGCCCGGAAGAGTATGGCATCCATGCGCTTAGCGCGGATTCGCATAAATGGCTTCTGGGAACAGAGGGGATAGGGATCTTCTACATATCGGAGGAGGCGAGGGATACCATTGCGCCGCTGGAGGTGGGGTGGAATTCCGTCGCCAATCCGCTAAAATTTGAAGTTGAAGAGTTCGTGCTCAGGAGCGATGCGGGGCGCTATGAGCCGGGAAGCCAAGCTGTGACCCTTATCTACGGCCTGGGCGCCGCGCTGGGGCTTTTGATGGAGGCCGGAGTCGAGCGGATAAAAGAGCGCTCCCTGGAGCTCTCAGGTATCGTTGCCAAGAGGGCCTCTGGTAGCGGATATAAGCTGCTCTCATCACGCAGGGAAGGGGAGTCGAGCCCCATTGTCACCTTCTCGGTCGGGATGCCCCCTGAAAGCGTATCCGCCAAGCTGTTGGAGGAGGGGGTCTTTGTGGCGCCCCGTGGTGGAGGGGTCAGAGTGTCAACACATTTCTTCAATAATGAAGAAGATATAGAGCGTTTATTTGATGTTATGAGCAAAGTATTGAAGCGCGGTTGAATGAGGGTAGATACTTTATGGTGAAAGGAGCCGGATATGGTTCGTAGGCCTGTAGCTGCTGGAACGTTCTACCCGGGTGACCGCGTCGACTTGAGAAACGCCGTCACCGAACTCCTGACTAAGAACGACATAAAGCGTCAGGCGATAAGTGTTATAGCTCCCCACGCCGGGTACTTTTATTCAGGCCGCGTAGCAGGCAAGGTCTTCTCCTTTGTGGAGATCCCCGAGACAGTGATCCTCCTCGGCCCAAACCACACCGGCATGGGCGACAGCGCCGCCGTCTTCGCAAAGGGGAGCTGGATTACGCCTCTTGGCGAGGTTCCGATCGATGAAGGGCTTGCAAAGCTAATAATCGACGCAGACCCGCTCTATACCAATGATGAACTGGCGCATATAAAGGAGCACTCCATAGAGGTTATGCTCCCCTTTTTGCAGACCCTCCAGCACAACCTGAAGATTGTCCCCATTGCCCTCAGCATCAGAGAACCCTCAATGATAAAGAAGGCGGGGAGGATATTAGCCGAGGCCATTAAAACCCGCGAGGAGCCGGTCCTCATAGTCGTCTCAAGCGACATGACGCACTACCTTCCCCATGATGAAGTCGTGGCCCACGACGCGCTGGCGATAGAGCAGCTTGAAAAGCTTGACCCGGAGGGGCTCCTTAGCGTAGTCGCGAGGGAGGGGATAACTATGTGCGGCGTAATACCCGCCGCCGTCATGCTCCACGCGGCAATGTGGCTGGGTGTACGGGTCGGCGAGCGGATAGCCTATGAAACCTCCGGTAAATCCAGCGGAGATTTTACAAGCGTCGTAGGCTATGCAGGCATGGTCTTTAATTGATTGAAACCGGGGCGTAGGGGAGAGGCCATTTTTTTGAATAACCCTTAAAAAGCGCCTTGACAGAGCCCCCAGCCTCCTCTATAACTACCTCCTCCATTGATGGGGGTTCGTCTAACGGTAGGACTACGGGTTCTGGTCCCGTCTGTGAGGGTTCGAATCCTTCACCC
>PKTT01000012.1 GCA_002869015.1 Deltaproteobacteria bacterium
CATGTACCAGCGCGAGAGCCAAGGCTTGATGATCCCTACCCGAAATCCGTAAGGATGAACTTTCTGACCCACTTGGTTTCTCCTCTACTTCTCGGCAAGCACCACGCTGACGTGGCTCGTGCGCTTTCTTATCATAAATGCGCGGCCCTGGGCGCGTGGACGAAAACGCTTAATCGTCGGCCCGGCGTCAACACGGATCTCTTTGATGAAGAGTATGTCAATGTCGAGTCCATGGTTGTTCTCGGCATTGGCTACTGCGGACTCGATGAGCTTGCGCACGGGCAGGCTCGCGGACCTATTTACGAACTTGAGGGTGTCGAGCGCCTTATCGACGTCCTTACCTCTTACAAGGTCCGCCACCAAACGCGCCTTACGCGGCGAAACCCTCACAGTCTTCAAAGATGCTTTAGCTTCCATTTTTCGTCCTTACGCCTTCTACCTCTTACGTCCCTTGCCCTCGCCCTTTATGTGCGAGTAGAAGGTCCTGGTGGGCGAAAATTCCCCGAGCTTGTGGCCGACCATGTTCTCAGTGACGGAGACAGGCACGAAGGTCTTGCCGTTGTAGACGGCGAAAGTCAGGCCGACGAAATCGGGTGTAATCGTCGAGCGGCGTGACCACGTCTGTATAACGCGCCTGCTGCCGCCTTCCTTGGCTACAGCGACCTTTTTCGCCAAGTGGTCATCGACGAAGGGTCCTTTTTTGATGGAACGGGCCATTTATATGCTCCTATTTACTGCGTCTGCGGACGATGAGGCGGCTGGTGACCTTGTTCTTACGGGTCTTCTTACCCTTGGTTGGTACGCCCCAGGGTGTAACAGGATGACGGCCGCCGCTGGTGCGGCCCTCGCCACCGCCGTGTGGATGGTCGATGGGGTTCATCGCTACGCCGCGAACTGTGGGCCTGATACCAAGCCAACGGCTGCGGCCCGCCTTACCTATGGTTATGTTCTCATGGTCTTCGTTGCCGACCTGCCCTACAGTGGCGAAACACTCAATGCGAACTTTTCTCATCTCGCTTGAAGGGAGCCTTAAAACCGCGTAGCCTCCCTCTTTCGCCATAAGCTGCGCATAAGTGCCAGCGGAGCGAACCATCTGACCGCCCCTGCCTGCGTTAAGCTCAACGTTGTGCACCAAGGTACCCAGCGGGATATTCATCAAGGGCAATGCATTTCCAGGACGAATCTCTGCTTCGGGCCCGGAGATAACCGTATCGCCAACCTTGAGACCTTTTGGCGCCAGGATATAACGCTTCTCGCCATCCGCATAATTAAGAAGCGCAATGCGCGCGCTGCGGTTGGGGTCGTACTGGATCGAGTCGACCTTGGAAGGGATCCCATGCTTATCGCGCTTAAAGTCGATAAGACGGTACCTACGCTTGTGCCCGCCGCCAATATGACGACAGGTTATGCGTCCGTTGCTGTTGCGACCGCCGGTCTTCTTCAGCGGACGGAGCAGGCTCTTCTCCGGCGTCGATTTTGTCACTTCCTCAAAAGCCGATGAAGTTACGAAGCGGCGTCCTGGGGAAGTAGGGCGGTAACGTTTAATCGCCATCTTTTATTTCCTCGTACGGGGAGCCCGTGGGCTAAACCCCTTCAAACAACTCAATTGAATCGCCTTCGCCCAGGGTCACATACGCCTTCTTCCAATTTGGTTTACGGCCTGTGTGACGCCCCATGCGGGTGTTTTTACCCCTGACGATGACGGTACGTACGCTATCTACGCTGACTTTGAAGGCCTTCTCCACGGCGCTCTTTATCTCCGCCTTGGTAGCTTCCTTTGAGACCTCAAAGACAACGGTATTCTCAAGCTCTTTTACCAACGTTGATTTTTCGCTGATAACAGGCTTTCTCAGAATATCATAAGGGCTCTTCTGCATGGCTTACAGCCCTCCCTGAATTTTGTCTAACGCATCCCCAACAAATACGAGCTTGTCGTAACGGAGGATGTCGTAAACGTTTAACCCTTCACAGCGAATCACCTTAACCGTCGGGATGTTCCTCGCGGAGAGGTCAATAAGTTCATCCGCGCCGGTGGTGACTATCAGTGCGTTCTGTGCGCTAAGCTTTTCAAGCACGCTTGCCAGGGCCTTGGTCTTTATCTCGGTAAGACCAAAGGAATCCACCACAAGAAGCTCACCGTCACGAAGCTTGCCGGCCAGAGCGCTTCTGAGCGCGGCGCGGCGCTTCTTCTTGGGCATGGAGTAGTAGTAATTTCGCGGGGTGGGACCGAAAACAATCCCGCCACCCCTCCATACCGGGGATTTTCTCGTTCCGACGCGCGCGCGGCCGGTGCCCTTCTGACGCCAAAGCTTCTTACCGCTTCCTGAAACTTCCCCACGGGTCTTTACCTTATGGGTTCCCTGGCGGCGGCGGGCCTCCTGCATCCGGACCATCTCCCACAAGAGCGCTTCGTTGACGTCAATACCAAAGACGTCCTCTTTGAGCTCGCGGGTGCCAACTTCCTCGTTGGCTGCGTTCAATACCGGTGCTTGCATAATCTATCTCTCTTCGTATTGGTTCGCGTCTACTTGACTGCGTTGCGAAGCATCACAGCGCCATTCTTTGCGCCGGGCACCGCGCCGCGAACCAGGATAATATTACGAACTGGGTCCACGTCTACCACCTGAAGATTCTGTACCGTAACCCTCTTGCTGCCCATATGACCGGGGAGCTTCTGGCCTTTGAAGACCTTGCCCGGAAAAGTATGGCCGCCGAGAGCACCGGGAGCGCGGTGGAACTCTGAACCGTGAGTGGCGCGACCGCCACCGAAACCATGACGCTTGATGACACCCTGGAAACCCTTACCCTTGGAGGTACCGGTTATATCCACGTAGTCACCGGGCTTGAAGATGTCGGCGCCGATCTCCTGACCTACTTCGTAGTCGTCGATATTCTCGACACGGAGCTCTCTTAGCATGCGCGCGACTTCGATACCGGCCTTCTTGAAGTGACCCGCAGAAGGCTTGTTTACCCGCTGGGCCTTCGCAGTCCCAAAGCCTATCTGGATAGCATTGTAACCATCCACATCAAGCGTCTTTTTCTGGACGACCTTGCAAGGCCCCGCCTGTATGACAGTGACGGGTATAAGTTCGTCACCACCTGCGAAGACCTGGGTCATCCCCAGTTTTTTACCGATAATTCCCTTTGACATGGGAACTCCCTTACCACACTAGCGACCTTAACCGATCGCGGTATATGCTTTA
>PKTT01000011.1 GCA_002869015.1 Deltaproteobacteria bacterium
ACCTGGGTCAAGCTGCCACCCGAAGCTATATCACCACGTGCCACAGAGGCACTTTTACACTAACATTGAAGGTGGACCTATGTAAGGGGGCAGCTCACCAGCCTTCGGCGCTCTCATCCGGTGAGTTGTAAACCCCGATTCGTAAAGGTTCTATTTGTTTTGTGTTGCTATTGGCATGGACGCTAGGTGTGTTTGTGGATAGCGAGAGCAGAACCACTATAAGTGATATCGCATAAAAGCGGCAATTGGAAATGAATGAATGTTTCAATTGGTAACAATCCTCATTAATTATTAAAATAGTGAGTCAGTTACTAAAATTTATATCGGCCTTGCTGCTTTCCTCCGGTAACAACTTCCAGGTATCATATATTACGATAAAGGTCTGAGAATAAAATTGATACATGTTAGCATAACATAGTGATAATTATTCAGTAGCTCTAGTATAGCCGAGTATTAACTTAACAATCATGTCGGGCATTGCATCAAGATCATTTATCGGACAACGAAAAATTATAACAGGGTAAATAGTATCCGCATCTTTTTATATGATTTAAACATCACTACGCATGAAATCACAGTGAACCAACTCAACATGTTACCCTATACGAAGGAGCTGGAAGTTTAGGGTGGTTGAGCTGCGCTGTTCGGTGGATTTGTCCACCGCTGGCTTTGCTTTACCTTGAGAGCATAAATATTTGATACTTTATAGTCCTCCCTCAGGCAGGCAATTACCACAAAAAAATGGTGTACACGGCGCAGTTCTTTCCTTCTGCTGAGACTAACAGTTTCCAAAGTGGTATTATTTTAAAGGTAAATATCTACTAAAACGGGGACGGAAAATGAAAATGAAATTAAAGAGGAGCCACAAGGCTCTCATAGCAATTGTCGTAGCTATCCCTCTCTCCTTAATAGCCCTTTCAACGGGTGTTAAGTTAGCCGGAGAAAGTTGGCTCCACAAGCATGGAAACCCTGAAGCGAAAATCGGTGATTTTTTCTTTAATCCCTTTACCGGCAGGGTTGAATTCGGAAAGATCGTCGGCGGTCGAGGAGAAAATCAAAGGCTAAGCCTCTTCCGCGCTGAGGTAGACCTTGAATATTGGCCCCTTTTTAAAAAGCGTATTTTCCTGAAAGAGGTAAAAGTCTCAGGAATTACCCTCAATGTGGAACAAAACGAAGCAGGTGAGCTCATCTTCGGGGGCATCTCATTACCCACTCCTCAGGAGCCTCAGGATGCCCCGGCGGATGATTCAGGCGAGCCTTGGGGTTTTGGCGTTGGGAGTATCGTGCTAGAGGATATAGATATCACGTACAGGGATCCCTCAATTTCGGCTAATGTGGATCTAAAAAGCGCAGAGGTGTCATCTTTGGAGACTTGGACTCCTCTGGCTGAGAGCCCTTACAGCGTTTTGTTGTCCCTGAACGGGGGGGAGTTTGAGCTCGATGGGAAAGTGCGCCCCTTTGCCGAAGAAGTTACGGCTAAAGGTGATTTGACGATCGACCAGCTTCCGCTTGCATGGATTACTCCCATCCTTAAAGATTCAGGGATATCCTCCTTTGACGGGGCATTATCTCTGGATATATCCCATGACATTGCATTTATGAAGGAAGCAGGAACTCTCACCGCTGATTATAAAGGTGAAGTGGACCTCTCAGGGCTTAAGGTGGAGCGAAACCCGGCAATAGTATCGCTTGGCGCCGCTAAGTGGGCCGGCTCCGGGGGCCTGAATGAGCTGATAACCCTCAAGGGTGTAATTTCGTTGGGTGATTTTTCAGCCTCTACGGTTGAGGGCGGCGAGCTGCTTACCTTAAATGCGCTAACCCTAAACGACCTCTCGATGGATGGCCCAGAAAAGATTTCATTTGGGGAACTTTTAGTTAAGGGCCTTTCCGCGCTAAAGACCCCTTCCGGTGAAACTTTTACCCTCAATGAGGCTCTGATTAATGACCTTTCGCTGGTGGACTCCTCAAGGCTTGAGGTGGGACGGGCAGCGCTCGATACTTTCGCCGTTAATCTTTCCCGCAACAAGGATGGGCAGCTTAGCTTTGCCGAACTTTTAAAGCCCTTCGAGGCTTCGGATGGGGGCAGCGAGGGAGAGGCGGCTCCGCAATCCGCGCAAGCAGCTTCCAAAAGCAATAATTTCTCTTACAGTATCGGAGAGGTAGAGCTGAAGGGTGACAATAGCTTCACCTTTAAAGATGACAGCGTATCCCCAAACTACAAATCAAATATCGAGGAGATTCTCCTTACGGTTTCCGAGATAGATTCCTCCAAGATAGAGCACCCTTCACCCTTCGATCTCCACATAGCCACTGACCGCTATGGGAAGATTGACGGGGCAGGGGAGTGGACCCTCTTTAAGGAGAAACCCAACGGCTCTTTGAAGCTTAAAATTGACAGCCTGAATCTGGCGCCCCTCACCTCCTATTCTCAGCGGCACATTGGCTACCGGCTCGATAGCGGAGTCCTCGGGGTGAATACCGAGGCCACTGTTGATGAAGGGGTGCTGAAAACTGTTGCCTATATTGATCTTAAGCGTTTTGAGATGTCGAGCCTGACGCCAGAACAAAAGGATGAGTACACCGAAGAGCTTGGTGTGCCCGTGACCCTTATAATTTCACTTTTAAAAGATAAAGACGAAAATATATCCCTTGAGATACCGATGGAGGGTGACCTTGACAGCCCAGATGTAGGTATCGGGCCGACGGTGGCGATAGTCGTCAAGAAGGCGATACTAAGTGGCGCGAAGATGGCCGCTATAAACTACTTCTCACCTCTTGGAGCGCTTTCGCTGGCAGGGAAAGCTTTTGATCTTCTCACGGCGTTATCTTTTGACCCAATTATCTATGCAGATGGGGACCCGCAGCTAAGTGAAGAGGCAAAGGCCCATTTGGATACTGTGGCCGCGCTAATGGATGACAGGCCAGGTGTTTCTCTGCGTTTCATGGGGGTAGCTACTGAGAGTGACAGGCTTGTATTCGCTAAAGCCGAAGCTGAGAGGCTGGCTGAGGAGAGGGCAAAGGCTGCGGCAGCTGAGGAGAAAATGGAGTCCACAACGGATAGCGGGGATGTGGAAAAAGTGGATTCCGTTAATGTTGAAAGTGTCGATACAAAGAGCAATGAAATAGGGGCCTCCGGCGGGGCTGAGGAGGAAGCGGCGCAAGCTGAGAGTGCCCCTGAGCCAGCTGCCCCTCCGCTCCCTGAAATTGATAATGAGGTGCTATATGAGCTGGCAAGGACCCGCTCATCACGGGTGAAAGATTATCTTACCTCCAAGGGAATTGCCCAGGAGCGGATAATCGAGATGTCGCCCCTGATAAAAAGTGGTGAAAGCGACTTGCCAGCAGTTGAAATTTCATTGTAAAACGGTGTTATGCTAGCGGGTTTTTTCACAGCAAAAATTGCCCGTATGTTTTATTTGTGCTGCTATTGCATTTGTTTTTTCGTATAATTCTCACAATGGGGCAATTCTCCCATATTTTTATGAGTACTAAATAGTTCTGAAAAAGGGCTTTTATTGCATTTGAAAGAGATGAGATGGGAAAGAGAGAAAAGGATAGTTACGTAATACAGTCTGTAGCGTCTGCCTTCCAGATACTTGAGGCTTTCAAAGGGCGAGACCCACAGTTCGGCTTGTCGGAGCTGGCGCTACGGCTAGAGCTCCACAAGAATACAGCGCAAAGGCTGCTCTCCACTTTAGAGAGCCGGGGTTATGTTGAGCAGGACCGCCTTACCGGAAACTACCGCCTTGGAGTCAGAACCCTTGAGCTTGCCCACTTATACATAAGAAAGGCCGATTTATTGGCAATGGCGGCCCCCGCCTTGCAGCACATTGTCGATGAGTGTAATGAGACCACTTACGTCGCGGTACTGCGAGAGGGGCGAGCGGTATACGTTAAATCCGCTGAATCAACTCATCCCGTTAGGGTTGTCTCACGGGTAGGCAAGAGCTTCCCGCTCCACTGCGCCTCTGTTGGCAAGGTGCTTTTGGCGTTCAGTGACAAACAAACGCAGAAACGCTTAATCGAGGGTATTGATTTTGAAGTCCTGACCCCATACACGATTAAGAACGTTGAAGAGCTTGAAGAGGACCTTGCCAAAATTAAAGAGCAGGGCTATTCGGTGAGTGATCAAGAGGTTCAGGAAGGCATCTGCGGAATCGCCGTTCCAATCTTCGATTATACAGAGTCTCTGGTCGCCTCCATCTCTATAACCGGGCCAAGTTACAGGTTTACAGAGGAGCGCGTAAATGAGCTCCTGCTACCGCTGGCTGTGGAAGCTGCCGAGGAGATGTCACGACGTCTGGGATTCGGTCTAAGGGCGCTGATAAGGGAATAAGCCAAAGGGGTTCTAAAAATTTAACTGAACTTCAATATAAATGGTATCCGGGGAGTTGTCGAACTCCCCATCTTTGCCTTTAACGCTAAAAGACCCCCCGCCAATCAACGTGACGGTAGTTTTTCCGCTCTCAAAGGCCGCCCAGCTAAAGTAGGGCTGAAGGAGCGCGGATCCGTCTTCTATATTGGCGATAGTCGCCATGGACAGGGTCACAAGGGGGTGAGGCTGATAATCGCCCTCAACCGCTACGTACCATTTGCCGAGAAGGAAGCTTTCACCGTTTCTCCACTCACGTGTCAATGTTGCCAGCGGGTACTCTGCTGGCTCTGTTTCCCCAACGCCATTGTAGTGAAGCTCCAAAAGCGCATTTATGCCATTTACGAAGCGCCGGTGCCCCCCGATGACTGCCCTCAATGAATCTTCAATGGGTACATCAACTCTCGCTACCCCCTCGCCATAAATACCTGTGCCGCCAAGGTCTGCGGCAACGTCAAACGCAAAGGTCGGAGCCCCCAATGTGCGGCCACCGTAGGCCGAGAGGTTAACCGACTGAAGAGATTGTTCCCACCGCAATAGGTAGTAAGCATCCTCTGCGCCATCTCTATGAGCCGCTGAGATGAACTCGAAAGCCCCATCGCTCCCGACGTATTTTCTAACCCTTAAAGCATCTATGCCGCCCTTGTACTCTGAATACGTTGATTGAGGGGTTAGTGGGGCGAAGATGTCGGAGGGGTTAAATATCCGCCCGCTGCCATGTCCTATGGGTTGGCGGCCAAAGGACGCTTCCAAGCCGTCACCATACCAAGTGATAAAGGCGCGGTCTAAATTTTGAGCCAACGAATGACCATCATCACCATAAATTTCCCGCTCAAGATCCTCTATGCGCAGTCTGGGGGTTTTGCCTGTGCCCTGCATGGAGAATTGGGAATCTGAGGATAATCCGTTAAGCTCATATGCAATGGATAAAAAGATATTGCTTGTAGGAGCTAACATGAGCGAGGGTCTAAGCCTGGCGAGTAGTGTCCTATCAGGAGAGGATCCATCTAAGATGCAGTCGTCAGTTAAATAGAGTGAGGTCGCCGCATCCAGTGAGAGCGTGTAGGAGGCCGCAATTGTAGGGGTTGTTAAAAGCGCACCCAGAAACATTAGAATTAGCGATACCTGCTTCATCCTGCTTCATCCGCCTCCACCCGCCCGTCCCTAAGCCTGACTACACGGGAAGCACGGTCCATAACCATCTTCTCATGGGTAGAAAATATGAAGGTGGTGCCGTGCCTTTCGTTAAGCTCCGCCATAGTGTCCAGGAGCGCTCCCCCTGTCTTTGAGTCTACATTAGCGGTGGGCTCATCCGCGAGGACCAAAGATGGTCGGGATACCAGGGCGCGCGCTATCGCCACCCGCTGCTGCTGACCTCCTGAGAGCTCGGAGGGGCGCCGGTCCTCCATCCCGCTTAGGCCAACCTCCTTGATCAGCGCAAGTGACCTCTCTTTTCGCTCGGCCCTTTCAACTCCCTGCAATAGCATTACATACTCGACATTCTCTAAAGAGGTGAGCACGGGTATGAGGTTGTAGGATTGAAAGATCAATCCAATATGGTCACGGCGCATCATGGCTTGCTCTGTTCCGCTAAGGTGAGCCAAATTCTCCCCGTTAACTATGACCTCTCCGCTTGTAGGCGTGTCTAGGGCTCCAACGAGGTTTAGCAGTGTAGATTTGCCGGAGCCGGAGGGGCCCGCCACAGCCATGAATGACGAGGGCGAGATGGTTAGAGTTACCCCGTCAAGGGCCTTAACGGTCTCCCCCCTGAGCTTATAGTATTTCTTAACATCAATAAGTTTCGCAACTGGTTCAGTCATGGCCGGTCCTATTCGTGCCGCAAAGCTTTAATGGGGTCAACTTTCTCCGCTTTTTTCGCCACGATGAGTGATACCAAGGGAGTTAGGGTAATAAAAAGAGCTGTGACCACTGCAATGCCTGTTGGGTCCAAAATAGGATATATGGGAGACCTGAAGGTCACCCCCATAGCTTCTGCGTTGCCCATGGTGATGCCGGTCTTGGAGAGGATGAAGTGGACAATAAGGCCTAGGAAAAGGCCAAGTGACGAACCAACTACTCCAAGCCAAGCACCCTCACATATAACTAGAGCTGCGAGCCTCAGCGGAGTTGTGCCCAAGGCGCGCAGCACTCCGAACTCTTTCATCCTTTCAAGCAGAGACATCGAGAGGGTGTTTACTATCCCAAAAGCGATCAAGGTAAAGACAATCACAAGCGTTATGCCCATATATATGCTTTGTAGCTTAACCATATTGGCAACGACGGGGACCAACTCCTGCCAGGGCTTTGCCGTGGTCTTAGCCGTGTTGAATGGAGCGATAATCCATTTTATCCCTTCAAGGTCAGTAGGTGACACGTCAAGGGAGAGTGCGACCTCATGGATGTCATCACCGATTCCCAGCGCTTTTTGTAGCGGGCTCAGCCCCATCAGCGCAGCCTGCTTGTCGATCACAGGGTTATTGGTTGCAAGGATTCCGGCGATTTTGACAAGGATATAATTCAAGTCCCCTGTATATATATCTGCGATTGTTAGGACAACTTTTGAGCCCACCTCGATTTCCAGCTTCTCAGCCAAGTCGACTCCGACGAGTATCTCTCTTTCACCGGCGGGAAGTCCTCCGCTTGTGAGGTTTTCACTCCATCCTGACACCAACTTCTCCTGCGCCTCCTCATACCCTATGCAGGTGACATTCGTTGAGCGGTCTCCAATTGCCAGTAATCCATCTCCGTAAATTCTGGGCGCTGCCCCTATTACGCCCTTGCGGCTCTTCAATCTCTCAAGGATATCAGCTGGCTTCTTTATGGTGAGCTCGGGCTCGCGGGAGGAGAGATAGCCATCGGCATGTATTTGCGCGTAACCAAGTTGGGAGGAGGTCATTGTGTGAACTAGGTGGAGCGTCATTCCACCCATCCAGCCTAGATAGAAGATCATCGTTGCCAGGCCGATTGCTATCGCCGACCCCGTTATGGCTGTGCGCTTGGGGTTTCTCCAGAGGTTGCGCCAAGCCATCTTGATGATAGTCACATCACCCCTCCCTTATTGCATCTGCGGGTCTCATACGTGCTGTACGTATCGCAGGGGGAAGTGACGCAATCAATGCGCAAATTAGTATTATGGCGGGCCAGTAGAGTACAGCCTCCACCGTATTTGTGGCGTGCATGGATGCTATTTCAATGCCGCCGTAGCTTATCGGCTCCGAAGCAACCGGTATCTCCCACTTCAGCGTCAACAAATTCACAGCGATCCCTGCGGCGAGGCCCGTGCCTACTCCTATTAGAGAAAGCCACGCGGCCTCCCCAAGGACTATCCCCACAAGCCTGGCCGGAGTCGTCCCGAGCGCGCTCATAACTCCCAGCTCACGCGAACGCTCTATCACAGCCATTGACATTGTATTTGTTACGCCGAGCGCAACAACAGCAAGGAGGATAAGGTTGAATATCCAGAGCCCTGAGCGGTCGCTCTTGATAGTTTGAGCAAGCTGGGGCATTACCTCCTTCCAGCCACGGTAGTGGAGGTCCTCCGGCAGCTTAAGGAGCCCTCC
Source organism: Deltaproteobacteria bacterium (assembly GCA_002869015.1). Lineage (GTDB taxonomy): Bacteria > Desulfobacterota > Deferrisomatia > Deferrisomatales > BM512 > BM512. Next base: position 7,933 of record PKTT01000011.1, read on the forward strand.
AAGTTTATCTGCCAATGAAATCGACTTTAAAACCCCCACGATTTTGTGGACCCGACCATCTAGGGAGAGCATCTCTTGCGCGTCGTCCAGCCTTATGAGAACCGCAGTTGCATCCAACTCCAGCATTCCCGACTCCATAATGCCGATGACATTAAAGAGGTCTGCGGCGATGGAGCCGTCTGCCGCCTGTCCGACGAAACTGACTTCATCTCCAACCTTAGCCCTCAAACGCTTGGCAACGCCCGACCCTAGAATAATGGGCAGTTCACCAGCTGTTCCGCCGCTTTGGAGCCACTCACCCTCAAGGAGGGTTCTAGACACTGTCGTTACTTTGTTCTCCAAGACAGGGTCAACGCCTGTCGCAAATACACCGGTGGTTCTATTGCCCAGAGCGAGAAGCCCTGCGCTCTCAACTCGCGGGGCGACCCCATCTATCTCCTTATTCTCAGCCAATTTTGATAGCAACGGCCTGTAGTCATCAATTGTTGTAAAGAGTGATTGCTTGTCGTGATAGTCATCGGCTGTAATTTGAAAGTGTCCGGCCCAGCTTCTCGTCGCAAGCTCAATTAGGTCTGCGTAAGTGCCTTCGCCTAGCCCTACACCGAATACTATGAGGAGTGTGCCAAAGAAGATCATTCCAAGTGTGAGGGCAGTACGCGATCGCCGCCGGGCCAGATTTCTTAACCCTATAGAGACTACCTCTCGCAAGGAATTCTACCTCCCCCGCCTTCTCAAAGCCGAGAGGCTGAAGAGGTTCTCCTCAAGGGGTATATCGAATTCCATCTTTTCATAAACAAGCACGGTGGAGTTACCAAGTTTATCCTCGGATAGTGGGGTCAGAATCACCCTGCTGGGTATTGTCCTCCCTCCCATCTTAGTTGGCTCATCAAAGGTCATCTCCCGCACCTTCCTGTCCTTTTCATCGTAATACTCAATTGATATGGGAAGGTATGTGCCAAGCTGCATGTATCCCACCACCTTTGACCACGTTACGGGGGCATCGGGTTTGGGAATGTAAACAAGCCCCACAGCGCCCTCCGGCGCATCATCCTTCAGGGAAATCGTGTAGTCCTTCTCCCAGCTCGTCTCGCGCATCAAATCGTCGTTGGTAAAGTCGCTACCCATCCATGAAGCCATCATCATCGATGGTGGTATGCGGATCGTCTTGTCTATCTTCGGCAGGTAATTCCACATCTCCCTATCCCGCTTTAAGGTGGCTGTGCCACGCTCTTTGGCGGGTGAGGTTATAACCGCAAGGGTATCGTCAAGGCCCCGTGACCACATCTTCATCGCAACTGTGCGAGAGTAATGTTTTGTGGTTACGGTCATAGTCATCTCACCCCTGGAGGATGATGAGCGGTAAAGCTCATCCAGCTTGCGGCTTACTTCATAGGGGTCGATTCCAGGGGGTGTAGGTGCGGAGATGCTAATGGTTGGGATAGAAATAAAGAGCGCCAGTATTAGATGAATTGCTTTTGGCATGGGTGACTCCTTGTCTCATTAATACTGACACTGGATTTAATTAATGGCAAGGAGCGTCCTGTATTAGGCGTTAATGGGACTAAATTACTTTCTTTAAGGCTACTATCTTATCATTTTTAACCAACAGCCATAGCGTCCCTCCTCCTATTCCGATCAAAAGCTGCATAGCGCCTATGGAGAGTATTAGGTCGTCACCGGGTAGAAATACTGCGGAGACCCCCGCTCCACCCAATAGCATGCCGAGGAAGTTGATCAACGCCGAGGATGAACCCGCGTCACCCTCATGCTGTTCCAAGGTGATGTTGATGCTGGGGGAGCGCATAGCCGTGGTCGCGAGCGTCGCCGGCATCAGGCAGAGCGCAAAAGCATATGGGGCCAAATGACCGATGGTAGCCACCAATATACCGCTCAAGCATATTGCTATAAATGATATGGTTATAATCTTATAGCTGCCCAGCCTTTTCGATATCCTAATGTAGATCATAGGGCCAGCCATGGCTGCTATGGAGTTTATGGCGAAGTAGAAGCTGAAAGCACCCTCACCAAGACCGAAATTGTTTATGTAAATATAGGAAGATGCTGCAATGTACCCCATGAAGGGCAGCGAGAGCGTGGAAAATAAGATGAGCAGCATTGAAAAGGAGGGGTTTTTGAGGACCACGAAGAGCCGCCCAATTGACCTTATTGTAGAGCCCTCATAAAGTTCCGTTAACGGTTCTTGTAGGGGTAGCACCAAAATAAACGCAATAACCCCAGCCGCGGTTAGAAGTACGAAGATAGCCCTCCACGAAGCGAATTGGAGCACAAGCGCACCCAAAAGTGGCGCGACTATTGGTGCAATGATCACCATTGCCAGTATTGTCGCCAGCATCCTTGCCCGCTCCTCGCCGGAGTAGAGGTCTTTCGCTATCGCAGTTGCAATTGTAGTCGCCGCGCCTCCCCCAAAAGCCTGAAAAATTCTCGCAATGATTAATGTGGAGGCGCTTTCCGAAAGTGCGCATGCTGCGCTGGCTAGGGTGTAGAGGATTAGGCCGAAAAACAGGACTGGCCTCCTGCCGAACTTATCGCTTATTGGACCGAAGAAGAGCATCCCCGCCGAGAGTGAGACAAAAAAGAGGCTCAGGGTCATATTTATCTTCGCCGCGCTCGTTCCAAACACCTCTACCATTTGGGGCAGCGCCGGCAGGTAAAGGTCAATTGAAAGCGGCGTGAATGCGCTAAGGAATGCGAGGGTAATAAGCATCCTCTTGTTTGATATATTAATAGTGGAGGTCATAAGGCTCTTTGGTCGTCTAAAGGAGTAGAGTTTTACCGGAATGGTGGTGCGTCTACACTGATGGATATAGGCAAAACAAGCATTTATGATACCATAACAAATAGCGTAAACGCTCCCTAATATTGTAGATTTATAAGCTTGGAAAGGGGGCGGTTTTCATAGAATCCAGGCAATATATTCAGTTTGTTGGAGATAAGATTGAAAAAGGTTGTAAAAGACTTTGAGATAAACGACGAGAAGCTGGAGTCCGCATATCTGCTGATGGTGCTTCTCCCCCCACCGATATCACTAGACCTGCTATGCCTGATTTTAGGCAGGTCCCCAGTTGAAGTCTTGAACTCTGCCGAGACCCTTGTCTCAATGGGAAAATTAAAAAGATGCCAGGATATGGCAGCCGGTTATTACTGCCTATCTGACTTTACCGATTCGAAGAGATACCTCTCCGAGGTTCCCGAGGCAGCCTTGGAAGAGGCGGTTGCCAAAGCGATTGAGGGTGTAGAGGAGTTTTTTGAAGACGATACAAAGCGCTTTATGCATATCGCCCACATATATGAGACCTCACGGGTGCCCGTAAAGCATCTGACAGAACTTGTTAAAGCGGGAATGTATTGTCATAACCTGAATATAACCACCTACGCTGAATCCTATTACAAAATGGCCCTTGAGGCGATGGAGACAAGAGCGCTCGCTCCCTACCAACAGGTTGCCTTTATCGATGCGGCCATCGGCATCTGTATGTGCCGCGATTCCTCGTTGCCCCATGCTACCCAGCGGCGTTTTTTGCAGGAAGCGCTGGCGCTGGATGCTGCACACGACGACCCGGTCAGGGAAATCTGGCTGCATATCCTGATAGCCAGATCCTATCTACGCACTGTCTATTACAGCGAAGCGGGTAAGCACCTTGAGCGCGCATGGCAAATGCTTGATGAAGTTGAGGTCACAGATGAGGTTCGCCTCCAATTGGCCCTTGTCGATTGTGAGTGGCTCTTTTGGCAGGGGCATATCGACGAAGCCATCAAGCGATATGAGTCTGTGCTGGGCAACCATGAAGAGCTGGTGGAAAATGTCGAGACCTTAAGGAGTTACGTAAAATTGGGTTGGGTCTATGGGGTCGCGGGGGAGACGGCGCGCGGCCTTGGCCTCATTCGGGCAGTCCGTAAGAAAGCGCAGGAGATGGGGGGGCGGGACCTTGAACGCTATGCCACATTGATGTTGGTCGTAGTGCTGGCTGATGCAGGGAGAATTGAGGAGGGAGAAAGGTACCTTGAGGAGGTTTTCGACCTTCCTGAGGAGCTGATTGATACTTACATCCTCTGGCCGGGAAATGGTAAGCGTGCTTATTTCGCCGCATTGCGAGGAGATTATGAGAATGCCTACAGGTACTTTGACCAGGCTTGGGAGGCATCGAAAGTTTTAGGCAGTCCGCACCACAGAGCGGCGGATAATCTGGAGGTGATGCTAAGGCTGGAGCGCAGGGGACTAGTTCACCCGGAGTGGAACTTTGATACTGACGTAGAGAGGCTTCTGGAGTGGCCCGACCTTTACATGCAAGGCGTTGCTTTGCGTTACAGGGCACGTAAAGAGATTGAAAATGAAGGAGATGTAGAGAGAGGGCGGTCTGATTTAAAGCGCAGCTTGGAGATGTTGAGCCGTGCTGGAGCGCGTATTGAGCTTGCTCATGCCCAGATTCAAATGGCGCGTATCAATATGGATGAGAAGGATTTCAAGGCTGGTGAAGAGCTTTTGAAAAAAGCCTGGGAGACCTTCTCAAAGGTAAACCCCGATCTATTCCCAAAGGATTTAAAACCATACCTGGACAGGACATCTAAACACAGCCTTTGGGTTGAGTCGCTGCTGAGTGTGGGTGAAGCCTTGAGCGAGACCAGAACGAAGGACGATCTTCTGGGTCAGATCATAAAGCAGGCCATGCGCATCTCGGGCGCAGAGCGGGGCGCAATCTTTATGGGCAACGGTAGCTGCAAGGCGCTCGCAGCAAGCCGTAATATTGTTCAGCAGGAGCTCTGCTCACAAGCATTTAAGGCGCACCTTGAGGTGGTAGAATCAGTTTTTGAGAGCACCTCGGAGGTTACCCAGCGCGTAAATTCAAATGAAACTGATGACCCTGAGCGCGTTACTGATTCCAGTTGGATAGGGTGCTTCCCTGTAAAGTTGAGGGGAAAGGTTGTAGGAGTTATATATCTTGACCGTGGGCCGGCGGGCCTTGAGCTCCCTGAAGATGAAACGGCTCTATTGAGGATAATCAGCAACCAGGCAGCAGTCGCATTAGAGAACGTTGAGGTTTTTGAGGAGATAAATGATTTAAAAAGTGAGATTGAGGCTGAGAGCCAGTACTTCAGGGAGCCTACCGACACCGGGCCTTTCGGTCAGAGGATGTTGGGGCGCTCCGAGTCCTTCAAGAAGATGATGAATCTGATAAGCCGCGTGGCAAACTCGGATACCACGGTTATGATAACCGGTGAGACCGGGGTAGGAAAGGAGATGGTCGCGCAGGCGATCCATCGAAACAGCGGCAGGGCGCAGGGCCCCTTTATCGCCGTTAATGTTGCGGCGCTAAGCCCCGAGCTTATAGCAAGCGAACTTTTCGGGCATGAGCGGGGGGCATATACAGGCGCATCCCAGATGCGGAAGGGCCGTTTTGAGCTTGCCGGTGGAGGAACACTCTTTCTCGACGATATAGATGCCTGCTCGCTTGATATTCAGGCCAAGCTGCTGCGCGTCCTCGAAACAAGGACCTTTGAGCGCGTTGGCGGGACACGCACATTGGAGACAAACTTCCGCCTGCTCGTCGCAAGCAACCGAGACCTTGAAGACCTTGTTGCCAAAGGACTCTTTCGCTCCGACTTTTACTATAGGCTTAATGTCTTTCCAATTCGGATCCCTCCACTGAGGGAGCGCACCGAGGATATTCCCATCCTCGCAAAATACTTTATGGAGCTATTCTGTAAAAAGTTCGGCAAACCTCTGCTTTCAATGACAAATAGCGATTTGGACGTACTTAAAAGCTACCATTGGTCGGGAAATATTAGAGAGCTGAGGCATGTCATAGAGCGCGCGGTGCTGCTAAGCCGTGGCGGGAGGCTGACCATCCCGCCGCTAGAAACACCCCCCATTGGGGTTGGTGTCGAGGACGCCAAAATAATACCCTTAAAGGATATGGAAGCGCGCTACATAGTTAAGGTGCTTGAACGAACTGGGGGTAAAGTGAGCGGTGGAGGCGGTGCGGCAGAGCTTTTGGGGCTAAAACCTTCAACCCTTTATTCTATGATGAAGCGTCTTGGAGTGAGCAGAGAGTCTTTCAAGATCAATAAGCGCCAATAGATTTTAAATTCTATCCCAAGAGGGATAAAAAAGTGGCGCTGCAGGCCATGGCTTCCCGCAGCGCCACTCTACCTAGCGGGGGAGTCGCTAGAACATCTTCTTGCTCATATCGTTGATGGCCTGGGTGGCCGCATCGTAGACACCGGGGAATGAGCTAAAGTGCAGACCCTGGGTGAGGCAGGGAATGAAATAGTGCTTGCCGCAAGTCTCACATGCCTTCTTGACATGCTCGGCGATAGTCTCTTTGTCCCAAGTGGGGTGATCGAGAACTCCGCTGTCGAGCTCGCCCATGAAGGTCAAATCAGGCCCGTATTTCTTAATGAGCTCGGGAGTGTTGTTGGTGGTCATTACGCCCTGCCAGATATCAATTCCCATGTCGATCATGTGGGGTACGAGGTTGGCGGCGTAGCTGTCGCTGTGGTGCACGATAAGCTCGATGCCATTGTCTTTCCAGAACTTGTACGCCTTCTTGTAGGGCTCCAGAAAGAACTCGGCGAACATGTCGGGGCTCATGAAGGAGGCTATCTGACCGCCCCAATCATCGTGGTGGAAGAGGGCATTGGGCTTAATTCGCTCAATTATCTGTTCCGCATAGCGTAGCTCGTAATCGGTGAGGTACTCGATGAGCTCGTGCATGTGCTCGGGCTCCTCGTATAGCGCCATCATAGCGTCTTCCATGCCCATGAGGTTGTGGGTCATCTCAAAGGTGCCGGAGGCGAAGAAGACGGTTACATATTTATCGTCGCGGTCAACTGCGTTAGCGTGCTCTACGGCTGGCGCCCAGCGCTCGTCTGAGAACTCGACGGAGGGGCACTTTACGATGTCGCGCCACTTGGTTATGTCCTTTAGGACCCGGTGCTCATCGTCGTGGAGGGGGAAGGGGCCAAGCTGGCCTTCGGGCCAACTGTAGGTTATCCCCCACTCGTTGGTGATTATGTCGCCGGGCTGGGGACGGGTGCGAAGGGGCGCCTCAAGGATTATGTCAAGGAACTCATACTGGTTGACGAACCGGTCAGGGTTGCCGCCATTCATGGTTTCCAGGAGGTTTTGTTTTTTTGTCAGCATCTGTGCTCCTTCCGTTGGCTATGCAGCGGTGACAAGTTTTTTGGCGAGAACAGCAGCGCTGCCCGCATCAGGGGAGTAGCCGTCCGCGCCAATCTCCTTGGCGAATTCAGGGGTCACGGGAGCGCCGCCGACGATTACGCTAAAGCCTGTAAGGCCGCTGGCTTTAATATCCGCAACGCTCTGCTTCATGGCGGGCATAGTGGTGGAGAGAAGACCGGAGAGGGTGACGAGGGTCACGTTGTCGTTTTCTTTTATGGCATTGAGGAACTTCTCTGTGGATACGTCAACGCCTAGGTCAACGATCTTAAAGCCGGTGGATTCAAGCATCATCGCAACGAGGTTTTTGCCAATATCGTGAAGGTCGCCAGCTACTGTGCCGATTACGCAGGTGCCAAGAGAGGTGCTTGAATCAGCCGTCAGGTGGGGTTTCAATACTTCGACCCCCTTGCTCATTGCTTTTGCTGCTATGAGCATCTCGGGGACGAAGATTTCGCCTGCGGAGAATTTGTCGCCGACCACGCCCATACCGTCAATCATTGCCTGAAGGATATCCTGAGGGTTGTCGCCGCCGTCGATGGCCTCCTGCACTAGCTGGGGTACGATCTTTGATTTGCCCTTTTCGACGTGGGCCTGAATTTCTTCGATTTTAGACATGCTTTTTTCCTTCTCTCTATGAGTTTAATTTACTGAGCAACCGGTCCGTAAAGCCCCTTTCGGTAGCCGCTTATGTATTCAATGCAGTACTCATCCATGCCGATTAGTGCTTCGGTGGCGTAGATGAGACCCATCATGTGCTGGCGAAGGGGGTCGACGATAGCGCTGTCCATACCTGCGCCCATACATAGCACGAGAAATGCCTGATTGACGAATTTCCTCGCGGGGAGGTTGAAGGAGATATTACTGGCGCCGCCGGTGATGTGGATGGTCGGGTAGTCTGATTTGATCTTACGCATTACATCAAGGATGACGTTGATCCCGTCCTCAGATGTGCAGAGCATCTCCACAAGGGGGTCGATGTGTAGCCTTGAGGGCGCAATGTTGTACTCCTTGGCCTTTTCCATAATGGCGGAGAAGACCTCCAGGCGCTGCTCGCCGCCCTTTGGGATGCCCGTATCGTCGCAAAGCAGCGCTACGCACTCCCAGCCCGTCTCGGCGATGAGGGGGAATATGACGTCTATCTTGTCGCCCTCCATCGAAACGGAGTTAACGAGGCCTGGCTTGTTGCAGAACTTCATCGACTCGGCGCAAATTTCCGCGCTGGGGCTATCGACTGCAATAGGCGTCTCGGTGACCTCCTGAACCAGGTCTATAAGCCACTTCATTGTCTCAAGCTCAATCTCTACATCGGTTGATGCGCAGACATCAATAAAGTCCGCCCCTGCCTCCGACTGCTTTTTGGCAAGCTCACGGATAAAATCCGCATCTTTATCTGCTATGGCTTTTGCGACGGATGGTATCGCGCCGTTTATTTTTTCACCGATAATAATCATTTCAAATTTTCTCCTGTGTTTTTTTGGTGCGTGCGCTTAACGTGCGCCGGCTAGTCAACCCTGCGCAGCTTGAGAAAGATAAGGGCTACGCCGCCAAGCAGGGACCCAAGCCCCATTACTATAGCTACTGTGGGTAGACCTGCACCGGCCTGGAATAGGAACCCGGCGAGGATGGGGGATAAAACCGCGCCGCCCCTGCCCGTTCCGATGACAAATCCTGTTCCTGTTGCTCTGACATGGGTGGGAAAAGAAACCGCGAGAATGGAGTATAGACCTGATATGCCTGCGTTGCCGAAGAAACAGGCCATGGCGGCAAGCAGCTTGATTTGGCTTAAGTCTGCTGTTGCGCGTCCAAAAACGCCGACAAATACAGCGGTCAGCACCATTATTACAACGGTCAATTTCCGAAGCTCGATCTTGGTTGTCAGCCACCCGAAGAGCGCACCGCCAACTGCCCCGCCCATGCTCGCCCAAACAAGCACCTGACCGGCGAGGGATGGAGCAAAGCCCATGTCCGCGACGATCTTGGGGGACCACTTGATGATGAAGTAATAAGTGGTCATGTGCAAGAAGTAGGAGGCGGTTAAAAGAATAATCGTGCCCGCAAGGGGTGAGGTTATGAGCTGCTTTAAAGACTTCTTTGCCTGGGGGCCGTCAACCACTGAGGGCAGAGCATCGACTTTTGGAAATTTCATTCTCGAAAGAGCTGCGTTGACCTTTGCCAAGGCTCCCGCAGGCTGCTTTTTCGTTAGCCAGTGGACCGATTCAGGCATGAAAATATAGAGGGCGGGGATTAGAATGCCCGTCAACGCTGCGCCGAGGTAGAATACCGACCTCCATGAATAGATGCCTAGCAGATTGGCAGCGATCATTCCACCGAAGGTGCCGCCGAGCGGGTAGCCGATTACCATGAGGGATATGCACATGCCGCGGCGTTTCGCGCTGCTGAATTCAGCGACAACAGCGTTCAAAGACGCCAGAATGCCGCCAATGCCTATCCCTACGATTACCCGCCAGATAGAAAGCTGAATGGCGTTGACTGAGGTGGTGGCAAGCGCCATACCCGCAGCGCTGATTGCAAGGCAGCCAAGAAGTGTCGGGCGACGCCCCACCTTATCTGCCATTCCTCCGAGAAAAAAGGAGCCTACAATCATTCCCACAAGCTCCATGGACATTACTATCCCAAGCGCCGCTCTTGTCGTGCCCCACTCTTTTGCAATGACCGGAGCTGCGAAACTAATGGATAGAACATCTAGACCGTCGATGGCGTTGAGCAGGACCGTCAGGAAGACGACGGTGACTTGCAAACGGCTCATCTTACCTTCATTGATATAATCTCTGGGGTCTTTCATCGACTCAATCTTTCCACGGGCTCTCTATCTAATAGCCTGTTGGTGTTTCCAAGTTTCATTCCGTGCCCGACGGGGGAGGGGCCTGGCCCCTCCCCCCGGCATCTTTTTATCTAAACGCCTCTTTGAAATGGGCGTAGTTGTTAACCCTGCTTCCTTGCTGCAATAACCTCCTGCATCTCTTTTTGCTTCTCAGGTGTGAGGCGATAGAGGAAGAGGATGATGATGAGGCCTGCGCCGATGAAGATGGCGGGGACTAGGGCGATACCATTTTTGATTCCGGAGATGAGCTCCGGCGTGGGTGCCATGTCGGCAACATAGCCTGCGGAGACAAGAACGCCGGTTATGACTACTGAACGAACGAAGATGGCGGTCTTGATGGGGAAGCTTATGAGCGACATGATGAAGCCGCGAGCGTTTTTGCCGGTCTTCCATTCGCCATAATCAACTGTGGCGGAGTACATGGCTACTCCGAGCGCGTCGGGCATACCGTAGCCGAGGTAGGCTACAAACATGACGACCATGAAGGAGATGTAATTCATCGGCATCACCCATACAATTATGAGACCGGCGATGAAAAGCGTAAGCGAAGCTATATATATAGTTCTCTCACCAAACTTTTTCGCCAGAGGCGCTGTCGCGATAGCTCCAAAGAAGCAGACTACGTTGAGGCCGGTAAAGAAGATTGAGATTACGCCGAGGTTCTCAACGACATACTTGAAGTAGTAAAAAGCCATGCCGAAGATGATGGAGCGGCCAAGATAACGACCGAGCTCTGCGAGCATGAGGCCGATAAGGGGGGGGTTGATTACGATCTGCTTTAGCATCTCGCCGATGGACATCTTATCTTCAGCTTTTGCTTCAGACGCCGCTTTGGGGTGGTAGGCGTAGTCCTTGGTGAGCGCGTAGAGCGCCCAGTAACAGAGAATCATCACTATGCCGGAGGCTACTACTGTAAGCGTGCAACCAAGGGCTTTGTCGCCGTTGCCGAGGAAATCTATCATCTTGGCGCCGATCATTGAAAATGATATGGAGCCAAGCGCGTTGAACATACCCCTGTTGGATGCCATCGATATGCGCTCTTCGCGTACGGTGGTCATGGAGTTGTTCATCGCTATGTGGGCAGCGTAAAAGATGTTCCAGATAAGGTGGGATACTATAAAGCCGATTGATATGAGCACGGCATTCATCATCGGATCGCCAATCTTCATGAACTGAAGGGCGAAAAATGCGGCGGCAAGGGGTGGGCCAACAAGCAGCCAGGAGCGGTAACGGCCCCAGCGCATATTAGACTTTTCCAATAGCACCCCGGCAGTTGGCACCCAGAATATGTCAAATATGCTGGTAACCATTAACACCGTACCTGCTGTTGCCACTGGTATCTTTGCGAAATCGGTTAGAAATGCCGCGAAGAAGAAAACTTCCATGTTGACAAAAAGTTGGAAACCAAAGGACGGTAGCCCGTAAAGGTTAATTACGGACTTTTTGAGACTTCTCTGTGACTCCATTCGCTACTCCCTCAATAAAGGTAAAGAAAAGACTTCTCCATAAACAACCCGAGGCTCTTTCCTCCGCTCAGCCATGGACATCGCCTCGGGTAAACAAATCCGGACTTTTGTAAGAGCAAACCCCATGCCATGAATATTGATTTGAAAAAAAAGCATAATTAACGAGGACTTAGGCTTGATGGCAAGTTTAGCAGCGTGAGTTTGAGTGACGAAATAAAGACGAATAACGAAATATCGATACTAGCCAAGGGCGATCAGTAACGTCTAGAGAGACCTGTCAAATGGCTTTTCAATTTTGATTATTTTGATATAGGAATTTAATCTGCTGGTGCTGCTTTGGCTCTTACAAGCGGCGTATAGAGGCAGGATATATGCTGAGCCGATTTCAAATGGCTATTGCATCGGCAAGGGTAATGCAAAAGTAACACGTAGTTTCCATTTAGCTCCAAATTATAGTGAAAATTTTATTAGGCAAGGGATAATAGGTTGAATTTATATGAATTATGCTAGTATATCAAAGGTATATACCCTTCATTAATTCCTTATTAGTTAAATACATTTTCCAGAAGTGACCTGCCCCCTCGAAATCGGTCCAGTCTCAATGTTAGGATTCGACCGAAATCGAGAGGAGAAAGGTCATGGCAAGAAAGCGTTATCGCCCCGAAGA
>PKTT01000024.1 GCA_002869015.1 Deltaproteobacteria bacterium
ACGTGGTGAGCCGTCAGGGACTCGAACCCCGAACCTAGTGATTAAGAGTCACTTGCTCTACCATTGAGCTAACGGCCCACGTTTGAGAGGGCAGAATAGTATCCGCGCGCCGCTCGGGTGTCAAGTGAGCTAGAACGTTTTTTATCTTTTTTTCTCAGCTATCTCGACGATTATCGAGCCGTCGAGCCCATCTCCCTCAACCACTCTTCTATAGCGCCCTTTATAGCCATGTTTTTCAAGATGACCCGCCACTGCTTCACGAAGAACTCCACGGCCGCCCGGGCTACCTTTGCCCTTTCCGCAGATTATTCGAATCATGCTAACTTCATCCCGCTTCGCTTGGGTTAGCGCTGCGCTGACTCTGTCTAGCGCCTCAGGTACTCGTAGGCCATGAAGGTCGATCTCCGGGGCCTTCTCAGGGAAAGCTGCTGCGATGATCTTCCTAACTATGCTCATTTTTGTATCAGTATGTGGTGCGCCGGTGGGTGGCGAATGTGGGCGGCTGTCCAATTAGCCTCTCCCACTCTTGCTGGGCCATCTCATCGGCAAAGAAGAGCCCCACCGCATCGTGGGCTAAGGATTCAGCAAGCGCATCCAATGAATCCGTTGCGACTTTTCCTGTGACGAAGACGCTCTCCCCCCCGGTAGCCAGCTTTGCCGCATTTTCTTGCCAACCCTCTTTTACATTGATGGTTAAGATTACGTCTCCTTGCCTCCTGATCTCATCCGAAATCACTGTTCCGGCAAGGCTGGCAGGTATTAGTGCGCCAATGCGGGGTATCAGGTCTCTCCCAAGGTGAGCGAAGTAGCGTTCAAGGTATTTATTGGCGTAGAGCTTCGCTCTTAGTGCTCTAATTCTGGCCGGCACCTGCTCGGGCTCGGAGTTGAGGATTATAGTGAGGGGGGCGTGCGGCGCTCCTTTAGAAAAGGCTGCCACCTCCTCCAACATGACCTCGCTCCACCCCTCCATGATAAAGGTGAAGTTCGTACCAGCCTCTTCCAGAAGAGCTTTTGCGACGCCAATCGGTGTGCGTTGAGTTAGCTTGGCCCCGGTAAGCGGTGTACTTCCTGTTAGTGGCCCATCCCAACTTCCAGAGAGGGGAGGGTTCCCAAAGGGGTCCAGCTCAAGGCCTGTTGCTTCCTCGAAGAGAAGAAACGCCTCGGAAATGTCTTGCCCAGTCATCGTTTGGGAGGTCAGCAGGGTATAAGGTGGCATACCAAAGGCAAGCAATCCCAGCTCCTCAGCCTCCTCGGCGAGCTGGGTACCAGGTAATATTGCAAGGGGAAAAAGCTGTATGTCTGCGTGTGGAAGCTCTGTTAGAACAAACTCCAGGCTGCGCTTGAAATCGTCCAAAGTGTCGCCGGGAAGGCCAACTATAAGCCCGACAGGCGCCATAATGCCCTCATCGCCGAGCTCCTTCATTCGCCTCAGCCAGCCTTTGGCCTCCCACCTCCGGCCTACTTTATTGAGCGTATTTAAATTGGTTGTCTGGAGGCCGACCTCACAGCTAGCCAGCCCAGCTTTTGCAAGCCTTTTGGCGTCGCCATCCCGTAGCTTCTCGGCAACCAGCTCCGTGTGGAAGCTTAGAACTCCGTCACTACTTGCGCGCTCAAGAGTTAGGAGCGTTTCCTCCCAATCGGGGCGCACGTTGAAGGAGGGGTCCATTAAGTAGACCTCTTTGCCCCCATTTGCTTTGAACCATTCCAGATGTTCTGGAAGCCAACTTTCTCCAAAGCGCCTTACCCGGCTGAAACGTTTACCGTAATTGCAGTAGGCGCAATCAAATGGGCAGCCGCGCACCGTCTCCAGCCAGACAGAGCCGTCGGGGTAGGGGGAAAGATAGCCGGACATATATGGGGAGGGGAGATTGCCAAGATTTATCAGATCGCACTCAGCTATCCTGGCTGAAGCCCCGTTACCGGTAAAGCCCTTAAGCAGGGAGGCAAAGAGCGCCTCGCCCTCCCCGGAGAGCAGGATATCAAATGCTCCCGATTCGGTTACCCAAGCGTTTGACCCCTCTACTTCAGGCCCTCCAGCTACGGTAAATATACCTAATGAACGAAGTTCCTTCGCAATTCCAGCCGACCTCTCCGAATTCCAGAGATATAGGGAAAATGCTACGAGGTCCGGCTTTCTGGCAATGATTGATTTAATGAGACGCCGGTCTCCGCAAAGGTCCATTTCGGAGGGCGGTAGTATCTCGAAATCCCAGCCGCGGGTATTCACTTGCCCCCAACTAGCGAGGCATCCTGCGGCGAGCGGGATATTGGCCTCTGTCCCCGGCAAGGTAAAGGTAGGTACTGGGAGCTGTACAAAGAGTACTTTTTTTCTTTTTGGGGTCATTTACTTTTTGAAGAGTCTGTCCAGCTCGGCAAGGGCCGCGCTTTTTTTGTCTTCAATAGAGTTTCTGCTGCTTTTGGCTGGGCGGAAATAGTCGCAGGTGGTAGCGTGCTCCTTGTCCGTAACCCTTTCGGCCTGCTCTTCACGGCACTCGTTGTAGCTTCCGGGTGCGTAAAAGTCGCAGTTCACGCAGGACCGCAGGTCTGAGCTGCACTTTGTGCAAGTGTCCCGCCTGAACCAAGGGGGCTCTGGCAGGGAGGCGCCACAATTGGCGCAGCTATAAGCCATCAGGCGCCCCGCTCACTCCGATATCCGCCAATCCCCTTGGACTTTGTCCTTGCCGCAGCTTTTTGGGCGACCATCTTATCTGCGAAATCCTCTTTGAATAGGTATGGCAGCGTTGTTTTCTCAAAGTGCGCCGCTAGCTCGGCCTTTGTCGCCTCAAGGTCCTCTTTGAAAACCCCCATCTTCTCAAGCTGTTTTTCAAAGGTCTCCTCTGTTGAGGGGAAGCTCCCGACTGCTAGCATCTTTACGTGGAAGATATTCTCATAAGCGTATGGCTTTGTGAGATCGTAGAGATCGACAACCACCCCGGCAGGGCCGGTAAAGCTCAGGTATGGGTTCTTTGGAAGTGGTGCCATATTTATTCGACAACCTCTGTCCACCCATAGGGGTCCTCGGCTTCGCCAAGCTGAATTGCAGTGAGGCGGTTATAAAGGTCAAGGACCTTCGGGCCCACCTTGCCATCCTTTGCGTAGGTGAAGACCTCGTCCCTGTACGTGACCGACTCAACGGGGGTGATAACCGCAGCTGTGCCCAGGCAGCCCGCTTCATCGAAATCAGGCAGTTCATTTAAAGAGACAGGCCTTTGTTCGACCTCCATACCCATATCCTCTGCTATACGTACGACGGAGAGGCGGGTTATTGAAGGCAAAATAGACTCAGATTCGGGAGTTATGAACTTGTTTCCCTTTATGGCGAAAAAGTTTGATGAGCCAGACTCGTCGATGAAGTTGGATTCCTTGGAATCGAGGTAGAGAACCTCTGAAAAGCCCTCGGCCTTTGCGCCAATGGTGGCTCTCATGCCTGCGGCGTAATTGCCTCCGCACTTGATGTCGCCGACGCCCCCTGGGGCTGCACGGTGAATAACCTCCTCCACGCGCAGTTTCACAGGCGTAAGCCCCTCCTTGTAATAGGGGCCGACGGGCGTCACAAAGATCATGAAGAGATATTCGTTGCTCGGCTTAACTCCAACCTCTGCCGAGATGCCAATCTCAAGCGGCCGGATATAGAGGCTAGCTCCAGAGCCGAAGGGGGGAACGAAGCGAGCGTTAGCCTTAACAACCCTGTGGACGGCCTCACGAAAAAGTTCAATCGGGACCGGCTCCATAAGGAGCTTCTTGGCCGAGCGCTGGAGGCGCTTTGCGTTTTCTTCGATGCGAAAGAGCTGAATTTTTCCGTCGGCGCGCTCATACGCCTTAAGGCCCTCGAAGATTTCCTGCCCGTAATGCAAGCACGTTGAGGCCATAGAAATTGTCACCGTAGTATCACTTGTAAGCTCACCCTCCGACCACTTTTTGTCCTTAAAGTAGTAGCGGATGTTTTTGTCTGTATCCTGAAAAGCAAATGGAAGGTTTGCGAAGTCGAGATTGGCGCGCTCCATCTTGGCTCCTTATATAAAGTTCTCATAGTGAGGTTTAGTTTTTGATTGAACTTTAATCATATCCCTAAAATCAAGGGCCGCGCAAGAAGATCGCCTTTATAAGCTCCCACATTTCAACCATAAATAGCCACATGTTGCATTAAGCGTTTTTTGACAGTAATCTTTAGGTTCTTATCCCTGTCACTGGAGGTGAATCGTGTTTAGAAGAGCTCTAACCTACGCGCTGATGTTTTCCCTCTTATTCACACTCCCCGCGATAGCCGCGAAATTAAAAGGTGTCGAGTACCCGGACAAAGCTATGATTCAGGGGGAAGAGCTTGCTCTTCAAGGTCTTGGGCTGCGCTCTAAATTCGTTTTTAAAGTCTATGTTGGGGCGCTCTACCTTAAAACTCCAACTTCAGACGCTGACGCTGTTATCAAAGCTAATGAGGTAAAGCAGATATCCATGACCTTCATGCGCGACGTCGATTACGACAGCATGACAGGTGCCTTCAAGGAGGGCTTTGAGGCAAACGCGCCTGATAAAGTTGAAATGCTGGAGGATAAGATAGAAAAATTTCTTAAGCTCTTTACCGAGGAGGTAAAGGAAGGGCAGCAGATGGTGCTGACCTATAAGCCTGGCATCGGCACCATGGCGGAGCAAGGCGGCAAGGTTCTCGGTACCATAGAGGGTGAGGATTTCATGGAGGCCCTTTGGTCGATATGGTTTGGCCCCAAGCCGCCCTCAAAAGACCTGAAAAAAGGAATGCTTGGCATCAAGTAGCTGGATTAGAAAGATACCGATACCCCCACACCTTTAAGGAAGGGGGGCAAAGGCCCCGTGGTTGGCTGAGAAGCCCTGCGGGGTTTGCTTTATCAGCTTACGCACAATCGGGTCACGGCGAGCCTCCCCCAAAAGCTTTCTAAGCTCACGCCGTTCAAGGGTCTTCACTCCGCTATAATCGCGGTAAAGGGAGAGGTCGTTTCTCATATCTTTTTCGCGCACCTCTGTTAACCCGTAGCTCTCGGGAGACTCCTCCATCTCTCCCCCGCCTGGAAGATTCATTAGGGATAAGTTTAAAAAGGTGAGCGCATCTGCATGTTCCTTTATCCACTCCACCGTTGCCAATGCCTCGCTGTACGTCTCCGTCGGCAGCCCGAAGAGAAAGTAGCCATACACTCTTATTCCTGCCTCTGCTGCGCCATTAACAATCCGCGAAGTCAGCTCGTGGTCGTTACCCTTCCCCATCATCGAAAGCAGCCGCGGAGTTGCCGACTCGATTCCAAGCTGCAACATGCTACAGCCGCCGTTCGCCAGCGCCTCCAAGTAGCCCGGCTCTGCAAGCTTCTTCTCCAAGCGGGAGAAGCCATACCATCTAATCCCTTCTCCCCTGAAGCGCTCTGCAAATTTCCTCATATGCGCAGGAGAGAGGGCGTTGTCAGTTAAATGCAGGTATTTGACCCCAGCTTCATCCCTAAGCTTAATCACCTCCGCTGCGAGGAGATCGCCATCAGCTGCTACATAGGGCTGCCTGTCTCCGGCGGCCTCCGGGCAGAAGGCGCACTTTGCCCAGTAGCATCCGCGTGAGGCTGAGAGGGGCAGGATTGGGGCGGGAGATATATAATCTTTCCACCTCAAGGTGTCACCCCAGGGTGAGAAGCCAACAGAGCCTTTTGAGCGTGCTCTGTTCCAAATTGAGTGGCGCGGGGCGAGCATGCCGGGCGTATCTACAATATTGCCAGCTTTGGAAACTGCTAAGAGCGCCTCTTCACCTGGGCCGGTGACGATGCCATCGAATAACTCAAAGAGTGGCGACTGCGGTGTTATCCTTGGTCTCCATGAGTGAACCAGCCCGCCGCCTGCTATCAATGTGCCGGAGAAGCCAGCCCGCCTCAGCATCCCTGCCAGCGCGAAGGCATGAAGGGCCTGTGAGAGATAGCTTATCGATATGCCGATTATTGTCGGCGAGCCTTTAAGAAGCTCCTCGGCCACGCTCTCTAGCGCCGAAGATGTTAGAATGGTTTCCGGCTCTCTGCCTACTAGGGCGAGGTCACCGGAGCTTAGTGGTGAGAGGTATGGGTGGGTAAAATCGGAGGAGGTTATGTGGCAGCCAAGCGCTCTGGAGGCAAGGCGAAAGCCCTCGTTTAGCTCTCCAATGCTTCCGCGGTAGCGGTTGTAGCTGGTGTAGCCCGAAGGGGACTTCAACCTTGTCATGGCTCTCGCCACGTTGTGAGTTGCGCGGTGCGCGGAGGTTGTCGCAGCGCCTTTGCCTTCAGCTGCCACCTTTGCTGCGTAAACATCAAGCAGATCGGGGGAAAGCAGCCTCTCCTGAAAGGTAAGATTGCCGTCGATGGGATACGCGTCTACCCCGGCACTCCTAAGGAAGCCGGCAAGGACGCTAACAGCGGGGTCCACCTCGCAGGCTTTTGCCATAGGCGGCGTTACTAGAGCTACCTTGGCCTTCGTCACTGCTCACCCAGTTTGGGGTCACTACCCCTAAGGTAAGATAATACGACTGAACCTAAGCAGATTATAAGGGCCATGCCCATAGCTGCTCGCCAGCCTGAGATGAATGCAGGGTGGTTGTATAATGATGCGGTGCCTATCGAGCTTCCCCCGGCTTTAATCAGCGCTATATCGAATACCGCTGCCCCCAGGGCGACGCCGAGGGCCATTCCGAGGTTTCTTGCTACCGCGGTGAGGCTGCCCGCAACTCCAAGCATCTGTGGGGGGACAGCTCCCATTACCGAGCTTGTATTTGGAGACATAAAGATAGCCGTTCCAACGCCAAGAAGTATTAACCCGGTGAATGTAAGGGCTAAAGATGAGTCGGGGCCGATCATGATGAATGCCCCAAAGGCAGCGGCACGAATGACAAGGCCTGTTGTTGTGAGAAGGCGGTACCCGATACGGTCGGATAGGCCACCCGCCCAGTGGGCCAGGCTCATCATGATGAGGGGAGTCACCATCATCACCATACCCATTTTGGAAGTGGATAGGCCAACTACTCCCGTCAGGTAGAAGGGGAGAAAGAGTATCGACACTATCCCGGAGATAAATGTCAGCAATGAGGCGGCGAGGGCAAAGGAGAACCTTCTGTTTAGAAATAGGGAGAGCTTGACGAGGGGGTCCGCCGCTTTAGCTTCCCTGAGAACAAAGGCCCCGAAAAGTATCCCCGATAATATAAAGGTCAGATAAGGGGGCGAGCTCCCGTGTTCGCCTATCTTCGATGATGCAGAGAGCAGTGTTGCGCAGCCGGCGCTGAAAAGAATAGTCCCGGAGAGGTCAAAGCGTTGTCCCGGCTTGGTGAATTTTAGCGGGGGTAACTTTGCCAAACCGTATGCAACCGCCCCTATGCCAATCGGTAGATTGATATAGAAGATTGCTCTCCAGCCGAATAGGTCAAGGAGAAAGCCGCCAAGAGGCGGACCGGTGGTCAGCCCAAGGCCCACAATGGTTCCGGTGAGCCCCAGACCCCTCCCCCTCTGGGATGGCGGAAAGGTTGCGGTCACGATGGCGGGCGCTGCAGCCATAAGCATGGCACCGCCGATCCCCTGGATGCCCCTCGATATGATAAGGATTAAGGCGGTCGGCGAAAGTGCGCAGAAAAGAGAGCCCACTACGAAAGCGGAGAGGCCGGTCAGGAACACCCGCTTTTGTCCAACGATATCGGCGACCCTGCCAGCCGCTAGGAGAAGCGCTGTGATTACCAGCATATAGATGGAGAGCACCCACTGTATGACCCCCAGCCCGGCATTGAAATCATCTCTGATAGAGGGCAGGGCCACCGCGACGATAGAGCCATCGAGAGTCGCCATATAAACACCTAGCGCGACACAGAAAAAGCTCGCCCATGGTATCTTTTGATCGTTTAAAGTATTTTCGTGCACCTTGAACTCCTGAAAGATGCATAACACTACTGCTTTTGCCTCAGGGGGTCCACTATCTTGTTTCATAGAGGTGGCGGGCGAGGTAATATTTCAATTAGGGGTGTAAATATGGAAGAGGAACAAGTGAAAGATTTGGAGAAAAAACTCCAAGAGCTGATAAGTGAGCGCAAGGAGCGTGAGGCAAGTCTGCCGGCACACTCGATAAGACCTCACCAGCTCCTCATAATTGAAGAGTTGACCGAGCAAATTGATGAACTAAAGGCGCAGATAATGGCGCTGAAGGGATGATTGGAGAGGGGAGCCATGAAGAAGATTGAAGCAATAATAAAGCCTTTTAAACTAGATGACGTAAAGGATGCGCTCCATGAAGTCGGGGTGCAGGGCATCACGGTGTTGGAGGTCAAGGGCTTCGGTAGACAGAAGGGCCATACCGAGGTCTACAGGGGGGCTGAGTACACCGTCGATTTCCAGCCCAAAGTAAAGATAGAGGCGGCCGTGGAGGATGGCATGGTCGAAAAGGTGATCTCCGCCATTGAGAATGCCGCAAACACAGGCAAAATAGGCGATGGCAAGATCTTCGTACTGCCTTTAGAGGAGGCTGTGCGTATAAGGACCGGCGAACGTGGCGACGAGGCGCTTTAGGCGTCTCCCCTCCTTGACGAAACCTCGTTGGCGGCGAGCCTTGCCCGTAGCTCCTTTACGATAGCGGCCAATTTTTTCGCGCTGGCCTCATAGAGGATGATGCCCTTTTCAGGCGTTGCCTTGGATGGGTCACCCCACACCCCGCCGGGCCAACGGGACCGTTTGTTGCGGGAGAGAAAAGGTTTCTCAAACCTTGGGTACTCCTCGGGGCTTGAACCCTTAACCAATTCGGGGTTTATGGCTAAAATTCTGCTTGTCTCAATCTCTCCGGCATGGCCGTCATCCTCTGTCTCGACGACCCCTTCTGACACGGCGTCGATCGCCAGGTGATATTCGCAGAGCACCGCGACCTCGATGTCGTCAAACATCGCAAGGATGCGCTCCGCGCTCTCCTCTATCGCGCTCATGTGTATGCCCCCGGCGTGGCCGCTGGCGAGGATAAGCCCTCGTATCCCCTGCTTGTATAGAGATGTTGCTATATCTATTATAAGTCCCCTTAATGTTTCCGGTGAGATGGAGATCGTGCCCGGGTGCTCACCTGTTGAGCGGCAGTACCCATAATTTATCGGTGGGCACAAGAAGAAATCCGCCATCGCTGTTGCGAGCTTTGCGGCGTGAAATACTTGCATGGTGTCGGTGTCGAGGGGCAGGTGGTTCCCATGTTCCTCTGTGGAGCCAAGGGGCAGGAGGGCTATCCTGGTCTTTTTAAGCCCCTCCGCGAACTCCTTCATCGTCATCCTCGACACTTGCATTTTTACTCCTTTCCTAAAAACAGCTGAGAGCACCGGAGAAAAAGGTGCAGAACCCCTTGCTAAGCCTTGACTTTAAAGTAACCACCGGTTTACTTTACACAATTCCTGAATTCTCAGGAAGGCCCATCCCGTGAGGAAATCACATGGTCAAAATTGCAGCGGTACAAGTGGCTGCCTCCGAGGATACCTCGCGCACCCTCCGAAAGGTTGCGCAATACCTTGAGGCGGCGGCCGCAAAGGGCGTAAATATAGCGTGTTTACCAGAGCTTTTTGCGCGGAGCTGGTTCCCCGCTACCAAAGACGAGGCCAACTTTTCCCTTGCCGAGGGGCCAGATGGTCAAGTGGCAGGTGAGGTGAGTGGGCTGGCGAAGAAGCTTGGGGTCTCCATTATTTGCCCCCTCTTTGAAGCGGATCAGTCAGGCAAATTCTATAATTCAGTTTATGCTTTTGATTCCAAAGGCAATATAGCCGGGCACTATCGTAAAGCTCATCTTCCCAGTCTTCCCTTTTGGGAGGAGAAGTTTTACTTCTCACCCGGAGACAAAGGCTTTCCGGTTTTCGACCTGGAAGGGGTTAAGGTTGGCGTCCAGCTTGGGTGGGACAACTTTTTTCCCGAGGGCTTTAGGGCGCTGGGACTTAAGGGGGCAGAGGTTGTCTTTTTACCGTCAGCCGCGGCATTTGCAAGTCAAGAGCGCTGGCTCGCCATGTGTGTGGCCCATGCCTTTGCCAATGGATATTACCTTATGAGGGTCAACCGCGTTGGCACCGAGGAGGGACTCGATTTTTATGGGAACTCCTTTTGTATAAGGCCTGACGGCGACCTTGCTGCTGAGCCACTTGGTTTGGGGGAGGGTATCCTTTTGGTAGATTGTGACATCTCCTTGGTCGCGGAGACCAAAGAGCTATGGCCATTCATGGGTGATCGTCGCCCCTGCGAATACACCGCCCTCTCAAATAGCGAAAATTGCGCTGAGACCGGAGAGTAGATATGCCCTTCGATGCTAGGAAACAATGCTCTGTATGTGCATGGCGCGCGGAGTGCACAAAAAAATTCAGGACCGAAGAGTCAAATCTTCACTGCGCAGATTTTACTAGGGACAAAAAAATTCCCGCTGATGAGTCTGAAGCGGCTTCCCCAGAGACAGGTGACCGCATGAAGACGCTTGAAAATGTCTTTGGAGATTAAGCGGGCAGAATGTTTACTGGCTACAATAAACTAGAAAGGCAGCGCTAAGAAGTGAAAGCGACGCTAACAGATTTAATAACTAAGGCTTTTGAACGTGCAGTCAAGAAGGGGGAGCTTCCGGATATCTCCCTTCCCCCGTGGAAGATAGAGCTACCCAAGAATCCCCGTCACGGCGATTACGCGACAAACATAGCAATGGTCAGCGCCTCACTGGCAAAGCGTGCGCCGAGGCAGATAGCAGAGGAGATTATTGCAAATATAGAGGACCCTGACGGGGTGCTCGACTCCTTTGAAATTGCTGGCCCCGGCTTCATGAATTTTCGCTTCAAGCCCGCCCGCTGGCATCGAATCGTAAAGGATATCCTCGCCGATGGCGCGAATTACGGCCGCACGGATGTGGGGGCCGGGAAAAAGGTCCAGGTTGAATTTGTCTCCGCTAATCCAACGGGGCCACTGCACGTCGGGCATGGTCGCGGGGCGCTGCTTGGCGACGTGCTCGCCAGCCTCCTCGAGGCAGCCGGTTTTGATACCGACCGCGAATACTATATAAACGACGCCGGGAACCAGATGGCGACATTGGGAGCCTCCGTTTATGCCAGATACCTTGAGCTTTGCGGCCGGGAGGTTGAGTTTGGTGAAAAGCTCTACCAGGGTGATTATGTAAAGGAGTTAGCGGCAGGCTTTCTTGAGAGAGAGGGCGAACGCTACCTTGATATGAGTGAGGATGAGGCGGTCGAGCTTTTAGGTCTGGCGGCGGGAAAGACCATCCTTGATGGCATTCGCACGGACCTGGAGGAGTTCGGGGTCACCTTTGACAGGTGGTTCTCCGAGCTCTCCCTCTACGAATCCGGGCGCGTGACGAAAACCCTTGAAGCGCTTGAGAAGAGTGGCGCCGCCTACCGCAAGGATGGGGCGCTCTGGCTCAGTACCAGCAAGTATGGCGATGAGAAGGACCGAGTACTTGTTCGAGCAGACGGTAGGGAAACCTACTTCGCATCCGATATAGCCTACCACCATGATAAATATGAGCGCGGCTATCAGGAGATCGTCGATGTGTGGGGCGCTGACCACCACGGCTATGTGCCCCGCATGAAGGCAGCTCTCGAGGCCACAGGGCATGACCGCGATTCGCTGGATATTCTTATGGTTCAGCTGGTGAGCTTACTGAGGGGTGGAGAGCCGGTATCGATGTCCACCCGCGCCGGTGAGTTCGTAACCCTGGAGGAAGTTGTCAAAGAGGTTGGAAGAGACGCCGCCCGTTTCCTCTTTCTTACCCGCTCCTCCGATACAATGCTTGATTTTGACCTTGAGGTAGCGAAACAGCGAACCACGGACAACCCTGTCTTCTACGTCCAGTATGCCAACGCCCGTATCTTCTCGGTGCTCCGGGAGGCCAAGGGCGCTGGAGTTGACACGGAAGGCGCAGATGATATCTCGCTCTCAGCCCTTACCCAGGATGCCGAGATAGATATGATAAAGCTCCTTTACCTATTCCCGGAGGTTGTTGAAGGGGCGGCGCTGCTTCGTGAACCCCATCGCCTTGCATATTATCTTCAGGACCTGGCGGCGAACTTCCATCAGTATTACAACAAGCACCGCTTTCTTGTCGAAGATGAAGGGTTGGCAAAGGCAAGGCTCGCTCTCGTGAGGGCAATCTCCACTGTAATAGTGAATGGCTTGACCTTAATGGGCGTTTCCGCGCCGGAGAGCATGTAGCGTAATGCACCGTATCTTTAGAAAGGTCGAGGAGGGTCTGGTTATCAAGCTTGACCAGCAGCAGCTTATTGCTGCGGTAACCGGCATAATTCTGGTGGGGATACTCACCTTCCTCGTGGGAGTTCTGGTGGGGAGGATGCTCTGGGGGTCAGCGGCTTCGGTCCACGAGCCTACGCCGGGCATCCGCGTTGTCACTCCCGCCGAAAAGATCGCCGCCGAACCGGTAGTGCCGGAAGAGAAAACACCTCCGCCTGTTGATATGACCTTTTATGAGGGCTCATCAGACATTGAGCCGCCGCTCCCCAAGGAGCAGGATAAGCCAATTCAGGTGCCCGAAAAGGTGGTTGAAAAGAGGGTGGAGCATAAGGTCGCTCAAGAGGAGCCTGCACCAAAACCAAAGCCATCACCACCTCCTGCTCCAAAGCCCGTGGCTAAGACGTCAACTCAAAAGAGGGGCGGCTACACCGTTCAGCTCAACTCTTTTAAAGAGCTACCCCTCGCTGAGCGCATGGTTAAAACCCTCTCCGGCGAGGGGGTAACAGCTATGGTCAACCATGCAAAAGTTGATGGTCGCAGCTGGTACAGGGTGCAGTCAGGCTCATTCGATACCAGGGAAAAGGCAGAAAAATATAAAAGAGACCTTGCCAAAAAGGGTATCCAGGGCTATGTAACCGGGCGCTGATAAAAATTTTCGGAGGAGAGTAACGTGTCCAAGCTCGTCGAGGTGATAAAAGCAGATACAATCAAAGCGATGAAGGCCAAAGAGAAGCTCAAGGTCGATACTTTGAGGATGGTTACCGCCGCTTTGCAAAATAAAAAGATAGAGAAACGCGATGAGCTAACCGATGATGAAGTTATATCGGTGCTTATGACCCTCTCAAAACAGAGGAAGGACTCCATCGAACAGTTTAAAAAGGGTGGCAGAGATGACCTCGCCGACAAGGAGAGCGCGGAGCTTGTCATTATACAGGGTTACCTCCCTGCGCAGATGAGTGAAGAGGAGGTCCGCGAAGTCGTAAAAGAGGTGATCGCCGCCACTGGTGCCGCGTCCCCCGGGGATATGGGGAAAGTGATGGGCCAGGTAATGGGCCGCCTTAAGGGTAAGGCGGACGGCAAGATGATAAACGCTATGGTAAGGGAGCTCCTGGGGGCCTGACCCCGATACTTATGGATTTACACGCAGCAAAGGTACTGGATTTTGGGAGGGTGCTCTCCCTCCTCGCTGGCGAGACCGCAACCCCCATGGGTGGACAGCGGGTTCTCGACATTACCAAAGAGTCTTCCTACGAGAGGGGTTTGGAGCTGCTGGATGAGCTCGATGCTTTTACTCTTCTTGTGGCTTCGCTTGGTGAACCGCCGCTCTCTGGTTTCGTCGATATAGAAGATGCTTTGGGCCGTAGCGCAACTCAGGGAGCATGCCTGGATATAGAATCGCTCCTGGATGTCTCATCGACGGTCTCCGGCTGCGCCAGACTTATAGAATACCTTGAGGACGCTGCGCTGGAGGGCTCCCCAATTGGCGCTTACATTAAAGGGCATACTCCCCTTTATCCTCTGGAGGAGCTTTTTTTGCGCACCTTCGGCCCACGGGGAGAGGTGCTGGATACCGCTTCGCCAGAGCTTAAAGCCATAAGAGATGAGCTAAAAGAGCTTCGCGGTAAGGTGATGCGCGTTTTAAAGCGCATACTTGGCAATACGGAATATGAGCATGTTGTGCAGGAGGACTTTATAACCCTGCGCTCAAACCGCTATGTAGTTCCTCTGAAAACAGATTTCAGGGGCTACCTCTCCGGTATCGTTCATGACCACTCAAACACAGGACAGACTGTCTTTGTCGAGCCAATGGAGGTGGTTGAGATTAATAACCGGGTTGGAGAGGCGAAGGAGGAGGAGAGCGCCGAGGTCAGGCGCATCCTTATGGCCCTCACGGCAAAGCTTGGCGGTTATACAAACACTATAAAAGCGCAGATAAATGTAGCTGCGCAGATTGATTTATTGTCGGCAAAGCTTAAGCTGGCAAAGAGGGTAAGAGGGGTCCGCCCGGAGTTGGTAAGGGAACCTGTTCTGGAGATTAAAGATGCCCGCCATCCCTTCCTCGATATAAGGGAAAATCTGGAGGTGGTGCCTATCTCTATCCTCTTCGAGGAGGATACGAAGCTCCTGCTGGTTACAGGTGCCAACGCCGGCGGCAAGACCGTAGCGCTTAAAACGGCAGGACTTCTCACTATGATGGCGCACGCCGGCTTTTTTATCCCCGCAGCCGAAGGCAGCGTTGTCGGGTGGTTCCCTGAAGTTTTGGCCGACATAGGGGATGAGCAGGACATTGAGAGGGACCTCTCCACATTCTCAGCCCATATGGCGAGGATGAAGGAGATATTTGACCTCACCTGCGAGGGCACATTGGTGCTGCTGGATGAGTTGGGCACCGGGACCGACCCTGCTCAAGGGGTGGCGCTATCAGTGGCGATTTTAGAAGAGCTGAAGTCGGTGGGGGCGAGAGTTCTTGCCACTACCCACCTTGATGGGCTTAAGAGTTATGCCTATTCATCGGGGGAGGCGAAAAACGCCGCAGTCTCCTTTGACCCGAAGACAGGCACCCCTCGCTACAAGCTCCTCTATGGGCAGGCAGGTTCCTCCAATGCCATAGAAGTGGCGAGGAAAATGGGCCTGCCAGAAGGGGTGCTGCTGCGCGCCGCATCTCTTACTGGGGAGGAGGGCGATGGTACAGCCGTCATCCTTCGTGACCTTGAGAGGGCGCGTGATGAATCGCGTCAGGCCCGCGAGGAGTCAGAGCGACTTAATGAGAAGCTCCGGCAGGCGTTAAAAAAGCGCCAGGATGAACTTGAAGAGGCCAGAGCCGAAAGGCGAAAAGCTCGCGCAGAAGCTCGCAGAGAAGCAATGTCTATGGTCCGCGAGATGCGTAAGGGTTTTAAGAGCGCCATCGATAGCTTCAAAGAGAGCAAGCTAAGCCGGCAGGAGACCCAAAAGCGGATTGAAGAGCTAGCCGGCAGAGTTAAGGAGCGCTTTCCAAAGCCGCCACAGCCCGAAGGGAAAACACTTGACCTCTCCGCTGTCAAGGTAGGTGCGAAAGTTCGTGTTGCCTCGCTGGGCAAGGATGGGGTTGTAGAATCGGAACCTTCAGGGGGAAAGGTTCGCGTTTTGGCGGGCGGCATAAAGTTGACTGTGCCGCTCAGCGAGCTGTCAAAACCAGGAGGAACCAACGAGGGCCCCAAGAAAAAGAGGAGAGCCCCCATAGCCTCTGTTAGGGTGGATGCGGAGCGCGGCAGCCCGGACATCGTACTAATAGGCCGTAGCGTTGATGAAGCGCTAACGGAGCTTGAGCGCGCAGTCGATAAGGCGATAGTCTCTGGAATATACAAGTTCAGGGTTGTGCATGGGCGTGGAACGGGAGCCCTGAGGGAGGCTGTACGCGAGACCATAGCGCGCACCTCGAATTTAAAGCGTGTAGAAGATGAGTCAGGTGACGATGCCGTTACCTGGATTGAGGTAATTTAAGAGGCAGCTTGCTAATAGAGGGCAGATGCTCATCCCCGAGGATATCCTTCAAACTATACGCGAACGGGTTTCGGTAGTAGAGGTCGTAAGCCAGCATGTCGCGTTAAAGAGGGCTGGAAGCGCCTGGAAGGGGCTTTGCCCATTCCACACGGAAAAGACCCCCTCCTTCACGGTAAATGAGGACAGGGGGACTTTTAAGTGTTTTGGGTGTGGTAAAGGGGGCAATATCTTCACCTTTCTAATGGAGGTGGAGGGCCGCTCATTCAGGGATGCCGCAGAGCACCTGGCGGAGAAGGCTGGAGTTGTTATCCCGGCTGGAGGAGATGAGGCTGAGGAGCGCGCCAAAAGGCAGGAAGTAGAGGCGGTTAGGGAGATACTTGAGCTCTCTGCCCGCTATTTCCGTTACCAGTTTATAGAGGGCCGGGCGGGAGAGAGGGCCAGGGAGTATTCCGCTTCACGTGGTCTAACCGAAGAGACCTTGGCAACCTTTAACGTAGGTTGCGCGCCTGAGGGTTGGGATAATCTTGCGCGTTATCTCGCTAATAAAAAACTATCACTGGAGCTTGGAGAGCGGGCGGGATTGCTCGTTCCAAGAAAAAACGGGGGCTATTACGACCGCTTCAGGGATAGGCTAATCTTTCCTATAACGGATACCTCTGGGAGAACAGTAAGTTTCGGCGGCAGAGTCCTTGGAGATGGTGAGCCGAAGTACTTGAATGGTCCTGAGAGTGTAGTTTTCCACAAGGGGAGGGTGCTTTACGGCCTTTTCCAGGGTGGAGAGGAGATAAGAAGAAGCAACAGGGCGATACTTGTAGAGGGGTACATGGATGTCGTCATGCTCCACCAGCTTGGCATAAGGGGGGCCGTCGCATCACTGGGGACTGCCCTCACTCGTGAGCATGTGGAAGTTCTAAGAAGGAGAGTGGGCGACGCGGTACTCGTTTATGATGGCGACAATGCAGGGAGAAAGGCTATGGAGCGTAGCCTTGAAATCTTCCTCGCAGAGGGCTTTCCTGCGCGGGCGGTATTGCTGCCGGATGGAGAGGACCCCGACACCTTCGTAGCCTCGGGGGGAGACCTGGAGACGTTGGTTCAAAGTGCGCCGCCGTTATTTGACGTAACCCTCGGCTTTATCTCCGGGCGTCACAATGTCGAGGCCGTAGAGGGTAGAATTGAGGCTGTCAATGAGACCTTGCCTCTACTTAGAGCCGTAACTGACGGCCTAAGCCGTGACCTATATATAAAGCATGCCGCCGAGCTTTTAAGGGTAGACGAGAACCTCTTGAGGACCAAGGCTGCTGCTAAGGGGGGAGTTGCCACCACGGAGGAGGTCGCCTCACGGGATTCTTTAGACCCCCTACAGCTTGCCCTCCTGAGGGTGCTTGTGCATGACCTGGCGGCGAGGAAAGCTTTTAGAGAAAAGGGCGGGGAGACGCTGCTGGATAACAGCCTAATCAGAGAGGCCTCAATCTTCGCAGCCTCCCGTAGCGAGAGCGCTTCTCTCTTTCCGCTTGAGTTGGCGGAGCCCAGATTGCGGGAGATATTGTCCTCAGCGGTAATGGACGACTCCCCCGGAGACTACGCTACAATAGCAGGCTCGCTGGAGGTCAGGTACCTTCGCAAGCTCTCCGATGACCTTCAGGCCAAGGTGAACGAGGCGATACGAAGCGGTGAGGGAGAGCTTTTTAAAACATTGGCTAAGGAAAAAGTAGCCATCGACCGAAAGATAAGCCAGCGACTTAAACACAAGCTGGGAAAAGAAAAATAGACCTTCGAAAAAAAATATGTGACTGCTGGTTTGACGCCGCATCAAATTGACGGTACTTTTTCAGGTTTCGACAGGGAGACCGCCGATAATGTCAAGAATTAGATTGGAAGCCATCGAAGAGCTGCTTGAAGAGGGGAAGGACCGAGGGTTCCTCACCTACAAGCAGATTAACGCGGCGTTGCCTGAGGATATGGTCGACGCCGAGAGCCTCGATGAGCTTATTATGATGTTCCGCGACCTCGACATCGCCGTCGTCGAAGGAGACGACAGCGGTGATGATGGTAAAGCGGATAAGAGCGATGGGAGCGACGATGACTCCCCAGCCGACTCCGATGATGACTCCTCCGGTGACGAGGAGGAAGAGGAGGAGTCCACCGATTATGAGTCTCTCTTTGAGAAGACCAACGATCCGGTGCGCATGTATTTACGCGAGATGGGCTCGGTGGCGCTGCTGACCCGCGAGGGCGAGGTTGAGATCGCAAAACGTATAGAGGCCGGTTTAAACGAAGTCTTTGAGGCCGCCTTTAGTGGTTCCCTTGCAGTAATAGAAGTTGAAGAGATCGCACACAAATTGATTGACGGAGAGATAAACCTTCGCAGCGTCGTCGATACTCTGGATGAGGATGAAGAGGAGGAAGAGGAGGACGATGTAGATGAGGAGGAGTCTTCCGATTACGATGAGGGAGAAACCGCAGCTGAGGAGGAATCCGTCGATTCGCCAAGCGAGTCAGCGGCTATAGCCACAGCGGAGGGAGAGGAGGCTGCTGAAGTTGAAAAGACTCCAGCTGAGCTCCAGCTAGAACGCATAGTCTCCACGGTCAACCAGATCAGCTCCTGTGACCTTGAGCGCGCCAAGCTTCGTCTGGCTAAGCGCGAGGGTAAGATAAAGACGGCGGAGTTCAATAAAAAGATAAAATCATACCAGGATGGGATTGTAGTTTTATTCAGGACATTGAATCTGCGGGATGTGGTTGTTGAACATATAGTATCCAGGTACTTTCAGCTTGCGGAGGAGGTTAAGGCGACAGAGGCTGCCCTTGAGAGGTTGGAATCAACCATTAAGATGGAGCCTTTGAAGTTTATTTCCATCTGTAACGCAGAGTCCCTCCGTGATGTGTGCCATAAGATGAACATGCGCCCCGATCAGGTCAAGAAGCTGAGAAAAGAGGCGGCGCGCTACATCGACCTCATCGATTCTATGGAGCAGGTAACAGGCCTTGAGCGAAACGCCCTTTTCATGAAAGTGCAGGAGATTCGCTCCGGGCAGATGCGAGCAAAGCTGGCGAAAAGCGAGCTTATCGAAGCGAACCTGAGGCTTGTTGTCTCCATTGCAAAGAAATACACGAATCGAGGCCTTCAGTTTCTGGACCTTATCCAGGAGGGCAACATAGGCCTAATGAAGGCGGTCGACAAATTCGAGTATCAGCGAGGCTACAAGTTTTCAACATATGCGACATGGTGGATAAGGCAGGCTATTACCCGCGCCATCGCCGATCAGGCGAGGACGATCCGAGTCCCCGTGCATATGGTCGAAACCATTAACAAGCTT
The DNA here is from genome assembly GCA_002869015.1 of Deltaproteobacteria bacterium. Lineage (GTDB taxonomy): Bacteria > Desulfobacterota > Deferrisomatia > Deferrisomatales > BM512 > BM512. Next base: position 19,004 of record PKTT01000024.1, read on the forward strand.
GTGAGAACGAGCCGCTACCTCGTGCAGGAGCTGGGCCGGGAGCCTAAGCCAGAGGAGATTGCGGAGCGGATGGATATGAGCCCCTCCAAGGTTCGCAAGGTCCTCAAGATAGCCAAGGAGCCCATTAGCCTTGAGACGCCCATTGGTGATGAGGAGGATAGCCACCTGGGGGACTTCATTGAGGATAAGAAGGCGGTCGCTCCCGACGACGCGGCGGTCCTCTCCAACCTCTCGGAGAAGACGCGAGAGGTGCTTGGCACATTGACCCCGCGTGAGGAGAAGGTTCTGCGCATGCGCTTTGGGATTGGTGAAAAATCCGACCACACCCTTGAAGAGGTCGGCCGTGATTTCGCCGTAACGAGGGAGCGCATAAGGCAGATTGAGGCAAAGGCCCTCTTGAAACTGAGGCATCCCACGAGGTCGAAGAAGCTAAAGCACTTTTTGAAATAAATTTGTCTTTTGTTTAAAAAAACTCTTGCACCGCCAGAGGCGCTGTGATAATTATCCTGCCTCCTTCGGGGGACTATGCTGCCCCGACGGCTCCACTGCCCGGGCTTAACGGTAAGAGCCGACAAAGAGCCTAGTTGTAAAGAAGCCCTG
>PKTT01000040.1 GCA_002869015.1 Deltaproteobacteria bacterium
GAGTGGCGGAATTGGCAGACGCACTGGACTTAGGATCCAGCGGGCAACCGTGGGGGTTCGAGTCCCCCCTCTCGCACCACTTTTCCCTTTTGTTGAAATGTGAATTGAACGAGGAGCAACGCCTAAAGGCGTTGCTCTAGCGTCGTTTTGAAAGAAAAAGGAGAGCCAAATGAAGGCCCATGTGGAGCCCCTTAGCCCCGTTAAAAAGAAGATAACTGTCGAGATTGAAGCAGAGGATCTCCTCAAGGAAGAGGAGACCGCCCTGGCGAGGCTTCGCAAGCAGGTGACAATACCGGGCTTTAGAAAGGGCAAGGCACCCGCCAGCGTAGTGAAGAAGCGCTTCGGCGACTCAGTACGCGGTGACGTAATCTCCGAGATGATAAACAAAACCTATTCGCAGGCCCTCATGGAGCAGCAGATCTTCCCTGTAACAGAGGCCGATATAGAAATCGAGAAGGCTGACGAAGATGGCTCTATCGTCTACTCAGCGACCGTGGAAGTCCGCCCTGAGATCGAGCCCGCCGGCTATGAGGGCATGAAGCTAAAAAGAAAGGCGGTTGAGGTCACCGAGGAGGCTATAGATGAGCGCCTCGAAGGACTTCGCAAACAAAGCGCCTCCCTGGACCCTGCTCCTGAAGGGCATGAAGCAGCCGCTGGGGACATGGTAGCAATTGATTTTGTCGGCAAAATCGATGGGGTGCCCTTTGAGGGGGGGAGCGGGGAGAACATACCCCTAACCCTGGGCGAAGGTCGCATGATCCCTGGCTTTGAGGACAGCATCTACGGCGCTAAAGAGGGTGACGAGGTAGTATCCGAGGTAACATTCCCCGAGGAGTACCACGCCAAGGACCTGGCCGGCAAAGCAGCGACCTTTGAGATAAAGGTTGGTGAAATTAAAGTTCGCGCGCTCCCCGAGCTGGATGACGATTTCGCGAAGATGGTTGCCCAGCTGGAAACCCTTGAGGAGCTAAAGGCTGACATCGCCAGAGGGCTTGAGGGTGAAGAGCGTGAGAAATCAAAGCGCGAATTCAGGGGCAAACTCATAGAGATGCTACTTGAGGCCAATGATTTCGAGGTTCCGGAATCCGTTGTAACGCGTCAAAAAGAGCATTCAATATCGCGCATGACACAGGACCTGACAATGCGCGGAATGGACCCTGAGGCGATGGGCCTCGACAAGCCCGAGTTTGAGGCTGAAGCTCGCGCCGCTGCCGAACGCACTGTAAAGTGGATATACCTGCGTGACGCAATTGCAGAGGCGGAAGGGGTGACAGTCGACGATGAGGACGTAAAGGCCCGCATCATAGAGATAGCACGCGCCGACGGCCGCCCCCTTGAGCAGATTATGAAGTTCTTCGAGAGCCCTGAGACACAGCAGTCACTTAGGGACGCCATTTATGAAGAGCGCACCATAGAGCTGATTACCGCCAAGGCGGATATTGAGGAAGTAAATGCCCAGGAGTGGGCGAAGTGGAGAGGTGAAGATGAGTAACCTGACACCTTTCGTAGTTGAAGAGACCGGCAAGGGAGAGCGTGTTCACGATATCTGGTCAAGGCTCCTGCGCGACCGTATTGTTTTTCTCGGTCACCAGATAGACGATGTTGTCGCCAACTCCATTGTAGCGCAGCTTCTCTTTTTGGAGTCCGAAGACCCTGAAGCCGACATACATCTATACATCAACTCGCCCGGCGGGGTGGTCACGAGCGGCATGGCTATCTATGACACAATGCAGTACATAAAGCCAGACGTTTCGACCATTTGCATGGGGCAGGCCGCCTCTATGGGAGCCCTCCTCCTTGCAGGCGGAGCTCCTGGCAAAAGGCTCGCCCTTCCGCACTCGCGCATAATGATCCATCAACCCCTTGGAGGCTTTCAGGGGCAGGCTTCCGACATAGAGATCCACGCAAATGAGATCATAAGGATGAAGAAGCGCCTCAACGAAATTCTTGCTGAACATTGCAGCCGTCCCTTCGATGAGGTTGCGCGCGATACGGATCGTGATTATTTCATGAATGGAGCGGAAGCCGTCGAATATGGTATTATCGACAAAGTGATAGAAAAGCACGAAACATAAATCAAAATCAGGCCCGACGGCTGGAAATGAGTTGATGTGAGTACGAAAAAAGAGAAGCCGGGCGAGTTACACTGTTCATTTTGCGGAAAGAGTCAGCGGCAAGTTCAAAAACTTATAGCTGGACCTTCGGCGTACATATGTGACGAGTGCATAACCCTATGCACCGACATAATCGCCGAAGAAAAGGGCGACATAAAGAGCTCTGAGGACTTGAGCTCAGTACCGACTCCCCCAGAGATAAAATCATTCCTAGATCAATACGTTATCGGGCAGGACCATGCAAAACGGGTCCTTTCCGTAGCCGTTTATAACCACTACAAAAGAATTTTCACTACCCCTACCCCGGATGAGGTTGAGCTTGAAAAGGCCAACATCATCTTGGTCGGCCCCACCGGTTCGGGCAAAACGCTCCTTGCCCAGTCCCTCGCTAAGTACCTCAATGTGCCCTTCACCATGGCTGATGCAACCAGCCTTACCGAAGCCGGCTATGTAGGCGAGGACGTTGAGAATATTATTCTTTCACTGCTTCAGGCCGCCGACCATGATGTCGAGCGCGCCTCAAGAGGGATTGTCTACATAGATGAGATAGACAAGATCGCGAAAAAGAGCGATGGCCCCTCGATAACACGCGATGTATCCGGCGAGGGTGTGCAACAGGCGCTCCTTAGGATACTTGAGGGGACCATAGCATCGGTGCCCCCCAAGGGCGGCAGAAAGCATCCACAGCAGGAGTACATCAAAGTAGACACAAAGAACATCCTCTTCATCTGCGGCGGCGCCTTCGTAGGCATGGAGTCGATCATTGAGAAGAGGACAGGCAGGAAGGCGATAGGTTTCGGCGCAAAGGTCGAGTCAACGCGCACCAAGCGAGAAGCGGGTATACTTTCTCTTGTACAGAGCGAGGACTTGGTACGGTTCGGCCTAATCCCGGAGTTCGTAGGCCGAATGCCGATTCACGCCACCCTCGAAGAGCTCGACAA
>PKTT01000010.1 GCA_002869015.1 Deltaproteobacteria bacterium
ACTTTCTCTTGTACAGAGCGAGGACTTGGTACGGTTCGGCCTAATCCCGGAGTTCGTAGGCCGAATGCCGATTCACGCCACCCTCGAAGAGCTCGACAAGGCCGCGCTGACGCGTATCCTAAAGGAGCCTAAAAACGCCCTCCTAAAGCAGTACAAGAAGCTTTTTGAGATGGAGGACGTAAACCTGGTCTTCACCGACGACGCGCTTGAGGCGGTAGCCTCGGAAGCGATCAGGAGAAAGACGGGCGCTCGCGGCCTTAGAGCGATAATGGAGTCGGCGATGTTGGACCTCATGTATGAGATACCCTCCGCTCAAAACGCGCAGGAGATCATCATTAATGAGGACGTAATTTTAAATGGGCAGTCGCCGATTATCCTCTACGAAGAGCCCAAATCAGCTTAACGATAACATCCCCGCCCCTCCGGGTCCGGTGGGGAAGAAATAGTGTGAATTATGAAGAATACGGATCGGGGTACTACGATGCCCCTTCTCCCCCTGCGCGACGTGGTTGTATTTCCGCATATGGTGATACCACTTTTCGTTGGGAGAGAAAAATCTATTGCGGCACTTGAAGAAGCCCTCGCCTCCGGGCGAAACATACTACTGGCCACACAGAAAGAGGCCAAGGTAAACGAACCCTCCGAAGCGGACATCAACGCCATTGGAACCGTTGCCTCCATCGTACAGCTCTTAAAGCTACCTGACGGAACCGTTAAAGTTCTTGTAGAAGGCAAGCATCGCGCAAAGATCAGAGAGTTCCTCGACCATGAACGTTACATGTTGGTGCTCGCGGACGAAGAGCCGGAGTCTGACGATTCCGGGGTTGAGGCGCGTGCGCTCATGCGCACCACGGTGGAGTCCTTCGCCGATTATGTGAAGCTAAATCAAAAGCTCCCCTCAGACATCGTCAACACCGTAAAAGAGATTGACGACCCTGCGAAGCTGACCGACACTATCGCGGCAAATCTCTCGATTAAGACGGCGGATAAGCAGGAGCTCCTTGAGATTTATAATCCGGTCGAGCGTTTACAGCGCATCTACGAAGTCTTGAAAGCGGAGACCGAAGTTCTTGAAATCGAACGACGGATAAAGCGCCGCGTCAAGAAGCAGATGGAGAAATCTCAAAAGGAATACTATTTAAACGAGCAGATGAAGGCGATCCAAAAGGAGCTCGGAGAAGGCGACGATGGCGCCAACGAAATTCAGGAGCTCATTGAGAAGATCACCAAGAAGAAGATGCCTGAAGAGGTCAAGGTTAAGGCGAGAAAAGAGGTCCAGAAGCTAAAGATGATGTCTCCCATGTCCGCCGAGGCTACGGTGGTGAGGAACTACATCGACTGGATTATCGACCTGCCCTGGGACACAGTCTCCGACTCAAAAGTATCCATTGTAGAGGCTGAGCGTATCCTTGATGAGGACCACTACGGGCTTAAAGAGGTAAAAGAGCGCATCCTTGAGCACCTTGCTGTGCTTGAGCTCGTCGGAACCACAAAAGCACCGATTCTCTGCTTTGTAGGCCCTCCGGGGGTGGGAAAGACGAGCCTTGCAAAATCCATTGCCAGAGCCACCGGGCGCGAATTCGTCAGGCTGAGCCTTGGCGGCGTACGTGATGAGGCGCAGATCAGGGGGCACAGGCGCACTTACATTGGCTCCATGCCGGGCAAGATATTGCAATCGCTTAAGAAGGCCGGAACCTCCGACCCTGTCTTCCTCCTTGATGAGGTGGACAAGATGACGATGGACTTTAGGGGAGACCCAAGCGCCGCGCTACTTGAGGTGCTGGACCCTGAGCAAAACGACACCTTCGACGACCACTACCTTGATATGGACTATGACCTCTCCAAGGCGATGTTCATAACAACCGCAAACTATCTGCCCAACATCCCGCCGCCCCTGCGTGACAGGATGGAGATCATTGAAATTGCAGGGTACACCGAGGATGAGAAGCTAAACATCGCCAAGCGCCATCTAATCGAGAAACAGATGGAGAACCATGGCCTTGGCGAAAAAGACATACTCATCACCTCGCCCGCAGTGCGAGAGATCATTCGCCGCTACACACGCGAGGCCGGTGTAAGAAACCTTGAGCGTTCGATCGCAAAGGTCTGCCGGAAGGTAACAAAGGATGTGGTTAGGCTTGGAGAAGAGGGCGCTAAGACCCACAGGGTCACCCCCCCCTCCCTCAAGAGGCTCCTCGGCGCTCCTAAATATAAATTTGGCAAAGCCGAAGAGAAAAGTGAGGTCGGCTATGCAACAGGCTTGGCGTGGACGGAAACCGGGGGAGAGCTCCTCGGCATCGAGGTCGTTCTGCTGCCCGGCAAGGGCAATCTTACCATCACCGGCAAGCTCGGCGATGTTATGATGGAGTCGGCAAGAGCGGCGGCTTCATACGTAAGGAGCCGTGCGTTCAGGCTTGGTTTGGCTAAGGATTTTTACCAGAAGCTTGATATTCACATCCATGTACCAGAGGGCGCGATTCCAAAAGATGGCCCCTCGGCCGGCATAACTATGGCGACCGCGCTCACCTCTGCGTTGACAGGAATCGCCACCCGCAAAGACGTGGCTATGACTGGCGAGATCACCCTGAGGGGCAAGGTTCTCCCCATCGGAGGGGTAAAAGAAAAATTGCTCGCAGCCCACAGGGGTGGTATTACAAAAGTTATTCTCCCGAAGGAGAACAAGAAGGATATTGACGATCTCGACCTGCCGCGCCAGGTGACGAAGACGTTGACGATAGTTTACGTGGAGCATGTAGACGAAGTGCTTTACAATGCACTTGAAACAGAGCATCCTGAAAAGCTATTGTCCAATAACCATGAGGAGGAGCGGAGCGTGGAGGAAATGCTCGGCTATCCGCTTCCCCAGGGCCTCCCGAGGAGCGAAGCTCCGCCCACTCATGGAGTACAGTGAAATCAGCTTGACACGTAATCAGTTGTACTGATATAAACCGGCACCTCAATGCCAAACAAAAGGAGGGACTACCGTGACCAAAGCTGAACTGATCAACGCAATGGCAGAGAAGGCAGGTGTTTCCAAAGCGGCGGCAAAGCGCTTCCTGGATGCTTTTACCGACACCGTCACGGACAGCCTCAAGGCTGGCGACAAAGTGACCCTGGTCGGATTTGGGACCTTCAGCGTCTCCGAGCGCAAAGCGCGCAAGGGCCGCAACCCCCAGACCGGCGCTGAAATCACCATTGCTGGTGGCAAGGCCCCCAAGTTCAAGGCTGGCAAGGCCCTTAAGGACACGGTAGCCTAAAGATAAAAATTCAGGCGGATAGCTCAGTTGGCAGAGCGCCAGCCTTACAAGCTGGATGTCGCAGGTTCAAGCCCTGTTCCGCCTACCAAAATTTAGTCCACGGTTTAGTGGGGGCGTAGTTCAGTTGGTTAGAACGCCGGCCTGTCACGTCGGAGGTCGCGAGTTCAAGTCTCGTCGCTCCCGCCACTACCGCAAAGAGAGGCGGCTGCAAAGTTGCAGTCGCCTCCTCTTTGACTTCTGGATGACCCGTTTTGCGGGGGCGTAGTTCAGTTGGTTAGAACGCCGGCCTGTCACGTCGGAGGTCGCGAGTTCAAGTCTCGTCGCTCCCGCCACATTTAGGGAGCCTCGCTTTTGCGAGGCTCCCTTTTTTATACCCACTTCTCTCTATCGCAACTTGACTTGCCAAGGGCTAAACTTTAAGATCGCCCGAAACGTCCAAGGGTAAGAAATTATTTATATGTCGAGGACGATAATCCGGAACCACACCGGGGTAAATAAATGCACCGCAAAGTCAAAATACTGGCCGCCACACTTTTGGCGGCTTTCTTCTTAGCGCTTCCGGCAATCTCATCAGCCAAAGTTTATATCGACATTACCAGCGCAAAGGTCCAGAGAGTCCCAGTAGCGGTGCCGGAGCCAAAGGTAACGGGCAGAGTTCCCGATACCGCCAGGCGTCTCACGCCAGAGGTGGAGCTCACGGCGCAGCTTAGAAGTGACCTTTCTTTCGCAGGCATATTTGAGGTTCTTGACCCAAAGGGGTACCTTGAGGACCCTCGCTTGGCAGATCTGGTCCCGGATTCAAACTCATTTTCCGATTGGTATGCCTCTGGAGCCGAACTCCTTATAAAGTCGCAGATTGACTATGATGCGGGTAAATATATTGTCGACCTCTATGCCTACGATGTTTTCCGAAAAGAATTTTTATTTGGCAAGAGGTTCAGGGGCAGCTCCGACTCGATGAAAGACATTTCAGGGCTATTCGCAAATGCCGCCCTTGAAAAGTTCACCGGCAAAGAGGGACCCTTCGGCACGCAGATCGCTTATGCTGTTAAAGAGGGCTCGGGCAAGGAGATTTACCGCACATATTTAAACAGGCCCGCAAGCACGGCTAAAATCACAAATACAAAAGCGCTTAACCTGGGTCCTGTCTGGGGCCGCGGGCTGGACTACATATACGTCACCTCATATTATGGTGGGGAGCCCGAGCTATGCAGGGTTTTCCTGGACGAGGGCTTTCTCCGCTACGTGAGAAGAAATGAGGGTATGGATATGCCAGGGGAAGAGGATCCGGCAGGCGAGACACTTGCCTACGCCTCTTCAGTGGGCGGCAATACCGACATCTATCTCCTCGACCTTGCAAGCGGCAAACAAAAACGCCTTACCCGGGACCGCGGCATTGACGTATCGCCTACATGGTCACCAAATGGGAAGAAGCTGGCGTTCGTCTCCGACAGGAAGGGCAACCCCCACATTTTTACGGCGGATAAAGATGGGGACAACCTTAAAAGAATAACTTTTTCCGGCAAACACAACGGAGACCCCGCCTGGTCGCCGGACGGGGAGTCGATAGCTTTTACAGGTATGGACAAATCCGGAACATTTCAGGTCTTTATAGTTGACGTGGAAGGCCGTAAAATGACACAAATTACACACGGCCCCTACGACACGCTTGAGCCGAGCTGGTCACCTGACGGAAGATTTTTAGCCGTAACGTCAAAGAAGGATGGCGAAAAAGCCATTTACGTTTTACGATTAGGTGCCAACCAAATGGAGAGAGTTTCGCCTGTGGGTAAAGACGCCTCGCAACCGGCGTGGTCCTACAGACGCCTTAAATAATGTACGAAACATGCCTCAAAAAAGGAGGTCGTATCTGATGAATCGCAGAATTACCTTTATGCTCATAGCAGCGCTCTTCGCTGCGGCGATGCTAGTAGCAGGCGGCTGCTCAAGCGGTAGCGCCCCGGTTACCGATACCCCAGGACCCGATGCCGCCGTTGCGCCCAAGCCGAAACCGAAGCCGAAGCCCAAGCCGCAAGTTACCCAGGAGACGATAACTCCCGATGCGACTTCATCCCAAGACGCTAATGCAGACCGTGGCGATAAAGTAACAATGGATCATACCAACTCCACTGCCAACGGTGATGGCCTTGCGTCGCTCCTTAATACTATCTTCTTCGACTTTGACAAGTCAGACATCACAAGCGAAGCAGCGGCGACACTTGACGCCAACAAGGACAATCTCCTCTCCTACCCGGCTGCAAGAGTCCGCATCGAGGGGCACTGCGATGAGCGCGGCACCAATGAATACAACCTCGCCCTCGGCGAGCGCAGGGCAAACGCCACCAAGCGCTATCTGGCAGATGCAGGAGTGGACCCAAATCGCATGGACACCATAAGCTACGGGGAAGAGCGCCCCGTTGATCCGGCAAGCAATGAAGCCGCCTGGGCAAAGAATCGCCGCGCGGAGTTCAAAGTAATCGAATAAGGTGCCATGAAAATCAACTTATCGCCATATACAGCATATACAGTTAAAGCCGTGGCCACCTTAGTGGTCGCGGCGTTCCTGCTTCCAGGTTGTGTTGCGGTAGATCCCAACATAAAATCTCCTCAGGCACGGACTCAGCAGACTCACGAAGAGCTCCAAAAGCTCAAGCGAAAGGTCGATGAGTTCATTGAAAATCAGCCTAAGCAAACAGACCAGGCGGAGCGCCTTGCCCGGCTTGGAGCGACCGTCGATTCGATGGATAGCGACATAAGGCTCCTGAAGGGTAAAGTTGAGGAACTTGAGCACGCTCTTTCCAATCGCCCCGCAGAGAGCGCCCCGTCGGTTTCTCCGGAGGAGCTATCTGGTTTGAGAGATATGGTTTCAGACCTCACGACAAGGGTGGACTCCCTAAATAAGCGCATAGCTTCAGCTACTACTTCGCTGGCCCCTGCCCCACAAAGCACTGCCAAGCCTCAAAACAGTCAATCTACAGCAGCTGCACCGGCCAAGCCCGCAGCACCGGAGGTGGACCCTAAGTCCCTCTACGACAAGGGGTATAGCCTTTACCAGCAAAACAAATACGAGGAGGCGCGCCAGGCCTTTGATGCTTACATAAGCGCCTACCCCAAGACATCGCTGGCAGATAACGCTTACTTTTGGATTGGCGAGTCCTTCTACAATGAGTCGCAGTATGAGAAAGCAATAATTTTCTACGACAAGATTGTCAGAGAGTATGCAGATGGAGACAAAGTACCCAGCGCTCTCCTGAAGCAGGCGTTTGCTTTCGACGCGCTAGGCGATGAGCTTGACGCCAAAATACTTCTTCGGAAGGTCATCAAAGAGCACCCAAAATCAGAGCAGGCATCAGTAGCCAGGCGTAAGCTGGAGGTCCTGGGAGACTGAGCAATAATAACGAAGTATAGGGAGGGCGCGGTTTTAAGCCGCGCCTTTTTTGCGTTTTAACGCTCCTTGTCCGGTATCTTCTTTGTTAAACTGTTTCGTCTGAGAAATGCCGAGGCGGGGATACAATAATGACGCCAACAACTAAGGCGAATAAATGCGTAAAGTTTTAAAATACATCTTTCTTTCAATGCTTGTGGTGGCGCTGTCAGGTGCTTGCGGTGTGGGGATCTACGTCTGGTCTTTGATGGGCGAACTGCCGGATGTATCAAAGCTCTCAACCTACAAGCCACCATTAACAACCACAATAAAATCAAGGGATGGGGTTTTAATGGCGGAGCTCTACAGGGAGAACCGCTACCTAGGTGACCCTCGCCAGCTCCCGGGCTTTGTGAGAAAAGCTTTTATAGCCGCCGAGGATGACAAATTTTACGACCACGCAGGGCTGGACTTTCAGGGCATCCTCCGTGCAGCCCTGACCAATTTAAAGGAGGGACGCTTCGCTCAGGGCGGCTCAACGATAACCCAGCAGGTAGCAAGAACCCTTCTTCTCTCACGTGAAAAATCAATTGAAAGAAAGGCAAAGGAGGGAATCCTCGCCCTTAAGATGGAGCGGCAGCTCGAAAAGGACGAGATTTTAAACCTTTACCTGAATCAAATTTATCTCGGCCACGGCGCTTATGGAATTGAAGCGGCAGCGAGGGTTTACTTTGGCGTCAGCGCTTGGGAGTTATCCATCGCACAGGCAGCGCTTTTGGCCGGGTTGCCCCAGGCGCCCAGCCGGTATGACCCCTACAAAAATCCTGCACAGGCTATTGAGCGCAGAGGATATGTTATTGAGCGAATGTTTGAAAACGGTTGGATTACAGCTGAGGAAACCGAGGAGGCTAAACGTTCTCCGCTGGGCCTCAAGGGGTACTCAAACCCCTTTGAAGATGTTTCACCATATTACTCTGAGTATGTTCGCCAAGCGCTGCTTGAGCGCTTTGATGTAGACACTGTACTCGAAGGTGGCCTTACGGTTACTACCTCAATGGATTCCCGTCTGCAAAGGGCGGCGAGGGAGGCGCTGCGCGAGGGCCTTAAAGAGATTGACCTTCGCGGAGGCTACAGGGGACCTGTAAGGGTTCTCGGAGAGCTAGAGCCTGGTGAAGCCCCTCTATCCCTTGAAGAGGAGGAGTCGCCGTTTTTTGAGGGTGAGATACCAACTGACGGTGCCATAGCCGAAGCGCTTGTCACCAAGGTGAGCGAAGATGAAGTAACGGTTCTCTCTGGCGCTGCTGTGGCAAGGATACCCATTAAGAGCCTTGAATGGACGCTGCCGAGGAGGGGTGAGCTAAAGGATATTTTCGTCCCAGGGCAAGTCCTGCTCTGTCGCTTTGAAGCAATCGATGGCGGCGGTCTTGCAGCCGGTATTTACCAAGAGCCACTTGTTGAGGGAGCAATAATCTCATTGGACGCGGCAACTGGTGAAGTGCTCGCTGCTGTAGGAGGCTTCGATTACAATAGAAGTCAGTTCAACAGATTCTCACAGGCCAAGCGCCAGGTCGGCTCTGCCATTAAGCCCCTTATTTACGCAGCTGCGATAAACAGCGGGTACACACCAGCCTCGCTTATCTACGACTCGCCAATTGTCTACGAATCCGATGAGCTTGACAAAAAATGGAAGCCAAAAAATTACTCATCACGTTTTTACGGGGCCACTACCCTACGCGACGCCCTTGTAAATTCTAGAAACGTAGTGACGATAAAGCTTCTAAAAGAGATGGGCATCCAAAAGACAGTTAATTTTCTCAGGAAGCTGGGAATAACCTCCGAGATACCTCTGGACCTCTCGCTGGCGCTGGGTGCCCCCTCAATGACCCTTATGGATTTGGCGGCTACGTACTCTATCTTTGCAACCGGTGGTTTTCGAAGTGATCCGGTCTTCATAAAAAAGATTGAGGATTACGATGGGACCCTTATCGAAGAGTACCAGCCCGGCAACTCTCGCGAACCAGTTCTGGACCCGGCGGTGGCCTATGTGATCAACAACATCATGCAGTCCATCATAAAGGAGGGCACCGGACGTCGCGCCCGCGGCCTCTCCGCCCCCTCCGCCGGAAAAACAGGCACGACCAATGACACCCGTGACGCCTGGTTTGCAGGTTTTACCCCAAAAATTGTAACTGTGGTTTGGGTTGGTTATGACGATGGCGCATCCCTTGGCTCCAAGGAGACAGGCGGAAGGGCTGCCGCCCCTATATGGAAGCGTTATATGGAGGCCGCCTTGGCGATAGAGAATGACCCAGGCGACTTCTCAATCCCCCCGGGCATTGAGTTTGCGAGGGTTGACACCGAGAGCGGCAAACTTGCCGGACCCAATTCAAAAAAATCATTTAATGCGGCCTTCCTGGCGGGCACCGTACCCCAACCCGCCGAGCCCGCACACACTGCTTTGGTCAAAGAGACTCCCGAGGAGAAGACACTCGACTTCCAAGACCCCGGAGCACTGGATTTGTTGAGATGATAGGTCAGGGACTGGTGGACACCTTCCACCGCAAAATAAATTATCTGAGGATATCAATAACAGACAGGTGCAACCTGCGCTGCCTATATTGCATGCCTGAGGAAGGTGTCCCCTTGCTGGGGCACGAATCCATTCTCTCCTTTGAGGAGATACTAAGAGTAGCCCGCGTCGCCATAGCGATGGGAATCACAAAAGTTAGGATAACAGGGGGCGAACCTCTTGTAAGGAAGGGCTTGACCTCACTGATTGAGGAGCTGGCAGCTCTTGAGGGGCTCCGTGATATCTCCCTCACAACCAACGGCGTGCTACTTGAAAAGATGGCTGAAGAGCTTAAGAGGGCAGGCCTCAAACGTTTAAATATTAGCCTCGATACATTAAAGGCAGATGTATACCAAAGGATCACGCGCTGCGGCGATATAAAGAGGGTATTGGCTGGCATAGAGAAGGCAAGAGATGTGGGTTTCTCACCACTGAAGGTGAATATGGTCCCGATGAAGGGGGTCAATGACGGTGAGATATTGGACTTTGTCGCATTCGCTCAGGATAAAGACGTAGAGGTAAGGTTCATTGAATTCATGCCCAGCAGGGAAGATGAGTGGCGCAGGGAGGCGATAATCGACTCCGTTGATATAATAAAGACGATCTCCTCAGCCTACGAACTAACCCCACTTGCCGCAGGAGAGGATGCGGGGCCCTGCAAACTATTCGAGATTAAGGGCGGCGGCCGCTGTGGCGTCATCTCCCCAATGAGTGAGCATTTTTGTGATACATGCAACCGCCTCAGGCTTACAGCAGACGGGAAACTCAGAGGTTGCCTATTCTCAGAAAAAGAGAGAGATCTGAGGAGCATCCTGCGGGATGAGAAGTGTACCGACGAGGCGATAGCAGAAGTATTGAGGGGTGCCGTCCATGCAAAGCCAGAGGGTCATAAATATGATGAATCAGAGGATAGCTCCAAAAACGGCGGCTTTAAAATGTCGAGGGTCGGTGGATAGGCCTCGCTAGCTTCCCTTTGAGGGCGTAACCGGCGTCCTCGCCAATGTCGCACAGGAAACACCCTCTGCGCCTGCATCAAGGCAGCACCTCGCGCAAGCCCTTAAAGTCGCGAGGGAGGTCGCGACGTCATCGACTATGAGCACCCAACCTGACAGCTTTTCTCTAGGGGTGTAAAGGCCACGCACCGCGCGCCAACGTTCCTTCAAAGGCAGCCCTGCCACATGCCCTCCACCTTCACGGCGAAAAAGAGCCTTTGGCCTCCACTTGACCCCCCATTCCTTGGAAGCTTTATATGTTAAATATGAGGGGAGGTCATAGCCCCTCTCCTTGAGGCGTTTTGATGTTGGAGGAACAGGGACGATGGAATCAAAGGGTGAAGATTCACCCCACGTTCCCTTCAAGGTCTCAATTAATATCCCGGACAAAAGCCCCCGCATTTTAAGGTCGCCATTGTATTTAAAGGCGATGATCGCCTCCCTGAGACTGGAGGAGTAAATACCCCAGGTTGAGAGGTGGTCAAATAAAGGGGAGCTCTTTTCGCATTGAGGGCAAAGGTGTGAAGGCCCCTCACCCATGAAGGGCAAGGAACATATTTCGCAGCATGCGCCGGCATATGGCGCTAATGAGGCGGCACAGCTTTCGCATAACTTGTCGTCAAGCGCTTTTGGCAGATAGGCAGGCGCGGGTATGCACTCCTTTCCGCATAGGCGGCAAACACCCGGCAAGAAGAGCTCCCTTAGACCCTCCAAGATTCTCTTCAAAATACCCCCCCGGTATCTTTTATTTTAAAAGGCTGTGCCCCGTCATCTCATCCGGAACAGCTAGCCCCATAAGTTCCAACAGGGTGGGGGCGACATCGGCAAGGATTCCATCAGCCCTTAGCGTTCTCCCCCCTAAACCACCACCGGCTACTATGACAGGCACCCGGTTTATTGAGTGCGCGGTCATGGGCTCGCCGCCGCTCTCGTCCCACATCTCCTCTGCGTTTCCATGGTCTGCTGTAATTATCGTTGAGTAGCCACTCTCCAGCAGCGCCTCCACTACACTGCCGACACATTCATCAACAACACGCACAGCCTCTTTTGCAGCCTCCATGATGCCTGTGTGCCCCACCATATCGAGGTTTGCGAAATTTACGATAATGAGGTCATGCGTTCCCTTTTTGACCTCAAAAATTAACTTATCCCTGACTTCACGGGCGCTCATGGCGGGCTTTTCATCATAGGTCTCAACATCACGCGGGCTCGGAATAAGAAGACGCTCCTCCCCCGGCAAGACCCGCTCCATGCCACCATTGAAGAAGAAGGTGACATGGGCGTATTTCTCTGTTTCGGCAATGCGGAGCTGGGCAGCCCCGGCATCGGAGACTACCTCTCCCAGGATATTTTCAAGCTTTTCAGGGGGAAAGGCCACAGGTAGACCAAAGGTCTCGTCGTACTCCGTCATGCAAAGGTATGAGGAGAGCTTTGGTCTGTCCGTGATGGAGAAGGCATCAAATCCCTCCTCAGTGAAGGCTCTGGTTATTTCACGTGCGCGATCAGCTCGAAAATTAAAGAAGATAACCCCATCACCATCACCCACAGCTCCTATGGGGGTACCCTCCACCCCTGTAATTACGTGTGGCGTTATAAACTCATCAGTCTCACCTGCCTTATAGGCTTCTTCAACGCAGGAAACTGCGGAGGCAGCACGCTCACCATCGCCCTTTGTTATAGCATTAAAAGCTCGCTCTACGCGCTCCCAACGATTGTCCCGATCCATCCCCCAAAAGCGCCCCCCTACAGAGGCAATCTCACCATAGCCCTTTTCGGCAAGCACACCTTCAAGGCGGCTGAGATAACCAGCACCTGAGGTGGGAGGGGTATCGCGCCCATCCAGGAGCGGGTGTACATAAAGAGCCTTTATGCGCTCGCGCTTAGCAAACTCGATTAAGGCATAGAGATGCTCTTGATGGCTATGAACTCCACCATCCGAGAGGAGGCCGATAAGATGCAGCGCTCCCCCCGCCTCTTTAACTTTCCCTGCACATTGGAGAAGTGCAGGATTGGAAAAAATTTCTCCAGACTCAACAGCGAGATTTATGCGGGTCAACTCTTGATAAACAATTCGACCGGCGCCAAGGTTTAGGTGCCCGACCTCTGAGTTACCCATCTGCCCATCTGGAAGTCCGACGCTGAGGCCGGAGGCTCCCAGTGTCGAAAATGGGTAGCGCGCCGCCAAATCGTCCAACCTTGGCGTCCCACCCTGGGCAACAGCATTATTTTCGGGGTCAGTCCGGTATCCCCAACCATCGAGGATTATGAGTGCCGCACGTTTCATCAAGGTTCTTCTTATCTACTCGTATGACAGGAGCTCAGGGGTAAAAGTAAGGCAATCGGCCGCACTACATGACTTGCAGTCGGTAGCGTAGCCAGCGCTTTTTGCGCCGCATGCCGCACAGGTGAAGGGTAGCAGTGGCAGCTCCCCACCCCCAAGGCCTGAGCGGTAGGAGCGAGCAGCCTTTTCAAAATCTCCCTGCGCGAAGTTTGCCTCACCGAGCAGCCACTTTCCATAAGGAGTGCTCAAAGCCCCATTTGAGGTAAGAAGATATTCAGCGGCCTCTTTGTTCCGTCCAAGTGAGATCAGGAGCCTGGCTCTGAGCAGAATCGCGCCCAGGTTTCTCTTGCCGAATTTTTTATAGGTCGGGAGCATCTGGTCGGCTTTGTCACGGGAGCGCAGGGAATTTTCCGCATAAAGGAGAAGGGAGAGCTGCTCCGTTGCCTTGTACCCCTTGATCCAAAGCTTCTCGGCCTCATCAAAATCACCGCGTGCTACATAGATTCGGCCTAGCCGTGCATATGCGGGAGCGTAGCCGCCATCATTTGCAAGGGCCAGGAGAAGCTTCTCCGCCGCAGCGCCCTCAAGGGTTTGAGCGTGAGCCATCTTAAGCTCGTTCAGCCGCTCACGTTCACGGGAAAGTTCGCTGGGCTTAATACCCGTTGTCGCGATAATCTTCTCCTGAACCCTGGAAGCCTCACTGTAGCTTCCAGCGGAAACATAGAGGTCGCGCAACGCGGTGAGCGAGCGAAGATGTTTGGGGTCCAGCTCAAGCCATCTTTTAAGCGCGGCTATCTGACCCTCGAAGTCCCCCTTGGCTCGCGTTACCTCAAGGTTAAGCGATATAACTTCAGGGTTGGTGGGGTGTGTTTCAAGGAGCGCGCGCATACGCCGCTCCGCTTTATCGTTTTTCCCTTCAGCAAGCTCCGCACGGGCCAATTCCATCGCTATGGTAGCCCGCTCCGGGGATATGCGCCGCGCCCTGTCCAACAACTTCCTTGCTGTGGAGGCATCGCCATGCGCCATGCTGCCTTTGGATTTTTCCAGCAGATTTTCCGCCACGCCTTTGCGCTCATCAGCTCTTTTATGACGCCAAAATAAAAATGAGGACCAAGCCTCTCTAAAGGCGGAGATAAGAAGGGCCAGGGCAAAACCGGTCAGGAAGAATAAAAAGAGTATTAGGGCGTGGCTCGTTTTGACATTGCCGCCAGGGTAAAGCACGAAATCCACCTGACCTGGATTTAACCAGAACAGGTAGCCGAAGGCGGCCAATGCCGCTATCAGGCTCGCTACTGCTATCTTTTTTGACAAACTACACCTCCACTCGGAGACGGTTATTAACCCGCTCCCTAGAGTGTAAAGTTACCTTTGCCCAGGGGCAACTAAAAGGAGGATGGCAGGCAAATTCACCGAGCTATACGCTCTGCGTGGGTGTATATATTGAATTTTCTTCCACGGGCATAGCCGACAATGGTCACCCCCACCTCACCTGCAATCTTTAAAGCAAGGCTGGTCGGCGCTGAGCGCGATACCAGCATTGCCACTCCCATCTTCGCACACTTTAAGAGAATCTCGGAGCTTACCCTCCCCGAGGTGAAGAGCGCGACATCGTCTAGGGCAGTCCCGTCCATAAAGGCTCTGCCGCCCAACATGTCGACTGCGTTATGCCTACCTATGTCGGAGCGGAAGATAAGCGTCCGCTCCTCCGTTGCCAGACTACAGTTATGCGTGCCCCCAGTTCGTTTATACAGCTCTGATTTTCCCTCCAACTCAGCCATCCTGGCGAGGATACCCTCCGGTGAGAAGGTTACTTTGGCGGTCACCTCTTTAACCCTGAGGCCATCTAGGGGGTGGTAAAATGATGTGCCCTTACCGCATCCGGTAGTGACGGTGCGCTTTTCCATCAACTTTTCTACCAGCGCAGTGTCACGGTCTATAGCTACCCTGGCGATACCATCCTTAACCTCAACCCCTATCAGTTCATCCTTGGAGGAAAAAAAGCCCTCGGAGCGAAGAAAACCTACGGCGAGCTCCTCCATATATTCGCCCAGCGACAATAGCGTCACGACTTCACGCTCATTTACATAGATAGTAAGGGGGACCTCCTCTACGACCTCCTCCTCGATGCTCTCAAATAGGCCATCCTTCCAACGCTCTATGAGCATAGGGTTACTTCTAGCCATTACTGCCTCTTTCCACGCACCCCGGCAACCCTTACGTCACCTTTGCGTGTGGTTATTCTGTTGGTATCAAGATATTCCAGTAGGGGGATCGTATATTTCCTGGTCAACCCAGTTAGCTCCTTTATGTCCGCTACGCTGACCTCGCCACGCTCGGCAATGAGGTCGATAACCTTGGATATAAAGCCATCCATCACCCGCTTGTCGAAGAAGAAGCCCTCCTTGGTTCTGACAAAGATATCCTCTCCAACAAGATACTCTAAAACAGGCTTTAGCGCCTTTGCTTCCTCCCCCAATGCCTCAGCTACATTTTCCAGAGTGGGCGCTTCATATCCACGCTCAAAGATGTACCCGGTCAACTTCTCTCTTAGCTCTCCATCTTCGACGGAGAGGGTGGCTGAAAAATCGCTTAATCTTACGAACTCCCCCTCGACTGCGACCTTGCCCTCCTCTTGCAGCTTCTCAAGGGTGAAGACAACTAGCTTGGCCCCAAGATAGCGGGGATATTTACTCCTCAGCTCCTCAATCCCGAGGCCCCTACGCAGAGGGTTATCCTTATGGAATGCCGCTAATATCTCCAAGGCCTCCGCCGCCAGCTCTTCGATAAAGCCGGTATAGACGTGGTGCTGTGTCTTTCTATCGACAACAAGGGCAGTTCCACCATTTAACGCCTTCTGGAGAAGCGAGCGGGCTTCATCTAACGTCACGTTAAGGGCCGATTGAGCCTCCGGCGGTGTGAGCCCTTTTTCGCGGCGTAGCATCAAGAAGACCTCAAGCCTGCTTAGCGCCTCTCCGGTATCGAGCACTTTAAGGGCCTCAACTGTGGAAGCCCTTCGCCCCTTATGCCTTGAAGGAGAGTGGTCAATTATCCTACCGCCGCCTACTGTCTTGGCAGGGGAGTAAGCCCTCAAGACAAAGTGGTCGCCGGGACAAGCGATGAATTTTTCCTTGGAACGAATCTGTACATACCCTCCCTCCCCAGCCTCCATAACATCTTCCTCAAGAAGGGCGACTGTAACTGGCACCTCCTGGGTGGCTATGTGAAGCCTGAACTTTTGCCTGTCTTCCAAAGGTTTTCCCACTGTGGGCAGGAGGCGGAAGGCGGCGTCGACCATATAGGTGGGCTCCATAGCGCCTGGGTGGATAACAGTGTTACCGCGGTGGATTTCATCCACCCCCACCCCCGAGAAATTGAGCGCCGTCCTGTTGCCTGCCCACGCCTTGTTTACAGCCTCTCCATGGACCTCTACCCCGCGTACTTTGGCGCGAACACCTGAGGGCAATATCTCCACCTCCTCATCCTTCTTTACCGCCCCTGAGAGGAGTGTTCCCGTAACCACTGTACCAAAACCCTTTATGGTAAAAACCCTGTCAACGGGTAAGCGAAATAGCCCCTTGGCATCGCGTGACTCTATGCTATCGGCAAGCTTTGCGAGGGCTTCTTTCAAATCATCAACGCCCTCACCCGTTATTGCACTTACGGGCACCATGGGGGCGCCTTCGAGGAAAGTTCCCTCCACCAGGTCCGTCACCTCTTCCCGGACAAGCTCGACGAACTCATCATCGACCATGTCAACTTTAGTAAGCGCAACGATCCCACTCTTGACCCCCAAAAGTGAGCATATCTCAAGGTGTTCAAGGGTCTGCGGCATGACCCCCTCATCTGCGGCTACGATGAAGAGGACCGTATCTATACCTGCGGCACCTGCGACCATATTCCTGACGAATTTCTCATGCCCTGGAACGTCAACTATGGATAAGCGTTGCCCAGCAGGCAAATCGAGGGTGGCGAAACCAAGCTCAATTGTTATCCCGCGCTTTTGCTCCTCTTTAAGCCTGTCCGTATCTATCCCCGTAAGGGCTCTTACCAACGCTGTCTTGCCGTGGTCTATATGCCCTGCGGTCCCTAAGACTATTCTTTTGGGTTGAGACATTTATATCCTGTCGCTCATGTTTGGAAGTAAGTGTGTCGAAATGCTAACAAAGCAGCAGGTAACGGGCAAGTGGCGCCCTCCCTTTGGCCAAGTGATGCCACAATGTTATACCATCTAAACGAATATCACGGGTCAGGAGGGAATGGAATGCCGCAGTTTCTAGTAGATAAAGAAGATATAGATAGGTCGGCCGGCCATGCCACAATCAGGGGAGAGGAGGCTAGGCATCTAATAAGCTCCCTTAGGGCCCGCGCTGGTGACCCTGTAATGATATTCAATGGCGAGGGGGGGCGCTGGCAGGGTGAGATTTCCGCTGTCTTACAGGGAGAAGTCTCAATTATAAATCTTAATGACCTTCCAGATGGCGAGCCCAAAGCTGAGGTGATACTAGCACAGTCGCTTATAAAGGGAGAGCGGTGGGAGTGGTTGCTTGAAAAGGCCACGGAGCTAGGCGCAACGAAAATTGTACCACTAAATGCAAAGCACTCAGTTGTCAGCATAAGCGACGGCAAAGCTGAAAAAAAAATGTCAAGGTGGAATAAGCTCCTCCTGGCGGCGGCCAAACAGTGCGAGAGGGGGCGCATCCCCCAGATAGCGCCTCCAATTGATTTGAACAAATTTTTAAAAGAGCTGGGGCCACCGACTTTGGGCGAAGCACGTTTCGTTCTGGCGGAACGATATGAAGATGACAAGAACCCTATAAATGAAGGTGGGTCCATCGTCATAGCAATTGGCCCAGAAGGGGGGTGGGACGCAGAGGAGATTGAAGCCCTCTCTTCCTATGGATTTGTAAAGCTATCCTTGGGGAGGCGAATCCTCCGTAGCGAAACTGCGGCCCTGGCTGCGCTTTCAAAACTGGCTTGGTGACGAAGGCCTTGTGAAAACAAGGGGTTCATGATATTTTTTGGTGGTTAACTAGAGACTTTCATGGGCGCGTAAAAGCCCAGAGAAAGGCGAAAAAATGAAGTGCCCTAAATGTGGCTACACAAGTTTCGACTATCTCGATGAGTGCAAAAAGTGCGGCGCTGATATCTCCGACACAAGGGCAATGCTCGGAGTAATTGCAGTCTCACCGGAGGAGCGAGCGCAAACCACCCCAGCCTCCTCGGGCGCCGAAGCAGCTAGCCAAGGCATAGACTTCAACGCGGAAGATATCCTCGGGGGTGACGACGGAAGCCTCTTCGTAGATGAGCCGGACCTCGGCGCTCTAGATGATGACGCGGGTGAAGGGGACGGCCTCTTCGTTGAGCGTACGAGCCTCGAAAAAAGCGATTCAGCTAACGCTGGCGACGATGATAAGGTTCCCGGCCTGGACAACTTCTCATTTGGCGATGAATCTGGTAAAAAACAAGAGAAGAAGTCAACAATCGAAGAGGAAGAGGACGAGTTCCTCAACATGGACTTTAGCGATGTCTTCAGTGATGATGAGTAGTTTTTTTCAAGCGCACGAGTCATTCCCCGCTTGACATCCAGGAGATAGCTGAGGTAAAAAACGGCTTCCAATTTAGCGGATTAAAGAAGTTTTGTGTGGGCAGGTAGCTCAGTCGGTAGAGCAGGGGACTGAAAATCCCCGTGTCGGCGGTTCAATTCCGTCTCTGCCCACCAATAAAAATAAAGGGTTAGGCTTTCGGGCCTAACCCTTTTGTTTTATCTATCGCCCAAAGGTGGCCCTTTGGGTGGCCCTTTTATTCTTTTAGACAACCAAGACACACTTACCCCCACACCATAGCGATACATCTCGAAAACCCATAGCTACGTAGCCTATTACGTTCTCCTGCACATCTTAAGAACCCCCTTCACATGTTGGGAAATAAATCCCACATGACCGCAACCCACAATTTAGCTTGGGTTGCCAGAGGAGGTTGGCTATGAACGTGTATGAGAGAGTTACCGCTAGGATTATGGAGATTTTAGAGACTGGAACCATTCCCTGGAAGAAACCCTGGATATCAAGTGAGGGAGCAAAGAACCTCATAACCAAGAAATCATACCGAGGTATCAATCAGTTCCTCCTGAACTGTTCACCATATGGCAGCCCTTACTGGCTGACCTTTAAGCAGGCACTTCAGAAAGGCGGCAAGGTTAGGAAGGGTGAAAAGTCTACTCC
>PKTT01000027.1 GCA_002869015.1 Deltaproteobacteria bacterium
AGGAGCGTTGGCAGGAGCAACCACTGGCGATATCCTCGATTTGGTCGAGCGCCTCGCGCCGCCATCCCTGGCGGAGGAGTGGGACCGGTGCGGTCTCCAAGTTGGAGAGAGGAGGTCGCCCGTTTCAAAGCTCCTGATTGCTCTA
The DNA here is from genome assembly GCA_002869015.1 of Deltaproteobacteria bacterium. Classification (GTDB taxonomy): domain Bacteria; phylum Desulfobacterota; class Deferrisomatia; order Deferrisomatales; family BM512; genus BM512. The sequence goes on from PKTT01000027.1 coordinate 146, forward strand.
AGTCCCACACTCAGGGCTGCGGAGGAAGCGGTTAAACGAAAAGCCGACCTCCTCATCACCCACCATCCACTCCTCCTCGCACCGCTTCAAGTTCTAGACTTCTCCAAGACAAATACAAAGATAATCGCCACCCTTATTAAAGGTGGCGTTGACCATCTGTGCGCTCATACCAATCTGGACAAAGCGGAAGGGGGAGTTAACGACTGCCTGGCGGCTAGCCTGGGGCTGCTGGATATTAAACCCCTTGGCGTGGGAGAGCACCTCAGAAAGGTTGTCGTCACTTTACCCGCTGAACATTTAGACTTGGTGAGGGACGCGCTAAAGGGGGTGGGCGCTGGCAGCATTGGACCTTACAAAGGATGCTCCTTCGCCTCCTCCGGGGAGGGCTTTTTTACTCCGCTTGAGGGCTCAGCTGCGTATATTGGCGAGGTAGGCCAAGAGGCCTCCGTTAATGAGGTGCGTCTTGAAGCTATAGTTCCTGAGTCGCTCCTTGATGGAGCCATAAAAGCGCTTTTAACCACCCACCCATATGAGCGCCCCGCTATCGATATCTATGAACTCCTGAATAGGGATGAACGAGGAGCCCTTGGGCGAATCGGCGCCCTAAAAGCCAAAGTTTCCCTCGCTGTTTTTGCAGAGCGAGTGAAGGCGCTTCTCAACGCTACCGGGGTGCGATACGTGGGGGATGGCGAGCACTCTGTTGAGAGGGTTGCGGTATGCGGAGGTTCCGGCGCCGACCTTTGGAGGGAGGCGCAAAAGAGGGGGGCGGATGCCCTTGTTACGGGTGACGTGAAGTACCACACGGCCCTTGATGCCGCGGAGGGGGGCTTTGCAATCATTGATGCGGGACACCACAGTACCGAGGCTATAGTACTTGAACCCTTGGCTAAGGCACTGAGCGCCGAGCTCTCCGCCTTGGATGCAAATTTGGAGGTTGAGGTTTTTTTAGAAAACGACCCCTTTGTGTTTTTATAAGAGAAAATTATATATGAATTGCTCCGGTATCCAGACGGAGAGTAAATGGAGGCACCATTGAAACAGGTACTTGAACAGCTTGGCGATCTACAGGGTATCTCGGATGAGATCGACAAGATGGAGCTGCTTAGAAGAGAAGCACTATCTGAGCTCGACGCCATTACTGAGCGCCTTGAGGCAGCGCGCAACGTATTGGAGGATAGGGAAGAGAAGCACCACGCGATTGATATCGAGAGAAGAAAGAAAGAGCTTCAACTCCGCGAGGAGAAGGAGCGCCACCAACGTATAAAGGGGCGTGTCGGCGAGGTTAAGACCAGCCGCGAGTATCAAGCGGTGATTTCGGAGACAAGCTCTGTGAAGCAGGCAATAAACCAGGCTGAAGAGGGCCTTTTGGCTGATATGGAGGCGCTTGAGGGCGCCACGAATGAGCTAAAAAAAGCCAAGGAGACTGTAGCTGGAATTGAGAGCGAGGAGGCTGAGGCCAAGGCGAAATACGATAAGGTTTGCGCCGAAACCGAGGAGGGGATATCAGCCGGCCGCGCAAGAGAGCGGGAGATTCTAAACCAAATGCCGCCAGCAATCGTCTCACAGTATGATTTGATACGTTCCCGTTGTGGCGGGGTAGCTGTCGCAGAGGCCAAGGATGAGGCTTGTACAGCATGTTTCATGAAGATACCCCCACAAAGGTACATAGAAGTGCTGAGGGCAAATAAGGTTCACCAGTGCCCGAATTGCTATAGGATACTGATACCGCCGCGCGGTTAATTCATTACGATCTTTTAAAAATGGTTTGCACGGGCGCGGGCAACCGCTGCGGGGTCAGCCCCGGGGAGGAAAGTCCGGGCTCCACAGGGCAGGATGCTGGATAACGTCCAGGCGGGGTGACCCGACGGAAAGTGCCACAGAGAATAGACCGCCTACCGGAGAGATCCGGCGGGTAAGGGTGAAACGGTGAGGTAAGAGCTCACCAGCGGCCTGGGCAACCGGGTCGGCTAGGTAAACCCCATCCGGAGCAAGGCCAAATAGGGGAACGATTGAGGGCTGCCCGTCCAAAGTTCCCGGGTAGGCTGCTTGAGGCCGGCGGTGACGCCGGACCCAGAGGAATGGTTGCCACCCCGAGAGGGGTACAGGACCCGGCTTACAGCGCCCGTGCACCTTGTTACTCAATGCACTTTTGATTGACATTTGCGGGCCATGATCGTTAAAATTGTCCAATTGTGAGTTCTTTTTACTTGTTTTTATTTGGCGAGGGTTACGATGAAAAAGGGTCTCTTTTTACTTGCGGTGGTTGTTTTTTCTCTCGTTGCATTTTCAAGCGTTTACGCGGATGAGGGATGGGTAGGTAAGCCCTCTCCCGATTTCAGCGTTGAAGATACTAACGGCAATATTTACAAGCTGAGCGACCTTAAGGGCAAAGTCGTATGGGTTAATTTCTGGGGTCTTCGTTGCGGTCCATGCGTACGAGAGCTACCTGCCCTTGAGGAGTTAAATAAAAAATACTCCGAAAAGGGGCTAATAATCCTAGGCGTCAATGCCGATGGAGTGGATAGTAACTTCATCAAGAAATCCTTTGACGAGCGGGACGACCTTAAACAGACAGGTGTTACATTCCCGCTGGTGCCAGACCTGGAATTCGTGATGATTGATTCTTTTGAGCTCATGGGCGCACCACTCAATGTCATAATCGACAAAAATGGTGTCGTTCAGTTCCACCATGAAGGCTATGAGGCGGGTGACGAAACCCATTATGAGGAGGTCGTCGCTAAACTCCTCAGCGAGTAGTTTTCTGGTTTTATTTTTTTGAAGAGGGGGTTTGGGGAGAGGTTAAATGTCTAGAATGGCTAAAAGCTTGTTGACGGTGCTCTTCTGTTTTTCTTTCGCGGCTGTGGCAATGGCCGGAGAGGGTACCCGTCTGGTTGTAGACCAGATGGGCGAAGGTGACGTAGCCCCCGATTTTACGCTGGAGAATTTTCAAACCGGCAAAGCGGTGACGCTCAGCGATTACATCGGTAAAAAGATCATCATGCTCGAATTCTGGGCTACCTGGTGTGATATCTGTAAAGAAGAGCTGCCGGAGCTCGTTAAGGAATACAAGGATTTAAAGGACAAGGGCTTTGAGATTCTCGCTATAACCCTTAGCCCGGGAGACAAAGGCGATAGAAAGAAAATCGCTGACCTTAGAGACAAGCACGGCATCGAATATCCAATTCTCCTCGACACCAAGTATCAGGTCGCGACGGAGCTATATCAGCTTAAAGGGCCCATCCCCCTCAAGCTTATAATCGACTGCAAGGGCAAGCTCCGTTATGAGCACGTGGGCGATTTCTCTGAAGGTAGCGAGGTTCCCTTTGTAGTAGAGGCGCTCCTCGAAGAGGGCAATTGCTCTGAGTAGGATTGCGGATATAAATACACTAGCGGCCTACCGGAAACCCCGGTGGGCCGTTTTCATTTTGGAGTAACTCAAATTGGTTGAAGATAGGTTCAAGGTCGATGAGGTAGCGGTTGTCGGTGGAGGGCTGGCTGGTGTGGAGGCCGCCTTGCAGCTGGCTAGAAGGGGAATCCGTGTCCGCCTTTTCGAGATGAAGCCCGTAAAGTACACGGAGGCGCACAGCTCACCTGACCTTGGGGAGTTAGTTTGCTCAAATTCGCTAAAAGCAATGGGGTTGGGGCAAGCCTCCGGGCTACTCCAGGAGGAGATGTCACGCCTTGGATCGGCAGTTATAGATGTTGCTTTAACCAACAGGGTAGCTGCGGGGCAGGCCCTTGCGGTTAACCGGGAAGATTTTTCAAAAGCCCTGACCCGGCTCATAGAGGAAGAGCCGCTGATTAACCTTGTAAGGGAGGAGGGCACCTCTCTTCCTAAAGACCGGTACACCATAGTTGCCACCGGGCCTTTGACGTCCGAGGGGATGGCCGAGGCGATCTCCAAGGTGACCGGTGATGAAGATCTATATTTTTATGATGCAATGGCGCCGATAATTGAGGGGGATTCAATTGACCTGAATATTGCCTTCGCCGCATCCCGTTATGAAAAGGGGGGGCCTGATTATCTCAACTGCCCCATGACGCGGGAGGAATTCGAAAGGTTCTTTACGGCGTTGACAAACTCAGAGACTGTTCCGACCCGAAATTTTGAGAAAGAGCGGGTTTTTCAAGGGTGCCAGCCGATAGAGACGCTGGCGGCAAAGGGTGAAAAGACCCTCCTCTTCGGCCCAATGAAGCCTGTTGGCTTTACCGACCCGCGGACAGGCAAGCGGCCGCACGCGCTTCTCCAGCTAAGGAGGGAGGATGAGGCGGGACAGCGTTGGAACATGGTAGGCTTCCAGACAAAGCTTACCTACCCTGAGCAGAAGCGTGTTTTCAGATTGATTCCCGGATTGGAAGAGGCACGTTTTTACAGGCTGGGTTCACTCCACCGAAACACCTATGTCGATGGACCTCGAGTCCTAGATGGGTATCTTAGGGCAAGGCGCGCCCCCTGGGTGCAGTTTGCCGGCCAGATTACAGGGGTGGAGGGATACCTGGAGTCGGCAGCCATGGGGATTTGGGCGGGACTGAACCTCGCGCTTAGACTTAGCGGAAAAACGCCGGACCTGCCGCCGGAGGAGAGCGGGATAGGTTCTCTAGTAAGGCACGTCTACTCGGCCCCGGGTAAGCGGTATGAGCCGATGAATATGAACTTCGGCATTTTGCCGCCGCTTGGAATCAGGATGAAGGATAAGAAAGAGGCAAAGAGGCTCCGCGCCGAGCGCGCGCTTAAGGCGCTTGACGGATGGATGGCGACGCTCTAAAGGTGTTTCTCTATGACCTCTAGGAGCTCAATCCGATCCACCAGATTGTGTAGAAAATACATTCTGGAAGCATCAACCTCCACCACGGGAGAGATGCCCGCTTTTCGGTACTTATCTATCCAGCTTTTATAGAGCGCGTTTAACCCCTTGAGGTAATCCGGGTCTATGGAGCTCTCATACTCTCGCCCCCGCTTTGCAATCCTTTTCTTTACCGTCCTTAGGTTGGTTTTCATGTAGATGAGGAGATCTGGCGGGTTTATTGAGTTTAATATTGTGCTGTAAAGCCTCCTGTAAGCTTCATAGTCACGTCCGGTGAGGATGCCCCTTTTGTGGAGGTGCATCGCGAATATCTCGGCATCCTCATAAATTGTCCGGTCCTGAATCACCGTCTGACCGCAAGCGTCCAGTTTTTGGTGAGTTCCAAATTTCAAGGTTAGGAAATAAACTTGAGAGTGAAATGCCCACCGCTGCATATCCTCATAAAAATCGGCAAGGTATGGGTTCTCCTCATTTCGCTCATAGAAGGGGCGGATATCTTTGTAGCGGTTGCATAAAAATTTCACGAGGCTTGATTTCCCGCTCCCCATAGTCCCCGCCACCGCTATGTATTTTATCATCTGGTTACCCGCAAAAAAAAAGGGCGCAGTGAGCGCCCAAATGTAATCTTGTAAAAGGGTGCTTTAACTGTTGGGTATGTGTGACTCCAACGCCTCCCCAATTCTCTTTTTGAGCTCGGTTAGGTCTGAGGATTTTACCACGTAGTAGTCAGCCGCGAAGGATTTAATATCCTCTTTAAAGGATCCGTAGGCGGAGCACAAGATAACAGGCAGATCGTAGTATTTGTCTCTTAATTCCTGGAGCGCGTCCAGCCCGCTGCCGTCAACCATCTTGATATCAAGGACCACCACATCGGGAGAGGTGCGCGCAACCTTTGCTGAGAGGTCTAAGCCGGAATACTCGGTGAAGACCTCATAACCATCATCTTCAAGTTCCAGCTTGTAGAGGGTCCTGATATGCTCTTCGTCATCAACTATCAATACGCGAGGCACGGCAGCCTCCTTTCATCTTCTGGGAAGTTACCCCCACCGTTTTAGAAGGTAGGGTTTCTCCCGCTCAAAGCATTGGCACTGCTCATCAATGTACTCCTCCGCCTGGCCCAGCCCCATCTCCATTGTGCTCTTTACGAAGGATAGGGTCCGTCCGAAGTAGAGGGGTGCGAGTGATTCCATTAAGTTATCGGTGTTAGTCAACCGGTCCCGGTAGGCGACTGACATGTCAAAGAGTATGTGCGCCCATAGGACCGGCGGCAGCTCGAAGCGCTTCTCATCAGCTGCGAGCACCTCCTCCAGCTTTGAGAAGGTCTCCTCCGTCATCGCCTCCCTCCAAAGGTCTGAGAAGTTTTCGTAGCCGTCGTGGAGTTTTGAAAAGAGCGCAGTTGTATTAACAGAGACGGGCGGTGGCTCTTCACTCTCTCCAAGCCCGAAGCCAAAGATAGCTGTCGGTTTCGAGCGGTGGACATCCTTCCAGAAGTCGAAGAGCGTTGACTGTAAACTAAAGAGGGTTCCGACGACCTCTCTGAACATCGGCCCGAGGCTGGAAGCGGGGTCCTTGGCACGGTGTATTTTGGGCCTCCCCAAAAATGCCTGTGTAATGGGTTTGCGAAAGTACATGGCGAGGGTGGTCATCCAGATGTCGATGCCGAAGTGCGCTGTCGCTTCGCTCCAGCTGTCGTGCTCAAGGTAGAATTTGGCAAGCTCTCCTGAAAAACCGAAGTCTCCGCCAATCGGTTGGCGTACGCGCCGCCCGTAAAGTGCCCGGCTCATTGGATAGGCAATATTGTTCGTTATCGTGCCGTCGTACTTGTGGCGAAGATAAATCGGCGTCACATAACCGTAGTCGCCGAAGATTGGCTCCCCAAGGTTCTTAATCCATTTGGGGGTGATCGACTCAAGGTCGGCGTCAACCACGACAACGGCCTCAGCATTCAGGTCGCATATAAGGCGGAAGAGATTTCTAAAGTTATTGCCCTTGCCGAGTACCCCTTCCGGGGTGGAGAGGTAAATTCTCGGCACCTGGCAGGGGGCGGAGAAGAAGGCTTCTTTTGTTCCGTCAGTTGAAAAATTGTCGCAATTAACGATAACGGCTTTTTTGTCAGGGAAGTAGCGGGTAAGCCCCAGCGATGCCTGCTGCGTAGGGAAAGCAATAGTATCCGCTTCATTGCGCGAGGGTATCCCGACGATGATATCCGCTTCGGTAACATTGTCCGGGTTTTCGATAATCCAATCGAACATAGACGAATCCCCTTTACGGGATAAGTCTACCCCGCGTGTAGATGGTATGCCAGGTTGTCGAATTCGGTTGTCAGGTCGACCCTTTTAAGATGTACCTCTCTAGGGATGTTGAGCTGGGTCGGGGCGAAGTTCAAGATGCCGCGGACCCCTGCCGCGACCGCCTTGTCCGCCGCATCCTGCGCGAATTCTGCCGGTGTAGTGATAATTACTATATCGATGCCAAGGTCTTTTGCCAGAGAATCAAGCTTATCCATGGAATAAACTGGTATTCCGCAAGGCAAGTCGCTGCCGATCTTCTCTTTATCGGTGTCGAAAGCTGCTACAAAGTCGTACCCGTGGTCCGCAAAATTCTTGTAGCTTAGGAGCGCGCGGCCAAGGTTGCCTACTCCGATGAGGGCCAGATTGCGTTTTTCGTTGAGGCCCAGCACCTTCCTTATATCAAAGTGCAGCTCCTTGACAAAGTATCCTACCCCCCGAACGCCAAACTCTCCGAAGTAGGTCAGGTCTTTTCTGATTTGAGCTGCATTTATGCCGCATATCTCGGCAAGGTCGGCGCTGGAAATGACCTCTGTGTTCTTTTTTTCAAGGTCTTTTAGCACCCTCATATATATGGAGAGGCGTTTTATCGTCGCTTCAGGAACTTTTTGTGTTTTAGGCATGGTGTTCTCTTTCCCGGTAGTTAATGAGTGATGAATTCTTAAGAAAAATAAAAATGCATAAAAAAACTTTGCCAGGCTGTGCCTGAGTAAACCCCGGGTACCTCAAGGGGCTTGTGCAATATATGCACAAAGATTACAAGTTGTCAAAAAAAACCTTCTGTGCTTTGAGAGAAATCGGCCTCGGCACTTGCCGAGGCCGCAGATAAGTGCTATTGTCCCGAATTCCCATAATTGCGGATAGACGCGCCCGTGCGCGATTTTCAAGGAGAAAGAAGATGAAGGAAGGTATCCACCCCGAATACAAAAAGGCGCAGGTCATTTGTAGCTGTGGAAACAGCTTCGAGACTCGCTCAACTCTCGACGAGATCAAAACGGAAATTTGCTCCGAGTGTCACCCCTTCTACACCGGCAAGGCGAAGATGGTAGACACCGAGGGCCGTGTTGAGCGTTTCCGTAAGAAGTACGGCCTTTCCTCCGACGAGGACAGCGAGAAGTAGAGAATGCCGAGGGCGCTTGTGAAGGTCCTCGCCCATACCCCCGACCCCGAGAGGGCCGTGGCGGTAGCGGCGCGCCTATGCTATTCGCCCAGGAGCGTTGAAAATCTCTCAGACTCTCTCACCGATGAGGAGATATCCTCGCTCATAGGTAAGATTGTCGAGATGGGCCACTACTCCCCCCTGGAGCACGCTGTATTTACCTTCGGCATAGATAACATAAGCCGCGCCTGTTCGCACCAGCTCGTGAGACACCGAGTCGCCTCCTACTCGCAGCAGAGCCAGCGTTACGTTACGCTAACCAAGGTTTCTGCGATTACTCCGCCCTCAATAGAGGCGGACGCCGAGGCCAAGGCGCTCTTTGAGGAGAAGCTGGAGGAACTGTGGGCTTTTTACTCGGCGCTTGTGGAGCGAGGGGTGGCACCCGAGGACGCAAGGTACATTCTCCCAAACGCGTGCGAAACAAAGATAGTGGTTACGATGAACGCGAGGGAACTTCACCACTTCTTCGCTTTAAGGCTCTGCCACCGAGCCCAGTGGGAGATAAGGGATATGGCGCTTGAGGTTTACCGAGCCATCGCCCCCATAGCGCCAGGCCTCTTCAAGGGAGCGGGCCCCGGCTGTGTTTCAGGGGCATGTCCAGAGGGGGAATACAGCTGCGGCCGAGCCAAAGAGGTGAGGGCCGAACTTAGTCAGGCGCTCCCCGCCTAACCGCTTAGCCCTTCGGCGAAAGCGGATATTCATATAGCACCGGGAAGGAATCAAACGTGGAGTTCATGGACCGCCTTGATGATATCAAGGCGCGATACGATGAAGTGAGCCAGCAGATAGCGGACCCTGATGTCATCGCCGACAGGGAGGGGTATACCCGGCTTACCCGTGAACACGCCGAACTTAGAGAGATCGTTGAGTGCCATGAGAGATATCTGGCACTTGAGGAGAGGATAGAGGAGGCGAATGCTCTCCTCTCCGACCCCGAATTGGCAGATCTGGCAAAGGAGGACCTCTCTGAGGCCCGTGAGGAGTTTGCCACCGTGGAAGCGGAGCTTAAAAAGCTCCTTGTGCCTACGGATCCTCTCGACAAAAAGTCAGCTATCCTTGAAATCCGCGCCGGAACGGGCGGAGATGAAGCAGCGCTCTTCGCCGCCGAGCTGTTTCGTATGTATACACGCTTCGCCGAGCTTCAGGGCTGGAAGGTGGAGGAGCTCTCCTCAAACCCCATAGGTATTGGAGGGCTAAAAGAGATCGTCGCGCTGGTAAAAGGGTCGGATGTTTTCGGAAAGTTGAAGTATGAGTCCGGCACCCACCGTGTTCAGCGTGTACCGGTTACGGAGTCGGGGGGAAGGATACACACCTCCGCCGTGACCGTTGCCGTGCTCCCCGAAGCCGATGAGGTTGATGTGGATATAAGCCCTGAAGACCTCCGCATAGACACCTTCCGAGCAAGCGGAGCTGGGGGGCAGCACGTCAATAAGACTGAATCTGCTATTCGGATAACCCATCTCCCCTCCGGGCTCGTTGTTTCCTGCCAGGATGAGAAGTCCCAACACAAAAATAAAGCCAAGGCGATGAAAATCCTACAGGCGCGCCTCTTTGAACAGCGCCAGCAAGAGCTGGACAAGGAGCGAAGCGAGGACCGTAAATCGCAAGTAGGCAGCGGTGATCGCTCAGAACGGATACGCACCTACAACTTTCCCCAGGGGCGGATAACAGACCACCGCATAAACCTCACGATATACAAACTTGCCGAGGTGCTTGAGGGTAATATTGACCCTCTAGTAGAGCCTCTCATCGCCCACGCACAGGCAGAGCTTCTGGTGCATGGTGATGGTTGAGCAACCCCGGTACACTCCTGTAGAATTGATCCGCATAACCGCGGAGTACTTTAAGACAAAAGAGATAGACGCTCCGAGGTTGGAAGCGGAGGTTTTGCTCGCATATCTGCTTGATGTGGACAGGCTGAAGCTCTACCTCGACTTCGATAAGCCTATGACGCAGGATGAAGTTAGCGGCTACCGCCTCTTGGTGCGCCGTAGGGCTCATGGAGAGCCAACTGCTTATATCTGCGGCAAGCGCGAGTTCTGGTCACTAGATTTCGAGGTGTGCCCCGGCGTTCTTATACCCCGCCCTGATACGGAGGTGCTCGTTGAGCGGGCGCTGGAGGTGATGGGTGATAGGGGTACATTTTTGGAGGTCGGTGTAGGCTCCGGCGCTATATCAACCGCGCTTTTAAAGGAGCGGGGCGGATGGAGCGGTGTGGGGGTAGAGATATCGCCTGATGCGGCTGGCGTGGCAGCGAGAAATATTGAGAAGCACGGTGTCGCCGAGCGCTACGAGCTTCTTACGGGAGATCTCTACGAACCTGCTTTAGGGCGGACTTTTAAAATCATCGTAGCAAATCCTCCCTATATCCCAACTGAAGAGATCGGGGGCCTTGACAGAGAGGTTTCGATGTTTGAGCCCAGAGTGGCCCTTGATGGCGGCCGCGACGGCCTCGATATTATCAGGCGCCTGGGGCAGGGAGCGGCGGCCCTCCTTGAGGGGGACGGCTATCTGCTGTTGGAATTTGGAGCGGGGCAGGGGCAAGCGGTGAAGATGATATTTGAAGAGATTGGGAGCTTTGATTTGGTTGAGCTACTAAAAGACTACTCCGGCAGGGATCGCGTTTTGCGCGCCCGGCTGGGTTGATGGAGAAGATAAGCTGGACGCAATTAAGATAGAGGGCGGCCTGCCGCTAAAGGGTGTTGTTGAGATAAGCCCGGCAAAAAATGCAGTGTTGCCCCTTATGACGGCGGCGCTTCTGGCAGAGGGGCCATCTGCTCTTACAAAGATCCCCAGCCTTGCCGATGTGAAGACCCTTGCAACTCTCCTTGCTCACCTAGGAGTCGAGGTGGAGCGGGGTGAAGATAATCTTATTCTGGATACTTCAAAGGTTTCAGGTTTCGACGCTCCATACGATCTGGTCAAAACCATGCGCGCATCGGTCCTCGTTCTGGGCCCGCTTGTCGGTCGCTATGGGCGGGCAAGAGTATCTCTGCCGGGTGGCTGCGCCATTGGCGCTCGACCGATTGACCAACATCTAAAGGGCCTTGAGAAGATGGGGGCCACTGTTACCCTTGAACACGGTTATGTTGATGTTGCCGCTAAACGCCTGAAGGGTGCGCATATCAGCTTTGATATGGTGACCGTAACCGGTACGGAGAACCTTCTCATGGCGGCGACCCTCGCAGAGGGTACCACCGTTCTTGAGAATGCCGCGCAGGAGCCTGAGGTCACAGACCTCGCTAAGTGCCTCATCGGTATGGGGGCAAAGATAGAGGGCGTCGGTACGCCGGTGATCACAGTCGAGGGCGTTGATTCGCTGGCCCCATTCACCTACAGGCCCGTTGGCGACCGTATAGAAGCAGGGAGCTATATGATCGCTGCGGCGATAACCTCCGGTGATCTGCTTATAAAAGGGTGCGCTCCTGGCCTTATGGAGCCTGTAATAGAGAAGCTCCGAGAGGCGGGGGTCGTCGTGGAGGCGCTTGAGGATGCCTCCATAAGGGTGAGAAACGAGATGCCGCCGCGCTCGGTGGATATAGTAACTTCGCCTCACCCGGGTTTCCCTACCGATATGCAGGCACAGTTTATGGCGCTGATGTCTCTTGGAGATGGAACAAGTATCATCTCCGAACGTATCTTTGAGAACAGGTACATGCACGTCCCGGAGCTACAGCGCATGGGGGCGGATATAAGACTGGATCGTGGCTCCGCCATCGTCAGGGGCGTGAAGGAGCTTTCAGGGGCGAGCGTGATGGCGACAGACCTCCGTGCCAGCGCTGCCCTTGTGCTCGCAGGGCTGGCGGCCAAGGGCGAAACTTTGGTGGGGCGCGTATATCACCTCGACCGTGGTTATGAGAAGATGGAAAGAAAGCTCTCCGCCGTCGGCGCGAGGGTTGAACGTATAAGCCAGTGATTTTGGGCGGAAAGGGTTGATTCGATGGGTCAGGGGCGCTTGACTATGGCGCTGCCTAAGGGCAGGATGCTACGGGAGGTTGTGGACCTCTTCGCCTCCGCCGGCGTGGAGCTGGGGGAGATACTGGAAGACTCCCGCAAGCTGGTCTTCGACCTCAAAGACACCAGGGTCCTCGTGGTGCGCTCACAGGATGTAATAACATATGTGGAGCATGGCGCCGCGGATATCGGTATAGTTGGTAAGGATGTCCTTCTCGAAGCCGCTCCAGACCTCTATGAACCGCTAGACCTTGGACTTGGCTACTGTCGTTTGGCGGTGGCGGGGCCGGTGGGCGCCACTGATGTTGTGCCGCTGGATGGCGCTCACATAAGAATCGCCACAAAATACCCTCGCCTTGCGGAGGCCCACTTTCGCAAAAAGGGTATGCAGGTAGAGATAATAAAGCTTTACGGCTCCATTGAGCTTGCGCCGCTCACGGGTCTTACCGATTTCATCGTAGACCTGGTCTCTACCGGAGAGACGCTTCGGCAAAACGGGATGTGCGAGATGGAGACAATTCTGGAGTCGACCTCACGGCTCATCGTCAACCGAGCCTCGATGAAGACGCGCTCGGCGGCTGTTATAGAGTTGGTGGAAAAACTTAAGGGAGTCCTTGGAGAGCGGGGATGAAAAAAGTCTGCCGGTTTGGAGATGAAGGTTTCGCTGCGGAGGTAGAGCGAATTGTCGCGCGGGGAGTTGAAGATTCCAGCCGCGTAACTCCAGCCGTATCAGAAATTATGGATGCGGTTAGAAGTGATGGAGACGAGGCGCTCCTTCGCTATACTGCCACCTTCGACAAGGTAGACCTCACAGTTGAGACGTTAAAGGTGTCAGCAGATGAGCTTGAGGCGAGCTATAAGCTCATTCCTGCCGCTGATAGGGAGGCTCTTGAGTTATCGGCCAAGCGGATCAAGGCCTTCCACGAAAAGCAACTTGACCGTTCATGGATATCAGAGGAAGCGGATGGAGTTATCCTAGGCCAGCGGGTAACGCCCCTTGATGCCGTAGGCTTGTATGTACCCGGCGGCAAGGCCAGTTATCCCTCTACGGTTTTGATGAACGCATTGCCTGCCAAGGTTGCCGGCGTAAGACGTTTGGCGATGGTGAGCCCGACTCCAGGAGGAGAGGTAAACCACCATGTTCAGGCCGCCGCATTTATAGCTGGTGTCGATGAGCTGTACAGAGTGGGTGGCGCGCAGGCCATAGCCGCGCTGGCGTATGGTACCCGGAGCATCGCGCCGGTGGACAAGATAGTTGGGCCGGGTAATATTTATGTCGCGACCGCCAAGCAGCTTGTATATGGCAGGGTGGACATTGATATGATCGCTGGCCCAAGCGAGATATTCATTGTAAACGACGGCTCGGGCAATCCCTCCCATATAGCAGCCGACCTCCTCAGCCAGGCGGAGCATGATGAGCTGGCCACGTGCGTTTTGGCGACCACGGATGGGGCTTTCGCCGAGGCAGTAGCCCTAGAGGTAGAGGCGCAGCTCCTTGAGTTAGGACGCAGTGAAATAGCGCGTATTAGCTGGGAGGAGCGAGGGGCAATATTTCTGTTGGAAGACCTCGGCGGTGTTTGCGAGCTAGCAAATAGATTCGCCACAGAGCACCTTGAGCTTGCTGTTGAAAGCCCCTTCGAGGTGCTTACAAAAATCCGCCACGCGGGAGCGATCTTCCTCGGCCATAATACACCCGAAGCATTGGGGGATTATGCCGCAGGGCCGAACCACGTGCTCCCCACGGCGGGAACGGCACGCTTTAACTCACCGCTTGGTGTGGAGGACTTCATTAAGCGTTCAAGCCTCATCTCCTTCTCCCGCGAGGCATTGGAGAAGATAGGTGGCACCGTCGCGCACATTGCTAGGATGGAGGGTCTGGACGCCCACGCGAGGGCGGTTGAGATGCGGCTCTCGTCACGTAAGGGTTAATCGGAGGAATGATGGAGAGAAGAGCTAGTATAGAGCGGGAGACCAACGAGACCAAGATAAAGATAGGCCTTGACCTTGATGGCAAGGGTGAATGCATGGTCTCCACAGGGATTGGGTTTTTTGACCACATGGTCTCACAGCTGGCCCACCATGGCCTCTTCGATTTGACCGTTCAGGCCGAGGGCGACACGCATGTCGATTTCCACCACACCGTTGAGGATGTCGGTATTGCCCTGGGCGCGGCCTTTGATGAAGCGCTGGGCGGGCGAGAGGGTATAAATCGCTATGGCTCGGCGCTTGTCCCCATGGATGAGGCGCTGGCAAGAGTTGTGCTCGACTGCTCAGGTCGCTCGCACCTCTCCTATGAGGATAAGTTAAAGTTCGGCAAGATAGGTGAGATGGATACGGAGCTTTTCAGAGAGTTTTTCGCAGCCTTTGTCAGGTCCTCCAAGATGACGGTGCATGTTGACGTGGAGCGTGGCTCCAACGCTCACCACACCGTTGAGGCGATCTTCAAGGCTTTCGCCCGCGCCCTTCGAGCCGCCGTTGAGGCGGATCCGAGGCGGCAGGGAGTGCCCTCGACAAAAGGGGTGATATGAGCCGTCCCGTAGTTATCATAGATTACGATTCCGGTAACCTCCGCTCGGTGCAAAAAGCGCTTGAGTCGGTTGGCACGCCCGCAGTTTTGACACGTGACCCGGGCCTTATCAAAGACGCCGGGGCTGTTGTGCTGCCGGGGCAGGGAGCCTTTCGCGATTGCGTTACAAAGCTGGAAAACTATGGCCTCTTTGAACTTGTGCGGGACAAGATAGAGGAGGATGTGCCCTTCCTTGGTATATGCGTAGGTTTTCAGCTCCTCTTTGAGGAGTCAGAGGAGCATGGCGTAACGCCGGGGTTCGGTGTCTTCAAGGGCAAAGTTGTGCGCTTCCCCCATGATATGAGGGGGGAAGACGGGAGCCTTTTAAAAGTGCCGCACATGGGATGGAACTCCCTAAAAAAAGTCAGGGATGTAGACCTTCTAGGCGGTGTTAATGATGGCGATTACGTCTACTTTGTCCACTCCTACTACCCGGTCCCGGAGGAGGAGGGTGTTATTGCGACTAAGACCACCTACGGGCTTGAGTTCGTATCCTCGGTAGCGCGAGGCAACCTTTACGCCTGCCAATTCCACCCGGAGAAAAGTCAGCGTGTAGGGCTTGAGATATTAAGGGCTTTCTGGGCCAAGGCCAGCGCCGCGATAGGCTAGCTCCTGTGCTCACCTTTTTTGTTGAATTGAATAAGGTATCCGCCAAGGGCTTGGCATACATATATATAGAGGGAATTTGAATGCTGATTATACCTGCGATTGACCTTAAGGGCGGGCAGTGCGTGCGCCTGAAGCAGGGCCGGATGGAGGACAATACCGTCTACTCAAACTCCCCCGGCGATACTGCCAAGCGTTGGGCGGCAGAGGGCGCGGAGCGCATACACATAGTAGATCTTGATGGAGCCTTCTCCGGCAAGCCTGAGAATCTAGAGGCAATAAGGGAGATAAGAAGGGCGGTTGACATTGAGCTCGACCTCGGCGGCGGCATACGTGATGAGGCCACCGCAGCCCGGCTCCTTGAGGAGGGGCTGGACTTTGTAATACTTGGCACAGCAGCCCTTGAATCGCCTGAATTGGTGGGAAAGCTCAGCGAAAAGTTCCCCGGAAAAATTTTAGTCGGCATTGACGCCAATGACGGTATGGTGGCGGTTCGCGGTTGGGCGGATGTATCGAAAACCCCCGCGGTTGACCTGGCGGCAGACCTCTCCAGCCGTGGCGCGGCGGGGTTCATCTTCACCGATATAGCTCGCGACGGGATGCAGACGGGCGTCAACGTCGAGGCGACGGCGGCCTTTGCCCGCGCAGCTAGCGGCGAGGTAATAGCATCAGGCGGTTTAAATGATATTGAGGGCGTGCGGGAGCTCCTCAAATTCGAGAGCGACGGAATTACAGGGGTCATAACAGGGAGAGCTATCTATGAGGGAACCCTGGACCTCGCCGAGGCGATCGCTTTGACAAAAGGAGCGTGAAGCAGATGCTCGCAAAGAGGATAATTCCCTGCCTCGACGTGAATGAGGGGCGAGTCGTCAAGGGAACGAACTTTGTAAACCTGAGGGACGCCGGAGACCCGGTGGAGGCTGCGGAGCTCTACGATGGGCAGGGCGCCGATGAGCTGACCTTCCTCGACATTACCGCGTCGAGTGATGCGCGGGATATAATTATCGACGTTGTTCGTCAAACCGCGGAGAGGGTCTTCATGCCCCTGACCGTCGGCGGTGGAGTGCGGGAGATAGCGGACGTGAGGAGGTTGCTCCTCGCGGGCGCCGACAAGGTTTCCATCAACACGGCAGCGGTCCACCGCCCCGCCTTTGTAGAGGAGGCTGCCCTTAAGTTTGGGAGCCAATGCATCGTCGTCGCGGTTGACGCCAAAATGCGGGGCGAGACACCTGAAGAGGGGTGGGAGGTCTTTACCCACGGTGGCAGAAATCCAACGGGTATAGATGCGATTGAGTGGGTAAAAAAAATGGCTGCACTTGGCGCGGGCGAGATACTTTTGACCTCCATGGATGCTGACGGAACAAAGGATGGCTATGATATCGCTTTGACACGCGCTGTAGCCGAGGCAGTGGAGATACCAATAATAGCTTCTGGAGGCGCGGGCAACGCGGAGCACCTTATAGAGGCGCTCACCGAGGGCAAGGCCGATGCCGCCCTTGCGGCGTCAATCTTCCACTTCCGAGAGACCACCGTGGATGAGGTTAAAGAGAAACTCTCTGCGCGCGGCGTTACAGTCAGGACGGTGTGAGATGGGCGATATAATCGAGAAGGTCGAGGGCGTTATCGGCGAACGCAAGAGGGCGTCCGCTGATAGCTCCTATGTAGCATCACTCTTTGCCAAGGGTGAAGATAAGATACTCTCCAAGGTTGGAGAGGAGGCCGTTGAAGTTATATTGGCGTCAAAAGAGGGTGATGAACTCCACCTTGTCAAAGAAGTGGCGGACCTCATCTTCCACACTCTGGTTCTCTTGGGCCACAAGGAAATCCCATTCAAAAAAGTCGAAGCGGAGCTTGAGGCACGCTTCGGTATCTCCGGTATTGTCGAGAAGAACTCCAGAAAGGGTTAGCGATGGAGATTAAGAGCGTTGATGACCTAACAGCCTTCTCCTCCGATAAGGCAACTAAAAACCTCTTCGTCACCGGGGAACATTGCCGGGTGACGCTCTGGTGCCTGGAAAGTGGGCAGAGCATCGAACCGCATATTCACGCCGGGGACCATTTCTGGTCCATTCAGGAGGGTGAAGGTTATTACCTCGATGGTGAAAAGGAGCATAAAGTCAACGCTGGACAGATGATTTTTGCCCCTGAAGGTGAGCCGCACGGCATGCGTGCAGTGACTAAAATGACATTCATTTCCGTCAGCGCGGGTTAAAAAGAGCTGATTTTGTAAGCTGCTTCTCTAAATTAGCCGCCGAGCGGAATGGGCCTGTATTAAAAATAGGCAACTGCCAATTGTTTTAGATATAACAGATGCTTAAGCTATTTGACTTCTCTTTTTC
>PKTT01000015.1 GCA_002869015.1 Deltaproteobacteria bacterium
CTCGCGCTGGTACATGGGGCGCGATTACGCCAAGACCCTTCATGAAGACCTTGAGATTCGCGAGTATCTTAAAAAAGAGCTCGAACAGGCGGCGGTCTCGACCATTGAGATTGAGCGCGTCGCGAACAAGCTTCGCGTTGAGGTGCATACAGCGCGCCCCGGCATTGTCATCGGCAAGAAGGGCGCCGAGATCGACAGGCTTCGCGCACTGCTCTCTGCGAAGGTCGGCAAGGATGTCTTCGTGAACGTGCGAGAGATCAAGCGCCCCGAGCTGGACGCCCAGTTGGTCGCCGAGAACATCGCCCAGCAGCTGAAGCGTCGTGTAAGCTTCCGACGCGCCTTAAAGCGCGCCGTAGGCACCACGATGAAGCTAGGTGCCGAGGGTATTCGTGTTAATATCGCAGGCCGCCTTGGTGGCGCGGAGATCGCACGTACCGAATGGTATCGTGAGGGTCGTGTTCCGCTGCACACCATTCGCGCCGACATTGACCACGGCTTCGCGGAGTCAAACACCACTTATGGTGTCGTCGGTGTCAAAGTTATCATCTTCAAGGGTGAGATACTTTCCGACGCCGATAAGCCCGCGGTTGGAAGCAAAGGGTAGTTAACAATGCTTAGTCCTAAGAATATAAGATTCAGAAAAGTGCAGAAGGGCCGTCGTCGCGGTATGGCTTACCGCGGCTCGAAGATAAACTTCGGCGACTACGCTCTTCAGGTTCTCTCTGACGCCTGGATAACCAACCGTCAGATTGAATCGGGCCGTATCGCGATCTCCCACCACGTTAAGCGTGGCGGCCGCCTCTGGATCAGGGTTTTCCCTGACAAGCCTCTTACCAAAAAGCCCCTCGAAACAAGGATGGGTAAAGGTAAAGGCTCCCCGGAGCTCTGGGTTGCTTCGGTTAGGCCCGGTCGTATCATCTACGAGATTCGCGGCGTCGATGAAAAGCTGGCCCGCGAAGCGCTCCGCCGTGCGGGAAACAAGCTGCCGGTGAAGACGCGTATAATCTCCCGGGAGGATGTCTATGAAATGTAATGAGCTTAGGGATCTTTCCCCCGAGGAGCTCGTGGCCAAGCATGACGAGCTGAAGCAGGAGCACATGAACCTGCGCTTTCAGCATGCCACGAGGCAGTTGGAAAACACCTCCGCGATGAGGAGGGTGCGAGCCGATATAGCCCGCGTTCTCACAGTCATCTCGGAAAAAGAGCGCGAAGAAGCGTAGCGCCGAGATAGAAAATGTCTGAAAAAGTCAGGGGCAATAGCAAGAGGCGTATCGGTGTGGTGGTCAGCGACAAGATGGAGAAGACCGTCACAGTGAGCGTTTCCGGCCTTGATAAGCACCGCCGCGTGAAAAAATACATCATGCGCTCCAAAAAATACAAAGCGCATGACGAGAACAATGAGTGTCGCGTTGGTGACAAGGTGATGATTGAGGAGACCCGGCCTCTCAGCAAGGACAAGTGCTGGAAGGTCAAGGAGATCCTTGAGCGCGCCGTTTAATCCCACGGCGAAGTTGGGAGCATAGAAAATGATCCAGCAGGAAACAGTACTGAACGTCGCCGACAACTCTGGTGCAAAGAAGGTATACTGCATCCACATAGTGGGCGGCTCAAGGCGTAAATATGCAACCGTCGGTGACGTTATAACCGTCTCCGTAAGGGAAGCAATACCCAACAGCAAGGTTGCCAAGGGTACCGTTACAGAGGCCGTCATTGTCAGGACCGCCAAGGAAATCCGTCGCCAGGACGGCTCCTATATAAGGTTCGACGACAACGCGGCGGTTCTCATCAACCGTGATGGCGAGCCGGTGGGCACACGTGTCTTCGGTCCAGTGGCCAGAGAGCTGCGCGCCAAGAACTTTATGAAGATAGTCTCCCTGGCCCCGGAAGTTCTTTAGGGTCAAAGCGAGGAGAGGGCTCATGGCCGTTACAAACATAAGAAAAGACGACCTGGTTGAGGTCATTGCCGGCAGCGAAAGCGTTACAAAAAAGCGCGGTAAAGTCCTTAGGGTCATTAAAGAGAAGAATCGCGCGGTGGTCGAGAAGGTCAACGTAATAAAGAGGCACATGAAGCCTTCGCAGCTTAGCCAGGGCGGAATCGTTGAGAAGGAAGCGACCATCCATCTTTCTAATATCGCGCTTGTATGTCAGAAGTGTGACCGCGGTGTGCGCGTCGGGATTAAAGTCCTCGACGACGGTACCAAGGTTCGGGTCTGTAAGAAGTGCGGCGAAGTTATCGACAAGTAGACGGTGCTATGATGGCAAGGTTGAAAGAGAAATACACCAAGGAAATCGTACCGGCGCTAGTGGAAAAATTCGGATACACGAATCCCATGCTAGTTCCGAAGATCGAGAAGATCGCCATCAATATCGGCGCCGGCGATGCTCGCGAAGATGCGAAGCTTATGGATAAGCTCGCTGATGAGCTTACCCAGATCACCGGGCAAAAGCCCGTTGTTACAAGGGCAAAGCGCTCCATTGCGAATTTCCACCTTCGTGAAGGTATGCCGGTAGGTTGCCGGGTGACTCTGCGCCACGAGCGTATGTATGAGTTTCTCGACAGGCTTATAAGCGTAGCGCTGCCGCGTGTGCGTGACTTTAACGGTGTCTCCGCAAAGGCCTTTGATGGCCGCGGCAACTACACCCTTGGAGTGAGCGAGCAGATTATCTTCCCCGAGATCGACCTTGAAAAGGTTGACAAGATTAAGGGGATGAACGTGACTATCGTGACATCGGCTAAGACCGACGAAGAGTGCAAGGTTCTCCTCGCCTCCTTCGGCATGCCCTTCAAGCGATAAGTAAACGGAGGA
>PKTT01000043.1 GCA_002869015.1 Deltaproteobacteria bacterium
GCTTGACCCCGAGATAAAGGTCTAAGCCCACTTTCTAATAGACTGAGAGAAGAAAAATGGTAGACATGAACCGCGTAATCGACCAGGTCGTGAGGGAGAAGGGGATCGAACGAGAGGTCCTCATCGACGCGCTCGAACAAGCCCTCGTAACCGCCGCCAGGAAAAAGATGGGCAACAGAAACCTTGAAGCCCACTTTGACGAGGCGACCGGAAATATAAATATATACGAGTATATGACGGTCATGGATGAGGTCGAGGACTCCTACACGCAGATAGGTCTCGATGAGGCGCGCGAAAAATATGACCCGGACTGCGAGGTCGGCGATGAGCTCGGAATCCCCGTGGACTCCTCCGACTGGAGCCGCATAACCGCGCAGGTAGCAAAGCAGGTCATCATTCAGAAGGTGCGCGAGGCCGAGCGCGATATAATCTACACCGAGTTTATTGACCGCAAAGGCGAGGTGATAAACGGCATAGTTCAGCGAGTCGAAAAGGGCGACATAATAGTCAACCTTGGCCGCACAGATGCCTCCCTCCCCTACAGCGAGCAAATACGCTCCGAAAACTACCGGCAGGGCGACCGCATAAGGGCGCTGCTCTTAAAGGTGCAGAAAGAATCCCGCGGCCCGCAGCTTGTCCTATCGCGTACCCACCCCGACTTCGTCAAAAAGCTCTTTGAAATTGAGGTGCCTGAGATTCGGGAAGGCGTTGTGGAGATAATGGGCTGCGCCAGAGAGCCCGGCGAGCGCGCCAAGATAGCCGTTCGCTCACATGACAGCGATGTCGACCCCCAGGGGGCGTGCATCGGCATGCGCGGCTCAAGGGTTCGCGGGGTAATGCAGGAGCTTCGCGGCGAGCGCATCGACGTAATCGTCTGGGACGACTCTCCGGCCACCTACGGCGCCAACGCACTTTCGCCCGCCCAGATATCCCGCGCAATGATAGATGAAGAGCAAAACGCGATGACCATAATCGTCCCGGAGGATCAGCTGAGCCTCGCCATCGGACGCAGGGGTCAAAACGTAAAGCTCGCCGCCCGCCTAATGGGGTGGAAGCTCGATATCATAAGCGAAGAGGAGTCGAAAAAGCGCGAGGCGCAGCGCCGCAAGATGATGGACCTTCCGGGCATGGACCCCTTCAAGGTAGCCAAGGTAGCGCGCATCGACATCCACAGTTTGGGCGACTTTGCAGACGCATCACCTGAGCTGCTCGCGGAGCTGCTGGAGATAGACGCAGATGGCGTCAAAGCGCTTAAGGCTGCCGCAAAAGAGCTTTACGAGCAGGAACTGATCGCGGCAACCGGCGGCGAAGAGGCTGAGGAGCAAGCTCCTGTTGAGAGCGCCCCTGAAGCCGTCGCGGATGCAGAGGCTGAAAACGATAGCGAAGAAGAGACAAGCGAAGAGTAATTACGACGGGCCCTAAAAGTGGCCTAAATATAAGAGAGCAAGGCAAGGTAAATGGCAAAGGTTCGAGTATTCGAGGCTGCAAAACAGCATGAGCTGGACGTGGAGGAGTTGCTGGACACCCTTAGAGATATGGGTGTCAAAGTGCGCAGCCACATGTCCCCGGTCGACGAGGGCGAAATTGAGAGCGCCGTCAAGACCATCGGCAAGAAGAAGCCGAAGAAGTCCAGCAGTGATGAAGGTGAAGCGCCCAAGCTTATGGTCCGACGACGCAAGAAGAAAGAGGTCGAGGAGGACGATGATGAGGGCGCCGCTGAGATTGTAGAGGAGGTTGTCGGAGAGGCTGAAACCGAAGAGCCTCCCGTAAAGGAAGCTTCCGAAGAGCCTGAGACTCCAGAATCTCCCTCAGAAATGGCAGCGGAAGCAGAGGTAGCCATTGAGGAGCAGGCTGACGACGCCCCGGAACAGCCAGCAGCCGAGATAATAGAAAAAGCTCCCGCCAAGGAAGCTGCTGCCGAGGAAACGGAAGTAGTGGAAGCAGCGGTCGCAGAGGTTGTTGAGGAAGCTCCTGCCGAAAAGAAGGCGCCTAAAGAAAAAGCTAAGAAAGCTCCCGCAGAGCCCGCCAAAAAGGGCGCCGGGAAGCCCGCTGATGAGAGCGCCGATGCTGAAGGGGACGAGGAGAAGGAGTTCGGCCTCAAAGTCGTGCGCTTCATACAGCCTGAGGAGCGCGGTCAATCCTTTGAAAAGCCAACCTCAGGCCCAGGTTACCCTGTCTCCAAAAAGGAGCGCGAAGCGAGGAAGGCGGAGCGCAAAGCCAAAAAGCGGAAGGGACGCCGCGAGGAGAAGGGTGAAAACAAGCGCGCAGCCAAAAAGACACAGATCACCACCCCCAAAGCGATCAAGCGCCGTATCAAGATAAGCGACATCATAACAGTCGCGGATCTGGCGAAGCGCATGGGCGTCAAATCCACCGAGGTCATAAAAACCCTCATGGGGCTGGGCATCCTCTCAACGATTAACCAGCCGCTAGACGCTGACACCGCCACGCTGGTAGCAGATGAGTTTGGCTACGAGATTGAGAACACAGTCCTCGCCGAGGAGGAACTCCTCCAGCGCGCTGAAGACAAGCCGGAAGACCTTAAAGATCGCCCGCCGGTTATAACCGTAATGGGCCATGTCGACCACGGCAAAACCTCGCTGCTTGACGCAATCCGCGAGACCCGGGTAGCGGACGGAGAGTCCGGGGGCATAACCCAGCACATCGGCGCGTACAGGGTCGAGACGAGCAGGGGCAACCTGGTATTCCTTGACACCCCGGGACATGCGGCTTTTACGGAGATGCGCGCACGCGGCGCCAAGCTCACCGATATCGTTATTCTGGTGGTCGCCGCCAACGACGGCGTCATGCCACAGACCGTGGAAGCTATAAACCACGCAGAGGCCGCAGGCGTTCCCATAATCGTAGCGATCAACAAGATGGACTTGCCGGACGCTACTCCCGACAAGGTTATGCGAGAGCTCGCCGAGAAGAATCTCATTCCAGAGGAGTGGGGAGGCCAGACTATCTGCATACCCATCTCCGCGAAGAAGGGCAACGGCATTGAGGAGCTCCTTGAGATGGTCGCGCTACAGGCTGAGCTCCTTGAGCTCAAAGCCAACCCGAACAAGTTGGCGGCTGGTATCGTAGTAGAGGCCAGGCTTGACCGAGGCCGCGGCCCGGTGTCAACCGTTCTGGTCCAGGAGGGCACGCTAAAGCTTGGCGATATAGTCCTCTCCGGCGACTTTTACGGCCGCGTACGAGCCCTCACCAACGACAAGGGCAAGAGAGAAAAAGAGATCACACCCGGCATGCCGGTTGAGATCACGGGCCTCTCAGGGGTACCCAGCGCGGGCGACAACTTCGTGGTAGTCGAGACCGAGCGCATGGCTAAAGAGATATCCTCCCGCAGAGTTGAGAAGTCACGCGAGGCTGAACGTGCCCAGGCGCGCAAGGTCTCTCTCGATGATTTCCACAACCAGATGATGGAGGGCGACGTTCAGACCCTAAACCTCATCGTAAAGGGTGACGTGCAGGGCTCTGTCGAGGCCGTAGCGCAATCTCTTGAGAAGCTCTCCACCGACGAGGTTCAGGTAAACGTCATCCACAAAGGCGCAGGCGGCATAACGGAATCCGATGTACACCTTGCTATCGCCTCCCAAGCCATCATCGTAGGCTTCCACGTACGCGCGGAAGCCAAGGCGCGGGGGCTCGCCGAGCAGTCCGGTATCGACGTCAGGCTCTACGACGTCATCTACGACGCAACCGAGGACGTAAAGCGGGCCATGGAGGGTATGCTAGCGCCGATGCTACAGGAGAAACCCCTGGGCAGGGTGGAGGTACGCCAAATCTTCCGCGTACCGAAGATCGGCGTCATCGCAGGCTGCTACGTTACCGACGGTATAGTAAAGCGCAACTCCAAGCTCCGCCTCATCCGCGATAACGTGGTAATCTATGAGTGTGAGCTCTCCAGCCTCAAGCGCTTTAAAGACGATGCAAAAGAGGTACGCGAGGGGCTTGAGTGCGGTCTTTCAATCCACAACTACCAGGATCTCAAAGAGGGCGACGAGATCGAGTTCTACGAGATCGAGGAGATCGCCCAGAAGCTTTAGGGGCGATATATGGTAGTAGCAACGCTAAAGGTCGAGCTCATCATCCACGGCGCGGCGAGCCTGAAAGAGAAGCGCTCTGTTGTAAAACGGTTAATTTCAAGGGTGCGCTCGCGCTTTGAGCTCTCCGTCGCCGAGGTCGGCAGCCTCGACGCTCTCCAACGTGCCGAGGTCGGCTTAGCAGTTGTGTCAAATGACTCGCGCCACGCGAATTCTGTTGCTGACAAGGTCCTCGACTTCATAGAAGCATTGAACCTCTGTGAAGTCGGGAGCGCCGATATAGAGATAATCCACATTTAAAGACGAGGCGGCAAGATTTGTCCAAGTTGAGAGCCAAGCGCGTCTCCGACCTGATCAAGGAGGAGACCGCGAGGATCATCCAGAAAAATATTAAAGACCCCAGGGTCGGCTTCACAACGGTGACCGGCGCCGAGGTCTCCTCAGACCTCCGGTACGCGAAGATATTCTACACCGTCTTCGGAGATGAATCGGTACGCGAGGGCACCCGTGAGGGGCTTAAATCAGCCAAGCCCTACATACGCCGTGAACTTGCCAAGATAATGTCCACAAAGGTGGTTCCACACCTCACCTTTGTATATGACATATCCATCGAACGCGGACAGCGTTTGGAAGACCTCATCAACCGGACCACCACCGATGAAAACGATTAAGAAGACCATTGCCGAGGTTGCGCGGGAGCTCGAAGGCGCCGCGAATATTTTAATCCTCTCCCACGAGAACCCCGATGGAGATGCTATCGGCTCCTCCATAGGGCTGGCGCTTGGGCTGAGGGAGTTCGGCAAAAATGTTGTGCTCGCAAACTCCACCGGCGTTCCCGAGCGGATTTCTTGGCTTGAAGGGGCAAAGGAGTTTGTGACGCAGTTACCTCCCTTGCGCGGC
Source organism: Deltaproteobacteria bacterium (assembly GCA_002869015.1). Taxonomy (GTDB): domain Bacteria; phylum Desulfobacterota; class Deferrisomatia; order Deferrisomatales; family BM512; genus BM512. Next base: position 4,950 of record PKTT01000043.1, read on the forward strand.
TTTGACACCATCTTGCTCCTTGACTGCGCAGAACGCGAGCGCACCGGCTTTGACCTCTCAGGGGTGCCGGAGGAGCGCTTCATCTCAATAGACCACCACCCGAACACTGTCGGCGTGGGCAGGAAGGTGCTCATCGACACACAGGCCGCCGCCACCGGTGAGCTTGTGCTTGAGATACTCCTTGAGATGGCGGTCAGGGTGGACGCCAAGATCGCCACAGCCCTTTACGTTGCGCTTCACACAGACACCGGCGGCTTCAACTACTCCAACACCTCCCGCATGACGCACATGTCCGCCTCAATACTGATAGACCGTGGCGTTGACCCGGCGGCTGTGCATAAGCACCTCTTCGGCAACGAGCGTTTTGAGCGGGTAGCCCTCCTAGGCAAAGTCCTCTCCACCCTCACGATGGAGCTTGACGGGCGAGTCGCCACCTGCGTTGTGACTATGGAGATGCTTGATGAAGTGGGGGCCTCCCCTGAAGATTCCGACGACTTCGTGAATTACCCGCGCTCCATCCGTGGAGTTGAGGTCGCCGCGCTCTTAAAGGAACGTGAAGAGGGAGTATTTCGAGTCAGCCTAAGGGCGAACACCGGCGTGAACCTCTCTTTGGTTGCCAAAAAGCTCGGCGGCGGCGGGCACAAAAAAGCCGCAGGCGCAACCATAACGGCGACCTCTCTAGAGGAAGCGAAAAAAATCATCCTGGCCTCCCTGGAAGAGGCGCTTGGCGGGGCCGCTTCATAGATGGTGGAAGAACTTTGGGGGCTGCTCCTTTTAGATAAGCCAATCGGCCTTACCTCCCACACCGCGATACGGCGCGCCGGGCGGGCGCTGGGCATTAAGAAGACCGGTCACGCGGGCACGCTGGACCCCCTCGCCTCCGGGCTAATGCTGGTAGGGCTCGGCAGGGGTACGCGCCTCCTGGAATTTCTAGTCGGCCTCCCCAAAAAATATACTGCGAAGATTAAACTTGGCGTCGCTACTGACACCCTCGATCGTGAGGGAGTCGTAACCGAGGTCGCGCCGGTTGAAGGCGTAACAGAAGACTCTCTTAGCGCTGCGTTGGATGAATTTATCGGCGAGATAGAGCAAATTCCTCCAGTACACTCGGCCATCAAGAAGGATGGCGTTCCCCTGCACAGGAGGGTCCGGCGCGGTGAAGAGGTTGTCCCGGAGCCCCGAAGGGTAACAATCCACGCCCTCAACCTGACCGCCTTTGACCTGCCCTACATAGAGGTTGAGGCGGAGGTTTCAAGCGGCACATATATTCGCTCCCTCGCCCGTGATATTGGGGAAAAGCTGGAAACGAAGGCTGCGCTATGGGAGCTCAGGAGAACAAGCTGCGGCCCCTTTAAGGTCGATGATTCCGCGACGATAGACGACCTTGAAAGCGGCTTAAAAAGAGGCATATTAGAACCTGAAAGCATGGTGGCGATGCTCCCCTCCTCCACCATCGGCGATAAAGAAGCTAAAGCCATCTCCACCGGGACCGCCATCGACGCCCCAAAAGAGGCGGGTGATGGCTGCCAGTTCGCGCTATTGGGGGAAGCCGGTAACCTGCTGGCCGTAGCCAGGGTGGAGGACGGAAAGTTTAAGCCACGCAAAGTATTTATATAACTTTTAACTTTTTCGTCGCTTTACCTTTTGCGCGTTATATGATAATAAAACCATTCTTTTGAGGCTGGCGCCACGCGCCGCCTCCCAAAACGTACCCAAAGAAGAGAAGATAAATAGAGAGTCAGGAGGAAGTAACCAATGGTTTTCACTAACGAATCCAAGCAGCAGATCATCAACGACTACAAGCTGCATGACAATGACACCGGTTCTCCGGAGGTTCAGATAGCGCTCCTCACCGAGCGCATCACCTACCTCACCGAGCATTTCAAGTCCCACAAGAAGGACCACGCTTCACGCCGTGGCCTCCTTAAGCTCGTCGGCCAGCGCCGCCGCATGCTGGACTACCTCAAGAAGGTCGACATCGAGAGGTACCGCTCAATTATCGCCCGCACTGGCATCCGCAAGTAAAAACGGGCAGTCGCGCATCCTTTTTTTGCCTCTCCGGGAATCAACGGGGGAGGTGTACCGACGTGATGCGCCATAAACAGGAGAATAGAAAATGTTTGATGTCAAAAGCGTAAATATTGAAATAGGTGGTAAGACCATTACCATCGAAACGGGCAAGATGGCCCGTCAGGCACATGGCTCGGTAGTAGTCTCCTCTGGCGAAAGCGCAGTCCTGGTAACCGCTGTAGCGGATTACACGGCCAAGGAGGGGATCGACTTCTTCCCCCTCACCGTCGCCTACCAGTCAAAGGGCTACTCCGCAGGCAAGATTCCCGGCGGCTTTTTCAAGCGCGAGGGTCGTCCCCCGGACGCCGATACCCTCATCGCCCGCCTCACGGACAGGCCGATCCGCCCCCTCTTCCCCAAAGAGTTCCGCTGCGAGACGCAGGTCATTATAACGGTCCTCTCCCATGATGGAGAGACCAACCCCGACATGCTGGGCATGATCGGCGCGTCAGCCTCCCTCGTAATTTCCGACATCCCCTTCCTTGGGCCGATGGCGGCTGTACGAGTAGGCATGATCGACGGCGAGTACGTAATAAACCCCGAGAAGAGCCGCATGGAGGAGTCCTCTTTGGAGCTTCTCATCGCCGGCACCGCAGATGCGGTTACCATGGTCGAGTCCGGGGCAAAGGAGCTCACTGAAGATGAGATGCTTGGCGCAATCGAAGCGGGCCACGCGGAGATCAAGCGGCTTGTAGAGCTCCAAAATGAGCTTCAGAAGATGGTGGGCAAAGAAAAGCGCGTGGTAGAGCCGGAAGAGATCGACCCGGCTGTCCTTGAAACGGCTAAGACCTTCTTTGACGCCAACTCCAAGGAAGCCTACCTCGTACCAACAAAGATTGAGCGTTCAAACGCCACAAAGGCTGCAAAGCAGGCGTTCTACGAATCCCTCACCGAGGAGCAGCTTGAGAACAAGGGTGCCTACTCCGAGGCTTACGGCAAGGTCGCAAAAGAGTACGTAAGGAACCTCGTCCTGGACGAGGGCAAGCGCCTTGACGGCCGCGGCCTTGAAGATGTGCGCCCCATAACCGCCGAGGTTGGGATTCTCCCGCGCACCCACGGCTCCGCCCTCTTCACCCGCGGAGAGACTCAGGCGCTGGTGCTAACCACACTCGGCACCTCCTCCGACGAGCAGCTCATCGACGTCCCCGAGGGAAGCTACTACAAGAAGTTCCTCCTGCACTACAACTTCCCCCCCTTCTCCGTCGGCGAAGCGCGCTTCTTGCGCTCACCCGGCCGTCGCGAGATTGGACACGGGGCTCTTGCGGAGCGCGCGCTAAAGCCCGTGCTGCCTGAGCACGAGGACTTCCCCTACACCATCCGCCTGGTCTCCGAGATACTTGAGTCCAATGGCTCCTCCTCGATGGCTAGCGTCTGCGGCGGCTCCATGGCCCTGATGGACGCGGGCATACCCGTATCTGCGCCTGTTGCAGGTATTGCGATGGGCCTCATAAGCGACGGTGACCGTTACGCGGTACTCTCCGACATCCTCGGCGATGAGGACCACCTCGGCGACATGGACTTCAAAGTCGCTGGCACCGAAAAGGGAATCACCGCCCTCCAGATGGATATCAAGATTGAGGGGCTTACGGTAGACATTATGAAGAAGGCGCTGGAGCAGGCACGCAAGGGCCGCATCCACATCCTCGGAGAGATGGCGAAGGCGATATCCACACACCGCGCCGACCTCTCCCCCCACGCGCCGCGCATCACCGTCATTACGGTAAACACGGAGAAGATCAAGGATGTCATCGGCCCCGGCGGCAAGAACATCCGCAAGATCATAGAGGTCTCCGGCACCACCATAGACATCAATGACGACGGCTCAATCCACATCGGCAGCCCCGATGGCGAAAAGACCGCCATCGCAATCAAAATGATCCGTGACCTGACCCAGGAGGCGGAAGTCGGCAAGGTCTATGAGGGCACGGTGCGGAAGATTATGGACTTCGGCGCCTTCGTCGAGATCTTCCCCGGCACCGACGGCCTCGTTCACATCTCCGAGATAGCCAAAGAGCGGATCGACAGAAATGATATCGAGAAGTTCATGCCTGAGGGCGGCAACGTAAAGGTCAAGGTTCTTAGCATTGACAACAACGGACGCATCAAGCTCTCCCGCAAGGCGACACTCGACGACGAGTAACCCTTGATTTAAAGCTTATAATGGGGCCGCCTTTTTTCTAAGGGCGGCCTTTTTTATTTAAAGCCTTTGACCGATGGGGCAAAATAGCCACTGGCTTAAATTTCATGGGAGGTGTGTTTATGAATGTCAAAGTTGAAGTAAAGATGCTTGAGAGCGCCAAGGGGCTTCCCCTACCCTCCTACCAGACAAAACACGCTGCGGGGTTGGACCTCGTAGCCGCCGAGGAGCTGACGCTCCCCCCTGGCGCGCGCGGCGCTGTCGGCACAGGTCTTACCGTGGCAATTCCCGAGGGGTTTGAGTTACAGGTGCGCCCAAGGAGCGGTCTGGCTATAAAGCATGGCATCACCCTCATCAACACACCCGGCACGATAGACGCCGACTACCGGGGCGAAATCAGGATACTTCTGATAAACCACGGCGAGGAAGCCTTTACCATAAAACGTGGTGAGCGAGTTGCCCAGGCGCTCCTTGCGCCGGTAACGCACTTGGTCTGGGAAGAGGTAGAGGAGTTGCCTGCTACGGAGCGCGGCGCGGGGGGCTTTGGCTCAACCGGCAAGTGATTTAATTTTTGTAATATTTCTTGATATAGCCGCCGAATCTGTCCCAAACCTCGGATGTGGAGACAGCAAAACCGAGAGATTCCGCTATTGCTTTATTATACCCCATAGAATTAACTCCAATCACCACTCCGCTAACTGTAGATATGAGCGGGCCACCGGAATTGCCGGGGTTTATGGCGGCGTCGGTCTGGACTATGCGCTTATACTTCTCACCCACCATAACTCGCCTCGCCGTTATAGTCCCCGTGGAAACCGACCAGGAAACTCCCTTCGGCGAGCCGATTGCAATTACCGGGTCCCCTGCGCCTCCATCCCCCTCAGGGGATATCTTGAGCCATGCCGCTCCCACCTCATCCACCTTTACCAGAGCCAGATCGAGAAAGGTATCCGCCTCAATCACCTCCCCCATTGTTACCTTCCCGCTGCGGTACTTGACGGTAACCGTCGGCGCATCACCCACAACATGGGCATTTGTTATCAGATACCCCTCCGGTGATATAAAGAAGCCGGAGCCGATGCCTCTTCCTTTTTTCAAGACTACGACGGCATCCATAAAGGGGTCGTACTGCGATTGCGCGCTGCGGTCCAGGGCAAAGGTGGGGTCAATCTCGTCCAAAAGCTCCCCGCCCAGGACATCCCCCTCTTGTCCGGCTGAGCCGGGTCCGCCGGTCACATCGGGGTATAGCCTCAGAAACTGCACCTCCGGGCCCGCCTTTTTTCCGGGCTTCAGAGGAACATGGAGAATGCGGCTGTTGTCGAATTCGCTTGTGGTGCCAACCCTCTTTCCAGGCTTGTAGTAGAACTTCGTAGCGTATTTCTTCCTGTTGGTCGTCCTATTGAAACGGGCTATTATATCGCCCTTCTTCCATGCGCGCTTTTCAGTGTCTATTATAAAGGCGATGTACTCCCCGGGAATATCGTTCTCTATGATGCCGACCTTGTAAACATTTTTTGAGTCGTACCAGACCCCCTCAATCTTATCCAACGCCTTGCCTTTGGCATCAATTTTACTGCGCAAGGTGAGCTCATCCATCTCATAACGCTCGGGAGGCGAACTACGGTCGCTGTTTTTCTCACCTGAGGCAAGGAGGTTCTCCGCGAGTTCATCTGCCAAATCTTCTATTGTAGGCAATCCAGCTGCATCAAGGGTCTCTGAGGTAAAGCTCGACGAGTAGACAATCTTTTCGGTGTAAAGGTCGGTGAGGGTCATCTGGAAGCGCTGAAAAGACCAAACGGAGAGGGTATCCTCGCCCTTGTACTTTAGCCTCAGTAGATAATCAGCCTCATATTCATTATCCACTACCGGGATGCCGAGCTTTTCCAGACGTTTTGTGAAGGTGCCGATGAGGTCGGCTGGGTCTTTATCGCAATCTACGAAGATGGAATCTTCCAGGAAATACTCTCTGAAGTCGCTCCTCTTTACCTCCATGGTCGGGGCACAAGAGGTTGAAAATACTGCGACAATAAATAGCGCAATACTTGGCAGGAAAATTCTTTTGAACATAAAATACCCCCCGTATTATTTAAAAATTTTAAACTAAAACGCTTAACGGCGAGGTTAAACAATTAACCTCGCCGCTGCAAGTTCAGACAATTTTATGAAAGGTTATCATCCGCACTCGGAGTAACCGCAGCTGCGGCACAGGAGACAACCCTCCTCATGTTCCACTGCGTCTCCACACTCCGGGCAAGCGCCCACTTGAGAGGGCCCATTCTTTACCGGCGCGTTGGGGTTGTAGTGGCTTTGAACGGCGGATGCGAGCGCATCAGCGCAGGATAGGACCCTGTTTGCGCCAAAGCCGGAGGGTTTGTGGCAGCTTATACCCCGTAGATTTTTTATGACAGCCTCCACGTCAACCCCCATCCTCCAGGAGAGTGATACCAGCCTACCGAGAGCCTCGCACTGGCTCGCAGCGCAGCCGCCAGCTTTGCCCATGGTGGTAAAGACCTCGAAGAGACCGTCATTATCCTCATTTATCGTTATGTAGAGGGGGCCGCAACCGGTGCGCATCTGGTAAGTTTTCCCAACCAGCACAGCAGGGCGGTCTCGTTTTTTGGGCTTTGAGACCTCAACGCTTATCTGCTCTGCGGGCTTCTTATCCTCACCCACATTCAAGACCTGCCCCTCGCGACTCTTGTCCCTGTAGATGGTTACACCCTTGCAGCCCATCTTGTAGGCGAGCCAAAAGACCTCGGCGACCTCTTCACGGGTTGCGGTCTCGGGAAAGTTGACGGTCTTTGAAACGGCATTGTTTGTGTGATCCTGGAAAGCTGCCTGCATCTTTATGTGCTGCTCAGGGTTTATCTCGTGGGCGGTGACGAAGAGGTCGACCGCCTCTGCGGGCACCCCGTCAAGTTCGGCCAGATGCGCTCCCTTTGCGAGGCGGTTCATGAGGTCGGCGTTGTAAAAGCCGCCGGCCTTAGCGGCATCCTCGAAGACGGGGTTTATCTCCAGCATCTCGGTTCCATCCATTACGCGCCTTATGAATGCGAGGCTAAAGAGCGGCTCTATGCCGCTGGAGCAACCCGCGAGGATGGAGATCGTTCCAGTCGGCGCGATGGTTGTGCGGGTTGCGTTACGCACCTCCTTGGAACCATTGGAGTTGTAAACAGAACCTTTGAAGTTGGGGAATGCGCCTCTGATTTTAGCCAGCTGAAGAGAGGCTTCAAGGGCTGTGTCATCAACGAACTTCATCAACTTGTCGGCGAGCTTTAAAGATTCCTCCGAGCCATATGGTATGCAGAGCTTATAAAGGAGATCCGCCCAGCCCATTATGCCCATGCCAATCTTGCGGTTGGCTCTCGTCATATCAGCGATTTGTTGAAGCGGGTAGCGGTTGACGTCAACCACGTTGTCGAGGAAGTGAACGGCTTTTTTTACCGTATCCCCAAGCCTCTCCCAATCGACGTCCCCATCCTTCTCCATCAACGAAAGGTTAATGGAGCCGAGATTGCAGGACTCGTAGGGCAAGAGCGGCTGCTCCCCGCAGGGGTTAGTCGCCTCAATCTCGCCGACATTTGGGGTCGGGTTGTCGCGGTTCATCCTGTCGATAAATACAATACCAGGCTCACCGGAAGCCCACGCGGCTTGTACCAGCTGGTCGAAGACATCTCTCGCATTTAGCTTATTTACGACCTCGCCATTTCTCGGGCTGATGAGGGCGTAGGAGTCATCGGCGTTGACCGCCTCCATAAAGGTCTCGGTGAGCGCGACGGAGAGGTTGAAATTTGTCAGGAGGCTCTTATCCTCCTTGACCCCTATGAACTCCTCGATGTCCGGGTGGTCAACCCTTAGCATCCCCATATTGGCGCCGCGCCGGGTGCCCCCCTGCTTTATCATCTCTGTGGCGGTATCAAAAACCTTCATGAAGGATATTGGCCCCGAGCTGACGCCGTTGGTTGAGCAGACGATATCGTTCTTGGGGCGCACCGAGGAAAAGGAGAACCCTGTGCCGCCACCAGATTTGTGTATTAGGGCGGTATTCTTGACTGCCTCGAAGATTGACTCCATCGAATCACCAACAGGCAAGACGAAGCAGGCTGAAAGTTGGCCCAAATCGCGCCCGGCGTTCATCAGCGTAGGAGAGTTTGGAAGAAATTCACGCGTTGCCATCATGTCGTAGAAAGACTCAGCTGTTTTGGTTACATCAGCGTTATCATCATAGCTGAGGTCCGCCTCTGCGATAGCTGCCGCAACGCGGACAAGGAGCTCCTGAGGCGTCTCAAGCACTTCACCTTTCTCATTCTTTTTGAGGTAGCGCCTTTCAAGGACGGTTTTAGCGTTGTCGCTGAAATTGGGCATAGCCCTTGTCATCAGCACTTCCTCAAGCGCCGCGCGGGAAAATGATGCCATCAAAACTCTCCTGTCCTACATATTTGGGATTTTTATCGGATGATTTATGTACTACTTATGGTGCCAGAGAACTCTATCACCACTAGATATAGTGTCTCAATAAAAAATTGCGAAAAAAAAACGGCGCCCCTAAAGGCGCCGCTGAATTCCTTTTGAGTACCCCTACTCGGGAGCCTCTTCCTGCGCTTTTTTAGCCGCTTTTCGGGCCGCTGTTGTGGAGGTCTTCTTTTTTGCAGCGGGCTTCTTCTCAGCGCTCTTTTTTACGCTTTCTTTTGAGGGGGTCTTTTTAGGGGCGGCCTTTTTAGCTGGAGCGTTATCCTCCTCTTTTGTGGAGGGCTCCTCTTTCTCTTCCTTATCTTCCTCTTTAACCTGAGCAGCTTTTGCCGGTGAAGGCTCTTTGACCGGCTCCTGTTCAATTGGAGATGGCTCCTCATCAACTATTTCAGGGGTTACAAGCTCAACCTCTTCCCCCGGCGCGAAGGATGCTCCAGTGAAGACCTCCTCCTCCCTGAAATGTTTCTTTGCCCGTGAAATCCTTGCTATCGATTCGCGAAGTTTCTCGATTTCCAAATTGTTGCGGTCGATATTCGCCACAAGCGCTTTTACCTCATCATCCCCAAGCGCCGGCGCTACACCAGCTTTCAAGGCATTGTATACAAGGCTCCCGAGGTCGCGAAAGTCAGCGCGCACATCCTTGGAGAGGGCGCTTATGCGCATCTTTTTCTTCATAATGCGGCTTTTTTTGGATGTCTCAAAAGCAATGAGGGAGAAACCCTTGCTCGTTCCCTTCAATAAACGTTCACCGTAATTAGCCATTTATTATCTCCTGCAACCGCCGCTGTTATATTGAGTCGATACTTTTTGAATCTAGCCCCTGCGGTATGGCGTGTCAAGCGCGTCATATTGGGCACTTTCGAAATGGCGCTCTTTCTGATAAGCTCTGAGCCCAAATGGGAAAAGTAAACGCCGAGGCAAAACGCCTCGAAGAGATATTAAACCGCCTGACAGGGGGCGGACCTCCACCCAAGCCGGGCCTTGATTACGATACCCCCTGGCGGCAGCTGGTGGCGACGCTCCTATCGGCGCAGTGCACCGACGCGAGGGTCAATATGGTAACGCCCTCGCTCTTCGCTAAATACCCGGGCCCGGCAGAGATGGCGGTTGCCGATCTGGAGGAGCTTGAGGAGGCCATACGCTCCATAGGCCTCTTCAGGAACAAAGCGAAGAACTTAAAGGCTATGGCTGAGAAGGTCGTCCGCGAGCATGGGGGAGCGGTCCCGCCGGAGCGGGAAGCTTTAGAGAGGCTGCCGGGAGTGGGCAGGAAGACCGCCTCGGTGGTCCTCGCGCAGGCCTTCGGGGTGCCCGCTTTCGCCGTTGACACCCATGTCGGCCGCGTTTCAATGAGGTTGGGGTTCACGAAGACCAAAGACCCCCTGAAGGTTGAGGAGAAGATGTGCTCCCTCATGCCGCCGGAGCGCTGGGGTAAAGCGCACCTCATACTAATCATACATGGCAGATACTGCTGTAAAGCTCAGCGTCCCCTCTGCGGGGAGTGTAAGGTCTTTGACCTCTGCCGTTGGCCCGAAAAGGGATAACCGATGCTCGACAGTCGCGTAAAACTTCGCCTTGAGGCGATGAGGAGGTTGATGCGCAAAGGCGCAGTCACCAACCTGCGCCGTATCGTCGAGCGTACACACGCGGCCGACCTCGCAGCTATATATGGAGACATGAACGACCTTGAGCAGGGTCGTTTCTTCCAGGTTTTAAAGCAGAGTGACCTTGTCGGCGAAGTCATCGCCCACATGGACCCGGTCAACCAGCAGGAGCTGGTTGAAGTTCTCTCCCCTGAAGAGGTCGCCCACATCATCGTCGAGATGGACTCCGATGATGCCGCCGACATACTGAACCTCCTCACCGAAGAGATTCGCGACGATGTCCTGACCGCGATGAAGCGGGAGGATTCGGAGGATATCGAAAAGCTCCTCGACTACCCGGAGGATTCGGCAGGCGGCTTGATGACCACCTCCTTCTTCGCGTTGCCCGAGGGGATGACAGCGAAAGAAGCGGTTGAGGCCATTCAGGGAGACGAGGACGCGGAGACCGCCTTCTACCTCTACGTAGTGGATGAGGCCGGGCACCTTGCCGGGGTAGTCAGCCTGAGAAAGCTCATCACCTCATCTCCGGCGACCAAGCTACGCTCTATAATGTCCACCGATGTCATAAACGTAGATGTAAACACGGATCAGGAGCAGGTGGCCCGGCTCGTATCAAAGTACGACCTGCTCGCAATACCCGTAGTGGATGAGGAGAAGAAGCTCTCCGGTATCATCACCGTCGATGACGTACTCGACGTTCTGCGTGAGGAAGCCACCGAGGATATCTATAAGATGGCGGGTACCAGCCAGGAGGAGCTCCTCCACGGCAATCGCGTCATGCCCATCTTCCGCATCCGCATACCCTGGCTCGCGGTCAACCTCATCGGCGGCGTCTTGACCGGCACTATCCTCTGGTGGTTCAGGGCGACGATTGAAGAGATAATCGCGCTGCTCTCCTTCGTCCCCGTCATAACAGGGATGGGCGGCAACGTAGGGACGCAGACCTCATCAATCCTCGTGCGCGCCTTCGCCACGGGGCGTGTTGACTTCGACTCGCTCCCCTCCCACCTCTGGAAGGAGGTCCGGGTAGGCTTTCTTCTGGGCATAGTCTGCGGCGCGATGGTCGGCCTTGCGGCATTGATTTGGCACAACGACCCATACCTCGGCGTAGTTGTCGCGGTTTCGATGATGGCGGCTATGACCGTAGCTGCGATAATGGGCACCCTAACCCCCGCCCTCTTTAGGAAGCTGAAGATTGACCCCGCCGTCGCCTCCGGCCCCTTCGTCACCACCGCCAACGACATAACGGGCATCTTCATCTACCTCGCCGCCGCAACGCTCATGCTAAAATTCATCAAACACTAGGCGTCCATCATGCCCGGCGAGCTTGACCTGGCTTTCGTCCTACGCTTGGTGCCCTACCGTGACGCCGACCTTGTAGTAACACTCCTTACCCAGCACCACGGCCTCATATCCCTCATGGCGCGGGGCGCGCGCAAGAGCCAAAAGCGCTTTTCCGGGGCGCTTGACTATCTAACCCTTATCCGCGCCACATTTAAAAAGCCTCGCAGCGGCATGGGAACACTAACGGCGGCGGAATCGGCGAGAAGCTACGAAAAAATCCGTGGAGACCTAGCCGGCTACCACCTCGCCATGCACTTTTTCGAGGTCACGAGGCTGGCGACCCGCGAAGGCGATGACGCCAACGAGCCATTTCTACTCTTGGGGCACTTGCTCACCCTGCTTGAACGTGGTGGCGACAGGACTTCGGCGCTGAGGATTTTCCATTTAAAGACCATCTCCCATCTGGGCTACGCACCCTCCGAGCTAGCCTGCGCCAGCTGCGGGGCAGGCCTTCATGAATCCGAAGCGCATCTACATGAGGGCGGCCTAATCTGTCCACCCTGCGGCGCGGGAAGCGGCGCACCGCTATCTAAAGGAGCGGTCAATTCAATTGTAAGAGCCACAGCGCTGCCCTACGAAAACTTCAGCTCCTTCAAATTATCTATGCAAGTGGAGAGAGAGATAGGCCCCGTTGTCGAGGCGGCATTAATTCGCGCCCTTGGCGCCGAACCCCGTTCGCTGGAGCAGCTTCACGAAATGCTCAAAGCGTAAAAAAAGGGACGTCCGAAGACGTCCCTCTCTTATAGATTTATCTTCCTGGCTAAATCGCCAGTATCTTGTCCCGCTCGTCGATGACGGATAGCTCACCGCTGATGACCACCTGGCAATCGAGCTCGGCGACGGGCACGTTATCCAATACATACCTTTCGACAAGCACCTCGCGGTCGGGGTCCTTTAATGCGTCGCGGAGCATAAGATAGCTGACGAATACTACCGTCTCCGCTGCGCAGAGCCTGCGGGTCATGAGGCTGAGGTACTCATTGTCTTCGCGGTCCAGGGCGGACTTTATAGCCTGGTTAAGTTTCTCGCGGGCAGCGTCCACCGAGTTTGCAAGCCTTCTCAACTTGCCGTGATAGGGCAACTGGCTCAACTCCTCCATAAGAGGTTCCAGCACGCGCTGTGTAATACCGCCGATCGCGGCGACATGCTGAAGCTGCGTAGTGCCCTCGTAGATGTTGGTGATGCGCGCGTCGCGGCAATAACGTTCGATGTTGAAGTCCTTCATGTAGCCCGTGCCCCCGTGAATCTGGAGGCTGTCGTAGGAGACCTTGTTCGCCATCTCCGTGGAGAGCGCCTTTGAAAGGGGGGTCAAAACCGCCGCTATCTTGGTGTAGAGTTTGGCCTTTGCCTTGTCCTCTTTAGTCACCTCGTCGGCGCCGCCATGTTCAATCAGGTGCTCATAGACGTCGCGTAGATCGACATACTTAGTAGTCTCGTATAGGAGGGTGCGGGCTGCCGAAATATTGACCTTGGAGTCAATAAGCATCTCGTAGACCGCAGGGAAGTTCTCGATGGTCGTGCCGAACTGCTCTCGTGCTGCCGCATAGTCGCGGGCAGCACGGTAAGCCGCCTCTGCGATGCCCACGGCCTGTGAGCTTATCGCCACGCGCGCGCCGTTCATGAGGCTCATTACGTAGCGTGTCAGTCCGCGACGGCGGCTGCCGACCAGCTCCGCCTCCACATCGTTGTACTGAAGCTCGCAGGTGGGGGAGCCGTGTATGCCCAGCTTCTCCTCAATGCGCCGTACCTTCAGGTTTGGCCCCGATTCGCAGACGAACATTGAGAGGCCGCGGCCATCTTTGGTCCCCTCCTCTGAACGCGCGAGGACAAGGTGTACCTTGGCGCAACCGTTTGTGATGAAGCGCTTCATGCCGTTTAGCTTCCACTTGCCCGTCTCCGGGTCCTGCGTAGCCTTTAGCTGTACCGACTGTAGGTCGCTGCCCGCCTCCGGCTCTGTCAGCACCATCGCGCCGTCAACCTCGCCCGTGGTGAAGCGGGGCAGGTATTTTTCACGCTGCTCGTCATTGCCGAAGCGGTAAATTGTCTCGCCGATATCCTGAAGCCCGACGAGGTTCTGAAGGCTCGCGTCGGCGCGGGAGACCATCTCCATCATCATCGTGTAGAGAGTTGTCGGCATGTTGAGCCCGCCGTATTTTCTCGGCAGGGTCACGCCCAAAAGCTCCGCCTTGGCTAAGATATCCAGATTTTCCTCCGTGCCCTTGGCGTAGCAGACAACACCGTCGGTGAGGGTTGCGCCCTCGGCGTCGACGTCGCGTGAGCGTGGGTGGATGAACTCAGCGCAGATTCCGCCGAGCATCTTCATCACCTGCTCATAGGAATCCTTCGCGTCAGCGTAATCCTCCGGGGCCTCGGCGAAATCCGCAACTTGCGAGTAACCCTCCTCACGGAGCCTCACCACGTCCTCAAGGTCAACGTTGGCGAGGGTGAATTGGAGGTCTTTATTGTCCAAAAAGAAGTTGTCAGCCATCTTATATTCTCTTTCCCCTTAGGGTCCGTTTATACAGTTTCGCGGGCCGCTTTAGGCGTGGGCCTTAAGCGCCTTCATCAGCATGGGGATCGCCTCCTTAAGGTCGCCCACTATACCGTAGTGGGCAATGGAGAAGATCGGCGCATCGGGGTCGGTGTTAATCGCAATTATCTTTGCGCTGTCGCTCATTCCGGCGCGGTGCTGCACCGAGCCTGATATGCCGCAGGCGATATAGAGCTTGGGGCGCACCGTCACTCCAGTCTGCCCAACCTGATGCTCATGGTCGATCCATCCAGCGTCCACTGCTGCGCGGGAGGCGGCGACCTCTCCACCGATTGCATCCGCAAACTTTTTGATGAGGTTGAAGTCATCCTTTGAGCCGACGCCATACCCACCGGCGACTATAATGCGCGCGCCTTTCAGGTTTACGTCGCTCTCAGCCTTAACCCTCTCAATGACCTTGACGACGGTGTCCTCATCGGAGAGGTTGACGGCCACCTTGGTCACCTCGCCGGTGCGGCCCTTTTCAGGCTCTGAAAGGGGCATGACACCCTCGCGGACGGTTACCATCTGCGGGTCTTCCCACGAATTTGCGATGGTGGCTATTATGTTGCCCCCAAAAGCGGGGCGAATCTGCATCAGCCTGTTCTTCATGACTGTTTTTGAGGCCTTATCCTCATAATCGTCAATCTCAAGGGCTGTGCAGTCCGCCGTTAGCCCCGCCGCCAACTTGGAGGCAACGCGCGGAGCCAGGGAGCGCCCGACCTGTGTCGCGCCGAAGAGGATGATGTTTGGGCGATGCGCGCCCACAAGTTCAACAATCATCTTCGTGTAGGGAAGGGCCGAGAAGGGCTCAAGCCGTTCATCCTCAGCGATAAAAACGTTGTCCGCCCCATACTCGTGGAGAGTGGCTACGAGCCCCTCCACTTTTGCGCCGAAGAGCACCGCCTCAGTCTTTACGCCAAGCTCGCCGGCCAATTGGCAGCCCTTTGAAAGCAACTCAAGGCTTACGTCGGCGATATCACCGCTATCCTGCTCTATGAATATCCAAACGTTGCCGATATTTTCACTCATGACTTGGTTATCCCGTTTTAAAAGCGCGCCCTTTGGGCACGCGAAAAGATTTCACCCTTGAGGCGCCAGCCTAAACAAAGACGTTGTCTTCAATGAGCTCCTTGGCCAGCGCGTCGATCCCCTCCTCGGTGAGGGGGATCTCTTTAAACTGCCCTGCGGCGAGGACCACGTTTTCAATCTTCTTGACCTTTGTGGGAGAGCCCGCGAAGCCTATCCGCTGAGGGTCCGCATCAACATCCGCCGCGCTCCACTCATGAATCCAGAGGCCGCGCTCACGCAGCTTCTCCTCTTCAACCGCCAGCTCATTTGAATCCTCATAGGTCTTACCGGCATGTTTGGCGAGCAGTTCAGTGCGCGTCATCGCTTTTTTGTAGCGCATGAGGCGGCGCGCCCCGGCGGGGCGGGGCTCATTGGCGGAGGATACCGCCGTCAAAAGCGCCGGAAGCGGGGTCTTTACGACCTCGTGTCCACCGTCGATGAGGTTTCTCACCGTCGCGACTCCATCCTTTACCTCTAGAACCTTTTCAACGTAGGTGACCTGCGGAATATCAAGCTTCTCCGCGACCTGGGGGCCTACCTGGGCGGTATCGCCGTCGATTGCCTGACGACCGCAGAGCACCAGGTCGTAGTCGCCGAGCTTTTTCGCAGCGCAGGAGAGCGCATAGCTGGTGGCGAGGGTGTCGGCTCCGGCAAAGCTTCTGTCGGTCAAGAGGATAGCTTCATCTGCGCCCATGTAGAGGGAGTGGCGCAAGACTGCGGCGGCGGCCGGGGGACCCATAGTGCAGACGACAACCCGGCCGCCGTAGCGCTCTCTTAGGTCAAGCGCCAGTTCAAGGGCGTTAAGGTCCTCCGGGTTGAAGATCGCCGCAAGCGCTCCTCTGTTGACAGTTCCATCGGGACGCATAGCGTCTCCGGTGACGTTTTTGGTGTCTGGCACCTGTTTTACGAAGACCAGTGATGTAAGGCTCACTATTTTCCTCCGATGTTTCGTTATGATTTCGCCTTCCACATAAAAAAGTCGCACGCGGATTTAGCCCATCCGATGCGGCTGCGGCTGGCGGTTTGCTACGGCGAGACTAAGCGCTCAACAAAAGGTGCGACCCGTCCCGAAAGTAACAATTGTAATTGTATATAAAATTTCTACAGGATTGGGAGAGGCTTATCAACCCCAAAAGGTCAAGGCGGCTAGTGAAAGTTCTACCAAACCAAAGTCGCATAAAATGATTTTTAACCATTCACAATGCGCCTTCACGGTTGACCCGGATGTGCTGTTTTGCTAGTGTTTCTCTTTTCGTTCAGGATTATATAAACTGATTGAAATCACTCCGGCGCTTAGCCGGATTTCTAACGAGGGCCGGTTATCATAACCGGCCTTAAAACACTCACCATAAGGAGAGAGAATGACTTTAGAACCAATTGAAGGAAAGTGGTTCCTCGTGCTCGGCGCTTCGAGCGGTTTCGGCGCTGCTGCATGTCGCAAGATGGCGAAGAAAGGCATGAACATTTTCGGCGTTCACCTCGACCGCAAGTCCACCATGCCAATGGTGAACGAATTAATTGACGAGTTGAAGGCCGAAGGTGTTCAGGTCCACTTCTTCAACATCAACATCGCCGACCCGGTCAAACGCGCAGACACCCTTGACGATATGAAGGATATACTGGGTGAAAAGCCCGGCATCCGCGCCCTCCTCCACTCTGTCGCGTTTGGCTCCCTTAAGCCCTACGTGCAGTCTGGAAATCAGGTTACCCAGGCGCAGCTGGATATGACCGCCGACGTTATGGCGCACAGCCTTGTCTACTGGACGCAGGACCTGATTGAGCGGGGAATGCTCGCAAATAATAGCCGCATCTTCGCGATGACGAGCTCCGGCTCGACACGCGCTATGCCCTCCTACGGGGCGGTCTCCGCGGCGAAGGCGGCGCTTGAGGCGCATATCCGGCAGCTTGCGATGGAGCTTGCGCCGATGGGCATCACCGCCAACGCGATACTCGCGGGCGTTACCGACACCCCCGCGCTTAGGAAGATTCCCGGAAACGTGGAGATGATTGAGATGGCGGCGAAGAGAAATCCTTCCGGCCGCCTCACAACCCCCGAGGACGTGGCGGAGGCGATCGCGCTCTTCACCCAGCCCGGGGCATACTGGATCACCGGCAACACAATCGGCGTTGACGGTGGTGAAAATATCGTTTGTTAATAACTTAAATTTCGAGGGAGCAAGATGACCTTTCAAGAGGTTGTTCTAAAATTACAGGAATACTGGGCGGGGCATAACTGCATCATCGTCCAGCCAACCGACACGGAGGTCGGCGCGGGGACCATGAACCCCCACACCTTCCTCCGCTGTCTGGGCCCGGAGCCCTGGAACGTAGCCTATGTAGAGCCGAGCCGCCGCCCAACAGACGGGCGCTACGGGGAGAACCCCAACCGGCTCCAGCACTACTACCAGTTTCAGGTAATCCTAAAGCCCTCCCCGCTGGAGATTCAGGAGCTCTACCTCGACTCCCTGCGCGCCCTCGGAATTGACCCTCTCGACCACGACATACGCTTCGTGGAGGATGACTGGGAGTCCCCCACCCTAGGCGCTTGGGGGCTGGGTTGGGAGGTTTGGCTCGACGGAATGGAGATCACCCAGTTCACCTACTTCCAGCAGGCGGGCGGCCTCGACTGCCGCCCCGTCTCCGGGGAGATAACCTACGGCATTGAGCGCATCGCAATGTATCTTCAGGGGATAGACAACGTCTACGACCTAGTCTGGACCGATGGAGTTACCTACGGCGACGTGCACCATCAGGGAGAGGTGGAGGGCTCCACCTACAACTTTGAGGAGTCCAACGCCGACATGCTCTTTAGCATGATGGATATGTTCGAGGCGGAAGCGAAGAAGCTCACCGCCAAGGGACTAGTCCTCCCCGCTTATGAGTACACCTTGAAGTGCTCACACACCTTCAACCTCCTCGACGCAAGGGGCGCTATAAGCGTAACCGAGCGCACACGGTTTATAGGCAGAGTGCGCGACCTTGCCCGCGAAGTGGCCCACATCTATGCGGAGCAGCGCGAGAAGATGGGGTACCCCCTCATCAAGAAGGGTGGTGCGTAATGGCTATGAAAGAGTTCATCTTCGAGATAGGCACGGAGGAGATTCCGGCGGGGTTCATGCCGCCGGCCCTGAGCTCCCTTAAAAGCATCGCAGCCGAGGCGCTTCAGGCGGCGCGCATAGAGCATGGAGAGATTGAGACCTCCGGCACCCCAAGACGTATGGTACTAGTAATCCGAGAGCTCTCCGATCGTCAGCCCGATATTACCGAGGAGACGATGGGCCCCTCCGTAAACGTCGCCTTCGACGCCGATGGCAACCCAACCAAGGCTGGAATGGGCTTTGCCCGCTCACGGGGCGTAGAGGTCGGCGACCTTCTCCGCGTAACTACCGACAAGGGCGAGTACATAGCGGTAAAGCAGACTATAAAGGGCCGCCCGACAAAGGAGCTTCTGAAAGAGGAGCTGCCAAGATGGCTTTCAAAACTTCCCTTCAGGAAGTCAATGCGCTGGGGAAGCGGCGAGGTAGCTTTCGTCCGCCCGATACACTGGCTGCTGGCGCTATTTGGCGGGGAGATAATTGAGTTTGAGTATGCAGGGGCCAACTCCGGCAATATAAGCCGGGGCCACAGATTCCACGCTCCCGCCTCCTTTGAGGTAGCGGGGGTCGAGGATTACTTTAAGAAGATTTCCGAAGCCTCTGTCATTATTGACCCCGCCGTTAGAAAAGAGATGATCCGCGAGCAGGTAGCGGCCGAGGCAGCCAAGGTCGGCGGCAAGGTCCTTGAGGATGAAGACCTCCTTAACACTGTAAACTTTCTCTTGGAGCTTCCCACTGCGGTCTCCGGCACCTTCGAGGAGCACTATCTCGAATTGCCCCGTGAGCTGCTTATATTGACGATGAAGACCCACCAGAAGTACTTCGCGGTGGTCGATGACGCTGGCAACCTGATGAACTATTTCATCACCGTCTCCAACACTCGGGCCCGCGATATGTCGGTTGTGGCAAAGGGCAATGAGCGCGTGCTGCGCGCCCGCCTCTCCGACGCCTCCTTCTTCTTCGTGGAGGATCAGAAAAAGCCCCTAGAAGAGCACCTTGAGGGGCTAAAGAAGGTCGTATTCCAGTCCAAGCTAGGCACGAGCTACGAGAAGGTGGAGCGTTTCACCGCCAACGCGACCTCCCTCGCGGGGAGCATTTGTCCCGGCAGCGAGGCGACGGTTGGACGC
>PKTT01000031.1 GCA_002869015.1 Deltaproteobacteria bacterium
GCGCCGGGGTGAGGGCGGCGGCGTAAAGGCTCCATTTGCCTTAATTTATATCTTAAAGCTGAAGGGCTCTCCTCCTT
This sequence comes from Deltaproteobacteria bacterium, assembly GCA_002869015.1. Lineage (GTDB taxonomy): Bacteria > Desulfobacterota > Deferrisomatia > Deferrisomatales > BM512 > BM512. The sequence continues at coordinate 78 of PKTT01000031.1, forward strand.
AGGGAGCGCCCTCTTCTGAATGATATCAGCGAGATGAGAAATCCGCCTATCACCATAATCGCGGATTTCATGGCGAACTCGCCGCTTAGCTCCCCCATTCCCCGGCCCGCCGCTATTACCCCTGCGGCCAAGACCAATATGTAGAGCGAAAAGCGCAGCTCCCAAAGCTTTGGCGGGGCGGGCCGTCCCTCCTCTGCCCGCGCCATCTCCTCGGGCACGCGAAGCACTACGTAAAAGAAGAGCTGTGCTATCGTCCACACGGCGGCGATGGAAAAGATGCAGTCAGTTATCCAGTGGGCGTAGGACATCGTTCGCGCAAGCGCCATCATCGCCGCATAGGTGAGAATCGGCAGCGCCAGCAAAATGCGCCTAAACCCTCCCCTGCCCGCCCGTACGCTCCCCGTGGAGTATATGTAAAGGAGGCAGATGAGGCACATCACAGAGGCGGTGTGCCCGCTTGGAAAGCTGCCGTGGTAAAAGCTCTTGGTTATAGCCTGCGGCCCCACCTCGAACCAGTTTGTGAAGGGCAGTCCCGCGTCGCCGAAGACCAGCCTTGGCCGCGCGCGCCCCACGAAAAATTTGAGGAGCCTCACCATTACCAGGGCGCCGGTAAGGCTGGTTGCGAGGATAAAGCCGTAGAAGGGCCTCCACCTCTTTAAAGCCGCCGTTGCTTTGGGCAAATTGGCAAGGAGGTAGAGGAGGAGCGCCATCACGATAAAGAGCGTCACCGGATCTCCGCCGCCGGGGGGATCGCCCTCAAAGATCGTCTGCGCCATAAACTCCCTGAAGCCGACGAGGGAGTGCGCTCTAAGATAGTTTGTTATCTCTATATCGTAGGGGGTGAGCACCGCCATCAGCGGCACAAAAAAAGCTATTAGCCCGTAGAAGCCCTTTTTAAAGGAGCTCATATCATTCTTTCTCCGCCTCTTTGGCGGCGGTCAGCCCAGCCTCTCAATAAGCTCCGGGCGATCGTTCCTGACGTTACCCACCGCGCGTGAGACGGGCCAACACTCCATCAATCCTTCTGGAAATGGTATGCCGATAGCCTCCTCCACATCGCCGGGGTGCTCTACATCCAGCCACTCGGAGTAATAATCCTCCGGGAGAATGACAGGCATCCGTGCATGGACCGGCGACATCAACCCGTTTGCCTCACCTACCAGGATGGTGGAGCTTTGAAGAACCCCCTCTGGCCCCTCCCACCTATCCCAAAGCCCGGCGAGGGCAAGCGCTTCTCCACCAACTCCGGTGAAGTACCAGGGCTGCTTAAAGCCATCTCTTTGCTGCCACTCGTAAAAGCCAGAGACCGGGATTATGCAACGCCGCCTTTTAAAGGCGTCCCGAAAGGCGGGTTTCGCGCCGGCGGTCTCCACCCTTGCGTTGAAGGTGGAGAACTTGCTCCTCGGCTCCTTCGACCAATGTGGCACCAGCCCCCACCTCATATAGGAGAGGACCGGCTGGCCGCCGTCGAGCGAGATCACTGGTATATCGCTCCCAGGGGCGATATTGTAGCTCACCCTGACCTCGGGGAACCCGGCGCCCAAGGCCGCCTCAATCTTCCCGAAGCGAGGGGCCGCGATAGCAAATCTCCCGCACATTAAACACCTCCCACCGTGGAGGTTATCCTCCACGCCGCCCGGCGGCAAGGGGCGAGATACTTTTTCGCCCCCACCTCCAATTAAGCGGTTGACTGGGCCGTGGCGGACGATTACCTTTAGAGTACATTTGTACTCTAAAGGTGGCTAATGGTCAAATACTCCAAAGATTCGGAATACCTCTCGCTGCTGCGCGAATATTACTCCAAATGGCGCTCCATGCCCTCCTACAACAAGCTCTGCGAGGTGCTTGGCCTCGCCTCGCGCTCCGCCGTCGCGAAGGTTTTAAACCGCCTCCGGGCGGAGGGGTATTTATCCCGCACCCCCGACGGCGTATGGGTGCCGGACAAGCTCTTCTTCGCCTCCCCGCGAGCGCCCGCCCCCTCCTTCATCGGCGCGGCCGGGGGGAGCGCCGGGGGCAGATGGCCCCTCTTCGCCCACGGAGTAAAGGCCGGCTTTCCCTCCCCCGCCGACGATTATCTTGAGGGGAGGATAAGCCTCGACGAGTATCTAATCCGCAACAAGGAGGCGACCTTCTTCCTCAGGGTGGAGGGCGACTCGATGGAGGGAGAGGGCATCTTCGACGGCGACATCCTAGTAGTAGACAAATCACTCACCCCGGAGCATGGCAGCGTGGTCATCGCGGTCCTTGAGGGGGAGTTCACGGTGAAGCAGTTCATTCGGTCAGGCGGCGGGGTGCTGCTTCGCGCGGCAAACCCCAAATACGCCGACATAATGGTCGGCGACGAGCAGGCGCTTGAGGTGTGGGGGGTCGTGCGCTGGGCGATCCACAAGGTATGAGTGTGCCTAAAAGGGCGATCGCCCTCGTGGACTGCAACAGCTTCTACGCCTCCTGCGAGCGCCTCTTCAGACCGAACCTAAAGGAGCGCCCCGTGGTCGTCCTCTCAAACAACGACGGCTGCATCGTAGCGCGCTCCCCGGAGGTAAAGGCGCTCGGCATACCCAACGGCTCCCCCTGGTTCAAGGCTAAGGCGCTCGCCGAGCGCCACGGCGTAGTCGCCTTCTCCTCCAACTACACCCTCTACGCCGACCTCTCCAACCGGGTGATGTCGCTGCTCTCCACCTTCAGCCCCGAGCAGGAGGTCTACTCCATAGACGAGTGTTTTCTGGACCTGACGGGCATAAAGGCAGCGGACCTCACGGAATATGGCCGCACCATCAAAGAGCGGGTTAAGAGAGATATAGGCCTGCCGGTCTGCGTCGGCATAGGCGCATCGAAGACCCTCTCAAAGCTCGCCAACCACATAGCAAAGAAGAACCCCGCCCTGGGCGGCGTGATGAACCTTAACGCCCTTGCCGAAGGTGAGGTTGACGAGCTTTTAGCGCTCCTCCCCGTCGACGATGTATGGGGCGTGGGTAGCCGCATCGCCGGGAGGTTAAGGAGGCTCGGAATAAAGAGCGCCCTCGACCTAAAGCGAGCGAGGTCGGAGGAGGTGCGCGCGCTCACCAGCGTCGTCACGGGGCGCACTGTGGCGGAGCTTAACGGTATTGAGTGCATCTCGCTGGAGGAGGTCCTGCCGAGAAAGAAGCAGATAATGTGCTCCCGTTCCTTCTCCAGGAGGGTCGGCGGCCTCCCCGAGCTTGAGGAGTCGGTGGTCCAGTACATGACGCGGGCGGCGGAGAAGCTGCGGGCAGAGGGCTCTTTGGCGAAGCTCGTCCATGTCTACCTTCGGACCAACCGCTTCAAAAGGGATGAACCGCAATATAAGCCGGGGGTGACAGTGCCCCTGGCGAACCACAGCGACGATACTATCCTCCTCGTCAGGGCGGCGCTCTTCGGGCTGAGGCGCATCTACCGCCCCGGCTTCCTCTTCCAGAAAGCCGGGGTCATGCTCTCGGAGCTTGTCGCAAGGGATGAGCGCCAGCCGACCCTCTTCAACGATGGTGAAGCGATCGCGCGCTCCAGGAGCCTGATGGAGGCGCTGGACGCTGTGAACACTCTCATGGGGAGCGGCACGGTGCGCCTCCTCGGCGAGGGCATCGATAAGGGGTGGGATATGAAGCGCGGGCTCCTCAGCCCCCGCTACACGACGCGGATGGAGGATATACCAATCGCCAAGGCGATATAACGCTAATGCGCTGGTGTTAAAGCGCCGCCAAAAAATCCTTAAGGGCCTCATTTACCGGCCCCGGCGCTTCGAGGGGGAGGAGGTGGCCCGCCTCGGGGATAAGGGCCAACTTGGCGTCCGGTATCTTCTCTTTCAAGAATTCACCATACTTGGGCGGGGTCAGCTTATCCTCAAGGGCGGAGAGCACCAGCACAGGCTTATTAATCTCTCCAAGGCGGGAGGTTACGTCGAAGGCGTCGCAAGCGCGAAAATCACCGGCGGTCACCTTTGGTGGGGTCGCCTCCATTACAGTGACCACAGAGGCAAGGGCCTCGTGGGCGCTCGCCGGGGCCGCAGCCAGTGGTAGTATGCCCCTTGCAAAGGCAGCGTAGTCTTTATCTATCGCATCGAAAATTTTCGGCGAAACCCTGAGGCGGGCGCCTGTACTCACAAGCACCGCTTTAAAGAGCTCCTCCGGATAATCGAGGAGCAGCTGAAGGACTATTGCGCCGCCTATGCTTAATCCACAGGGCACAGGCATGGGTAGCTGTGCAGCGCGGATGAACCCGGCAACTTTAGCTGCGTATTCAGATATAGACTTAGATGGTGGTGATGAACTGGCGCCGTGGCCGGGAAGGTCCAGCGCGACGACATTGAAGCTGCCGCAGAGGCCCTTAAGCTGCTCGGACCAGAGAGAGTGGTCGCCGCCGGAGCCGTGGATAAAGAGGAGGGTCGGCGCGTCCTCAGCCAGAGGCCATCCACCGGCCACAAAGCTGATGCCATTTATCTCCCCCGAGTAAAATCGCTCCATCTAATCTGCCTAAATGGTGAGGGCAATCCCCCGATTTACTCCCAGGGGTCCGCCGGCGGCTCACCACCCTCAATTACACCGACGATGGTTGGCGAACCAGGAAGTGATAGGTCCGCGATCTCGCCCCCCTCCCCTATCTCGACCAGCGGCTGGAGGACGTCATACTCGCCCTCCGCGAGGATAGTCGCCTCCTTTCCGTCGTTCAAAACGAGCTTTGCGCCGGGGTAAAAAAGTCCGAGGGTCCGTGCAAAGATGGAGACAAAGACGGGGTGGAGCCTGTTGGCGGCGGCTTCCTTAAGCAGAATGGACATCGCCGCGTGCTGATCCATCGCGTTTTTCTGGTAGGGGCGAACAGTGCGCACGGCGTCGTATGTATCGGCTACGGCGACCATCATCGCCGCAGGGTGGGGCGGCTGGGAGACCTTCAGCGCAGGGTATCCCGTGCCATCCATGCGCATATGGTGCTGGAAGGCTATGACCGCTACAAGGGGCGAAATGCTCTCTTCCATTTGTAGTATGTGGGCCGCGCCGTCGACGGGGTGGCGATTCATTATCTCGCGCTCCTCGTCATTGAGTTTGCCGGGCTTTCTAAGAATCTCGTAAGAGATCCTGGTCTTTCCGAGGTCGTGGCAAAGGGCGCCTATACCTATCGAATCAAGAAGTTTTTCCGGCAGGTCCATACGCCGCGCGATGCCCAGCGAGAGGGCGGAGACATTAAGCGCATGGGTGAAGGTGTATTGGTCGTAGTCCTTCATCTCAAGGATGGGGCTGAAGAGGTCTTCACCGGCGACGATATGGCTTGTGATGAGGCGAGTCACCTCACGCGCCCTCATCCATGATCCCCTTCTTCCGTTGGCGATCTCATCCATCATCTCCTGAACCATGGGCAGGATGCCGAGATAACCTGCGGCTACATTGTTGTCCTCTCCATCCCCACCCTCTTCGACTATCTGTATGCTTCCGGCGATGAAGCCGACGGTGATGTATGAGCCCGGCTCGCCCTTTGCGATGTGGTCCAAAACCTCGATAAGTCCCGCTACGCCGAGTTTTGGGTCAAACTTCATCGACTCCCATTCCAGAGTCGAAAATGAGCTTAAAATCTTATTAAGCTGCGTCGGCACCGGGTAGAGGACATCCTCCTCAACGACGACATCTTCGTCGACCAGTGTGAGCCTTATCGGCTCCCCGAACTCGCGCATTATCTCAGCGCATCGGGCCGCAGCGTCCTGCACGTGCCTTGTACCCGGCGGGTACATGCGGTACGCCTGGAAGAGCTTACCCAGCTGTATTACGAACTGCTTGGGTAGCTCGCGTTTTTTATCGGTTGCACTCAAATTTTCAACCTGTCGTAGACCCGCTTGGCAAGTTGCCGCTCCTCAACCACGCGGGTTATATCGCCTGCGAAGTTAAATAGTGCCTTTTTGCCCCGCTCTCCCATGAAAGGCAGCGCCCTCAAGGCCTCCTTTCTTACCTGGGGCTTTTCATGGTCGAGCTGGCTTATGATAAAGGGGAGTGCTCGCTCATCACCCATCCTCCCAAGAATGATCAACGCATTTCTAAGAAAATACCATATCGACCCGCGGGCGCGCTGCACAAGTACCGGTGCGTAGCGGGGTGAGAAGTGGCAAAGCATCTCCACGACAAAGCGGCGTATCTTCATCCGCTCCTCTGTAAGCAGCAGCTTGAAAGCGGCCTCTATTACCTCATTTTGATGGTGCGCCGCAAAACGGACAAGGCGGCCGCGAACCTGAGCGGAGTAGTCGGAGACATCTGGCAGCGCTTTGTCAAAGAGCACCTTGAAGACATCATCGCGGTTTTCTAGGGCCTCCGGGCAAGAGGCTTCTATCGATTCAAGGAACCCCAGGACCCCTACCCCATCCAGCTCCTCCAGCCGCGCCACAATACGGTCGCCGAGGAGCGATTGGCCGTTTTCCGTTTCTATCTGCGCGAGGGTGAAGTAGACGTTGTCTATGTGCGGCTCCAGGTCCTCATACATGCCGAAGGAGACCGATTTCTCCCCCTCAATCCTCATCCTGGACGCCATCCTGTCAAGGGTGGATTTGTACCCCTCGCCCATGTAGAGGTTTTCGTCATAGTTGAATAAAAAGGACTCAATCCACTCCCACACCTCGCGGGGGTGCCCGCTGGCAGCAGCATCCAGCTTGTTGTGTGAGGCCATGGAGGCCATGGAGATCATAGCGTCAGGGGGCAGAAACGCTTTTGTGAAAGCGGCCATTCTGCCTGTCTTGTCTCCGCCTAGCGAGACCAGGTGCGCCATCAGATCCGCGACCTTCTCCCCCTCCACCTTTTCCATCAAGGCGGAGATTGTCTCGCCTGTGCCGGAGGCGTCTGAGACGAAGACATCAACGAGGCGTGCCAGGTCGGAAGCCTCCAGGGACTCACCGACCCTGGCTAGGTGCTCCAGCACCTCAGTACGGCGCTCATCGGGCACCAGGCGTATCGCCCTGTCAATCATTGAGCCCATGCGCTCCATGACCTGCGCGAGATTTCTAACCTGCTCCTCTTTATTGTCGCCCACCAGGACAGCGTTCCAAAACTCCTCGGAGGAGAGAACCCGCGCCATATCCTTCGGGCTCCCAGATTCACCCTGTAGCCAGAGCCAAATCTGCTGGCTGCGGCGAAAGGCGTCATCCTCTTCGGAGGAGACGCCATCTGTGGAGAGGTGCTGGTGGAGTTCGCCAAGGTCGAGCGGCTCAAGGGTTATGGTGGAGATATCCTCAGCCTCGAAGCTCTCTACAAGTGCATTTCCTACAAGCTCTCTGTCTGCTATGACATTGGCAAAGGAGTAGAGGTGGCTCTCTTTAAGTTGAGGCGAAAGGGTAAGGCGTGATAACTGCCGTGCATGGAGGAGGCGCGCGAGCACTTCTGCGCGGCTGTCTTTGCCGCCGAAGAATTCGCCGTAGATGATTAGCTCGTTTGAGGTTATGCCTATGGAGAGGGGTTCTTCTTCCTCAGAGACCCAATCCACGACCTGATCGGCCATGTTGGCCATCTGGGGGTGACCGGTAGGATAGATCGAGACGGTCTTCACCAAAAGGAGCATATCTTTGGCGAAGCTCTCTACCCTTCCTCTTAGCGTTTCGGAGATCTCTATCTCCCCGGTCATCGAATCTCCCCTCTTCGATTCCCTTTAAAAAGTTCCTCGTCCATCAATGGCGCGGCCCAAAGTCAGCGAATCGGCATATTCAAGGTCACCCCCCATCGGCACTCCGCGGGCGATGCGAGTTACCGCCGCGCCGGTCCCCTCCAAAAGTCTCTTTATATAGAGGGCGGTGGCTTCACCATCGACGTTTGGGTTCGTTGCAAGTATAACCTCCCTCACCCCCAGATTGCGAACACGATCTTTTATATCGGGAATATTTAGTGAAGAGGGTCCGACGCCGTCCATCGGCGATAGCCGCCCGCCGAGAACATGATATAAACCGTTGAAGTTTCCAGAATTTTCTATCGAAATCAGGCTGACCTGATCCTCGACTATGCAGAGGAGCGTCCTATCGCGGCGTGGCGAAGCGCATATCGCGCAGGGTGAATCCTCGGTAAGCTGGTGGCACTCTTTACAAGGCACTATCCTCTCCTTCACCTCGGTCAATGCATGGGCGAGGTTCTCGGCGCGCTCCGGCGGCGCCGTAAGGATGTGCAGCGCCAGCCTCGTAGCGGTCTTTTCACCGACTCCGGGAAGCTTCCTGAGCTCCCGTATCAGGTTTTTAATGGGTCGTGCCAGCATTTAAAGGCTCCATATCTTTCGTGGTAAATAAAAGGATTCCTTGACCACCCGGAGGCATTCGGGGTTATCCTCTTCTTCAATATTATTTTACCTTGAAAAGGGGTGCGTGAGTCAAAGATGAGCAGTTCCCGCCTCAAAAAATTTATCCTCGAGAAAATAGCTGAAGAGGGCCCGATAACATTCGAGCGTTACATAAACTATTCTCTCTATCACCATGAATTTGGTTACTATTCTTCCGGCAAAGTGTCAATCGGTAGGGAGCGCGCCGACTTTATCACCTCTCCCCATGTATCAAAGATTTTTTCCCGCTGCCTCTCAAACTTTATCATCCTTGCCGATAAGTCACTTGGCTCTCCCGAGAAGCTCTGGGTTGTTGAGGGTGGCCCCGGTGAGGGAGAGCTGGCCAGCACCATCCTGGACACTTTAATGATACGCGCGCCGGAAACGTACGGTCGTATCAGCTACGTGACTGAGGAGGCCAGCCCCGCCCTTACGGGGAGGCAGGAAAAGCTTCTCGCGCCGCACGCTAAGAGGCTTTGCAAGGAAGCGCCGGATAACTACGAGGGGGTATATCTCTCAAACGAGCTTGTCGATGCGTTCCCCTTCAACATATTTATAAGCAGGGAGGGGGTGGTGTCGGAGCTCTACGTGGGGGAGGAGGGAGGAGCGCTTGTAGAAATGGAGGGCGCTGTCAAGTCACCACTTCCTGAGGGCTTCCTTCACGGCAGCGGGAACTTCCGCTTCGAGCACTCTCCGGAGGCTGCGAATTGGCTAAAGCGCACAGCGAAAAAGCTGGGGCGAGGTTATCTCCTGACAATCGACTACGGGGATGAGAGAGCGCGTCTCTTCGGACCCCATAAAGAGGGGGGCACCGCCCGTGGCTACTCAAAGCACAGGCATATTGAGAGCATATTGGAAGCGCCCGGTGAGTGCGACCTTACCCGCTCAGTGGACTTCACGGAGCTGATTGACCTTGGCGATGAGTTGGGGCTCTCCTCCGAGCCGCTCTTTAATCAGCGCGAGCTCCTCTACAGCCTCGGGATGGTCGAAGAGGTTGCGCTAATAGAGGAGGAGTGCGCGGATGAGGTGGAGGCGCTCGCGAGAAGGCACGAACTCGCCCCGCTCCTCATGGGCGGCGTTGGAATGGGGGAGACCTTTAAGGGGCTCCTACAGGTAAAGGAAGCCCCCGCCGGTCTATTAAAGAGGCTCTAAGACCTTATCCCTGCGTGTGGTCGTAGCGGCAAAAGGACATGGTGAAGGTGCCGCGCCCCTGGGTGGATGAGCGAAGATCCGTGGAGTAGCCGAACATCCTCCTAAGCGGGACGAGGGCCGTAATTTCCGAGGAGTTGAGCACGGACTCGACCCCCTGCACCTCCCCCTTCCTCGCGTTGACGTCGCCTATCACATCGCCGAGGTTCTCCTCTGGCACGACGATCTTCACCTCCATCAGAGGTTCAAGCTCGACGGGCCCTGCGCCGCGCATCGCCTCCGATATCGCCTGCGCCACGGAGACCTTTACGCTCATCTCGGAGAGGGTAGACTCCTCACCCTCAACAGCGAGCACCGATACGGTGACATCCTCCACGGGAAAACCTGCTATGCCTGTGTAAAGCGCCTCTTTAACGGCGCTCTCCACGATCGCGACATACTGCGGGTGCGCCTCGCCGATGGAGGGGTTAATCTCTATCGAGTTGCCGTTGCCGCGTCCGGAGGATGCTACCCGCACCTTGGCGGAGGCGGCATGCCTGTTGTCGCCGAGGACGCGGTCAAAGGTTGCGCTGCCCTCCGCGGAGCCGGTGACAGACTCCTTGCAGACGACCTGGGGTTTGCCCACTGTAACGCCGACGTTAAACTCCTCCTCCATGCGCGTGACCACTACCTCAAGGTGCAGCTCGCCCATGCCGGAGATGATCGTCTGGCCCGTCTCCGCATTGGCTTCCAGCTTGAAGGTGGGGTCCTCCTCCTGAATACGCTGGAACGCTTCGAGCATCTTCTCCTCGTCCTGGGTGCGCTTTGGCTCTACGGCGATGGAGATTACCGGATCGGCGAAGGCTATAGTCTCAAGGAGCAGCGGGTGGTTCTGGTCGCAGAGGGTATCGCCGGTGGTGGTCCATTTAAGCCCGGTGAGGGCAAGGATATCACCCGCGTGAGCCTCCTCGACGCGCTCTTTCTTGTCGGCGTGCACGGAGAGGATTGCGGCGGGCTTCTCCACCCTGTCGCGGGTGGCGTTGTAGAGCCGCCCGCCCTTATAAACGCCTGAGTAGACGCGTATGTAGGTCATTTTGCGCCCCGAGTCCTGCTGTAGCTTGAAGGCCAGCGCGCTGAAGGGCTCCTCCAGGGTAGGCTTTCGCACCTCGACCTCATCGGTCTTGGGGTGTTTGCCCTCTACCGGGCGGGCCTCGCCGGGGCTCGGGAGGTAATCGACTACGCAGTCGAGGAGCGGCTGCACCCCCTTGTTTCTAAGGGCGGTGCCGCAAAGTATCGGGACAACCTGCCCCTTCAGGGTCGCTTTGCGGATGGCGTCTTTCAATACCTCTACGGAGGGCCACTCCCCTTCGAGATAAGCCTCGGCGACCTCATCGTTGTAGTCTGCGAGGGTCTCCATCAAAACCTCACGGCCCTTCTCCAATAGGGGCAGTGTCGCCTCATCGGGCTCGGAGATCGTCATCGTCGCCCCGAGGGAGGAATCCTCCCAGGTGCGTACGCGCCCCTCCACCAGGTCAACAATCCCCGCAAAGTCAGATTCAGCGCCGATGGGCCAGAAGAGCGGCAGCGGCTTTGTACGCAGCTTATCCCTCAGGGAGGCCATTGCCCGCTCAAAATCCGCGCCTATGCGGTCCATCTTGTTGATGAAGGAGATCGTCGGGACATGGTAGGCGATGGACTGACGCCAGATGGTCTCAGTCTGCGGCTGCACCCCGGCGACGGCGTCGAGCACGAGGACAACTCCATCCAGAACTCTCAGGGAGCGCTCCACCTCAACGGTGAAGTCTACGTGTCCGGGGGTATCGATAAGGTGGAGGTCGTAGCCGTTCCATTCGACGCGGGTGGTCGCGGCGGTGATTGTTATGCCGCGCTCCTGCTCCTGCTTCATCCAGTCCATAACCGCTGCGCCGTCGTGCACCTCGCCGATCTTGTGCGTGCGCCCCGTATAGTAGAGCACGCGCTCGGTGATCGTCGTCTTCCCGGCGTCTATGTGGGCGAAGATGCCGAAGTTTCGTATCTTCTCCATCCTTACTTTACTCATATTGCGTTATTGCCTTTCACGCGCCTTTCGGGCGCATCATTCATTAAAAAGATCATAGCGGGGAGAGAGCGCATCCTCTATGAGTATGTGCCCGGCGAGGGTCTCACTCACCTTGCCGCCAACCAGAAAGCGCACCCGCTCAACCCCCTCAACATTCTCGACAAGGGTATCGACCATAGAGTAGACGGCGAGGAGCTCCCCCGAAGACCCCCATGAGCGCACCTCATCAAAGGCAGGCTCAAGGTCGACGACAAGCTCTCCCTTGCTCCCTAAATATACTTCTCGCGCAGCCGCGCCCTCCGGCAGTGGGGCAGCTTCTCCGCTTCCGGGTGTCTGCGCCAACATGGGGATGAGCTTTTTGGCTAACGCAGGCGCTGATCCTGCGGGTGTTATATTCCGCTTCACGGGGACAAGGCGGGTCCATTTGGGGTCGGCGTAATAGAGGATCACCTCCCGCTCGGTGCTCTCCTTGGACAATCCCTCCTTGATTATTTTCACCTGCCGGGAAACCTCTCCCTTGAGGGTTTCAACCGTGGAGGGGCTGAAATAATAGAGGTAGCCGCCTACGACGGCGAACCCAACGATGAGAAAGAAGGTGAAGAGGTAGAGCCCGGCGCTTGACTTCTTTGCGCGGCGTTTTACAGCGCTCTTCCTTTTCTTGGCGGCCATAAACTACTCCGGTGCTTTGCGTTTTATATTGTGCGGCCATGCCGCGTCCGGTGGGGAATATAGCACAAGAGGGGCGTTGATTTACAGAAACTCTTTCTTGGGGAGGGGGTATGGGGAGCTTTAACCCGGCATATCTTCTGGGTGCATGTGCGCGTTATTTAATTAACGCCAAAGGAGTGCTCGGATTGGGTGGAGCTAACCTTTCATCCGGGGGAGGTGGAGAATATAGAGCGCAAAGATAGCGACGAAGTTGAAAGCGTAGGCAAAGGCCCATGAGAGAAACCCTTCATGCGCAAAACTTTCCTTCTCAACTATTCCCGAGCCAAGCCCTCTTTTAAGGAGCTGGAGGCGGGCTTCCGATTCCATGTGACTCATTTTTTATCCTCTTTATATTTGGTAAGTTCAATTTATGGGTGAAGGATAGCCGTGGAGTCACCAAAATCAAAATTAATTATTGCCATCCTGCATTAGCGCATCTAATATCTAAATATGCTCGACTACAAACTCATTGAAGCACTCGCGATGGTCGTCCGGGAGGGAGGCTTCGAGAAGGCGGCGAAGACCCTCCTCATAACCCAATCCGCGGTCTCCCAGAGGGTGAGGAACCTTGAGGACCAGCTGGGGATGCCGCTCATTATCCGCGCTAATCCACCCAAGGCCACCGCCGTAGGAAGCGCACTTGTCGCCCACTACACCAAGGTCACCCAGCTTGAGCGCGACCTGGAGAGCGCCCTCGACCTTTCGACTCAGGCCGAGTTTCTCGCGTTGCCAATCGGAGTAAATGAGGATTCGCTCTCGCTCTGGTTTATGAACGCGATCACCCCGCTGGTTAAGGACCGAAACTTCACCCTTCACATATCAGTCGACGATCAGGATGAGACGCTAAAACTTTTAAAGGCGGGGCAGGTGCTAGGGTGCATCTCCTCCATCAAGGAGCCGCTGCAGGGGTGCTCCTCAATCTTTCTCGGCAAGGTGGTCTACCATTGCCTGGCAAGCGAGGAGTTCATGGAGCGTTGGTTCAAGGATGGAGTGACGGCCGAGGGGATCCGCACCGCTCCGGTGGTGCTCTTCACGCCGCGGGACATGAGCCACAACCTCTATATAGAGCGGGTCCTCGGCCTGCCGCCGACACCCTACCCTCATCACTTCATACCCTCCATCATAGGTTTTGAGGCTGCGATAAAAAACGGTCTGGGGTATGGTCTATTGCCGCACATACAATCGGGGCGGCTACTTTCCTCCGGCGAGACGGTGGAGATAGTGCCCGGAAAGACCTTAGACATAGACCTCTACTGGCACCATTGGGACCTCAAGGCAGGGCCCATAAGGGAGCTTACAGGGGAGATAGTAACCTTCGCGCGGGAGGTGCTCCCGCAGAGGTAGATGGAGCATTTTTATGGATTCAAATGAGTACGGCGGCAAATTCAGCCGCCTTGTGGATATTGTTGCAAAACTTCGCGCGCCCGACGGCTGCCCTTGGGACAGGGAGCAGACCCCCGAGACGATCCTCCCCTACCTCATTGAGGAGACATATGAAGCGGTGGAGGCGATTGAAAATTCAGACGCCCCCCATCTTTGCGAGGAACTTGGAGACCTGCTGCTTGAGGTGACGTTGCTCGCCCAGATGCACGCTGAGCGCGGCGACTTTACCGTAGCGGATTCCCTTGATTCTATCTGCGAAAAGCTTATACGCAGACACCCCCATGTCTTTGGCGAGGAGTCGGCGGATGACTCGGAGACGATCCAGAAGAACTGGACGAGGATAAAAGCGGAGGAGAAGCCGGGCCGTTCTTTGCTCGGCGGCGTCCCCCGCTCCCTGCCCGCCCTTCACAGGGCGCGGCGCGCATCTGAAAAAGCCGCCACGGTCGGCTTTGACTGGTCCCACGCCGAGGAGGTAGTCGAGAAGCTGGATGAGGAGCTTGCCGAGCTAAGGGAGGCTATGGCGCTCCGAGACCAGTCCAATATGGAGGAGGAGCTTGGCGACGTGCTCTTCGCCGTTGTCAATATCGCCCGGCACCTTAAGATCGACGCCGAATCCGCGCTTCACCGCACAACGGAGAAGTTCACCAGCCGCTTCAACTACATAGAAGAGACCTTAAAAGCCAGAGGCATAGACCCAGCCGCCGCCTCCCTTGAGGAGATGGAGCGCCTCTGGCAGGAGGCTAAGAGGGATTAGCGGTTACTCTCGCCCTCGAAGACGGGCGACGAGTTCGCCAAGGTCAGCCAGCCTCAAGGCTTTTGTCGCAAGGGCGTAGGCCAGCGCCCCAAAGGCGACGAGGGGCAGAACCAGCAAACCACGAATCACCGTCCCTGCCCCGCTGCCATGCCACACCGGCAGGTAAAGAGCGGCGCTGTATACCAGGGCTGACATCAGTAGGGCCGCGGCCAGCATCCTCACCATCGGGTCAAAGAGCCCGTCAAAGGGGCTCTCCCCAGTCTTTTCCTTGAACTTTACCGCCAGCCACCAGGCATTGACGCCGGAGGAGACCGCCGTCGCAAGCGCCAGCCCCCCATGCTCAAGGCCAAGTGGAAAGGCGAAGAGGATGCTCGCCGCGAGGTTGACGATAAGGGCCAAGGCTGCGGCTTTGACCGGTGTTTTAGTATCCTTAAGAGCATAAAACGCCTGCGCCAATACCCGCGTCGTCGCAACGGGCACCATCGCCAGCGCGTAAAATCTCAGCGCCGCCGCCACGTCGACGCTCATCGCCGGGGTGAAGCGCCCCCGCTGGAAGAGCAGCGCCACTATGGGCTCGGCGAGGGCGAGCAGCCCAACCGACGCCGGGAGCACCACGAACCATAGCAGCCTCGTCGAGTGGCGCACCGTCTGGTGGTAGGCGGGCCAATCCTCTCTTGCCGCAAGGCGGCTCAGGCTCGGGAGGGATGCGACCCCCACGGATACCGCGAAGACCCCAAGGGGCAGCTGGAAGAGCCGCTCGGCGTAATAGAGGAAGGATACCGCCCCCTCCCTCAGCCAGGAGGCCAGGAAGGTCGAGATGACAAGGTTCAGCTGGTAAACCGCGACGCCGAAGACCGAGGGGCCGAGAATAAGGAGCATCCTCTTTAGCGCGGGGTCACTGAACTCAAAGGAGGGCGAGTAGCGAAAGCCAGTGCGGCCGAGGGGCTTAACCTGTAGCAAAAATTGGCTTACCCCGCCAAGGATTACTCCGTAGGCCAGCGATACCACCGGCGTCTCCATGAATGGAGAGAGGGCCAGCGCCGAGAGAATTATGAATACATTGAGGAGCACCGGGGCAAGGGCCGGGTATAGAAAGGTTCCCCTGGCATTCAGTATCCCCCCCGCCAGCGCGGTTAGCGATACAAGCCCGATGTAGGGAAAGACCATCCTCGCGAGCCTTACGGTCAGGTCAAACTTCTCCGGGTTGCGCGCAAAGCCCATCGCGAGGACCTTTACGATCCAGGGCGCGAGGAACACCCCGGCGATTACAACCAAGAGGAGGGTGATGGCGAGCAGGGTAAAGCATATACGCCCGAAGCGGTGCGAAGCCTCCTCCCCCTCCTTCTCCAGCACCTCCGAATAGACGGGGACAAACGCCGCCGAGAGGCTACCCTCGGCGAAGAGTGAGCGGAGCATATTCGGCAGTCTGAAGGCGACGAAGAATGCGTCCATCGCTCCGCCAGCCCCAAAGAATCCGGCGGTGATGACGTCGCGCAAGAGGCCGAGTATGCGTGAGAGCATCGTCGCGGAGGAGAGCACCCCCACCGCCCGCGCGATCTTTCCCGCCTCCGACCTTGCCGCGTCCTTTATTTCGCTCATCGCCGCCCTGAAGATTTGATAGACTTTGGATAAAGCACCCTCAACCCCGCCCTGCCGTTGGAGATTATCACGGATGGACGCGGGGGCTAAGTAAAATCACTGGAGAATCACGAGTGGCGAATCTGCTTTGTATCTTCGCTAAGTGCCCGGCTCCCGGCAGGGTAAAGACCCGCCTCGCGCTGGATATCGGCGAGTGGGCGGCGACCGAGCTCTACCGGGCGATGCTCTTCGACATCGAGAGCGCCTTCGAGGCAGCGCCCTTCGAGGCGCGCTGGTGGGTTTCACCCGACATGGAAGGGTTCAGCCGGGAGGTCGGCACCGCCCTTCCCGTAAGGTTGCAGCGAGGTGGCGACCTCGGCGCGCGCCTCAGCGAAGCCTTTGAGGAGGGGTTCGCTGAGGGAAGAGAGCGCATCGCAGTTATAGGCGCGGACTGCCCTGCCCTCGGCGTAAAGGAGGTCCAGTCACTGTTTAAAGCCCTTGCCGACAGTGACCTTGCGATAATCCCCGCTCTCGATGGCGGCTATGCGGCCCTAGCGCTAAAAACCCCCTGCCCCGCCATTTTCGAGGGGGTTGAGTGGTCCTCCACGCGCACCCTTGAGCAGACCCTCGCCCGTGCAAGGGAAGCGGGGCTCTCGGTGGCGCTCCTCCCCACCCTTGACGATATCGACGATCTGCCATCTCTAAGAGCCCTCCTTGATGGCAGCCAGGGGCGTGGGAGCGGAGAGGCCAAAAGGACCCTTGCAACCCTTGAAGCGCTTGGCTTCAAAGGCGGCAACCTTCCGGTTATTGATGACCACGGCTCCATCCTCGACAGTGGCAAGCCACCAAAGCGGATAATCTCCCTCGTCCCCTCGATAACGGAGACACTCTTTGACTTGGGGGTGGGCGAAAGGGTCGTCGGGCGTACGGATTTTTGCATCTACCCCGAGGATGCGGTTAAAAAGATCCCCTCCATAGGAGGGCCGAAGGACTTTGACCCGGCGGCTGTAATAGCCCTTGAACCAAGCCTTGTCCTCTGCGATGCGGAGGAGAACTACAAAGAGGGCGTAGAGGCACTGAAAGCGGCTGGGGTAAATGTCTTCATCGCCCTGCCCAGAACCCTCCCCGGCGTAGCCTCGCTGCTCATAAGGTGGGGGCGGCTCCTTGGAGCGGAAGCTCGGGCGCAAAAGTGCGCGCAGGAAATCCTCGACATAATTGGTGAAGAAGATAAGGAACGCGCCTCCGTCCTATGCCCGATCTGGCGAGACCCCTGGATGAGCTTCTCCGACGAGACCTACTGCGGCGCAGTTCTAAGGGGTGCGGGCCTCCACAATATCACGGGGGGCCTCCCTGAGAGCTACCCGGAGCTTGGCCTGGAGCGCCTCTCCGTGGAGGAGGGCACGCTCCTGCTCATGCCCTCCGAGCCCTACCCATTTACCGAAGAGGACGCCGAAGAGGCCGCCGAAATACTGCCCTTCGCGGCGAAAATCCTCTTTCCCGGTGAGTGGCTTACGTGGTACGGCGCGCGCACCGCAAAAAGAGTGAAAGCGCTCGCTGAACTCATCGATAGAGAAAAAGCACGAGTTCACTAGCAATAAAGGCGATCTTTTTTTGGATAACAAAGGAATAGCGCTTGTGTCCGCCTTCGATTCACGATAAATTTTTTAGCCAAGGGAAAATCAGTCAATACGCAATCTTTTAATTATTCCAAACCAGCAGGAGGGGAAAATGAACAAAGCGGAACTCATCCAGAGCGTAGCCGCAGCGGCGGAACTCAAAGGCAAAGAAGCTGAAGCACTCATGGGTGCCTTCATCGACTCAGTAAGCGACGCCCTCAAAGGCGGCGACAAAGTAGCACTAACCGGCTTCGGCACCTTCTCCGTAGGAGAGCGCAAAGCCCGCACCGGCCGTAACCCCCAGACCGGCGCAGAGATCAAAATCCCCGCCTCCAAGGCCCCCCGCTTCTCCGCGGGCAAAGCCTTCAAGGACGCCCTCAAATAAAGAGGCACTCCTGCTAGAATGAACCAAGGCCGCTTCAACACGAAGCGGCCTTTTTTTATTTTTGTAAGGTGGGCATGGCTCACCAATTGATAATATTTCGGAGGTTTCACCCCCTGCTCCCCCTTTGCCACTTTTGTTTGCGCAAAAGTGCCACAAAACGCAGGCCTTCGGATGCGCGCTGCTACACGACCGTGAGCTTAAAGGAATTGAGCGCAAAACTCGGCTCGCGATGCTCGCCTCAAACAGAATGCGCTCTGCTTATGAAATGCCGCTCACTCGCCCATCCAATAGCCCGTTAGAAAAATCCGACAAACGTAAGTTTGATTGAGAGGCAGCTTAAATCCTAAAATTCCAACCATCTGAACAAAAAAATTTTCGGCTTTTCATTTGATTCAATTAGATCTTTCTGTTTGCGAAAAATAAAAGAGCCGCCCTTTTGGACGGCTCTTTTTATGTGCGTGAAGTGGGGCGTGGCCCACGGCTTCTATTACTTGGGTCCGGCTTTTTCGACGTGGGGAGCGGCTTTTGCGCCGAGGGTTTTGAAGTTGGCTTTGAAGAGGTCGGCGAGCTCTTTGGCCTTGGCGTCGTAACCCTCTTTGTCGGCCCAGCCCAGCTTGGGGTTGAGGACTTCTGCGGGTACGCCGGGGCACTCAGCGGGGATGAAGAGGCCGAAGACCGGCTCCTCCTTCCACTCGACGTTGTCTAGCGAGCCGTTCATCGCGGCGTGGATCAGCGCGCGGGTGTGCGGCAGGCTCATGCGTGCTCCGACGCCGTAAGCGCCGCCGGTCCAGCCGGTGTTGAGGAGCCAGCAGTTGGCCCCGTGCTCCTCCATTTTTTTGCCGAGGAGCTCCGCGTATACTGCGGGGTTGAGCGGCAAAAAGGGCGCGCCAAAGCAGGATGAGAAGGTCGCCTGCGGTTCGAGAACACCCTTCTCAGTCCCGGCGACCTTGGCAGTGTACCCGGCTAGGAAGTGGTACATCGCCTGCTCCGGGGTGAGCTTGGAGATTGGGGGGAGCACGCCGAAGGCGTCGCAGGTGAGCATGAAGATGTTTTTGGGGTGGCTCCCCTGCCCGCTCATCTCAGCGCCGGGGATAAACTCGACGGGATATGCGGCGCGGGTATTCTCGGTGAAGCGGTCGTCATCGTAGTCGATGGTGCGCTTGACCTCGTCTACCACCACGTTCTCAAGGATGGTACCGAAGCGCTTGGTGCAGGAGTATATCTGCGGCTCGGTTTCGGGGTCGAGGCGAATGACCTTGGCGTAGCAGCCGCCCTCGAAGTTAAAGACGCCCTTATCTGTCCAGCCATGCTCGTCGTCGCCTATGAGAAGGCGCTCCGGGTCGGCGGAGAGGGTCGTCTTGCCTGTGCCGGAGAGGCCGAAGAAGAGCGCCGCGTCGCCATCCTTGCCAATGTTGGCGGAGCAGTGCATCGAGAGGACGCCCTTTTTGGGCATCAGGTAGTTCATAACGGAGAAGATGGACTTCTTTATCTCGCCCGCGTAGCTCGTGCCCCCGATTATTACCAGCTTCTTGGCAAAGTTGACGAGGACGAAGGTCTTTGAGTTTGTCCCCTCAGTCTCCGGTTCTGCAAGGCAGGAGGGAGCCTGTATGACCGTGAACTCCGGTACATGGTCCTCGCAGGTCGCGCCGGCGGCATCATCGATTGGGATAAAGAGGTTCCTGACGAAGATGCTGTGCCAGGCCTCCTCGGTCACCACGCGAACGGAGAGGCGGTTTTCGGAGTCAGCACCCACGAAGCAGTCCTGCACGAAGGCGTCGCGACCCTTGTAGTGCTCTTGTATCTTGGCGAGGAGGTGGTCGAATTTTTCGATATCGATGGACTTGTTTACATCGCCCCACCAGATATCACCCTCGGTGGAGGGCTCCTTTACGGTAAATTTGTCGTTGGGGGAGCGCCCCGTATGCTCACCGGTCAGGGTGTAAAAGGCGCCATCAGCGGTGAGGGAGCCCTCGCCGCGCCTCAGTGCCTCCTCGCAGAGATGCGGGGTGGTGAGGTTCCAATAAATGTTTTTAAGCTCGGTAAGGCCCTGGTTCTCAACCCCGTGTCGGCTGGGTCGACCAAAATTCTCCATGACTTGCATCTCCTCACGGATTCAAACAAAGAAAGGATAAGATACATCGAAAAGGCGTTTTAAAGACGAAGAAATTTAACATGGTCGTCACATGAAAACAGCAACTTTTTTTCAAAAAATCACTTTTCTGTAACTTGATAGCTTTGGCAATCATCTATACACTTAGAAAGTTAGTAGTGCTTTCCAACTACCCCATGATTACGGGAAGGATGTTACATGATTGAGATTACAAAAATCGCCGAAGAGAAGCTCTTCGAGGCGATAAAGGACAACGGCGACGCATTGACCGTCCGCCTCTATCAGGCTGGAGTAGGCTGAGGCGGCCCCTCTTGGGGAATGGCTCTGGATGAGTCAAAAGACACCGACACAACCCTCACGCTGGATAACTTCACCCTAACCGCCGACTCCGAGCTGCTTAAAAGCTCAGGCGGCGTAAAAGTAGACTACTCAGACGGCCCCTTCAGAAAGGGGTTCATAATAAAGTCACTTACCCAGCAGGAATGCGGCTCCGGCTGTAGCTGCTGATCGAAAAAAGCAAGCAGTGATAAGAGAGGGACGCCTTTGGGCGTCCCTTTTTTATATTACCTCTTCTTCTTTTGCGCCTCGGCGAAGAGGTCGGCGAAGCTGCCGCTGCCGCCTCCGCCGATACCCTGCCGCTCGGCTCTCTTAATATCCTTGCGGCTTGCCGTTGGCCTTCGCGCCTCACCTTTTGTGCTCTCTTCGGCAGCATTGTCAAGCCGCATGGTGAGCGAGATGCGGCCGCGCTCCACGTCAACCTCCACAACCTTCACCTTGACCACGTCTCCCGCCCGTACGACCTCTCGCGGGTCTTTGACAAACCTATCAGCAAGCTTGGAGATATGGACAAGCCCATCCTGGTGGACGCCGATATCAACGAACGCGCCGAAGTTGGCGACATTTGATACGGTACCCTCAAGGATCATCCCCGGCTCAAGGTCCCGTATATCCTCAACCCCCTCACGGAAGGAGGCGGTCTTAAACTCCGGGCGAGGGTCGCGGCCGGGCTTTTCAAGCTCGGCGATTATATCGGTTACCGTTGGCACCCCGAAGCGCTCATCGGTGTAATCCTTTGGATTCAGCTTCTTCAAAAAGGCGCTGTCTCCGATAAGGGAATCCACTCCGCGCCCCGCCTTTACCGCTATTCGCTCCACAACCTCGTAGGACTCAGGGTGCACCGCCGAGGCGTCAAGGGGGTTTTCGCCTCCAACGATCCTAAGGAAGCCCGCAGCCTGCTCAAAGGTCTTCGGACCCATTCGGGGGACGCTTAAAAGCTCTTCTCTCCTGCCAAAGGCACCGTTGACGTTCCTGTGCTCGACGATGTACTCGGCGAGGGAGGGGTTAAGGCCGGAAACACGGGCAAGTAGCGGCGCTGAGGCGGTGTTGACCTCTACGCCGACGCCGTTGACGCAGTCCTCCACCACGCCGTCAAGGGCGCGGGCGAGCTTGAACTGATTCACATCGTGCTGATACTGGCCGACCCCGATCGCCTTTGGTTCAATCTTCACCAGCTCGGCGAGAGGGTCCTGGAGCCTCCGGGCGATGGAGACCGCGCCGCGAAGGGAGACGTCAAGCTCCGGGAACTCTCTCGCGGCAAGCTCGGAGGCGGAGTAAACTGAGGCTCCCGCTTCGCTCACAACGACCTTGACGAGGCCGAGCTCAGGGCGGGCGCGCTGAATCTCCGCCACAAAACGGTCCGTCTCGCGGCTCGCGGTGCCATTGCCGATGGCGACAAGTTTGGCCCCGTGCGTTTCAGCTAGCCGGATTATAGCTCGCGCCGCGCCCGCTTCATCGTTGCGGGGGGGATGCGGGTAGATCGTCTCTGTTTCAAGGAGCTTGCCCGTGCCGTCAACCACCGCCACCTTGACCCCGGTTCTAAGCCCCGGATCAAGGCCGATAACCCCCTTTCTCCCGGCAGGTGCCGCGAGGAGGAGGTCTTTCAGGTTAGCGCCGAAGACCCTTATCGCTTCAGCCTCGGCGCTCTCCTTGACCCTGGACAGGAGGTCAGTCTGGACCTTGAGGAGGAGCTTTATCCTCCAAGTCCACTTGACCACTCCGGCAAGCCACTCATCGGCGGGGCGGCCTCGGAGCGCCACCCCGGCTGCTGTGGCTACCATACCCTCGCAGGGGTGGAAAACCCCCGGCGCGGGCTCCTCGCCAACCTTCAGCTCGACATAGAGCACCCCCTCCATGAAACCTCTGAACATGGCAAGGGCGCGGTGGGAGGGCACCGTGGATATCGGCTCCGAGTGGTCGAAATAGTCACGGTACTTGGCCCCCTCACCCTCCTTGCCCTCAATGACACGCGCCGTAAAGAGGCCCCTCTCCCATGAGTAATCACGAACCCGCCCGACGAGGTCGGCGTCCTCAACGAAGCGCTCCATGAGGATATGCTTGGCGCCGTCAAGGGCAGCCTTTTCATCAGCCACCCCCGCCTCGGCGTTTATGTACTTGGCTGCCTCCTCATCCGGTGTAAGTTCAGGATTATCGAGGAGCGCATCGGCAAGCGGCTCTAGCCCCGCCTCGATGGCTATCTGCCCCTTGGTGCGGCGCTTGGGCTTATATGGAAGGTAGAGGTCTTCGAGGCGACTCTTTGTATACGCCTCATCGATTTTATCTTTAAGCTCCGCGGTGAGCTTACCCTGCTCCTCCACCGACTTTAGTATCGCGGCGCGGCGCTCTTCAAGCTCCCGAAGGTATGTAAGCCTCGTCTCCAGGAGCCTCAGCTGACCATCATCAAGGCCGCCGGTAACCTCTTTACGGTAACGCGCTATAAAGGGAACAGTGGCGCCCCCATCTAGGAGGGCGACGGCGACATCGACCTGCTGCGCTGTGGCGGCAAGCTCTTCGGCGAGGCGGCTTGTGATTGATTGCATCTCTTCCCTCTTGCTTTGGTAATCAATAAGAAGCGGAGGTGCATGATAAGCGCCGGTGGTAATTGTGGCAATCCCTTTGGGGCGATAAGGGAGCCGCTCCTTGTGCAACAGAAATTTACTGTTACTTTTATGGTGTGCCCGAATTTACGGGCGACATCGGAACCTATAAACGAGGAGCTATCCATGGCGACTGAGACTGGACAGGAATATCTTTGTGAAGTCTGCGGAAATAAGGTGAAGGTTATTGAGAGCGGCGGCGGAGAGCTTACCTGCTGCG
Source organism: Deltaproteobacteria bacterium (assembly GCA_002869015.1). Classification (GTDB taxonomy): domain Bacteria; phylum Desulfobacterota; class Deferrisomatia; order Deferrisomatales; family BM512; genus BM512. The sequence goes on from PKTT01000031.1 coordinate 23,232, forward strand.
GACAGGCGATGACGCTACAGTAAAGCTTTGCGTAAAAAGATCGCCATAGCACAAACCCTTTAAGGGAAGGCATAACTTCTGGTAGAGTCCCCACCAGAAAACAACCCGGATAAAGGGCGCTAAAGGTGATCATACCATTTAAAGAATTGAGCGATGAGGCGCTTAACGGCCTCATAGAGGAGTACGTCACCCGCGAGGGGACCGACTACGGCGGGGTGCACCTTGAGCTCGCGAAGAAGGTTCGATTGGTGCGGGCGCAGCTTGAGCGTGGCGAAGTCGTGGTGGTTTTCGACACCCTTGAGGGCAGCGCAAACCTGGTCACCGCCTCCTCGTTGAAGGGAATAAGCGACGACGGTTATTTTGAGGGGGTGAAGTGAGGCTATGAACGCGATAGATGTCACCGGCCTCACCAAGAGCTACGGCACAACGACTATCCTCTCCTCGGTATCCTTCGCGGTTGGCGAGCGTGAGCGGGTCGGGATCGTAGGGCGAAACGGCTGCGGCAAGTCCACCCTTTTTCGTATCCTCGCGGGGCTGGAAGAGGCGGACTCCGGCGAGATAGTTAAGCGGCGCGGCCTTACAATGGGCTACCTCGACCAGCGCCCGGGCCTCAACCCCGGCCTCACCGTGCGAGAGCTCCTTGGAGAGTATCTTGGCGAGCCCAGGGAGAAGCTTCGGCGGCATGGTGAGCTCTCGCACCTAGTAGCCAAATCATCCGGCGCAGAGCTGGACAAGCTTTTAAGGGAGCAAGAAGAGGTCCACTCCTGGCTCGACCACCATAATGCCTGGACCCTCGACCACCGCGTTGAGGAGATATGCGCCCGCTTTAATATTCTAGACCCCGACGCAAAGGTAGGGGACCTCTCCGGCGGCTGGAACCAGCGCGTCGCCCTCGCGGGGATGCTCCTCGCCGCCCCAGACCTCTTACTCCTTGACGAGCCCACGAACCAGCTTGACGCCGACACCGTAGCCTGGCTTGAGGAGTACCTCCTCGACTACCCAGGCGCGATACTGCTCGTCACCCATGACCGCTACTTTTTGGACCGCGTGGTGAAGCGGATGTTCGAGCTTGAAGGCGGCGCGCTAACAGCCTACTCAGGCGGCTACTCCTCCTACCTTGAGCAGAAGGCGGAGCGCCTTGCCCTTGAGGGGCGCACCCAAACCAGGCTCCTGAACCTCCTCAGACGGGAGGAGGAGTGGTTATCCCGCTCCCCAAAAGCTCGCACGACAAAGCAGAAGGCAAGGATCGGCCGCGCCGAGGACCTTAAGGAGAAGACCCAGACAACAAAGCGCAGGGAGCTGGACTTTTCAATAACCACCGAGCGCGAGGCCGGGGGGATGGTCCTGGAGGCGGAGAAGCTGACCGCTGGCTACAACGGGGTCCCCCTCATAAAAGATTTCTCCCTGACGCTCAGAAAGGGTGAGCGGATAGGCATCCTCGGCCCCAACGGCTGCGGAAAGTCAACCCTGATAAAGGCCCTCCTCGGGGATCTCCCCCTCATCTCCGGCGAGGTCCGGCGGGGCAACAAAACCCTCCTCGGCTACATAGACCAAGAGCGCAGCGGCCTAATCGAGGAGGACTCCGTCGAGGAGAACCTCTCCCCCAACGAGTGGGTGACGATCGGCGGGGCCCGCGGTGACCGAAAGCACAGGAAGGGATACCTTGAGTCCTTCCTCTTCAGCTACAACGATCAGAAGGCCCCCGTATCGACCCTCTCAGGCGGTGAACGGGCGCGGCTCCTACTGGCGAAGCTCCTCCTTTTGGGAGCTAACTTAATCGTCCTGGACGAGCCCACCAACGATATTGACATACCAACGCTGCAGGTGCTCGACGAGGCGCTCACCGAGTTCACCGGCAGCGCCCTCATCGTCACGCACGACCGATATTTTTTAGACAAAGTGGCAACTGGAATCCTTCACATGGAGGGCGACGGGCGCGTAGTCTACTATGAGGGCGGCTACACCGCTTTCTCCCGTGCGATGGAGCGAAAGAGGGAGGAGGTGCGCGGAAGCCAGAAGCGTATAGAAAAAGCAATGACCCTAAAAGAAGCGCAGCCACAGCCTCCCCCTCCCTCCAAAAGAAAGGGCCTCTCCTTCAAGGAGAAACGTGAACTTGAAGGAATCGAAGAGCGAATAGCCGCCCTTGAGGAGCGTCACTTGGCCCTTGAAAAAAGCCTCGCCGACCCTGCCTCAATCGATGGCGGGCACGAAGCGCTTACAGCCATATCCGGTGAGCTTGCAGAGGTCGCCAAAGAGCTGGAATCTCTCATGGAGCGCTGGGAGGAGCTTGAAACGAAGAAGTAGGATTTGCCAAGCCACAGTGTTTTGGGTGTATAATTGATACAAGGTCACATGCAAATTGGAGAGAGGAGGCGGGATGCTTTCAACGGTTATTGATATGCTGGGAAGCGAGAATCAGGAACGCATTGAGGAGGGTCTGACTACCTTCGGCAAAGCCTCGGGAGACCTCTACGGAGAGGATCTACAGCAGGGGGTTGAGGCAGTCGTCGGCACCTTCTACATAGACACCATGGACCACCCCGAATTCTCCCCTACATTGGAGCGCGCGGTAGACCTGCTCGCGGGGCTTGGGGTAAAGATAATACCCATCCTCCTTAAATTGCTGGAGGGGAGCGACATGAAGGCGGATTTTCACATCGCCTCTGTCCTCGGCAAGATGGGTGGCGTTGCGGTTGACCAGCTTATAGCGGCTTACGCCGAAAACCCACCGGAGGTTGCCCGCATCTTTATCCTTTACACCTTCGGGAAGATAAAGAGCCCCGAAGCCTTAAAAGCGCTCCCCACTTTACTTGAGGCGACCCTCGACGAGAGCGCCGAGGTGAGAGATACCGCCACGCGAGCCCTTGGCAAGCTCTGTGAAAACATCGAGCCGGAGAGCTTTGACGCCGCCGCTAAGGGGGCGATCTTCGGCAAATTGATGACCCTTACCACTGACACCTTCGCCGGTATAAGGAGCAAGGCGTTCAGGAGCCTCGGTAAGATGGCGCGGTGCGGACTCATTGGCGATGGTCAGAGAGCGACACTGGAAAACGCTATCACAGGGGCGCTCGGCGAGGGAGAGAACAACAACCTTTGGGACAATGCCTATATAGTTCGGATGGAAGCTAAAAAATCCCGCGCTTTCCTATAAGTCAATTCTGTAATCTGTGATCAAAGGGGCCTCGCGGCAAACGCGGGGCCTCTTTTTTTTATTTATATATATCAAAAGCGGTTGTTCCAAATCTATCTGCCCTGATTACTTCGTAAATATATGTCATCAGGAGTTTTTATAAATATTTAATATTGTATGATGTTCAAATCATGTCGTTGCGGGAGGGGCCCGAACGGACAACAACCAAGTAAGGAGCGACACTATGGACACTGAGTTTCACTACTGGATGACCGGAATCATCGCCAAGGCGGCGGGGTTTGAAGAGTCGGAAGCTAAAACAATCGCCTATGCCTCAGAGTATGTCGATGAAAACGACAGGTCCATAAAAGTTCTGGACCGTTCAAATGGGGAGGTTTACGAAAACTTCATCAGCCAGACGATGAATATCCTAAAGCCCAAAAGTGAGTTGATGCGCATCTACCCGATTTTCCACTTTCTTCCCGGCGACCCGCAAGCCGATACAGCCAGAAGAAGAGATGGAAAGATGCATATTCTAAACACGACCCCCAACAACGAAAACGCCAATAAACTTATGGATGAAGCGTTTGGGGCGGATGAGGAACTCCGGCTATACAGGATAGGCATAGCCACCCATGCCTTCGCCGACACATGGGCGCATCAGAACTTCGTCGGGTGGTATGATTATTTCAACAACATAGGGCTTGATGTAAAACCCGACATTGGACATGCGGATGGCGAACACCATCCCGACTGGCCCGCCCACAGGTGGGTTGACGAGCGCCTGGTCGATGCCCAGCTGGACAACCGGCACCGTTTCCTCTCAGCCGCTGAAGCAATCTTCAAGCGTTATTGCGCCTACCAAGCCTCTATCAACCGGGAAGATAAAAGCGCAGAGTGGGAAGCGCTTGAGACAAGGCTTGATGACGCTATGGGCAAAGGCTTCACCGGCAGCGAGAATTTCTATAAAGAGGAGCGCATAGAAAAATACAAGGCCCTTCTCGGCGACGGCTGGGAGGATTTCGACGAGATGGTCTGGTTCGACGAGGCCATAGAAACAGAGGTTCGGGGCCTAAGGGATCCGGGAGATGGATTAACAGCGCTGTTTACCCTGTTTCACGACAAATACTATTGGAAAGAGGGGCTGGACAAACGCGCTACAGAGTGGTTTCGCTTTCAGACCTCTGTGAAAGCGCACGAAATGAAAGCTGTCGAGATACTGGCGCCAACCTTCGCCAGAATGGGCATAATGCTGGGCAACGCATAAAAGCACTCAAAAATTCAACGTTAGCTGCTATCGGGGATGCGCCGGCCGGACCGGTCGGCGCGACTCCGGCTTTCAAACCCTGTATACCCCCCTACTGGTTCACTTCTTCCTGCACGCCAACATATAGTTGTACCCATGCCGCATTACGAGCGCCCCCTCCTGATTAGACACCTCGCACCTAACTGTCGCAAAACCATTGCCCGGCCTTGTCTTTGAGCGCCTCATATCCGTCCAGTGCGCATTGACTGTGAGAAGATCGCCCGGCCGGACAGGATGATAAAGAATGGCTTCCTCTATACCAACGCCAGTCAGGATCACCGCTCCGTCGAGCGCTTCGACGACTACTTTGGTGCAGGCCGACAGGGTGTGCAGGGAGGAGGCAACCAGCCCCTTGAAGATGGAGGCGTTGGCGGAGTCCTCATTGACATGAAAGGGCTGCGGGTCGAAACGGCGGCCAAACTCAAGTATCTCCTCCCGGGTGAACTTTACGGGGGCGCAGTTAAGGACCTCTCCCTCTTTTATATCCTCGAAATATCGCGATTCCATGCGCCGTCTCACTTTAAGAAAATTTGTCGTAGAAGATTTCCTCTTCCCTGATGCCTCTCTCAGTCATCGCCTCTATGCAGGCGTCTATCATCCCCGGCCCGCCGCAGAGGTACCCCTCCATACCCTCCATTGACTCGAAGAGCCGCCCGGCGACGTCGGTGACCAGGCCGACTTCTCCCTCCCACCGCTCCTCTTCACGGGGAGAGGAGAGCGCCGGTACGAAGCGGAAGTTTGGAATCGTCTCCTCATAGCCGCGCATCTTATCAAGGTCGTAGAGGTCGTCACCATTTACTGCGCCAAAGATGAGGGTGACATTTTTTTCGTTCTTGTGAGCCGCCATGTCGGCGAGGATCGCCTCGAAGGGGGCGAGGCCGGAGCCGCCCGCGATGAAGATTGCTTCGGCTGGAGTATCTCGAAGGTAGAAATCTCCATAGGGGCCGGAGAGGGTTAGCTCATCATCGACCTCAATGAGGTCATGGACAAAGGTAGTCGCAACGCCCCGCTTCACCCTGCGGATGATCAGATCGATGGAGCTCTTCTCCTGCGGGGGCGAAGCTATTGAGTAGGCGCGCTGTGTGGGTGCCGGCAGTCCATCGTAGATTGGCGTCTCAAGCTGGACGTACTGACCCGCCCTGAATGAAAACTCCACCCCCTCTCCAAAGGTAAGGGTTACCCTCATGGTGTCGTGGTTCAGGGGCTCCGCGCCCGTGACGAGCACCTCATACTCCTCTATATCAAGGAGCTCCGTGGGGACCTCGACGACAAGGTTCTCGCGAACTTTTATCTGGCAGGAGAGGCGCACATTCTCCCCACGCTCCTCCTCCGTTAGGTGCGGCGCTTCGGTGGCGAGTATCTTCCCGCCGCCCTCGAACACCTTGACCTTACACATTCCGCAGCTGCCCCGCCCGCCGCACGCGGAGGGCACCAATACTCCCTCATCCTTTAGCGCGCCCAGCAGGGAGCCTCCCCCCTCAATCTCTTTTGGCTCGGCGTCGTTGAGCTTCAGGGTAACCGGCCCCGCCTTTATAATAAGCTTCTCCACGATGACGATCACCAGCGCCAGCGCGACGCTGATGCCCGTGACGACGAGGAGCGGGGTGAGGGAGAAATCCATATCGTCCCTCCCCTACACCGGCACCATGCCGGAAAAGCCGATGAAGGCTAGCGCCATTATCCCGGTGATGATCAGAGTTATGCCAGGGCCCTCCAGCGCCGGGTGGACCCTGGAGCGCTTCATTTTCTCCCTTAGCCCCGCGAGGGCGATTATGGCAAGAGCCCAGCCCAGCCCGCTCCCAGCGCCGTAGGCCACTGAGGTGACGAAGCTGTACTGCCTAATAACCATGAAGAGGCTTACGCCGAGGATTGCGCAGTTAACGGCGATTAGCGGCAGGAAGATGCCGAGGAGGTAGTAGAGGCCGGGGGTGTACTTCTCCATAACCATCTCGACCAGCTGCACCGTCGCCGCGATCACCACGATGAAGGCGATGAAGCGAAGATATTCAAGCCCCAGCGGGAGCAGCACAAGGTCGTAGACGAGGTAGTTTAGCGCGGAGGTAATCGTCATCACGAAGACTACCGCCATCCCCAGCCCCGCCGCGGGGCGCACCGACTTGGAGATGCTGAGGTAGGAGCACATCCCCAAAAAGTTGGTCAGCAGGATGTTATTGATGATTATTGAGGCGATGAAGACGGTAATCGCGCTTGGCTGTCCGTTCATCAATCCCTCCTCTCAGGCGGCAGGAGGCTCCTAAAGAGCCAGACAGTGAGCCCCAGCATAAAGAACGCCCCCGGCGGCATAACCATAATCGTCCAGCGAGCAAACCCGTCGCCGAGGACTTGATGGCCGAGGAGCGTGCCAAACCCCAGGAGTTCCCGCCAAAAAGCTATAAAAAGTAGCACCACCGAATATCCGACTCCCGCAGCGGCGCCATCCAGGAGCGCGGGGATTGGCGGATTGTGATAGGCGAAGGCCTCACAGCGGCCCATTATTATGCAGTTGGTTATTATGAGGCCCACATAGGGGCCGAGGGTTGCGCTTATCTCCGGGTAGTAAGCCTTAATCGCCAGATCGACGCAGATGACGTAGCTGGCGATGATAAGCACCTGCGCCATTATCCTCACGTCTCGCGGAGTGTATTTCCTAAGCAGACTTACAGTGAAGCTGGACATTGCCGCGGTGAAGAAAAGCCCCGCGCTCATCACCAGAGTATTGGCTAGGAGGTTGGTCACCGCCAGGGCGGAGCAGATTCCCAGCACCTGCCTGAAGACTGGATTCTCATCCCAGATGCCGCGCCTGATGGTGGAGAGCGTAACGTTCTTTCTGATCGCCTTTATGGTGCTCATTTGGCATCCCCTCCGGCGAATACGCCCCGCTTTGAGAGGTCAGCCAGAAATGGATTGATGAACCCGGCGAAGCGCGAAGAGGTCTGCGTCGCGCCCGTCACCGCCTCAACCTCATTGGCTGCAACGGGCTCGCGGTAGACGAAGGAGAGCGGCGCGCTCTTTGAGCTATCAATTCTCTTGCCCCTGAACTGCTCAGTGAACCACTTCTCTGAGATTCTCCCCCCGAGGCCGGGCGTCTCCTGGTGGCTGATTATCGAAAGTCCAAGGAGGGTGTTGCCGTCGGGAGCAACCGCGACTACCCCCCTTACGGGCCCCCAGAACCCCGGCGCCGTGAAGGGAAAAGCGTACCCCTTGAGGGCGCCCTCTACATCGCTGGCGCTATAATATTCCCCCGAGGGCCCCGACTTCTCGGATACCCTTGCACCCCAGAGCTCGGCGAGCGCCTGCGGGGATTCGGGGGCTTTGATTCCCAGCGCCTCAAGCACCCTTGAACGCTGGGCAGCCACCCTCCCCTGCTCAACCTTCTCGCGGGTGTACTGCTCGACGCCGGAGACAGCGCCGCCGAAGAAGACCGCCAATAATGCGATGAAGAGTATCGAGTAAAGTGGAGACTTATTCATGGGCAGCCTCCACCTTCCTCATCGACTTGAGCCCCTTGATGCCCATCTCGGCGATGGGGCCGAAGGTGTTGCCTAAGAGAATGGCGAACATAGTCCCCTCGGGGAAGTTCCCGAAATTTCTTATGAGCATAATCGAGAGGCCGATTATCGCCCCGTAGGCTACCTTCCCCTCCTTTGAGGCGACGGCGCTGACAGGGTCGGTCGCCATAAAAAAGACGCCGAAGAGGAGGCCCCCGGCGAAGATTGCGTAAGCTGGATTTAACGGCGCCCCCCACCCCATCAGATAACATGTTCCCGCGGCGGCAAAGTAGGTTACAAGCGCCGAGATAACTATCTCCCGCGAAGCGACCTTTTTGTAGAGGAGATATAGCCCGCCGAGGATTACCAAAACGGCGGAGGACTCTCCTATGCAGCCGGGGATACGGCCGATGATGAGGTCGACGAGGTCTCTTCCGCCGCCTGAGGCCATCGCGGCCAGTGGCGTAGCGCCTGTAACTGCTTCATGGGGGCCGTAAAAGATAAATCCTGCGATGGGGCCCCGGAGAGGTTCAAACCAGGCTCCGGTTATCTGGGCGGGAAAGGAGACGAAGATGAAAGCGCGCCCAACCAGCGCGGGGTTGAAGAGGTTTCTTCCGAAGCCGCCGAAGAGCTCCTTGCCGAAGGCAACGCCGACAACCGCCCCCACAGCGGCAATCCAGAGGGGGATGCCGGGGGGCAGCGTGAGCGCCAGAAGGGTTCCGGTGACGAATACCGCCTCCGTAACAGCTTCACCCCGTTTTTTCGTAAAGTAATACTCAGTTGCGTAGGCTGCGATGTTAGTAGTAAGGAGGATTAGCAGCGCCCGCCAGCCATAAAGATATATTGAGAAGATGACAAGCGGCGCGATTGCGCGAAGCACGGTGCTCATCACCGGCTGCCTTTTTATCCACGGCAATTTTTTTACATCGCTGCTCATCTTAGTCTCACCTGTTACCAACGCCTATCGGCACAACCGCCAGAGTTTGGCTGAGTCTGGCCACCTCACGGCCGTCACCGCCCCACACCTTGCCCTCTGTAAAAATTATGGATTTACCGGCTCGCACCACCTCGGCGCGGCAAGTGAGGCGCGGCCCCATAGCCGGGCGAAGCATGGAAATCTTGAACTCTACCGAGAGAACCGTCTGGTCCCGCCTACAGGAGGTCCATCCGGCGCCACCCCCGGTATGGTCGGCGAGGGTTGCGAGCACCCCCGCGTGGACAAAGCCATCTTGCTGCGTCATCCTCTCGGAGACATTCAGCGCCGTCTCCACATAATCCTCACCGACAGCGGTCAGCTCTATCCCCATCTCGCGCACGAAAGCAGCACGAAAGAAGAGCTCTCTAAGCCAATTGGGGTCTTGCGATGAAGGCATCGTGGACTCTTGAAATGGTTAAAAAGGTGACAGCAACATGATACAAGAGTACGCGGTTAATCCCAAACGTCAATGGGGTTATAAAATACCTAAGAGGCCCCGCCTATCTCCTGGGCGAAGGTTATGGCTTCCTTCTTAACACCCTCTCCCAAATCCTCCGGCGCCGCGCACCTTCCGATGAAGAGCTCCCCGGCCTTGACCGCCATGTGTGGCCTCTGAAGGCGGTTGAAAGCTGTAAAGGTTGCCTCGGCGTTGTTCTCCCAGGGCCCCGCGCCGGTAACGAGGAGCGCCTGGCGCTGTCCCTCGACCAGTGAGGCATGGGTCGGCTGATGGTAATCGATATAAAGGGAGTAGCTTCTGTCTATAAGTGATTTTAGCGGCCCGGCCACACCCCAGAAGTAGAGGGGCGAGGTAAAGAGCACCAGCTCGGCGGCAACCATCTTCTCAAGTATCGAAATGGCGTCGTCTTTTATAACGCACCCAACTTCATCAGCCTTTCCCTTGCACTTCATACAGGCAAGGCAACCTTTTATATCCTTATCCTGCAAAGTGATCCGCTCGACCTCATGGCCCATGCTGCCAAGCTCCTCAACTACCCATCCGGTAACGGTGGAGGTATTGCCGCTCTTTCTGGCCCCACCCTCTAAAACAAGAACCTTCATCCTTAAAACCTTTCATAAAAACAATTTGTTGAACAATTTGCCGGGGCCCGCGCCAAAGAACGCGGCAACCTAATCGCGGCAGCCGACTATGGCATACCGGGAGTACAGCTCACCCATCCTACAACCTTTAATCTGATTTCAAAGTATTTTTTGGATTTTTACGGAAAATTTAAATGGAGAGTATCAACGCTTAAAGATAAATACGGTCACTTTGCGCACCCGAGCCTCACCCCGCCGCAGATGATAAAGCGGGGGCAAATAAGATACAAAAACTCCAATTACGGGGTGCGCTAGGAGGTGTGGCACTCCCTGCTACAGTAATAACAACCATCCGCTGTGGGGTAGAGCAGCTTTGCTTTTGCCATTGCGCCGTGGCAGCTTGGAAAGTTGCCGAGGTCTAACTTGTTCCACTCATCGGGCCCATGCTCGCAGTCCCATACGTGAACCTCGTGGTCCCTTGTCCCCGATTGTGCATTCTTGTTGACGCAGTATCTCGGCATCCTATTCTCCTTTAATGAAAAATGGCGTTCTTAAATTCGGTGTAAATATTTAATATTATTAATTATTTTACGCCAGAGAGGAGAATAGATCGGAAATAGAAAAGGTCAAGGCCTTCTTTTCAAAACTACTTATGAGGCAGGATTTAATTTATAGAGACAGCTCTTTAAAGCCCCTTAGCGGGCTCAATGGCGTCGAAGGTGCAGTATTCGGCGCAGCGGCCGCATTCAAGGCAGCGGGAACCGTCCACAACATATATCTCACCCTTTGATATAGCGCCGACGGGACACTCGGGCTCACACGCCCCGCAAGCTGTGCAAGCCTTGGTTATAAAGGCTCCGGGAACCGAGGGTTCCTCTCCGCCGAAGGCGAAGCGCTCTCTTTCGGGCAGCCCGCCGGAGAGGTCGAACAGCTCCCCACGCCCTCTGTAGAGTTGGAATACTTCAAGGATGTCGTCCTTGCCTCCGGGGTAGAGTTGTGAGAGCACCGGGTTGTCGATGAATATCTTCTCTCTCACCTTGGGGTCGGAGTTGGGGCGGACATCGCCTACAACGCGCACGGAGACCCACTCCGGGGTCATCGCTGTAACGGCTACAACTTCACCCTCTATTATCTCACGGTAAAATGGTTTTCCCCGCCCGGTGAGGAAGTATAGCCCCTCATCATCGACCATCATCACGTCAATTATCCGTGCCGAGGGGACTCCCTGCTCCACTGTCGCGAAGGTAACGGATTTGATCTCCCTGAGGTAGGCCAGAGCCCTTTTGGCTAACTCATCCATAGAAAATCCTATCTGCGTCCAAGGAGCAGACGCGGTTTTGCGCCGTAGTCTATGCGCTCGGTTTTCATGAGGCCTGCGCCGCGCATCATCTCTTCCAGCTCTTTAAATGAGTAAGCCCTGCCGCCTGGGGTGGCGGCGAGCATGTGTACTCCGAAAAACGCCGCTGCGACAGGCCCATCCTTGTCATCGTCAAGGAAGTGCTCGTGTACGCAGAATACACCATCCGGCGTAAGGACGTCAGCCAGCCTCCCGACCATCCTCTCCACCTCCGCCTCAGGCAGCATATGGAGGATCTGGCTGGTCCAGATAAAGTCGTAGGGCCCACCGAGGGGGTCTTTTAGGAAGTCGCCGGAGATAAACTCGATGCGGTCGCTGCCCTCCTTGCCGGCGATGAAATTTTTGGCTATTGGCGTCACCCTCGGCAGGTCGAAGTGGAACACCTTCGCGCCTTTAGCCTCCGCCAAAAACGCCAGGGCATAATTGCCAGGCCCTCCCCCCAGATCGAGGATGCTCTCCCTATCTCTCAGGGGCAGTATGCCCGCCACCTTCGGGGCCATATCACGGGTTATATTCTCCATTCCCAGGATAAAATTCTTTAACGCTTCATCGACCTTCGGGAGGCTCTCCTTCTTCCGCCTGCACTTGGCGCTGCCTGTGCGCAGGGTAGCCTCAAGGTCGCTCCAATCCTCCCAGCTCGCGTGGATATGCTCAAGCACCGCCCCCCTGTAACCCTCCCTGCCCTTTACAAGATAACGCTCCGCCTCCTCGGAGAGGGCATAGCCGGAGACCCCCTTAGTCAATATGCCCACCGAGGTCAGGGCGTCGGCGACTATACCCAGCGCCCTGGGGTCCAAGGCAAGCTTAGCCCCAAGCGCATCCTCTTTTTTGGGTCCATCCGCGAGGGCGTCGAAAAGACCAACCCTTAGCGCTGTAAGGAAGGTTTTGGCCGGTTGATAGCCTGACGCCATCATTCGCATCTCTTCAAAGGTCATAGGTGTACCTTATGGAAATTTGGAGGTTATCCACTTTAGCGCAATGAGAAAGAGGGGCGCCGAGTGGAGCAGGAGGTCAAAGATGTCGAGGGGCCTTTTAAGCTCACCGCCTAAAAGCATCTTTATCTTTTCAACCAGATGGGGCTCGGGGATAAATGGCGCGAGACCAAGGAGGACCGCCGCGCCTATCAGTACACTGTAGGGTACGTTTTCCAGCACGGGGCCTCCCTTCCGCTTTGGGTTTCGCTATATGTACAGTATATCAGCCACCCTCTTTGGCCGCTATCCATTCGGTAATTTCGGGGAGGGTCCTCTGATGCCACTCCCCCGAGAGACGAAGGTCCGCGTAGCGCATGAAGAGCCCGTCGACAACCTCCATGCAGTCCCTTATGTAGGCCAGCCTGACCAGCACTGTGCCCTCAATAGGGTCCTCATCCTCGTCGGGGAGGACAGTTGGAATCTTCATCGAGGTAACGTCAAAGGTCGCCCCGTCGATGGTGAATGACCACTGATATTCGCCCTTGGTCATGCCGAAGCGCGCGCGGGTGACCTTCTTGCCGACCGCCAGCGCGGCTGCGGCCTCGGCGGAGCGGGAGACGTCCCCTGTCTTTAGGATGTTCTCCTTGGACTGCGACTGGGGAGACTCCAAAACCAGCATATCGTCGATGTAGAGAGCGACGGGGCCGATTTCGCCGCCCAAATCCACCTCGCCCCCCTCTGTTTCGGTTAAGAACCATAGCCAGGTGAGGAAATCATGCCCCCAGAAAGCCTTCTCCTCAATTGTCTTCAATATATCCATCAGGACTCGCTCCCCGGCGCGAACCAAGCGCCCGTCACCGCTTCACCGACCTTCTCGTCTCCCTTTTCCCGGGCAAGGAGGGCATAGGGGAAGAGGGGGCGCACCTTTAGGTTGAAGGTCTTTTCAAATAGGGTGCGGAAGGTCTCAGCGACCTTCTCTGCGCAGGCGAAAAGGTATAGCTCGCCCCGCTTTGTATCCCAGCTGAACTCCACCGTGCGTATGGTGGGCAGCACCTTCGCCGAGAGCTCCTGCTTGACGATCTCCTTTATCTCCATCTTCTCATTCCTTGAGAGGCGCTCGCGGCCATCGCGCTCCTTACGCTCCTCCTCAAGGACCTTGCAGCGGTGATTCAAAATGCGGGCGGGGACCCTCCTCGTATCGATGCGAAGGGTAAGGTTGATTGTGTCGCCAATCTCCCAGCGGCCACGGTAGAGCTCGGCGTCAAAGACATCATCGATGGTAACCCACCCGACCGCCTCCTCCCGGAGGTCCGCCTCGGTTAACTCTACAAAGGAGTGGCTCTTGATCGACTCCTCGAATTTATCGAGGTAGCCGGCGGGGAGCTCCCCAATTACCTGGTAACGGCGCAACCTGATTGCGCCGGTTAAAAGTGCCATCGTCATCTCCGTAGGGTGCTGCGGGGTCCAAAGCAATAAGGTTGGTATAATTGGAGGGGCTGGCACTGTCAACCGGGAGCGTGGTACATTTACGCCATGCAGCCCGTTGACTCTCTCCCCCTCGTCTGGTTTTCCTCCTTCATCCTTGCCTTTTCCGGCGCAATGATGCCAGGGCCGATGCTCGCGGTGACCATAAGGGAATCCGCCAGAAGGGGCTTCATCGCGGGGCCCCTCGTCGTCGCGGGCCATGCCTTCCTCGAACTCGCCCTCGTCACCGGCCTTTATCTAGGCCTTGCAGCGCTCTTTGAGGAGAGAATATTTCTGGGGTTCATTGGAGTCATCGGCGGCGCGGCGCTCCTTAAAATGGCGTGGGGAATGTTTCATGAGCTCCCCTCCCTCACCCTAGACTTCAGCGCCAAAGTGGGCAAGGGGGCAAACCCCTTCGTGAGCGGAATCGTAACCTCCGTCACCAACCCCTACTTCACCCTCTGGTGGGCAACGGCGGGGCTCTCGGCAATAACCCTGACCTCCCGTGGCGGCATAGCGGCGCCGGGTGTCTTTTACGCGGGTCACATCACCGGCGACCTTGTCTGGTACTCAGTCATCTCCGGGCTCGTCCACTTTGGCAGGAAGTTTTTGACCGACAGGCGCTACCGCATCCTCGTCGGCCTTATGGCTACGCTTCTCGTTATCTTCTCACTATTATTCATCGTTAACGGAGTTTCTCAGTTCGTCACCAACCAGTAAAATACATGAGGTTTATGATGGAATATCCTGAATTCATTAAGAATATGCCCTCCGCAGAGATACCATTTGAAGGGGCGGCTGCGAACCTCCTTACCGGCAAGGAGGGGCAGGCGGCATTCTTCAAATTAAAGAAGGGTTTTTTGGTGCCCCCCCACTCCCACGGCGAGCAATGGGGCATCATGGTCTCGGGCGAGCTTGAGTTGACCATAGGTGAAGAGACAAAGGTCTACAAGGCGGGTGATTCCTACTATATCGGTGAGGGCGTCACGCACTCGGCCAACTGCCTAACAGATGTCCTTGCGATAGATATCTTTGCCGACCCGGAGCGCTACAAGGCCAGATAACCTCTTCAGGCAGGGAATATTTCGCCATCGAAGGGGGGAATAAGGTCGAGGTCACGCTGACGGCGCAATAGCTCCCTAACCGCAGCCTCCCCCTCCTCGCCCAGCTCCCTTGAGAACTCATTTACGTATAGCCCGATATGGCTCTTTACGACCTCTTCGGAGAGCTCCTGAGAGTGCTCGCGCACATACTCCAGCACCTCGCCGGGGTTGGCGAGGGCATACTCATAGCTCTCCCTCAACCACCGCTCCACCTTGCGCGGGTCTGGGCCGCCGGGGAGGTCTCTCTTAAGCATGATGCAGCCGAGAGGGATCGGCGCGCCGGTGCTTCGCTCCCACCACTGCCCCAGGTCCTCCACGGCGACGAGGCCGCGCTCGCCGTAGGTGAAGCGCCCCTCGTGGATGATAACACCCGACCTAACCTCCCCCGACTTAACCGCTTCCATCACATCGCTAAAGATCATCGGCACACCCTCGACGCCGCCTGTGCGGAGGGTTAGGAGCAGATAGGCGGTGGTGTTGACGCCGGGGTGCGCCACCGGATACTCCGCGTACTCCTCAGGAGCGCCGGGGCTGGCGGCTATCCAGAGAGGGCCGCAGCCGCGCCCGAGCGCGCCGCCGGAGCGTAGGCACCAGTAGTCATGAAGGACTTTACCCAAAAGACCGTAGCTCGCCTTGGAGAGCTCCAGCTCCCCATTAAGAGCCATAAGGTTCAGCGCCTCCACATCATCCAGAACGGGCTCAAACTGATACCCCTCCGTATCAATGAGGCCCTTCACCAGCGCGTAAAACTGGATAGTGTCATTGGGGCATGGGGAATAGCCGAAGCGGAGCTTCATTTCGACTCCTCAAGGTACTCAATGAAACGTGTCGCAACCCACCCGGCGGCTTGGGCCGCTTCATCGATCTTCCACGAGGAAAGGTCGCGGGGGCCGACAAGGTTGGAGATGCCCTTGACCTCGGCGAATTCAGCCCCGGAGATGAGGGCGGCGTGCGCCACCGCCGCGCCCTCCATATTCTCAACAATCGCCCCGTGCGCACGGTAAAGAGCCTCAGCTCGCTCAGCGGTTGACGTTACGGTGGAGGTAGTTAGAAATGGCCCCTTGAGGGTCGGGTAGCGCTCCTCCGAGAGGGAGGCGATAATATCGGCGTGTGGTGTAGAGACGGGAAATTCGCCCTGCACCGCTTCGCCCGAGGGCGAGATAAAGCGGGGAACTACGAGAGGCCCCTTGACTTCACCGCGGGAGCTCTCAACTCCCCAATCCTCATCAAGCTCAGAGGTAGCGACGGCGACCCCGCCGGGAGCAAGGCCAGCGCTTGGGAACGCGCCGCCAACGCCTACGGATAGGATTAGCGCGGGAGCATAATCGTTAAGATAGCTGCCTAGGGCGAAGGCCGCGCTGACCTCGCCTACGCCTGTAACAAGAAATTCGAGATTCAGCCTTCCCCTCGCCTTAAGGTCGCGCACCTTTGTTGAAGCGCTCCACTCAAGCTCCAGCTCCGTCGCCCCCACGATAAGGAGGTCGGTCCTAATCCGTCTCGGGAGGGCGGTCAAGCTATCCGTCTCATCCTGTCGTTGCAGCAGTAAGGGTCAAGATGCTCAGCGCTGCCTGACACCACGGCTACCTCTGCGCCGCAGTGGGTGCAGTGGTAGACCTCGTGTACCCTTGGTTTGGGGAGCATCGGGGTGTTGCAGCAGTGCGGGTCAAGCTCCTCCGACGCAGCGCCGACGACCATCACCTCCGCCCCGCAGACCGGGCACTTGAAGACCCTGCCCATTGTGACCCTCTCCATCAGCTTTTCCCCTCTACGCTCTCCATCAACTTGCCGTGGCAACGCGGCTCAAGGGTGCCGGTACCGCCGCGCACAACTATGATTACGTTGCCGCACTCCGAGCATTTATAGGTCTTGCCGACATTTATGGACCAGGCGGATTGCCACTCGTCTGCGTTCCATTCAGGTCCTGAGAAATTCGAGTCCATTGTCTACCTCCCTAAAAGATATTGGTCACTACCCGAAAGATACCATGCGACCTCCCCGTTTTCCATATCCAAAGGGGCGTTGACTCTGGAAAATATCTTTTAAAAAAGGTATCTTACCCCACTATGACTATATCCATCCGTGAACGCCTTGAGGGCGAAGAGGCGAAGGAGCTGCACCCCCTGGCGGCGCGTTCGGTTAACACGCGCGGCAGGGAGCGTGGCGAAGAGGAGTGCTCGATCCGGCTGGCCTACCAGGTGGACCGCGACAGGATCCTCCACTCCAAGTCTTTCAGGAGGCTCAGCCAAAAGACCCAGGTCTTCCTCGCCCCCGCCGGAGACCACTACCGTAACCGCCTCACCCACACCCTTGAAGTAAGCCAGATAGCGAGAACGATCTCACGCGCCTTAGGCCTAAACGAGTACCTGACTGAGGCGATATCCCTCGGCCACGACCTGGGGCACACACCCTTCGGCCATGCGGGAGAAGCGGTCCTAAACAGACTCTCCCCAAGCGGTTTCCACCACGCAAAGCAGTCGCTAAGGGTCGTCGAGCGCCTTGAGCGCGGCGGCGCGGGCCTTAACCTTACCGCCGAGGTGAGGGAGGGAATCGCGGGGCATTCAAAGGGCAAGGGTAAAATCCTCAGCCCCCTGAAGACCCTGGAAGCGCAGGTAGTCCGTGTAGCGGACCTCATCGCCTACCTGAACCACGATCTGGATGATGCGCTGCGCGCGGGGATAATTACCCCCGGCGAGGTTCCCGCTCCTGTCAGAGCGCACCTGGGGGAGACACATGGTTCGCGGATATCGGCGATCGTGGAGAATACGATCTCCGAGACGATTTCGGCGGAGCTGGAGTCAATTGTCATATCGGCCGATATGAATGATATTCTGGTCGAGTTCAGGGAGTTCCTGTACCATCGGGTTTACGACAACCCGGAAGTTCACGGCGACTTCATAAAAGCCACCAAGTTACTGGAAGAGCTCTACCGTCATTATAAGGAAAACCCCGAGGAGTTGCCTGAGGATGACAGGAGCGATGCCCCTGTGGATGTACAGGTCTCAGACTTCATCGCGGGGATGACGGATAGGTATGCGCTGTCGCTATACAATACGATTTTCATGCCAAGGCCCTGGAAAGTGTTGTAGAATTCCGGGTTGTGCCTCTGTCGGGCAATGTAAAATATGTAGAGGGAACGTGAGGGGAGTAAAAATATGACGAAGCGTCTGCTCATCCTGGACCCGGAGGGGGTATTTTCCGCCATCGCCAACGCGGCGGCGAGATCCGCCGGGTGGGACTCGCAGCACATCGACAACCCCGAGGAAGCGTTAAAAGCGCTCTCCTCAGAGACATTTGGCGCGCTACTTCTGGCGGTGGATATCAAAGGGGGCACCTCCGCAGACTTTTTAAAGGAGGTCCGCCAGATACCCGGACGTTCCCTGCTCGACGTTATCTTCCTTGGCGAATTCAAAGACTTTGGACGCCGCACACACAGCCTTCCCCTCCCCCTTCCGGCCGCTGACCTCTCCTCCCTCTTAAAGAGCCTTGACGTTAAGCCTGGTGAGCTGAACCTTGAGATGGACGCCTTTGAGGAGGCGATGTTCCGCATCACCGGTGAAGAGGAGGCAAAGGAGACGGAGGAAGAAGCCGCGAAGATCGAAGAGGAGCGCGTGCCTGATAAGCTGGAGCTCTCCGAGGACGCTATCGAAGAGATGGGCGCTCTCAAAGAGGAGCAAGCACCTGTCGAAGTGCCCTCTCCTATCGAGGAGGAGGAAGACACCTCCGAAGTAGCAAATGATGAAGAACCCTCCGAAGTAGCGCCTGAAGAGCTTCCCGAGGAGACCTTAACTGAGGAGGTCTCCCCAGCAGTAGAGGAAGAGGCACCCTCGCGCTCGGATAAGATACTCTTCCTTGAAGAGGGGTGGATACTCACTGACAAGGGCGGCGATTTCGACCTCTTTGCGTTCCGTGTCGACAAGGACGAGGTTGACGGAGCATATAAAGAGCCTGCCTTTGGCCTCGCAGAGACCTCAGAGCCCAGTGAGGATGAGAAGCTGGAAGCTGCTCTCCAAACGATTGAGGAGGAGGTCGATGAGGATGAAGCCTTAAAGGCTCTGGATGAGAAGGCCGAGGAGGCTGAGCTGACCTCTGAGGAGCCTCAGGAGCAAGATCTCTCTCAGGATGCTCCTCCGGCGGAAGTGGAGGAGGAGCCCTCTTACGAAGATGAGAAAGCCGATGCAGTTGAGAGCGCGGCTGCTTTATTTGCGAGCGATGAAGTAGAAGAGGATGAGAACAAGCGGCTGGAGGAGGCATTCCTCTCACTCGCCCTCGCCGAGGAGGGGGAAGCGGACCTTCCCGATGAAGATACCGATAGCGGTCGTGGAGAAGAGGCTGCGCTCCCGGTGGTTGAGGAGGAGCTTAAGCCCGCCGAGGAGACGATCCCCGAATCTGAGCCGGTCTCATTCCTTGAAGATAGCGTAGCCGAGGAGGAACTCCTTCCCCAGGAGGAGTTGCCCTCTGAGGATGAGGAGACACTGGACCTTTCCGCCCCCGGTGAAGAGGAGCCTCAAGCCCTTGAGGTGACAGAAGAGCTCCCGGTTATCGAGGAGGAGCTTAAACCCGCCGAGGCGACGATCCCCGAATCCGAGCCGATCTCATTCCTTGAAGATAGCGTAGCGGAGGAGGAGCTCCTTCCCCAGGAGGAGTTGCCCGCCGAGGATGAGGAGACACTGGACCTTTCCGCCGCCGGTGATGAGGAGCCGCAGACCCTTGAGGTGACAGAAGAGCTCCCGGTGGCCGAGGAGGAGCTTAAGCCCGCCGAGGAGACCACACTCGAATCCGAGCCGGTCTCATTCCTTGAAGATAGCGTAGCTGAAGAGGAGCTCCTCCTTGAAGAGGCGCCCGGCGACTCCGAAGAGTTGGACGATGGGCAAAATTTTGAAGAATTTGCTCAGGAATCGGAATCCCTGAAACTTGAGGAAACCTTCCAGTCACTCACCGCTGAATTCAACGAGGCAGATAGCGAAGAGACCCCGGAAGAGCTCTCCGAGGAGGAGGAGCTTGAGGCGGCTGACGCCCTTGCTACGGAGCTCGTAAAAGCCCCTGATGATGACATCTTCGCCGCGTTGGACGACGCCATGGACGCCTTTGAGGAGGCGGGTAAAGAAGCTATAGCAGAAAGCACCCCTGATGAAGGGGCGGATTCGGATGACCCCTTCGACCTCGGCATTGAGTTTGACGAGGGCGAGGAGCTCTTCACCGAGCCTATCAGGGAGTCTAAAGAGGTTGAGCTTGAAGCCGAGGATATGCCGGCACCCTTCCCCGACGACGACCCCTTCGCGGCAGAGTTGGCGCTGGAGTTCCACGATTCGACTCACCGGGATTTAATCGATTTTAGCTTTGACCGCGCCGAGAGCGAGGTCGGCATAACCGCCACGCAGCTTGCGCCGGATTTTGAGAAGCTAAAGGCTGATGAGAACCTTCCCGAGTTGGAAAGCCTCCACCCCGCCCCTGAAACCCAGTCGATAATACCTGAAACGGACCTTGATGATTCATGGGCGGTATCCCCGGAGGAGGATGACTCCTTCGAGCTTGACTTCGAATCCTACTTTGACAAGTTCGAGCGAGAGGATTAGCCGGGCAGGCAAGAGAAAACTTGAAAATCCAGTTGGCGGTACGTACACTTTCAGCCCGGCTTTAAAGCCGGGCTAGCTGTTGGGGCAAGCCCCAACCCTTTTAGGTGGAGGTCTCCTGATTACTCCGCCGCCGCGCTTTACAGATAACCAAAATTTGCTTTGAGGATAAAATGTCTAAGATAGAGGGCACCTACTCCCCCCAAGAGTTCGAGGAAAAGTGGTACGATGAGTGGACTCAAAAGGGCTATTTCCATGCCGATCCCCATTCGGACAAGCCGCCCTTCTCCATAGTGATACCGCCGCCCAACGTAACCGGCATCCTCCACATGGGTCACGCCCTTAACAACACCCTTCAGGACGTCATGACCCGCTACAAAAGGATGGATGGCTACGAGGCGCTGTGGATGCCTGGCACCGACCACGCGGGGATAGCGACCCAAAACGTAGTCGAGCGCAAGCTCGCCGCAGAGGGCCTTACACGCGAAGACCTGGGCCGCGACAATTTCATTGAGCGGGTATGGGAGTGGCGTAAGGAGTACGGCGGCACCATAATACGCCAGCTTAAAAAGCTGGGGGCCTCCTGCGACTGGGACCGCGAGCGCTTCACGATGGATGAAGGGCTCTCCCGCGCCGTCAGAGAGGTCTTCTGCACCCTCTACGAAGAGGGGCTGATTTACAAGGGAAGCTACATCATCAACTGGTGCCCACGCTGCCACACCGCGCTTGCCGACGATGAAGTAGAGCACAAGGACTCCAAAGGCAACCTCTGGCACCTCCGCTATCCGCTTGAGGATGGCTCAGGCTACATCGACGTGGCGACCACACGCCCGGAGACGATGCTTGGCGACACGGCGGTAGCTGTCCACCCTGAGGATGAGCGGTATAAAGACCTCATCGGCAAAAACCTCATCCTCCCCGTGATGAACCGACGCATACCAATAATCGCCGATGCCTTTGTAGACCCCACCTTCGGCTCCGGCGCGGTCAAGGTTACCCCCGCCCACGACCCCAATGATTTCGAGATGGGCTTAAGGCACAGCCTACCCACCATCCGAGTCATCGGTGAAAATGGGCAGATGACTGAGGAGGCAGGCAAATACGCAGGACTGGACCGCTACGAGGCGCGTAAGGCGCTCGTCGCCGACCTCGAAGAGGCGGGCACCCTCATCAAAATTGACGACCACGACCACGCGGTGGGTGGCTGCTACAGATGCCAGACGGTTATCGAGCCCTTAATCTCCGAGCAGTGGTTTGTTAAGGTCAAACCCCTGGCCGCCAAGGCGGTCGAGGCGGTTGAGCAGGGCGACACGAAGATCGTCCCCGACCACTGGAAAAAAACCTATTACCACTGGATGGAGAACATTCGCGATTGGTGCATCTCCCGCCAGATATGGTGGGGCCACAGAATCCCAGCCTTCACCTGCGACGCTTGCGGTGAGATGAGCGTCTCCCGCGAAGATATAGACACCTGCCCCAAGTGCGGCGCCTCCGGCCTGCGCCAAGAGGATGACGTGCTGGATACGTGGTTCTCTTCCGCGCTCTGGCCCTTCTCCACTATGGGCTGGCCCGAGGAGACGGCGGAGGTCTCAAAATTCTACCCGACGAGCCTTCTCGTCACCGGCTTTGACATCCTCTTCTTCTGGGTCGCCCGGATGATGATGATGGGCCTATGGTTCAGAAAAGAGGTCCCCTTCAAAGATGTCTACCTCCATGCCCTACTCAGAGATGAGCAGGGCCGGAAGATGTCAAAGTCGCTTGGCAACTCCCTGGACCCGCTGGAGCTGATTGAGGAGTTCGGCGCGGACGTCATGCGCTTCACCCTCGTCGCCTTCGCGGCGCAGGGACGCGACATACGCCTCTCCAAGCCCCGCTTCGAGGGGTATCTACGTTTTGCCAACAAGATATGGAACGCTGCGCGCTTTGCCTTTATGAACCTAGAAGATTTCGACGAGGCCGCACCGGAGATTCCACTTGCCGAGAGGTCTTCAGCGGACAGGTGGATAATCGGGCGCCTTTCGGAGGCCGCTAAGGGAGTCCGCGAGGCGCTGGACGACTACCGCTTCAATGACGCGGCGGGGCAGATATACAAATTTCTCTGGCATGAGTTCTGCGACTGGTACGTTGAGATGTCAAAGCGCCCGCTCTACGGCGACGACCCCAAGGCCAAGCTTGCGGCGCAGCAGACCATAATAACCGTCTTCGATGCCACCATGCGCCTGCTCCACCCCTTCATGCCCTTCCTCTCCGAGGAGCTTTGGCAGAAGCTCCCCTTCCCCGCCTACATGGGGCCGCGTGAGGAGTCGCTGGTCATCGCCGTCTTCCCCAAGGCGGAGGAGATTCCAACGGACAAGGGCGCCGTTGAGCGTGTAGATATGGTCAAAGAGGTTGTGAGCGCTGTAAGAAACGTGCGCGGCGAGATGCGCCTTCCCCCCTCGAAAAAGCTCACCGCGATTATACAGTGCAGTGACAAGGAGCGTTCACTCCTTCTTGACGAGCGCGACTTTATGATGGCGCTGGCGCTGGCCGAGAGCGTCGAGTTCATCGCCCCCGGCGAGCCAAAGCCCAAGCAGGCCGCCGCAGCGGTTGCGGGCGGGCTTGAAATATTCGTCCCCCTCGCAGGGCTTGTTGACCTGGAGGAGGAGGAGCGACGCCTCAATAAAGAGATAGACAAGCTGGCCGCCGACCTCTCCAAGGTCGAGGGAAAGCTCGGCAACCCCAACTTCGTCGACAGGGCCCCCGCCGAGGTGGTTGAGAAGGAGCGCGAGCGGGCAGCCGAGCTGAATGAAGCGATTGATAAACTCAAAGCGGGGCTCGCCCGCATCAAGGGAGAGTAGATGGAATACCCCCGCTTTGAAGGCGACCGCGTAATCAATGCGGCTCTTGCGGAAGATGTAGGCCTCGGGGACATTACGACCCTCTCCACAGTGCCGGGGGAGGAGCGGAGCGCCGCCCACCTTGTAGCAAAGGAGGAGCTACTCCTAGCCGGGCTGCCAGCTTTTTTCAGGGTATTCGCGCTGCTCGACCCCGACGATCCGGTGGTCTGGGAGAGCACCTTCAAAGATGGCGACAGGGTCCAGGCGGGAGAGACTATCGCCGTTGGCAAGGGCTCCTCAAGGACGCTGCTCACCGGCGAGCGCACCGCGCTGAACATTCTCCAGCGCCTAAGCGGAATAGCGACGATGACCGCCGATTGGGCCTCCGAGCTCGCCGGGACGAAGACTCGCCTCATCGATACGCGAAAGACCACGCCGGGGCTCCGCGCCCTTGAAAAATACGCGGTACGGGTAGGCGGCGGAGCTAACCACCGCATCGGCCTCTTCGATGGGGTGCTCATAAAGGAGAACCACATCCGCGCCGCGGGCTCCATAGCCAAAGCGGTCGCCTCAGCGAAAAAGCGCGCTCCTCACACCCTCAAGGTAGAGGTCGAGGTAACTAACCTGGAAGAGCTGAAAAGCGCTATTGAAGCTGGCGCGGACGCTGTGCTCCTCGACAATATGGATAACGCAACCCTCGCCGAAGCGGCGCTGGTATCCAATGGACGGCTGATACTTGAAGCCTCCGGCAACATGTCGAAGGAGCGTCTGGCCTCCGTGGCGCAGACGGGGGTCGACCTAATTTCAGCAGGCGCGCTGACCCACTCCGCCCCCTCGGTGGACCTCTCCCTGCTCTTTAAGTAACCGACAGATGTTTCTCAACGAGGAGGAAATATTTTTCGAGGTTCCCCTATCGCCTCAGTCGGAGGAGTATCTGGATACGCTTGTGCCCCTTAAGGCGGGGCTCTATCTGGACCCCGGCGTCGTAGAGGAGTGGTCCTGCGACCCGAAGCGTTGCCGCCCCGCGCTGGGCAGAAACCTCTGCTGCAAGGTTGAGCTTAGGTGCGCCCACCTTGACTCGGAGGGGCTCTGTAAAATCCACAGGGACAAGCCTTTTTGCTGTGACCTCTTCCCCCTGGAGCTGCTTCACATCGGCAACGCCCGCTGCGTAGTCTCCGCGAAGGACCCCTTCCTCTACCAGATGAATTGGAGCCGCTTCGACCGCGACATGCTGCGCTGCTTCGATGGTGAGGTAAGGGAGGGGCGGCCTATCTTCGAGGTGGCGCTGCCGCTCCTTGAAGAGGTGCTTACCGCTTCGGAGGTCGCGGTGCTAAAGCGTGGCTATCAAAAACTCCTGGCTTCAGAATCGGCCGCCTGACCTACCAGTGCGGCTGGTTTCCGATGCGCCACCCCATGACCTCAACCGTGTCTGCGACTACCAGGAAGGCGTTGGGGTCTATGCGCTTGACCAGCTCCTTTAGCCTGACCATCTCTCTGAAAGTCACCACCGTATAGAGGACCTTGCCCGGCACCCCGGCGTAGCCGCCCGTCGCCTCAAGGACTGTACCCCCCCTGCCTATATCGTTGATGATGAGGTGCCTTATGGCGTCCCACTCTTTGGAGACTATCGTAATCGCCCTTCTTTTACTTAGGCCCGATACGACAAGGTCGACTACCTTTGTGGTGACGAACATGTGGATGAGGGTATAAAGCGCCAAATTAAGGTCGACGATGAAGACGCCTGAGAGGAGGGCGAGGATATTAAGGGCGAGCACGGTGCTCCCGATCTTAATTGAAAACTTCTTCGCAAAGATGATGGAGATTACGTCGGTGCCGCCAGCAGACCCGGCAGATCTAAGCGTTATGCCGGAGCCGAGGCCGAGCAGTATGCCCGCTATGATTGCGGCGGGGACCATCTCCGTAACGGGCACCTGGAATTTTATAAAGGAGAGCGCCAGGGAGAAGATGCCCACCCCCATTAAGCTGTAGAAGAAGAAACGCCTGCCTACGAAGAACCAACCGGCGATGAATACGGGGATGTTCAGGATTGCATATGCGAGCCCGACATTAATCTCGGGGAATACATAATGCAGGTTGAGGCAAAAGCCGGTTATCCCTCCCGAGAGAAAGTGCATCGGCACTATGACGCCGTTTACGCCGATGGCGGCCACCGTCGCGCCCAGGCACATGAGGAGAAGGGTTTTGAAGAACTCCCCCACCCGGGGAGATGAAACTTCACTTGCTACATTCATTTAAAGCACCTTGAAACTTTAGGCTGAAAAGGCGTGAAGAATCCTCCAATAATCCCGGCTACGCAATAAAAAAATGAACGTGTTGCCCTTACGCTTCCTTACCGCAGCTCTCTCGGCAAGCGGCGCTCCTTTTGACCATCCATAACCAGCTTATGCCGATCATGGCCGACGTAACCAGCGCGACCAGCGGCTTTGCGAAGGGCAGGAATTTTGCTCCAAAGAGGGATATCCAAACGGCGAGCATCGGTGAGCCGCAGCAGCCCACTAAAAAGCAACCCCCAAGGGCCAAAGCTCCCGCGAAGGTCATTGAGCCTGCGGCTATCTTACCCTCCACCCCACTTTCTCTGGCGCCCCGCCTCGCTTTAATGAAGCTGCTCAAAGCATATAGGGCAAAGGCCGAGGAGAGGGCGTAGGAGTAGCTTAGCCAGTAGCCGCCTGTTTCAAGGTAGAGCCTGAACCATTCGCCCTCATCGGGGGTTACCGCCGCCCAACGTGATTGCTCGGGAGCAACCTCGGGGAACCACTTGTACCAAAGGACGTTCAGCACAAATACTGCCAAAAATCCCATGGTAGGCAAAAACGCGCCCTTTAGCCGATTCAATTCGATACCCGGCCTTCAATCACTTAAACGTACCCTTATCCGGGGGAGGCGCTACTTCCTTCACAGCCGAAGCGGTAAAGACGAGGCCTGTCTTGCCCTCCTCGACCACTCCAGTTACATGAACCGTTGAGGCGACCGCAGGCAAAGCGCCACCCCATATAACGGGCATTGTAAGTTTGGCGCAGTTTACCGACTTACAGGAAGCGAACTCAAAGGAGTCGATTATTCCGAAGCGTCCGCCCTTTGGAGAGACGACGCTTACCACACCCTCGACAGTAGCGGAGGCACCGGCTTTAGCCCCCTTCATGAACGCATCAAGATGCTCCACCGCCTGCGCGGCAGAAGCAAAAGAGATGAGAATGAATGTGATTAAAATCAGCCGCCCAAGTTTTCCGTAATTTTTCTTCGCCATTCCGGTCCCCTTAAAAGCCCCCTTTGACAATCAACGTTGAATACACCAGAGAATAGACGATTTATCAAATTATTATATACGCTTTGACAAAAAAATAGGGGCGCTGCATACGCAACGCCCCCGGCTCCTCCCTCGGTATTTGAGGGTAACTGAATCGCTAGGCGGCTTCGGCGATCCTCTCCTCTTCGCTGACATCCGTGGCGATGGTCTTCGCCTTCTTGTCGCGGAGGGTGAGGGTCATGCCGGCTCCGAGGAGGAGCAGCACGCCAGCGGTGATGAATGAAAGGTCGTATGAACCCGTTGAGGCCTGAAGCATCTGGCTTACGCGGCCCCAAACGAGCCCGCCGACGCCCCACGCGGAGAAGAGTATGCCGTAATTGGTGCCGAAGTTTCTGAGCCCCCAGAAGTCCTTTGCGAAGGAGGGGAAGAGGGAGAGGTTGGTGCCGTAGCAAAAACCGATACCCGCGGCGAGGGCGACAAGCATGATGCCGCTCGGATTCTGGGCGCCAACTATCGGTATGGCTGTGAACATAAGGGTCGCCTGGAAGACCATCATCACGAGGAGGGTCTTGGCGCGGCCAATCTTATCCGAGAGGATTCCCGCGACTATACGTCCGCCGGCGTTGCCCACCGCCATCAGCGCCACCGCTACGAACGCAGCCTCGCCGAGGGATTTCTTTGCCATTCCGGCAACCGAGCCGATGACCATCAGGCCCGCGCCGGAGCCTACGAAAAAGGCTGTCCAGAGGGTGTAGAAGCTTGATGTTTTAAAGAGCTCGGAGGGCTTGAAATCTATCTGTCCGGGGGTCGGCGAGTTGGAGCTTTTGGAGCCCGTGGTTATCGTCCCCTCGGGGATGAAACCCGCCGGGGGGTTACTGAGCAGCATCGAAAGGCCGCCGACAACAGCGGTGAAGGCGATGCCGAAAAAGAGCATCGACTGCTGGATTCCGTAGGCGCCGAGCATGTACTTAGCCAGCGGAGCTATGTAGACGGAGGCCAGCCCGAAGCCGGAGACGACTATGCCCGCGATTAGGCCCGTTTTCGCCGGGGGAAACCATTTGAGGGCGGGCGGTGTTGCGGCGGAGTAGCCAAAGCCGATTCCCAGACCCGCGAGGACGCCAAAGCCGCCGACCCAGGCAAGGTAGCTGGTGGTCTGGGAGATTACGAGAAACCCCGCGCCTACGAGGAGGCCGCCTACGAGGGCGGTGAGGCGGGGTCCAAAGCGGTCCTGCACGCGCCCTGCGATTATCATAGCGAAGGCGAAGACCAGGCAGCAAACCGCGTAGGGGTCATTTATCGAGGAGAGGTCCCAGTTAAAGGAGCCTCCCGCTTCGATGGACTCCTTGATTGAGCCCTTGAATATTGACCAGGTGTAAAGGATGCCGAGGGCGAGGTTTATTCCGGTGCCCGCCAGGACGACGCTCCAGCCTTTGTTGGTTTTGCTGCTCATCGTTTCGCTCCTTGAATAAAAGTAAGTATTTGAATCGCTCGAATCGTTTTTTTGCTCCAGGGCAACTAGGGCTGCGCTCTCAGGCTCAACACCCTCGCCAAGGCCGTCAAAGAGATTCTCGACGGTCTCTTTTAGCCTTTTTGATTCCTCACAGATAACGTTGACGAACTTTGCGCGGGTTTCGGCGTCGCGGTCGGGGTTCTCCCTCAGTATCTCCGCGGAGGAGAGTATCGCCGCAAGCGGAGTTCTTAGCTCGTGCTGAAGAACTCCTCTAGCGACCTCGCAGGTCGAGGCCGACTCGATGGATGGACGGGGATTGAACCGCTCGACTCTACCCTCACGTGTGCCGCTTGCCATGCCGCTCCAACGCTCAGCGAGCATCTTGTAGCGTGAGCACCGCGAAAAGTTGCCGTCGCAGTAGCGCACCATGATATTCACATCGCTGGGGGATGGATTTGGACCTCCCACCTCACACCAATCCTCTCTGCCGAAAAAACGGCAGACGGCGTCGCTTGCTTCTCGCTCTTTAATTCTCTCGCCGTAGGTTGTGTGAGCTGGCATCCCTTATCTCCTGGAATCTATTTGGAGGATTTTTACTTCAAGGGTCGTGCCAAACAGTGTTTATTTTTTTGATAGATGATTTTTATTTGTAATTACAGCTAGTTACATGGCACTTAAAACATTGGAGTAGATTTTTGGATTTCGCATTAATGCAAAAATAACGGCGGTATATATAGAGACGGGAGTGGTGTTGCTGGTTAAATAGTCAGTTATTACGGTAGATTAGGGTTTAATTTCGCAAATCGGCAAGCACAAAAAGAGCACTATTCGCAATAATGCGAAAAATATCAACGTTTGAGACCGTGCTTCTTCATCTTTCGATAGAATGTAGCCAGATTAACATCGGCGCGCTTTGCGGCATCCTCCACCGAGCCTCCGGCCTCGGAGAGGAGCCTCGAAAAGTACTCACGCTCAAACCCCGCCAGGGCTGTGGCGTAATCTTTAAGCGATGAGCCGGCGCCACCCTCCTTCGGCAAAGGCATTACCTGCGCGAGCGACTCAATAGTGAGATATTCTCCCTGTTCAAGGGCCATGGAGCCCTCTATGACATTCTTAAGTTGCCTGACGTTACCGGGCCATGGATAGGAGAGGAGCGCCTCCTTGGCCTTAGCCGTGAAGCCTTTGAGCAGCGTTCCGAAGCGTAGGTTGTCCTCGCGCATGAAATGCGCGGCAAGTAGCATTATGTCCTCAACCCGCTCCCTAAGTGGGGGCATAAGGAGCGTTACGACTGCAAGCCTGTAATAGAGGTCCTCTCTAAAGCTCCCCTTCTTGACGGCCTCCTCAAGGTCGACGTTTGTCGCCGCGACAACGCGCACGTCCACTTTGGTTGGGGTGTCATCCCCTACCTTGTAAAACTCCCGCTCCTGAAGGAACCTCAAGAGCACCCGCTGGACGTTCTCTGGAAGGTTCCCCACCTCGTCGAGAAAGAGGGTGCCTCCCTCCGCCGTTAGGATGAGCCCGGCCCGCTCCTCATCCGCGCCCGTGAAGGCGCCCTTTCTCGATCCGAAAAGCTCTGCTTCAAGGAGCGATGAGGGCAGAGCCCCGCAGTTTATAGCGACGAAGGGGCCATCCCTCCTCGCGGAGCGCTTGTGAATTGCGCGGGCGACCAGCTCTTTCCCGGTGCCCGATTCGCCATTTATAAGAACGGGGATATCGCGCTCGGCAACCCGCTCCGCCCGCTCAAGCACCTTCAGAAGGCCGGGGGCTTCACCGATAATCTCGCTTCTACCCTCAAGCTTCTCCCTCAGCTCACGGTTCTCGGCGATGAGTGAATTTCTCGCCAGGGCATTCCTGATGCGGTGGAGAAGCTCCTCAGGCTCAAAGGGCTTGGTCAGCATATCGTATGCGCCCTTACGGAGGGCGTCTATCGAGGTCTCAAGTGTCGCGTAGGCTGTGGCGACTATAACAGGCGGCGCGGGCTCCTGCCCCCTCACCCTGGCGAGCACCTCAAGGCCGCTCATCACAGGCATCCTCACATCGGTTATAACGAGGTCGTAGTCACCCGGCTTGTAGGCGGACAGCGCTTCATCGGCGCGGATGTTTACCGTGACGTCGTACCCCTCATCCGAGAGGACAGCGTCGACCATCCGGCACATCCCCTCCTCGTCATCGATAAAAAGTATCCTCGGCCGCGCCTCCATCAAAACTCCTCGTGGTTCACAGGCAGGGTAACGGTGACGACGGTCCCCTTGCCCGGCTCTGATTCGACGCGTATCTCGCCGCTGTGACGCTCTATTATCTGCTTTGTTATTGAAAGCCCAAGTCCCGTGCCGCGCTGGCGCGTAGTGAAGAAGGGCTCGAAAATCTGTCTCGCCACCTCTGCATCCATACCGACGCCGTTGTCCTCGAAGATTATCTCGACATTATCCTCCCCTGACATCCGCGCTGAGACGGTGAGAATCCCCCCTCCCTCCATGGCGGCCCCTGCGTTGAGGATTATATTTATCGCCATCTGCTTAATAAGGTCTGAATCCAGCGCCACCAGAGGTAGCCCACGTTCAATGTTACGCACAACGCGAACCCCCTCCATATCCGTATGGGCGCTAGCGAAATCCACTATCTGCTACAGCAGCCCTGAGGTATCGACCTTCTCGTAGGCTGGGCGGGGCGCGCGCGCGTAGCTGAGGAGGTCCTGCACGATCTTTTTAGAGCGCTTGGTCTCCCGTTTTATCTCCTGAACATAGCGCAGGTTGACATCATCGGGCGGGAGCTTTCGCTCCAGGTAACCCGCGTAGCCGAGGATTACTCCGAGGGGGTTGTTAATCTCATGGGCCACACCTGCGGAAAGGACGCCCAGGGAGGCCATCTTGCCCTGCTGCGCCAGCTTGGACTCCATCTCCCGGTTCTGGCGTATAGCCTCGGTCATGTCGTTATAGGCGCTGGCCAGCTCCGCCAGCTCATCGCCCCCTCCAGCCTCCATCCTGTCGGTTAGGCTTCCGCCGCGCACCCTTCGAATTACTTCGGTCATTCGGGTAATTGGCCGCGTATATACCTTTGAGAGCAGATATATCAGCGCCAGCGCCACGAGGAGGACTCCCGCAACCACAAGGCCCATGAAGCCTAGCACCTTCTCCTTTATCAGGTTGGCATCATGGAAAAACTCATTTTCATAGGAGCCCACCGCTACCACCCACCCCAATGGCTCAAAAAACTCGTAGCGCACGATCTTCATACGGGGCACCTCGTCGCCTGCGTTCATCCAGGGATACCTTATCCACCCCGAGCGATTTTTTAGCATCTCGCGTATGAAGTATCTTCCGTCGCGGTCCTTTTCGTCGAGGAGGTTCTCGCCCTCACGGAATGGATGAATAACGGCGTTTCCACCCGCGTCAAGGGCGTAGATGTAGCCTGTCTCCCCCACCCGCTTCGCCTCAATGCGTGCCTTGAGCTCCGCGTATGAGCGCTCCTCAAAGGCGGTGTCCTCATATGTTTCGTCCAGATAGCTTGAGCTCGCTATTATCCAACGCCAGGGCTTGAAGTAGCGGTAAGCAACCGCTTTTCTGCGGGGGAACTCATCCCCCAGCGCCTCGTTGCGCCAGGGGTATTCTGTGTAGAGCACCTCCCCCGTAGCGGCAGCGGGAGCATTATGAGTCATCTCACGTATGAAGTAATGTCCATCCTCATCTTTGGAATCGATGATGTTCCGCCCCTCCTGCGCTATGTGAACAAGGAGGTCGCCTTCTGGGTTCATTACATAGAAATAGCCTGTTTGACCTACGGCAAAAGCTCTTAACGCGGCGGCGGTCTCCTTCTTGGCGGTCTCAAGGGAGATGCGCCCCTCGGCAAACTCCTGATCTTTCTCTTCGGCGAGGCGGTAGGCGAGATTCACCAGGGTGGAAAGGTCGCGGCGCACCGTCTCCTTTTTGTCCTCGCGATAAACATCGAACTGTTGGTAGTGGGAGTTCAGAAGGTCAAGGGTAAAGGCGGCCATGTGCTCCAGGTCTGCGCGGCTCGCTGCGGTGACCCCTTGAAAGGCGAGGCGTGAGGAGACAGTCCCGACAATACCACCGGTAATGAGCACCGCCCCCAGAAGGAGGGGCAAGAGCATTAACAGTAGCTGGTTTCTCAGCTTAAATTTGCGCAAAAAATTCATATCAAAGGGTCTCGCCAGGGCTCTGCCCACTCAAGCAAGGCTCATTTTAAAATAGTGTTTTGCGGGACAAAGGCTACGCCCATCATAAGCCTGGGTCAAGTTCGCATTTTTGCGAATATGATATTTTAAGTTAAAATAGTCCCCGTATTTGATATCCTTCTTTATGGCAAAGATTTCATTTTCAATTTATTTGTTAATTTTAAGGTTAAACCATGAAAACCAGCCGTTCACTTGCACTTGCGCTAATTTTCCTATTAATCCAGCTCCCGGCGCTGGCTGCTCCGATTGGCGACCAGCTCTCGACCTCGGTTGAGCTATCCGAAGAGGAACGCGCTTCCCTTGAGCCGATGCTTGCCCATTATTATGGAATGAGGGGCGCCAAAGAGGTGCTGGCGGAGGTGATTGAAAATTGCGCTGGGTGCGGGTGCAGGGAGGGGTGCCTTACCGACGTAGTAAGCCACCTCATAAAGCGGATGCGCGCAGGCAAATCAGACCAAGAGGCGGGAGAGGATATCCTCTCTGCGCTAAGCGCGGCAAAGGGCTACTGTAACGACAAGGGAATCGACCCGGCGGAGGCCAATCTATCCCGCGCTGTAGCTTCTCATCTTGACGCCCTTGATAAAAAGGATGGGGCGGTAACCCCCTCGCCTATGGTTCGCTGAATCAGCCTCAAGTTCAGCTAGTGGGTATCAAGGCGCTCCCGAAGAAAGGCGAGCGCCTCCTCCTTCGTCGAGATATCACCCCGCTCCTCGGCATCAGCCACCGCGGAGAGCAGCTCTCCCACCAGCACCCCCTCACCCACTCCCAGGATATCGACAATCTCGCGCCCACGGAGCAACGGCTCGCTCCTCTCCACTGCAAAGAGGCTCTCACGGTATAGCTCCAGTATCTCCTCCGCAGTAGCTTTTAGCTTATCAAGGGCTGGAGCGTTATCGCCGGTGGCGCGCTCATCACATAGGGCGAGGAGCGCCGTCTCCGGCGACTCCTCCCCTAGATCGCGAAGAAAGCGGAGCCGTGACCGCTCAGTCGGCCGCTCCTGATTTGCAAGGCCATAGAGGCGCATGTGGCCGGCTACAACCCGCTTTGCAGCCAGACGGGCCCGCTTGCCGACCCTCAAAGACTCAAGGAGCTTGGAGATCATCTTTGCCCCAAGGGTATCGTGGGTTATGAAGCGGACGCGCCCGCCCGGCTCAACCCTGCGCGTCTCTGGTTTTCCAATGTCGTGGAAGAACGCTGTGAAGATAAAAAGCGCCCTGCGGCTTATGTTCTGCTCCAGCTCTTCTGAGAAGTGCTCTAAAAGCCACCCCTCACACTCTCCGGCGACCCTGACCGCCTCCTCGGCGGCCCTTAAAGCGTGCTCAAGGAGGTCATGGGAGTGGTAATCACCCTGATCCATTCCCTCCCAGTCGCTCACAAATGGGAAGAGGGTGAAGAGAACGCCGCTACGCTGTAGTGACCTCAGCGCTGCCCCCGCCTCCCCTCCTCCAAGGAGCTTGAAAAGCTCATCCCTTATCC
The DNA here is from genome assembly GCA_002869015.1 of Deltaproteobacteria bacterium. GTDB lineage: Bacteria > Desulfobacterota > Deferrisomatia > Deferrisomatales > BM512 > BM512. The sequence goes on from PKTT01000031.1 coordinate 56,777, forward strand.
GCTCCGGCGAGATTCGCCCGGCGTCGGGAGCCAGCTGCCCTTTTGTAAGGGCAATCTGCCCGCTAAGTGCCGGGGAGATAGCGAGTGAGTGGGTGGCTCCAAGGCGGAATGCGCGGAGGATTCTTAAGGGGTCTGCCTCCATTGCCTCCCCGGAGCAGGGTATCAGCGTGCCCTCGAATAGCGCCGCGTATCCGTCAAGGGGGTCGGTAAAAGCCCCGTCAGCGAGGGAGACCGCCATAGCATTCAAGGTAAAATCGCGACCCCTTAGATCCCCCTCTATATCTTCGGCGCGAAAGCCGACAAGGTCTGCCTCAAAGGTTTTGGTTACGACTCGGTAGGCGCGCTCGCCCTCGTCGAGGGCAAAGCCGCTTCCCCCGAGCGCTTTGGCGACTTTTTCGGCAATTTTGAGGGAGGAATTTCTTAACGCGATATCAAAATCCGGCAGCTCCCGCTGAGTTTTTAGGGCAATGTCTCGTACGCTGCCGCCTACTAGATAAGCCTCTCCCGCGCCTGCATCAAAGAGCGCTTTGGAGATAGCGCCGATTCGGCGGTCAGCCGACACGCAAGCGGAAATTTCTTCCGGGGTAGCCATAACGCCTGAATAAGCCATAAATTACCGCCTTTTAATCCATTTACACCTTATTCACTTCTACCATACTCCACGTTTTGTTATAAGGTTCAATAGTGAATGCCCGGCCCGGGGGGGCAGAGCTATAGCGGTACCCACAGAATCGAAAGGGTTGGCAAAATGCCAAGGCAGATGTTTGTCAACGTGAAGAATGAGGAGGAGAGCCGCATCGCCATCTTAAACGATGGCCTCCTTGAAGAGCTCTCAATCGACACTTCACACGACACCCTCATTGAGGGAAATATTTACAAGGGAAAAATTGAGCGTGTAGTTCCGGGGCTGGAGGCTGTCTTTGTCGATTTCGGCAGGGAAAAAAACGGCTTTCTCGCCTTCCACGAAATCCATCCCGATTATTACAAATCCGGTGAGAGAAAGGCCGACAACCTCCGGCGAGGCCAGGAGGTCATGGTCCAGGTGAAGAAGGGTGAGATCGGCGACAAGGGCGCCGCCCTGACCACCTACATCTCCATCCCCGGGCGATACCTGGTCCTGATGCCCCTTGTAGCGAAGCGCGGAGTCTCTAAACAGATAGAGGACGGCAAGGTCCGCGATAAACTGCGTAAGGCCGTTGACGAAACCGCAATACCCGAGGGTATGGGCTACATCATACGCACTGCCGCCGAGCTCCAGACCAAGCAGGATATCCAGCGCGATGTCACCTATATGCTCCGCCTCTGGAAGCGGGTAAATGACCTCTCAGAGAACTCCAAAGCCCCCGCTATCCTCTATCAAGAGAGCGATATTGTCATCCGCACCATCCGCGACTACTTTACCCCGGACATCAAAGAGCTTCTTGTAGACGATGCGCTTATATATAAGCGGGTAAAGGCTTTTTTCTCCTCCGTGATGCCTTGGAACACCTCCCGAGTGCGCTACTATGAGGGCAACTCCCCGCTATTTTCCAAGCACAACCTTGAGGGGCAGATATCCTCAATACACTCGGAGAAGGTCAAACTGCCCTCCGGCGGCTCCATCGTCATACAGCGCACAGAGGCGCTTGTATCGGTCGATGTGAACTCCGGCGCGGGGCCAGGCGCTAACGATATCGAGAAGACCGCCACCGTTACCAATATTGAGGCGGCCTCAGAGGTTGCCAGGCAGCTGAGGCTCCGCGACCTTGGCGGCCTCATCGTCATAGACTTCATCGATATGCGCTCCTCCGCGAACCGCACCAAGGTCAAGAAAGAGCTGGTCAAATCCCTCAAGGGCGATAAGGCGCGCATTGATGTAGGGACAATCTCGAAGTTCGGCCTCCTTGAGATGAGCCGCCAAAGGCTCAAGTCGGCGCAGGGGACAAAGCTCACCTCCCCATGCCCGATATGCCAAGGCACGGGCAGACTAATCGCTACCGAATCATTCGCGCTCTCAGTGCTTCGAGTGGTACAGGCGGTCCTCGCGAAGGGCAAGGGCGCACGCTCCGCTTGCGTAGGGGTCCCGGTTGAGACCGCGACATTCCTGATGAATAGAAAGCGCCAGAGCCTAAGAGAGCTTGAGCTTAAGTTTGGAGCGCCGGTTTCAATCTTCGCGGAGACGGCGCTATTGCCCAACCAGTACTACGCAGAGTTCTCGCTGGGCGAGCGCGTCCGCGTGGAGACAAATCTACCCTCCAACTTCCACCTTGACCGCCTCTCGTCGAAGGGCACCGCTTTACGCCCAGAGTACCAGGTGAAGACAGAGAAGGAGGAGGCCGCTACCGCTTCATATACGGCAATCAATGAAGATGAAGATGGTGGGGCTAAGGAAGAGCCCGAGGCGCTTAAGCAGGAGCAAAAGGAGCAAGCCGCCGGCGATGAAGCCACAGCCCCGAAGAAGAAGCGCCGCCGCAGGCCCCGCAGGAAAAAATCTTCCGCCAACGTAGCTGAAGCAGCCAGCAAGTCAGAGGGCGCCGAGAAGGTCGAGGAGGATGCTGACACGAAATCCGCCGAGGCGGATATCAAGGAGGCAACCGAAGAAGTCAAGGGTCCTCAACCCGAGGCTGATACCCCCCCCCAGACTAAGGAGGAGGCTCAAGAGAGCGGCTCCACCGATGATGGCGCAGAGCAGCCCAAGAAGAGGCGCCCGAGGCGCCGGGGAGGCCGAGGCAGGGGTCGCGCTAAACCCGCCTCAGAAAACGCCGACGCGGCTGAAGTTGCCGCCGCCGCAGTGGAGACCACCCAGGACAGCGCTACTAAAAAGCAGATTGAAGTAGAGAGCGCTATAGATGCCTCCGAATCCAAGGCTCCCGCCACTTCAGAAGCGCCTGCTCCATCTGAGCCTGCTCCTAAAGTTGATGCGGCTCAGGAATCGCCAAACGCTGAGCCTGAGACAAAGAGCGAGCCTGAAAAGAAAAGTGCACCCAAAAAGCGCGCCAGCCGCTCACGGGCGAAAAAGAAGCCTGCAGAGGAGCAGCCCGCAACAGCAGCTAAAGCTGAGGAAAAGGAAGCCGTCGAGGCTGGAGATAAGAAGGTGGAGGAGAAGAGCGCTCCCAAAAAGAGAGCCACCTCACGGGCTAGAAAACCGGCGGCGAAGAAGCCCTCCGCGAGGGAGATTGTAGACGCAATTGCCGCGGGCCCCTCCCTTGAGGAGACACCCCCCAAAGATAATAAAAGCGATGAGCTTAAGGTAGTGGAGCAAGATAAAGAGGTAAAGAAGCCGGCAAGAAAACGCACCCCCAGGAAGAAGAAGGCTGAAACGACGGAGGCCGAGCCCCAAAAGGTTGCTGAGAAAGCCGCGAAGGAGGAGCCATCTTCCGCTAAGGAGGAGAAGCCCAAAACGCCTCGCCGCAGGCGCTCTACTGCCGCGAAGAAAAAAGCGGATGACGCCCCGCCGAAAGAGGGCTGATTCTTGACGGAACGCCTCGGCAAAAGTTAAACTGCGTGGCTTCTTTACCGACCTAGTTGAACCGATAAAATTACGGGGCTTAAACCTTGAGCCCCGACATATTTTTCAGATATGGAGGATTTAGCTTTGAAGAAGAACGTTCTGCTCGCCCCCGGGCCGACCCCGGTACCCCCCGAAGCACTTATGGATATGGCGCTGCCTATAATCCACCACCGCGAACCTGAATTCAAACCTATCTTCGAGGAGTGCCTGGAGGGTCTTAAATACCTCTTCCAGACTGAGCGCGATGTTGTAATCCTCGCCTCTTCCGGCACCGGCGCGATGGAGGCCGCGGTCACATCCTTTTTGCGCACCGGCGACAAGGCTATCTTTGTCAACGGCGGTAAGTTCGGCGAGCGTTGGGGCAAGATTTTAAAGGCCTATGGCTGCGTCCCCATCGAGGTCAAGGTCGAATGGGGTAAAGCCGTCGACCCCGCAGTAATAGAGAAGCTTCTTGACGAAGACCCCGAAATCCGCGCCGTCTACTTCCAGGCCAGCGAGACCTCCACGGCGGTCAAGCACCCCGCCAAGGAGATCGCGGCGATAACCGCCAAGCGCCCCGGCGTAATCTGCGTCGCGGACGCTATCACCGCCACCGGCGTCTTCGACCTGCCGATGGACGCGTGGGGGCTGGATATAGTCGTAACGGGAAGTCAGAAGGCGCTAATGCTCCCCCCGGGGCTGGGCTTCATCGCCTCCTCCGAGAAGGCTGACGCTTTCCTTGAGACGGCGAACATCCCCCACTACTACTTCGACATCAAGCTGGAGAAGAAAAAGCTGGCGGACAAGCAGACCGCCTGGACACCGGCTGTCTCCCTCATCGTAGGCCTGAGAAAGGTCCTCGCGATGATAAAGGAGGAGGGGCTGGAGAACGTGCACAAGCGCACCGCCCGCTTCGCCAAGGCAGCGCGTGAAGGCGCCAAGGCTATCGGCCTTGAGCTCTTCGCCCCCGACTCACCCTCCGACGCGCTCACCGCGGTCAAAATTCCAGATGGAATCGACGGGCTCAAGGTGAAGAAGATTCTCCGTGAATCCTACGCGGTCACCGTAGCGGGCGGTCAGGATGAGGCAAAGGGCAAGATTGTTCGCCTCGCCCACCTAGGCTACGCCGGGACCTTTGACGTTATAACCGGGCTCTCCGCCCTTGAGATGGCGCTTGCCGACGCCGGCTACGAGTTCGAGATGGGCAAGGGCGTCGCGAAGGCGATGGAAATTCTCAGGGAGGGTGCATAGATGAAGCGCGTCCTTATAAGCGACAACCTCGCCAAGGAGGGCATCGACATCCTGAATGCCTTTGAGGGTCTTGAGGTAGATGTAAACACCGGCCTTAAGCCTGAGGAGCTAAAGGAGATCATCGGTAATTACGATGGCCTCGTCATCCGCTCCGCGACCAAGGTCACCGCTGAGATTCTCGAAGCGGCGAAAAACCTCAAGGTCGTTGGACGCGCAGGCATCGGCGTTGACAATGTGGACGTTCCGGCAGCCACCAACAAGGGGGTAATCGTAATGAACACCCCCGGCGGCAACACCACGACCACCGCCGAGCACGCCCTCTCCCTAATGATGAGCCTCGTAAGGAACATCCCCCAGGCCACCGCCTCGATGAAGGAGGGCAAGTGGGAGAAGAAGAAGTTTCAGGGCCACGAGATGTGCGGCAAGACCCTCGGCGTAATCGGCCTTGGCGCTATCGGCTCAATAGTCGCGGACCGCGCCCTGGGCCTCAAGATGAAGGTGCTCGCCTACGACCCCTTTATCACCCCTGAGCGCGCTGCGGAGCTCGGCGTTGAGAAGGCTTCTCTTGAGGAGCTCTTCGCCGGCGCGGACATTATCACCATCCACGTTCCAAAGCTAAAGGAGACCACTGACCTCATCAACGCGGCAACAATAGCCACGATGAAGGACGGCGTCTATATCGTCTGCGCTGCGCGCGGCGGCATCGTAAATGAGGGAGACCTCCTCGCAGGGCTTGAGTCCGGCAAGGTGGCTGGTGCGGCGCTCGACGTTTTTTCCGAGGAGCCCCCAGGCCTGACACCCCTCGTTTCACACCCTAACCTCATCTGCACCCCCCACCTCGGCGCATCCACCGAGGAGGCGCAGACCGCGGTTGCGATACAGGTGGCTGAGCAGATCGGCAACTATCTGCTTAAGGGGGTAATCGTAAACTCCATAAACGTACCCTCCGTTTCGCCGGAGGCCCTTGAGCAGATGGGCCCCTTCCTCCACCTCGCCGAGAAGCTCGGCGCGCTTCAGGCGCAGCTCGGCCTTGAGGCTATACGCGCAGTGGAGATTGAATACAGCGGGAAAGCCGCTGAGGGGCGCACCCCGCTCCTAACGGCGGCAGCACTCTCCGGCCTCTTGAAGCACGCTGCCGGTGAGTGGGTCAATATCGTAAACGCACCCGTTACCGCCAAAGAGCGTGGTATTGATGTACGTGAGACGGTCTCCTCCAAGGGTGGTGATTACACCTCCCTCATCCGCCTCAATGTTGTAGCGGACAAGGGCGGACGCCCCCTCGCCGGCGCGGTCTTCGGCAAGAACGAGCCCCGCGTGGTTGAGATAGACGGCATAGATATCGAGGCGACACCGGAGGGCAACATGCTCATACTCTGGAACAATGACCGCCCCGGTCTCGTTGGCGCTATCGGCACCACCCTCGGCGAGCGTGGGATAAATATCGGCCAGCTTCAGTTTGGCCGCTCCGCCCCCGGCGGCGATGCGATCACCGTAATCAATGTAGACTCCGAGCCCGACGATGCGACGCTTGAAGCGCTCGGTGCACTTGATAATGTGAATAATCTGCATAAGGTCTATCTATAAAGTGAATATGCCAAACGACAAGGGCGGCAGGCTCCACCTGGAGCTGCCTGCAGGCGTCGCGGATATACTACCGGAGGCGGCGGAGCGTTTCATCGCGCTGCGCCGCACCATCCTTATTACGATGGCGGGCTGGGGCTATCGCCCCGTACAGCCCCCACTCATCGAACACGCGGAGGCGCTCGCGAGGGCGCTCCCCGACTCCGACGAGGAAGTCTCCTTCTACAAGATGGTAGACCGCCTAAGCGGCCGTGTCCTTAGCTTGCGCGCGGACTTCACCCCCCAGCTTGCGCGCATTGCGGCGTCCCGCTTCGCCGAGGCCGCCCTCCCCTTGCGCTTTTTCTATGAGGGGCCGGTGGTTCGCCATGTACCAAACCTTAAGGGCAAACGCCGCGAACTCCATCAGGCTGGTGCGGAGCTTATGGGGGTTATGGACCCCGAGGGCGACGCCGAAGCAATTGCGATGATGGTCGATTGCCTAAGGGCGTCGGGCCTTGCGGAATTCAAGGTGGATGTTGGGCAGGTCGAGTTCTTCAAGGGGATATTCAAGGACGTTACGCTGGCGCCGGATATGCTCTTCGCGATAACAGATGCGGTCAAAAGAAAGGACCTCTCCGACCTTGAGACCGCCCTCGCCGATGCGCCCCTATCCGACGCAAAAAAAGAGCTTCTTCTAGCCCTCCCCCTCCTTGCTGGTGGGCCTGAGGTATTAAAACGTGCCGGGACTCTGGCCGAATCAGACCACTCCAGGGCGGCGCTTTTAAACCTCTCACGCGCCCTTGAGTTCGTGGATAAGCATGGGCTCGGCGAGTACCTGACCGTTGACCTCGGCGAGATTCGCGGCGTCAACTATTACACAGGGATAATCTTCGAGGGGTTCGTCCACCACGTAGGCACCCCGCTCTCGCGCGGCGGCCGCTATGACGACCTTGTAGGGGCTTACGGCAGGACACTCCCTGCTTCGGGCTTTTCAATTGATATTCTATCAGTGGCTGAGGCACTGGCCCTTCAGAGCAAGGGCGCACGTACCGCTCGTTCTGGTGCATTTATAATCAACTTCCTTGCAAGCCGTGATGAAGCAATCTCCCTCGCAAGGTCACTCAGAGCTTTGGGCGTACGCGCATCCCGCGACCTTGTGAAGCGCCCCCTCGGCGAGTCGGTGGCGGCGGCGAGTGAGCAGAATTTCGCCTTTGCCGTAGCGCTGGGCGCCGATGGCGTTCCCTTGGAAAAAGCTCTTCTGGTAGACCTCGCCACCGATGAACGCCGCGAGGTATCAAAAGAAGAGTTGAAGGGATGTTTGCAGAATATTTAGAGCACGTGCTAGAATTGCGTAAGTGAGAGCATGCCCCAGGCAAATGCCTGGGGTTTTTGGCGTTAACGGTTGGTTACCAACCTTTCTTTAAGGGAAGCGAAGATGTCCAACGTAGTCGTTGTCGGCGCGCAGTGGGGCGACGAAGGCAAGGGAAAAGTCGTCGATATTTATAGCCGCACCGCCGACCTCGTGGTTCGATGCCAGGGCGGCAATAATGCGGGCCACACCCTTGTCGTTGGCGGCGAAAAGATCATTCTCCACCATGTCCCCTCCGGCATCCTCCACGAGGGTAAGAGGTGCGTCATAGGCAACGGTGTGGTAATTGATCCCGGCATCCTCCTTGAGGAAATTGACGGGCTCGCCACACATGGAAAGGCGGTCTCGCCGGAGACCCTGATAATCTCCGAGTCGGCCCACGTTATCCTCCCCTGCCACAAGGCGCTGGACAAGGCGCGTGAGGTGGCGGCGGGCAAGAATAAAATCGGCACAACCTGCCGTGGCATAGGCCCCTGCTATGAGGACAAAGCCTCCCGCGCAGGTGTGCGCATGGGCGACCTTATACGCCCCGCCATACTCCGCGACCGCTTAGAGAAGCTCCTCGACGAGAGAAACGCACTCTTAAGACATTTGGGCGCAGACATTTTCACAGTCGATGAGATTCTTGATGAGCTTCTGGAGCAGGGCGAACGCCTTAAACCCCACATTAAGAATACCTTTGTCATCCTCAACGAAATCTCCGAGGCTGGCGATACAATCCTCTTCGAAGGCGCACAGGGGGCGCTGCTTGACATCGATAACGGCACCTTCCCCTACGTTACTAGCTCAAACACGGGCTCCGGCGGCATAGTCACCGGCTCCGGCATCGGCCCCAACAAGCTGGGCACCGTAGTCGGCATAACAAAGGCCTACGTCACCCGCGTTGGCTCCGGCCCCTTCCCCAGCGAGCTCTTCGACTCCATCGGCGACCACCTGAGAGATAAGGGCGCGGAGTTCGGCTCAACCACAGGCAGGCCCCGGCGCTGCGGCTGGCTCGACCTCGTGGCGCTTAGACATGCAGCTCGTATGAACGGCCTGGGCGGACTCGCCGTAACCAAAATCGACGTACTTGGCGGCCTAGATGAGATAAAAGTCTGCACAGCATACGACCTTGACGGCGAGCGCATTGAATACTTCCCCGGAAGGCTCGAAGATTTGGAACGCTGTAAGCCGATCTTTGAAACAATGGGCGGCTGGTCCGAGGATATCAGCGGGGCACGCGAACTTGGGGAGCTTCCACCCAACGCCGTCAAACTGCTTGAAAAGATGGAAAAATATACGGGGTGCCCAGTCGTTATGGTCTCAGTGGGGCCGGGCCGTGAAGAAACTGTCGAGGTTCAGAACCCTTTCGCTTAAAGAAACCTTGACTAGCCGCGTGAGGGCTAGTATAAAAATCCCTCCGAAAAAAGGGCCGTTAGCTCAGTTGGTAGAGCATCTGACTTTTAA
>PKTT01000056.1 GCA_002869015.1 Deltaproteobacteria bacterium
AGTTTCTCCTTGCCACGGGGTTCGTCTTCGGTTATAAAAGGCTGCTTTCGGAGCAACTAGGTCCGCGCGCGGACCTGTGCGATTGACAAATATTCTCTAGAGTTCAGAGGTTTTAGTTATGAAAAGCTATATGGCAACACCGCAGACCGTGAATCCCGACTGGTTCGTGGTCGACGCAGAGGGTATGACCGTCGGTCGTCTGGCCACCCGGATCGCCACAGTGCTGCGCGGTAAGCACAAGCCTACCTATACCCCCCACGTGGACACAGGCGACTTTGTTGTCGTCGTCAACGCTGACAAGGTCCGCTTCACCGGCAACAAACTTGACCAGAAGATGTACTGGTGGCACACCGGTCATCCCGGCGGCATCCGCGGACGCAGCGCCCGGGAAATGTTCGAGCGCGAGCCCGAAGAGATCCTGAAGGCCGCAGTGCGCGGCATGCTCCCCAAGAACCCGCTGGGTCGCAAGATGCTCTCCAAGATGAAGGTTTACGCCTCCGCCGAGCATCCCCACGAAGCACAGCAGCCCACCCCGCTGGAAATGTAAGGGTAGAGGATTAAGATGAGCGTTATTCAGACCACCGGTAAGAGAAAAACATCCATCGCACGCGTCTACATGAGCGAGGGCGAGGGCAAAATCACAATCAACAAGGACCGCACCCTTGAGCAGCACTTCCCCCGTGAAGCTCATCAGCGTGCAGTTGTGGTTCCTTTGAACCTCACCGAGCGCCTTGAAAAATACGATATCAAGGTAAACGTCAAGGGCGGCGGCCCCACCGGACAGGCTGAAGCTATCCGTCATGGGATTGCCCGCGCGCTTGTCGAGGCAGAGGGTGACGAGCTCCGTGACACTCTTAAAAAAGCTGGCCTACTGACCCGCGACGCGCGTATCGTTGAGCGCAAGAAGTATGGTCGTCACAAAGCCCGCAGGAGTTGCCAGTTCTCCAAGCGTTAATCTTTACGACGCTGTTTACGGATTACAAAAGGCCCCCTCGTGGGGCCTTTTCTTGTTATTACCCTCTACCCAGGTGAGAGTGAGATGATAAAGACAGGTATTATTGGAGCAAGCGGTTACACAGGGGCTGAGCTTATCAGGCTCCTCTACCACCATCCGATGGTCGAAATATCTCTAATAACTTCCAGGCAATATGCCGGTGAACCACTTTCGGCATGTTATCCCGGTCTAGGCCATTTGGGGTTAACATTCGAAGACCACAATGATGAGGGAGTTCTGGACCAGGCGGAGCTTTTCTTCACCGCGCTCCCCCATAAAGCGAGCGCGGGGATAGTCGCAAAGCTGGTCGCGAAAGGCAAGAGGGTAATTGACCTCTCTGCCGACTTTCGCTTCTCCGAAGTCTCCGTATATGAAGAGCATTATGAGGAGCACCCTCATCCCGAGCTCTTCAAAGAGGCGGTCTACGGTCTAACTGAGCTTTACGGAGAAGAGGTTAAAGGGGCAAAGATTGTAGCAAACCCTGGATGTTACCCCACCTGTTCGATTATCCCCCTATACCCGCTTCTAAAAGAGGGGCTGATATCTACAAATGGAATCATAATTGATGCCAAGTCGGGGGTCTCCGGCGCAGGAAGGGGCGCCAGCCAGACGACGCACTTTTGCGAAGCTAACGAGTCCATTAAGGCTTACAAGGTTGCGGCGCATCGCCACACGCCTGAAATTGAGGAGCACCTCTCAAAGGCATCCGGCAGCCCGGTAAAGGTGGTCTTCACTCCACATCTTGTCCCCATGTCCAGGGGCATGCTAGCGACTATATACGCTACTGCGTTAAATGGTGTCGGCAGGGACAAGGTAGAAAAAACGTGGCGTGATTTTTATAACGACACACCCTTCGTCGAAGTAACACCCGGGGAGACGCTGCCCGACACGGCTTTCGTCAGGGGCACCAACAGATGCATGATCGCAGTCAGGGAAAACCCCTCAACCGGGCACCTGATACTCCTCTCAGTCATAGATAATCTTGCAAAGGGAGCTAGTTCACAGGCCGTTCAGAATATGAATAAGATGATGGGCTGGCCCCAGGACAAAGGGCTCAAGGTCCCGGTCCTCTTCCCTTAACCCTACGGGTGTCACTTGTTTGAGATACTTGAGGAGGTCTACTCGACCGGAGATATATTTGCCATAGAGGTAGCAAAGGGGGTACTTGAATCTCACGGAGTCTTCGCGCGGGTGAAGGAAGCCGGAGCCTCCCCTTACCCTGTCAGCGTAGTTACGGGGCTTGCCGACCGTATACTAATGACTTACCCGGAGTCGGCAAAGCGCGCCCGTGAGCTACTGAAACTAGCAGAGGAGGATGGAGTTCTCTCCGGTGGGACTATCCTGGAGGATTAAGTACTGCGTTTATCTGGCACAGTCAGAGGGGTCACCGCATAGCTTAGCCAGAGCGTGGGGTAAGGCAGGCAGTATGACCTCCAGATTTTCCCGCACCCCTTTGGGGCTGCCAGGAAGATTGACGATGAGGCAGCTGCCTCGAACCCCCGCAACGCTCCTTGATATCATGGCATGCGGGGTTTTTTTGAGGCTCTCAGCGCGCATCGCCTCCGCGAGCCCGGGAACCTCAAAAGAGATCACTCTCTTTGTCGCCTCAGGAGTTACATCCCTCGGTGAAAGCCCCGTACCGCCCGTAGTCAAAATTAGGTTGGCCCCCTCCTTATCAACCCACTCAATCAATTTAGCCTCTATGATATCGGCTTCGTCCGGGATCACTTCATAGAGCTCCACCGAGTACGGACCACCAGACAATAGGTCCCTTATAACCTGGCCTGAAAGATCTTCACGTTCACCCCTCGACCCCTTATCGGAGAGGGTTAGTATGCCCGCCTTGAATAGGTCGGTATTAATCAAAGTCAATCAAGCACCTCGATCTTGTCGCCAACTTTAACTTCACCGACTGAGACAACCTTCGCGAATACACCCTCGCGCGGCATTACGCAATCGCCAGCCTGGTGGTAGATCGCGCAGCGGTCATGGCACTCTTTACCATGCTGAGTCATCTCCAGGGTAACTCCACCACCGATGGTGAAGCGTGCTCCCAATGGCAGCGAAAGCAGGTCGACTCCCTCGGTGGTCAGGTTTTCACCAAAATCACCTGGGCCTACATCTAGCCCCATCTTCACCATTTTATCTATTGATTCCTGAGCAAGCAGGCTAACCATACGGTGCCAATCTCCGGAATGAGCGTCCCCCTTGAGGCCCTCCGTAGTTATTTTCGCCTCTCCAACTGGAGTTTTTCTAACACCTTTGGTCTCGCTGGTATTTACTGATACTAATGAAGCCATTTGAAAAACCTCTCTTTAATTCTTCCCTCGACGGTGGAGAATACGCAATGCGGAAGTTGATATCACAGAGGCGACGTTGCGGCTCTTGGAAAGGTTCCTAAGGTCCTTTTCCTGGAGAGTTTCCAGGAGGCGTATCGCCCTTGGCATTGGCGTCTTCGGGTTTTGTGCTAATGCTAGCCTTATAGGGTAATTCTTCAGCCACTCTTTGCGGGTAAGTATATAGGAGATGACCTCTTCCGCCATCATCCTGTCCTGAGCGATGAGCAACACCTCATCTTCACGAATCTTCGGGCTATGTATAACGGCGCTTACCACTGAGCGATTTGTATCCTTTGCTAGCAGCTTTCGCGCGCCTGCGGAACCAAGGGTGGCAAGCTTAATCTTCTCCGCCACCGAAAGGCCCTGAATAAGTTGATATATATTCTTACTGTCGTTCAGAGGTGAGTCGTCGATGACCTCCATCGTCTTCGCCGCCGCCACCCGCGCGATTTCATCCAAAGAGGTCTTTTCGGCGGATTCTTCAACCACCTCTGCCCTTTCAGCTTCCGCCCCCCTTTCTTCCACCCCCTTACTGCCCAGTGATTTGGAGAGCGCTATTGACTCCTCTTCCGAGAGGAGCCCGCTGTCAATCAGCGCAGCCAAAACCTCGGCGCTCCTTTTTAGCAGCCTCACATTACCGGCAAGTATCTTTGCCTGGATTGGCGTGAGATGGGGGATAAGCTCCAGCGCCCTTGTTGGTGATAGATTGGGGTGTGTGAGAAGCTGCTGGATTATACTCGCGTTATCTTTAAAGTATGTGGCTATGGTATCGAGAAGCACCTCAGGAAAAGAGTTGATCCCGAGAACCTTGATAATGCTCGCCGGGGAGATAGCAAGAAGCGATTTTAACGCTAAAGACCTCACCTCCTCCTCAGGGTCCATTATAAGGACTGAGTATACTGAAAGCATCTCCAGATTCGATAGCGGCACCTCGCCCTTTGCAAAGGCTAGGCGTACATCAAGCGGCTCACTTGGCGCGATACTCTTTTTTAAAACATCTGAAATAGGTATATCGCTATTCATCAATCGTTTTTCGTAACCACAGCGTCCACTATCTTCTTCTTTCTAAGGAGAGCGGCTACGGAGTCGGCCTCCGCTTTCTCGGCATATGGACCACAGCTCAACTTCCAAACAGGCAGATCGCCTGTGTAAGGTGAGATGGCAGCTTTTCTGACACCATTCTCTTTCAAAAACAAGAGAGCCTTTTCAGCCTCTTTCTCTACAAAGTAAAACGCAACCACCATCTCGTCAGCGGCTTCAACCTCATACCCATGCGCTTCCAGAAGTTCCCTCGCCCTCTGGGCGTCTTCAGCCTCTATGGTGAGCCTGAAGCCGCTACCTGGTCTGACAATTTTTTCTCTGAAATGGGGAACCTTAACAGAGTCGATCTCCCGCTCCAGCGCGATAAGATAACGCTGGCTCCTAAAGAGTCCCGCCCTCACCGCATAGCCACCGTGATTCTTGGCAACAGCTCGATTCTCGGTAATGTGAGAAGTTTTTTGCGCTGCCTTCGCTGGTACAGCTGCCTCTTTAAGAGGCTCCTCTTTTGCGGGAGCTGGAACTTTCTCGGGCAGCTTACTCTCTTTGGCAACAACTTCAACATCGGTTTTAGCTGAAGTCCGCTCACTCCTCAAAGCATCCGATATACCATCAACCGAACTTAAAAGTTCATCTGAAGAGGTCAGCGCTATCGGTCTCTGTGAAGTACGCTCCAAAAGAAGGTTTGCGACGATAAGCAGCGCAACGAGCAGTACCGCTAACGCCACAACTAACGTAGGGGCCGACAGGCCGCCCCTACCGTGGGGGCGGCCTGTCGATAACCATTCAATCCTTCCGGATTTTCTGGACAAATCGCTACTCCTCATCCTCATCTAGGTTCGCCTCAGCGATAATCTTTTCGGCTAACTGCGCCGGGACCTCTTCATAGTGGTCAAATTCAGTGACGAATGTACCCCGGCCAGCGGTCATCGAACGAAGGTCAGGAGCATAGGCCTGAACCTCGGAGAGCGGCACATGAGCTTTTACGACCTGCCATCCGCCCTCTGGGTCCATGCCGAGGACGCGACCACGCCGTGAGTTGAGGTCGCCTATTACATCGCCCAGGCTTGCGTCCGGGACTCTGACCGTAACCATGTGTATCGGCTCAAGCAGTACCGGCTTACATTCCATGGCGCCCTTTTTGAAACCGAGCGAGCCAGCTATTTTAAAGGCCATTTCAGATGAGTCGACATCATGGTATTTACCATCGTAAAGGGTAACCTCGACGTCTACCACTGGGTATCCGGCAATTACGCCCTTGGCCATGCGCTCTTTGATTCCGGCCTCAACGGCGGGAATATATTGACGGGGAATGGCCCCCCCAACAATCTTATCGACAAACTGGAAGCCCTCACCGCTCTTAAGGGGCTTGATCTCTATCCACGTGTCAGCGAACTGTCCCCTGCCGCCGGACTGCTTCTTGTGGCGTCCCTGAACCTTGGTGGAGCCCTTCAGGGTCTCACGGTAGGGAACCTTCGGCGTCTTCAGCTCCATCTCAGCGCCATACTTTCGCTTCATGCGCTCATTGATTATATCGATATGGAGCCTTCCCATGCAGGATACTACCAGCTCCTTGGTCTCCGCGTTGCGATTTACCCTGAGGGTTATGTCCTCATCCTGCATCTTCCTAATACCCTGGCCGAGCTTGTCCTCTTCGCCCTTCTTTTTGGCGGTCGCGGCATAGGAGATTAGCGGCACTGGCGGCGCAGAGAACTCAATTGCGCCGGAGGCCCCCTTCTTGGTAAAGGTGTCGCCCGTTACAGTCTCTTTTAGCTTCGGCACTGCGAAGATATCACCAGGGCCCGCTTCCGGGAGGGTGACCAGCTCTTTGCCAAAGAGGGCGGCAATCTGCCCAATCCTCTCCTCGGCATCTTTTGTTGCATTGTGGTAGCTGGCGTCGGGGGTCATCTTGCCTTGGTATACGCGAAAGATGTTAAGCCGCCCAGCAAAGGGGTCTGAGATCGTCTTAAATACCACTGCGGCAAGGGGCTTGCTCTCGTCGGCGGTTATCCCATCAATCCCCTCTGCGGCGACTTCAGCTCTATCCGCCGGGGAGGGGAAAGCTGAAACTATAAGGTCAAGGAGCGCCTTGGCCCCCACTGCCGAGGTCCCGCATGCGACAGTAACCGGAACCACATCGCCGGAAGCCATGCCCGTGGCTAGCGCTTTCTCAAGCTCCTGAGTGGAGATATCCTCTCCCTCAAAGAACTTCTCCATCAGGCTCTCGTCAGTCTCTACGAGCCCCTCTACCATCTCCTCCCTGGCTGACTGCGCAAGATCCGCTAAATCAGCTGGGATATCACCCTCCTCACCCTTACCCGAGGCGTCGGAGAAAGTGACCGCCTTCATCGTTAGAAGGTCTACAAAGCCCATGAACTCCCCCGCTGACCCAATGGGTAGGTGAAGTTTGACAAAGGTGGAGTCAAAGTGGTTGGGCAAAAGCTCCATAACCTTATCAAAGGATGTATTCTCCTTATCCAGCTTGGTTATGGTCACAGCTCTGGGAAGGCCAAGCTCTTCAGCGCGTTTCCACATCTTTTCGGCTTCGAACTTTATGTCGCCGTCGCCACCTGCTACAAGGATCGCCGCCTCAGCTGCGTGAAGGGCGCACATTCCGTCGTATAGAAATACATCGTAGCCGGGAGTATCCAGGATGGTGATTTTATTTTTATCGTACTCAAAGGAGGCTATGCCCGTTGAAAGAGTGAGGTTGTGCGACTTTTCCTCAGGTTCGAAGTCCAGTATGGAGTTGCCGTCATCGACCTTACCAAGCCTGTTGGCGGCGCCGGCGACGAAGATCATCGCTTCTCCAAGGCTGGTCTTACCGCTGCCCCCATGTCCAACCAAGGCAACATTCCTGATCTTTTCGACGTCGAACCTCTTCATCGTGACTCCTTTCATCGAGCGCGCCGCCCTTGGCGGCTGCTCCCTGTGTCATCTCTGTGACGCCCTTATGTGGCGTTTGATAGATAGATTATCTGAAGCCCCTTCAACGTAAGAAATTCATCGACATGGTCGATGAGGTCTATCTCGGTAGAAATTTTTCTTGCCGCACCGCCGGTAGCTATAACAAGTAGAGGCTGCTTCGCCTCATCTTTAAGTCTCTTAATAAGTCCCTCGACCATCGCAACGTAGCCATAATATATCCCCGACTGCATTGCGTGCACTGTGTTTCTTCCGACTGCGGAGGGGGGCTTTGAGAGTGATACTTTCGGCAATTTGGAGGCGCGGCTAAAGAGTGCTTCCATAGAAACACCGATGCCCGGCGCTATCGCCCCCCCCATGAAGTCTCCCTTATCGCTTACATAATCGATAGTTGTTGCCGTACCGAAATCAACTACCAGGGACGCTCCACCAAAAATTGAAGTCGCTGCAACAGCATTCACTATACGATCTGCACCAACCTCACGCGGATCGTCACAGCGGATCTGCATTCCGGTCCTAATGCCAGGTCCCACCGTTAGTGCTTCGACATCAAATAGAACCTTAGCGATATCGGCAAAAACCCCCGTCAAAGAGGGTACGACCGAGGCTATTATGACTCCGTTTATATCTTCTCGTTTAAAGCCCGCGAGGTCGAGAAAGCCTTTTATAAGTACACAGTACTCATCGGAGGTCCGGCTTTGCTCTGAGGATACGCGCCAGTGGCCCTCAAGGGAATCTCCCTTGAAGATGCCGAGCACAGCGTGGGTATTACCTATATCTATTGCAAGCAGCATCGTCTACTGCCTTTCGCTCATCGTCTAGTGGTCAGCCTGGAGAGCTCGCCAGCATGCACCGGCAACAGATCACCCTTATTCTCAAGGATGAGAGCGCCATCGCTCGAAAGCTCCCTTACTACCCCCGTAATAACATTATCTCCGCCGGTAACGCGGACCTCTTCGCCCACCATCTTAAACCAACGGTCCCACCTAGCCTTTACCGGCCCAAAACCATCTTTTGTAAAGCTAAGGTAAAGCCCCTCTAAACGCTCAAGAAAACCTGCCAACAGCTCAAGGCGGGAGACTCCGCTGGCGCCCTCTCGTTCAAGGGTAGTGGCGCTCTGCTTAAGCTCACTTGGAAAACCGTCAAGGCTCCCCTTGACATTTACGCCCATCCCCAAAACTACGAAATCCAGGCGCGAAGCTTCAATCCGCGACTCCAGCAGAATGCCTGAAATTTTGCGCCCGTCGACCAGCAGGTCATTGGGCCACTTTATCTCAACCTTCTGTTCATCTAGCCAGGTGGATAAAGTCTCCGCCAGCGCCACCGCTGCGACGAAGGTCAAGAGCGGCGCCCGGGAGAGCTCTACCTTAGGCCTCAAAAGGAGGCTCATCATAAGGCTCTCCCCAAGGTCATCATGCCATGAACGGCCAAGGCGGCCCCGGCCGGAAAGCTGGTGGTCGGCGACAACCAGCGCTCCCTCGGGCGCGCCCTCCTCGCCCCAGCGGGAGCACTCCCGGTTGGTGGAATCAAGCTCATCGAAGTGGCGCACTTCGCAGCCGAGTATAGAAGTCTTTAGCTTTGCCGAGATGACCCCCGCCCTCAGCACCTCAGGGCCGCTCAAGATCGAGTAGCCCTTACCTCGCTGCCCTGTTATCTCATAGCCCTCAGCTTCCAAGGCTTTGACGCTCTTCCATACGGCGGCGCGCGAGACACCCAACAGCTCCGCGAGCTTCTCACCGGAGAGAGGCTCGCCAGCAGCCTCTATTAGAGCCCTCAGAACGCCGTCAGTCGTTGATGACATATTATGAAAACCGCTTGTGTAACAATCACTTCCACCTTGTAGAAACCAGCTGTTAACACTAGCAAATCGGGCTCGGAAGTGTCAACGGATAATACCCTTAAAATCAGGGCTTAAGGAGTCTTCACACACCCCAGACTAGCGCTCCTACCAAGGCACTAAAGCCAGAGCACCGCCATTGCTAAAAGCAGGCATTCTAGCGATACTATCCAGGTAATCTTTAACGCTTCACGAACCGCCTCCGGGGTTACCTTACGGGTGCCCCCAATCTCAGGGCTTACACGCTCCACCCCCCCGTAGCGGTTTACTCCCCCCAGCTTTACGCCAAGCGCACCAGCGTATGCCGCTTCGGGAAATCCTGAATTTGGTGACGCATGTTTTCTACCATCACGTTTGACAACTTTAATCGTCCGCTCAAAGGAGCCCCCGGAGAATAAAGAAGCAAAGGCGACTAAAAAAACCGTGGCCCTTGCAGGCACCCAATTTGCGAGGTCATCGGCGCGAGCGGAGTATGCGCCGAAATCCAAATATCTTTCATTTTTATACCCAACCATGGAATCAAGGGTATTGACCCCCTTATACAAAAGTCCAAGCAAAGGGCCAAATCCCAAGGCCCCCCCTACTGCCAAATACATGATAGGAGCGACTAACCCGTCAGAGGAGTTTTCCGCAGTTGTTTCAAATGCCGCCCGGCAAATTTCATCTGCATCCATATCCTCCGTATCACGCCCGACTATAAATGAAAGTGCCTTACGAGCAGCGGCAACCTCGCCTCGCTCTGCCAACTCCACAACGCCCCTTACTTGCCTGTCGAGGTCACGGGTAGCGATGCAGCTCCACGCAAGGAGAATGGATGCAAGGTGACCTGTAAAGGCCGATATCGAGCCGCATATCCATAGGAATAAAAATGCAGCTGCGAGGACAACCGCCATGACGATAAAAAAGAGGAATACTCCATTTTGCCGATTGAGGCTTCTCTCTCCACCCTCTTCGCGGAGGAAACTTTCAAGCCAGGAGATAAGCCTCCCTATGAGCACAATCGGGTGGTAGCGAGTCAGATAGGGCGGATCGCCAATCGCTAAGTCCAGCAACCAGGCCAAGAGGAGGTCAAGGGGGGAGAAGAATATCAAAGGGCACCCATCAATTTGTTTATGTTTCTCACGAGGTCGGCGTTCTCTCCAACCGTACGCACCGCGAAGCGAAGGTATTCATCCCCGAGACCGAAGCTTCCGCAATGGCGGACAAGGGTACCTGCGCTACGCAACCTATCATAAATGACCGTTGCCCCCGGTGCAGGAGGAGAGAGCTTTACCAGCAGAAAATTTGCCCCTGAAGGGAGCACTTTAAAGCCTGGAACTGCTTCCAAGGCGCTCCTGAACTTGGCGCGGGCTCTCTCCAGATACTCCCTTGACCTTGGCCCCCAGCTCTCGTCCTCAAAGCATTTGACGCCGCATATCTGGGCAACAGTGGAGACCGACCATGGCACCTGCAACTTCACCATCCCTTTTACAAGCTCTTGGCTAGCTGCAAGGAAACCCAATCGCAAACCCGGTATGCCGTAAAATTTTGTAAGTGAACGAAAGACCATTATCCCCGGCACCTCGACAGCAAGGTCCAAGACAGCCTCGTTGGGGGAGTAATCTATAAAAGCTTCATCAACTGCTAGGAAACACCCTTTTGCTCTCAAATCATTGGAAAGCTTTACTAATTCATCTCTCTTTGCTGTCGCCCCCGAGGGGTTTGAGGGGTTGGAAAAAAGCACCATGTCACCCTCCCGCGCCTCGGAGACAAGCCCCGCCAGGTCAAGGGTGAATCCTTCGCCTTCCACACGTGGCACCTCCACCACTTCAACTCCCTCCGGGCAGCGATCACGGTAGAGGCCAAAATCAGGTGGAGAGAGAATCAAGCGTCGTGGGGCAACGACTTTAAAAGCAAGCTCAAAGAGCTCCGCCGAACCATTGCCACAAAGGATTTGGTCAACCGGGAGATTATATTCTTTAGAAAGAACGCTCCTAAGCTCCTTTACCTCTCTATCGGGGTAATGCAGGATCTCTTGCCAGCGCTCTCTTAGAGCATCCAATAGCCCCTCAGGGTGGCCGAGGGGGTTAATCGATGCACTGAAATCGGCAAGGATAGACGATTGTCCAGCGCCGGTGAAGATATTGCCCCCGTGGTCCTGCGGCCAGCCGCTCTTTTCGTTAGAGGTCATCAAGCCCCTCCGTAACTACCTCAATTGCACGCACCATATCGTCATGTTTAATCCCCGTTACCCCAAAGGCTGCAAAGGCTGCTGCGCCGGCCCCTACACCCTCCTTAACCAGCCCCTCTTCATATCGCCTAAGGCCCAAAAGCTTTGAAGCTGAAAAATCAAGCCACGCTGCGAAGGCCGCTGGGGTTGGAGAGATAGAGTGAAGAATTGCTTTCAAGTCAGCGGCAGGGTCCGCCGCTACCCAGGAAGTTGTTGCAAGCGCAACTCTGGAGAGGTCACCGGGTTCACCCTCATCGGTTAGTCTGGCCATCAGCGCGTATACCGCCGCCATTTGGGTTCCACCGCCCAGCACGACAGGGACATGCAGAGAGGCTTCAAGCGCCATAAGTGCCAATGCCGGTTGCATGGGATCTCCAACGGCAGCAGAAATTTCAAGGCCTCCAGCGGATGGTTTTAATGCGGCAGCTTTCAGCGCTTGCCTTACGACCTCCTCCTTTAAAGAGTGATTGCCTCCAGGCATCGAAGAGGAAACCATACCTGTGCCACCGACTCCCAAAGCCTCCAATAATGAAAGCGCGGTAGTTGTGCCGCCCGGCACTGATTCAGAGAGGATAACCCAGGGCCGCTGGTTTGCCAGGGCGCGGCCAACGGCGCGGCACTGGCTTTTAAAGTCTTGGGTAAGGGTAAGCGCCCGGCCAGTCCTTATATCCTCCCCCGGCGAAAAACCTAGAGTTATTAAAGGTGTCTTTGGGGGCACCTCGGTACCTGAATCGACTATTAGCGGGATTACGCCCAATTCTTTCAGCGCAGCGTGGGTTATAACCACTGGGCTTGGCGGGCCCTCGGGATTTCGCGGGATATCCGGAAGAGAGAGGGGCCTTCCGTGAATCAAAAACTCAGAGTCCAGGGCAGCAGTGAACCTGCGCTTCTCCGGCGTAGCTCCGGCGGCGGATATACCCTCTATCAAAGCGGTTTTGGTTGAGCCTATGACACAAGCAAAGAGTGGCGCTCCCTCAAGCCCTTCGAGGAAAAGGTCCTCTCCGCCCGCTTCGGTCACACGCCTTATTGAGCCCTCCTGGAGGGCTCTTTTAAAAAAACTCATGGATACTTCCTTAAATTCTAAGCCTTCGGGGAAAGACAATGTATCCCCTGAAGGCGCTCTTAACAACCGGTAAATTAGGTTGTCAGCCCCTTCTCGCCCTTATGATGCCAAGGGGCGGCGAGTCAGGATCACTCCAGTGCAATCGCCCCAGATATTTCTGTATTACAGGAGCAGGTGTGGAGGGTGTCCCCCACTCCTTAACCCTGTAAAGCAGGGCCTCCCAGAGCTCCGCTTCGCCATGTCCGGGGAATGGCGCTAGTAAGTGTACGTATGAGCGATCTTCGCGCGCTAAAGCTGTTAGTTCATCTACCAATTCAGGTAAAGCCAAGGCACCATTTAGGCTAATGTTAACTGCTTCTTCCAGCGAAGCTTCATCGCCGCGCCGCAACCTCTCATAAGATGGCTTCCTGATAATAAAGGCACTTACATGCTCTTCTGAGAGGCAAAGGAAAGCTATGTGATTCCAGACTTTTGAAGATAGCAGCGGGAAAGGTAAGCGCTCTCTGTCGGGGTCGGCTGGGTCAAGCTCGAACAAACTCTCCTCACCGAAAAAGGCTTTCACCAATCCCTCAACCTCCTCCGCTCTTATTACCAGCTCGCTGCCAGGCCATGCTGCAATATCCACTTTTGCCGATAAGCGCCCCTGGAAAAAGCCAAGCGACCTCACCCCGTCAAAAAGGCGCGCAATATCCGGGCGGACCCCACGCAGGCTCAAGAGAAAGTTGTGTGGTGTGATATCGTGCTTCAAAGGGCACCCCCCCTCTTTTTGTGGGGCCGGACGATCCTGTGCAGCCAAACCCCGTGGCTTCTTCCCCTAACTGTCACCTCTTCAAGGTAAAGAGCGCGCTGGTACCCCTCCGCCTCCAAGCGCTCAATGGTACCCACGGCTATCTTCCTGCCGGGCTCTGCCACCCATGCTGTCCCTCCGGGGAGGAGCAGCCGTCTTAAAGTAGCAAGAAAGGGCTCCAGAAATCTCTCCTCATAGAGGACATCGGAGGCAATCACCATCTGTGCGGAAAACCCCCTTGGCGGCTCCCGCCAATCAAAAAGTCTGCTGCGACCTACGCGCCCCGTATTTAGGGCGTGGTTTGCTCTGGCAAAAGCCAGCGCGTCTGCTTCGTAGTCTGTGAAGAGAACATCCGCGCCGCGCATAGCCGCGGCAACACCGGCTAACCCTGTCCCGCAACCTAGCTCGACCGTTGTCGCCCCTGAGGGTATTATGGTTCTTGAAAGACGCGAAGCCAAAGCTACGGAGGAGGGCCATATCTCAGCCCAGTATGGGAAGCGCTCATCGGCGCCAAAGGCCTCCTCATCGATTGAGTCAGAGAGGGCATTGGGATCCTTGACCCTGTTGAGGTGAACGTTTAATCCCCCCGCGCAGACTCTTTCGCACACTATAGGGTACCCCTTAGGGAGCCAACGTTCGCTACCATTATGTTTCATTTACTGACACCCGAACTATAAAAGGCTGGCGCAATAACCGCCCCGCTGGTAAATGATATTGACCCTCTCAGACTACCGGAAAAGCGAATTATGAAGATTTATGCAATCTCAGACCTTCATCTCTCCTTCAGCGGAGAAAAACCGATGGACATCTTCGGCGCCCACTGGGTAAATCATGCCGAAAAGATAGAGTCCAAATGGCATGAGCTCGTAGG
The DNA here is from genome assembly GCA_002869015.1 of Deltaproteobacteria bacterium. GTDB lineage: Bacteria > Desulfobacterota > Deferrisomatia > Deferrisomatales > BM512 > BM512. Next base: position 14,064 of record PKTT01000056.1, read on the forward strand.
TAAAGATGATATTGTCTGCCTTGCAGGGGACCTCTCCTGGGCCCTTAAGCTCGGTGAGGTTGAGCAAGAGCTTGAATGGCTTGCTTCCCTACCAGGCAGGAAGGTTCTTATAAAAGGCAACCATGATTACTGGTGGTCCTCCATATCCAAGGTAAGGCGTATTCTACCAGATGGCATCTACGCCATCCAGAACGACAGCGTGACAATCGATGGAGCAGCTTTTGGCGGAGCCAGGGGCTGGGTAGACCCACACCTCGACTTCTCTCCGCTCTTTCCCGATGAAGAAGTTAGCGACAAAGCTGAAGGAGAGGAGCTTTTCTCGATTCTTGGCGAGGAGAAAGACCTTGCCTTATACGAAAAGGAGCTGGCGAGGCTTAAAATGAGCCTTGAGGCTATGGACGCCACCACTAAATTAAGGATAGCCCTCCTGCACTTTCCGCCGGCAGGCCCCAATTTGGCAGCGAACCCCGTTATCGAGCTCTTGCAACACTTCAACCTAGATCACGTGGTATTCGGTCACCTGCACCTAACAGGCAATAACAACTTCAAAAACCCCTATGGCAAAATTGGTGGGGCCACCTATTATCTTACAAGCGCGGACTTTATAAACTTCACACCCTTCCTTATTGCAGAGGTGGATTGAGATGGGTGACCCCTCCTCCTACCTACAGCGCTACGCTGACCTCATACCGGATTTTGATGGCTTCCTAGCCGCTGTAAAGGAAAAGCCGCCACTTCATGTGCGCATAAATACCTTAAAATCTACCCCGGAGGCAGTGGGGGCTTACCTTGGAAGAGAGGGGCTTGAGTACACACCGGAAAAGTGGTGCCCTCTGCTACTAAGACTTGAGGCCTCGGAGAAAAAGGTAGGCGCAACCCTCCTCCACGCTCTCGGCCATATATATATACAATCCGCATCCTCAGCGGTCTCGGCCCTTGCGTTGGCCCCAAAACCTGGTGAACGCGTACTTGACCTATGTGCAGCGCCCGGCTCCAAAACCTCCTTCTTAGCTCAGATGATGGAGTCACGCGGGGCGCTGGTGGCAAACGAGCCCGGCGGTAAGCGCCATATACCGCTAAAGGCCAACCTCCGCAGAGTCGGCGCGTCCAACATCTTGGTAACCGGCTACTCAGGGCAAAACTTCCCAATGAGAGAGAGCTTCGACAAGATATTGGTTGACGCCCCTTGCACCGGTGACGGCACATGGAGAGGCCCGGATACAAGGCCCAGGGAGATTACGGAAAACGACAGGAAGAGGATGGCGCTGCGTCAAAGCCAAATTCTGGAGCGGGCGATAAACCTCATGGGACCCGGAGCGGAGCTCACCTACTCCACTTGCACCTATGCGCCTGAGGAAAACGAGCTCGTCCTCTCCCCCCTTATGGAAAAATACGATTTAACTACTAAAAAGCTGGGCATAGAGATACCGACCTTGCCGGGCTTGACCCAATGGGAGGGGCAGGCGCTTCACCCCGACCTAATAAATGCCGCCCGCATTTACCCACATAAATTCGACTCGGAGGGGTTCTTTGTCATCCGCCTTGTTAGACGCTAAAGAGAGGATACGCCTCCTGGAGTGGCTCGAAGAGCGCTTCGGCATTGAGCAAAGCCGCTTCGACGACTTTGCACTACTAGCCTATGGTGACCAGATAAACGCTGCCCCAGTCGAGGCGAGCCAGCTTGCGGAGTCAGTATCCGCCCTTGAAACAGGATTGCCGCTTGTAAAAGTAAGCCGCGCAGGAATGTACAAGCCCTCCACCCGTGGGATGCAGGTTTTCGGAGTCTACGCGACAAAAAACACCGTTGAAATAGGGGCCTCCGGCATGAAAGACCTGGTGGAGGGACGCGCATTCCCCTGGCCAGGGGAGAAGGGCTTCGTGATAGTTACGGTGGACGGTTACCCTGCCGGGGTAGCCCTCTGCAGAGAGGGCAGATTGATAAGCCAGCTGCCAAAGATGATGACTAGCTCAATGGAGCTTTCAGGCACCGAAAAACTGGGCGCGTAAAAAAACTTCCCGACCGCATTTTCACTGCTTGTATTGTACCTTCGGTTGTGCTAGCTTTTTGCGCTCTCATCGGGGCGTGGCGCAGCCTGGTAGCGCACCTGCTTTGGGAGCAGGGAGTCGAAGGTTCGAATCCTTTCGCCCCG
>PKTT01000007.1 GCA_002869015.1 Deltaproteobacteria bacterium
ATCTGCCCAGGAACGACGTATTGTAAAAGGGGACAGCAGGACTCTATAAAGGTAGGCCTTGAACTTAATGAGCGTTACCACGGTACGCCCTTACCCTACAAATTCAAGATGGGGGTTTCAGGGTGCGTAAATGACTGTAGCGAGGTCTGTATAAAAGATATCGGCCTTATCGGCACGCCAAAGGGTTGGAAGGTAATGATCGGCGGCGCTGGCGGCAGCAAACCTCAGCTTGCCGAGATACTGGCAGCCGAGCTTGACGACGAATCCGCGATGGAGGTCGTCGATAAGGTTTTCAACTGGTACCTGAAAAAGGACGAAAAAAAGCGCCTCTGGAAATTAATTGAGGAGCTGGGGCCGGAACAATTCAAGGAAGATATCCTAGGTTGAAAGGGTCATCAAAACCTTTAGCCCCCTGCGGGTGTACCGCTTAAATCAACAGATACACTTGCGGGGAAGCCGCTCTCAGGGAGCTTGGCCAGCTCTTTGTTCCCCGAAAGATTGAGACGCTCAAGTTTTGGCAGCGCTATAAGCGGCGTTACATCGGTTATTGAGTTATCTGAGAGGTCAATCAGCCTGAGTCCGGCAAAATACTCGATTCCAGAGACCGATGTTATGCCAAGCCCTGAGCAATCAAGGCTTTCGAGGGCGAGGAGCGCCTCGTAGGATATCTCGCCCTCGGCACTTGCGGCCAGAGCATTGGCGACACACTCCTCCAGCCTTAGGTCTGCGAAGGAAATCTCCCCATCCTCCGGCGGCGGTGTGGCTGCGGCGGGTGGAATCTTGGGAGATTCCATTACATTTGCCTCCTCAGCTTTCTCTGAAGATTCAGTCTTTTTGGTCTCAGAGACCCTTTCGCCAGCATTTGCCGGGGCCGCAAGGTTTGACTGAGTCAACTTATCTTCCTGACCCTCTTTTGGTGTTGGAACCGCTTGTGAGCTAGAGGGTTTTGAGCTTACCGGCTCTTTCTTCACCTCCTTGGTTTTTACCGGCGCAGGCGTTTCTTTGGGTGGCCTTTGCTCTGCTCTTTTTGCTATTTCAGGAGACTTTTCTCTTTTAGATTCTTTCTCGTCAAGTGTTGGAGTTAAATTATCATTTGAGGATGCAGCAACCCTAAGTTGTTCCTCATTACCAATCAACTCACTAGGTACTTCCTCCTCGGCGGTCGGCAAAAGACCTTTTTCCCTTTCCCTCTGCTCCTTATCTCCGGGGTCCGCATCGACGGCTACCTCTTGCTCAGAGGGGCCAGATTGCATAAGCTCCTCAGCAGTTTGAATGCCTCCAAAATAAAGATAGGTGCCGCCAAAAAGCGCAAGAAGTATGGCACCTGCTATTGCATATTTAGCGTTAGTAGACTTAACGACTTTATCTTTAGCCGGCTCCCTATTCTCAACTATTGTTGAAATAGCTTCGGCGCTGCTTTTGGGCGAGGTGTCTTCATGGAACGCGCCCTTGACTGAGATAGCCTTGGCCTCACCCGTTTCAAGGAATTTATCAATTATCTCATCAAAGTTCTCAAGCTCATCATTTACGAAATGCGATTCATCCACACTATCGGATGCTGACCCATCCTCAAGTTGGAAGGGTCCGAAACACCCTGAGCAGAGCTGAGAGGCTGGGATTTGTGCCAATGGAGTTTCTAACTCGTCTGAGGAGGGCCCGGCGAGGCCACAAGCCATAACATCATGGCCTCCATCCCCCAGAAACTTGACGTGGAACTCCTCACTGCCCTGGAACCTAAGGCCGCTTATGGGCAGTGTGAAGAGCCCCTTTTCACCCAGAGGTTCGCCAACACCGCTGGTAATGGGACCAAAGCAAACTGGGCATAAACCATCCCCTACATCAAGCTCCGTTAAAGGGGCACTCTCGACCTCGCCCTCATCAAAGGTGGCTCCGCAAACCATTAGGATTAACCCCTCATCACCCATGGCCTTTAAGTGGAATTCACCCGTCTCGCGTTCTTCTCTGGAGATATATGCTTTTTTTGGAGAGATAAGCCTCACCATTTATTCAATTCCCTTATATCAATCCCGCAACACAAGCGGGAAAAATCATTTGTGACTAAAGCCAATCCACCCTGTGCGCAATACGATTGGCATATTGGAGGATGAGCGGCTCATCTAACAACTCGAATGCCTCACCATTTCCGGTATCTTTTATAAAGCCTCGCCCCTTGAAGATATCAACCGCCCCATTAAGCTGATCCTCAGGAGTACCTTTTCCTGCTATCCGTTTATCCAGTAGCGAAATAAAATCATCCATAAGATCGCTTAAATGAAATGTTCTCCCGGTAAGTGTCTTGTGCTTTACCTTAAGGATTGACGCAGCCAAGGCAGAGGTAGTCATTGTTACTACCTCGGAGGATATAGTCTCCATAACATCCCCTGCGAAGGAGGAGAGTGATTTAGTCTCTGCGTTAAGAGCCACCGGTGGTGAAAAACGAAGGTGTATTCCCCCGGAAGCGTATTTTTTAAAGCCACGGTCCATGCCTCTAAGCTGCGACAGGAGGTCTTTGTGTGAGATATTCTCCCCCTTGCGGCTCGCTTCGATATCCTTATCCTCTGGAACTATTGAGTATGAAATCGAGATGGGAACAACGTAAAGGGTCCGTCCGGTCTCTTTTGCGTACTCAAGTGCGTCTCCCAGAATTCCCAACTTGGGCTTGCCCAGCGAACCGTCCCTGGAGCGGGTGCCTTCGATGTAGAACATGAGAGGCTCGTTGTTATCCCAACCCTGCTTCAAATATTCGGTGTGAACATGTTTGTATACCGGATTTTGAAACCACTTGATCCCCCCCAAAACCCCCTCAGATTGCCCCACATATTCACGCCTTATCTTGTAGCCGTTGACTCTGGATAAAAGAACCGCTGAAATGCCGCGAAAGAGATTAGCGCCAACGGCTATCCTGGGCTGCGGGAGTCTCATCTGGTTAAGCGTCATACAAATCGGTATATGGTCTGCATTTGATATGTGGTTCGGCATAAATAGAACAGGCGCTTCCCACATAAGCTTCCTTATCGCCTCAAATGTCCCATCGCCATTCTCAGAGATTTGAATGGAGCTGGCGAAGTTAGGAAAGAGCTTGTAGGCCATATGCTTGAATATTGAGAAAAATGCCGGCTCGAAATCAGCGGCGATATCTTCAGCGTAATACCTTGCAAGAAATGCGATTGTCTCCTTTGGCCCGTCACAGCTTGAAAGCTCCTCCTTCTCTTTACGATAACGAGCTAGGCGGTTATTTAGCTTCTCTCTCAACGCCGGGGCTTCAAAGGTCTCATCCGCTAATTTTTCTTTGATAGTCTTGATCTGATTTCTAAAATAGATGCCCTGATATGTCTTTGCCGTTCGGGAAACCAGTGCTGACTCAACTTTTCTTTCAGCGTAAAAGTCCATCACTCTTTGGCACACACGCTCAACGACCTCACCCCTTGGCAGTATCGATTTGTTGTATGAGAGCTTCTTACCAACCCCGCGCACAGGGGCCAGACATGAAAACGAAATGAGCGCTCTCAAAATCTTTTCCGGCATCTCTTTACGGCCCAATGGCAAATCTCCAATGAAATTTACTGCATACGTTGGCTGCTGTTATAATACGCCAAGCAATATTGAACTTTAGCAGAAATATGGGTCACAGCACCCAAATAATTTACACAAGCGCTGACCGTCAGAGGAATGGGGTTAAAGATGAGATTCACCACCTTCATTATTATGTTTATTTCGACATGGTTGATTATTTCACCTGCTATAACATCCGCAGCTGAAAACTTCCCCTTTTTCCCGAGCCTTGTAAACTCCGACACAGGTGAACAGGTTCCCTCATCAGATTTCTATCCGCCCAAGAAGTGCGCCGGTTGTCACAGGGAACTTTATAAAGAGTGGAATGGGTCAATGCACTCCAACGCAATAAAGGATCCAATCTTCAATGCGCTTTGGAAGCTCGCTGCCGACGAGGGCGGAGAGGGCACTGAAAATCTATGCGCGGGGTGCCACACTGCCGTAGGAACCCTCGCCGGAGAGATTACTCGTGACGATGAGGGCAACTTTCAGATGAGCGATATAGCTCGCGAGGGCGTTCAATGCCACTTATGCCACTCGATAGTCGGCACCTCTATGCTTGAAACTCCTACTAACATGCCGCAAAACGCCTCGATAATAGTAAGACCAAGCAAAGTTATGCGCGGTCCATTCAAAGACGCTGAGCCGATGTGGCATAAAGCTGAGTACTCCGAGTTACACACCAAGGCAGAATTTTGCGGTAACTGCCATAACGTCTTCCATCCAGCCAATAATTTTCACATTGAAAACACCTACAATGAGTGGAAATTCTCCATCTACGCCCAGAAGGGGATCATCTGTCAGGACTGCCACATGATGCCCATCGAAAAAGCGATAGAGACGGCCAAAACACTTACAAGGCCCAAAAATCCCGGCAAAGCGACAGGCTTTTCAAAGGAACGGGAGAATATCTTTACCCATGAGTTCGTTGGAGCAAACTTTACCGTAACAGCGATGCTGGGCGCCGATAAACATGCTGAAATAGCAAAAAAGCGCTTAAAGTCTGCCGCGAGCATAGACCTTACGCTTCCAGCAAAGGCCACCGATGATGGAATCACACGGGTAAAGGTGCGGGTAAACAATATCGGCGCTGGCCACAACCTGCCGACAAGCCTAACCGAGGTAAGACAGGTTTGGCTGGATATCAAAGTTTTGGACGCTGAAGGCAAAATTATCTACACGCGGGGGGACCTGGATGAAAAAGGAAATATCGCAGCGGGAACTGACCTTTTTGGCGTTGAGGCGGTCGACTCTGAGGGCCATCACACTATAAAGCCCTGGGAGATAGAGCGCTTTACTTATAACAACACAATCCCCCCCAAAGGTTACGCGGATAGAGAATATTCATTCATTGTTCCAAAGGGGAGCAAGGGGCCTATAAACTTTCGGGCCACTTTGAGATACAGGGGATACCCTCAGGCTGTCGCAAACTATCTTTTGGGTGATGACGCGCCGACCTTACCAATTGTTGATATGACTGCGGCCGAGGGGAGCGTCCCGTTATAGATGAATTCAAAGGTTTTAGTGGGAAGGTTCGCGCCCTCTCCCACTGGGGCGTTGCATCTGGGCTCGCTGATAGCAGCGACCGGAAGCTATCTATTTGCCAAAGCGGCTGGCGGCGAATGGCTGCTGCGCATGGAGGACCTTGACACTCCGAGGGTCGTACCGGGGGCAGCTGACGGCATTCTCAGAACCCTGGAGCTCTTTGCCTTATATTGGGATGGTGAGGTCACCTACCAGTCTTCCAGAGGCGAACTCTATGAGGAGGCGTTATCTAACCTTTTACAGTCCGGCATGGCCTATCCATGCGGATGCACGCGAAGGGAGATACAGGCGCTCGCTTCCGCCCCACATCCGGGAGAGGAGGGGCCTATATATCCAGGGACCTGCCGAGGCGGCTTACCGAAAGGCCATGAGCCCCGCGCCTACAGAGTAATTGTGCCAGATCAAGAGATATTCTTTGACGATCTGCTTCGGGGAAAGCTAGGCTGGAACCTTGCCAACTCAATCGGCGACTTCGTAGTCAAACGTGCCGATGGCATCTTTGCATACCAACTTGCCGTCGCAGTAGATGACGCATTGGGAGGGGTCACACAAGTCATCCGAGGAAGCGACCTACTAAGCTCGACGCCAAGGCAGATTCTGCTCCAGCGCCTGCTTGGGTACCCCACCCCCCGCTATGGGCACCTGCCGCTTGTCACCGCACCGGATGGCGAAAAACTCTCTAAAAGAGACAATCTGGTAAATTACGGGACAATTGAAGCTCGCCAGGGACAAGCAGGAAAATTATTGGAGTCCGTACTGGATTTTCTTGGACACGCGCCACCCGCCGACCTTTCCGGCGCACCGCCTAATGAGCTCCTCAGATATGCGACCGAAAATTTCGACAAAACACGGATTCCCCTTAGCAATAGGCCCCTAATTGGGTGACACGCTGAAGGAACTGACTTTCTTTACATTTTCCTGTTATTCTTGACCCGTGACCGAAAAATTGAAATGATATTGTTTTAAACCCTACAAACAGAGTCAGGTAAATGGAATTACCCTCATTCAAAATCGGGAATTTAAATTTCCCCGCACCTATAATTCAAGGCGGCATGGGCGTCGGCGTCTCACTCTCTAAGCTGGCTCGCGCCGTTTCATTAGCCGGCGGTTTGGGAACAATCTCAAGCGCCGGGTTGGACCGTCTCGTCTCCGAGCGTATCGGTCGCAAGGTGGGCATACGTGAAGCATGCGCCCTTGAGATTGAAAAGGCTAAGCAGGGGATGACGCCAATCGCCATCAACATAATGGTGGCGCTTGAAAACACCTACACCAAATCAGTCCTGGGAGCACTTGATGCAGCCGTTGATGTGATCATCTCCGGAGCAGGGCTCCCAATAAAACTCCCTCAAATAGTCGGCGAGCACCCCAACGGCGCTAAGACAAAGCTCATACCGATAACATCCTCTGGCAGGGCGCTTAAGCTAATCTGCAAACGCTGGCTTAAGGCGGGCAGAACTCCCGACGCGGTAATCGTTGAGGGTCCCCTGGCTGGGGGGCATCTAGGCTGGAAATCGTTGGCTGAGATCGAGTCCCCAGACACTAAGCTGGAAAACCTCGTCGAAGATTGCCTTGAGGTCTCACGCGAATTCGGCAACTTCCCCATTATCGCTGCGGGGGGCATCTTCACCCATGAAGATATTCATAAATTCCTGGACCTAGGCGCATCAGGTGTCCAGCTCGGCACACGCTTTCTTGCAACAGAGGAGAGCGGCGCATCAGAAAACTTTAAAGAAGCGCTGGTGAGATGCTCTGAGGATGACATAATGGTCGCCACAGATCCCGGCAGTCCATGCGGCCTACCCTTCAGGATTCTAAAAGAGTCTCCCATGCTGAAGGAAACTTTGAGCGGCATGCGAAAGGCGATTTGCGATAAGGGTTACGCGATGATGGGCGGGAAGTGCCTCGCCAAAGATTTGCCTGAGCGCTTCTTTTGCATATGTAATGGCTTACTAAGCTCCGCAGGTTACAAAGGTTCAAAAGAGGAGCCCTCTTTATATACAGTTGGCGCCCTCGCGTCGCTTGTAGACAAAATAACCTCTGTTAAGGAGTTGATGGAGGAGTTGGTCCAGGGAAAAACGTCCAAAACCTGACCGGCTTTCATAAGGCACATTAAAGGCCCCTCACTTGGAGGGGCTTTTTTTATATATCCGCTTCGCCGGGCCAATTAACAAGTAGCCTCCAATAGCAGAAGAGGGCCAGCAGCGCCCCTGAAATACAGAGCGCCGTAACATAAAGCATTCCGCCCCTCTCCCATATGACAGAAGCCATCGGGGCGCCAATGACCCTGCCAAGACCCATAGCAGCTATATATGAAGCTATAAATGTTCCCCTCGCACGGGGTAGTAGCCCTATAAATAATGAAAATGAAACAACTACTGAAAACTCGAAGGCAAAGAAGATAAAGGCCAGGCCAAAGAGTGATGCATAAAGTGAGGAGGAGAGAAAGGGAAGGAGGAAATAAGCCGCTGCAGAAAGTGCGCAGCCAAAGCCTAGAGCCCTCCTGAGCCCCATCCTGTCTGCGAATAGCGCTGTTGACCCCTCACCGAGAGCCTCGGCGACCCCGATGGCGATGGTCGCAATGCCGAGCGCGCTTAATCCCAATCCAAAATTATCTTCAAGATAGCCCCCATAAACTACAAACAGCCCATCATTTGCCATCGATATGAAAAAGCCAACGCCAAGGGCCCACTTGGTCGCCGGGGTTCTGGCTATAAGAGCTACTATGCTAGCGAATGAGGGCCGCTCCAGATTCTCTCCTCCATCCGTTATGAGGGGCATGCTTTTGTTTAGCAGGAAAGCAAAGAGGATGCCGGCAGTACCTAACGCAACAAATGGAGCGCGATAATCCCACCACTCCATAAGATATCCAATGACGGGAACACCAAGAAAAGTGGCCGCAGACCACGCAAGCTCTATAATCCCCATGCCGAGTCCGTGGCGCTCCGGCGGCATCCGGTGCCCGACGTAGGCTTGTATTGATGGATCAAAGAGCGCTTTTCCCACGGAGGCGATGACCGCAAGGATAAACAGCATATAAAAGGGTAAAGTGAACGCAAGGAGCGTAAGGGGAAAGAGCAGAGAGAGCCCTATGACCATCATCCTTCGGTAACCGAAACGGTCTCCAAGAGAGCCAAATAGTGGAGAGAGTAGCGATATCCCCTGTACCGCTCCAAGCATCATGGCGATCGCTGGGAGGTCAACCCCGAAGGCTCGCGCAAGCGCGGGTGCAAAGGTATAGGGGAAGCGCCTCGCCGTATTTAGAACCGTTCGAGCCGCCACCACCAAGGTCAGCAGCTGAGGGAGGGAAACTTCTTTTTTGCGCATCTCCTGCCTCAAAGAAAAACCCCCCGCCTAAGGCGGGGGGTTTTGTAACTCACATCGGAAAATCTACTGTTCTATGCCCAGGCCGGGCCTTGCTTCCAATATATTTATGTACTCTTTTTTAAGAGCATCAATAGCCGCTTCAAGATTATCCACACCCAGTATCATCACAGCGTTGTCAAGGATACGGCCTATCATGGGGTAGAAGAACCTTATGCGAATTCCCGCACGCGCAAGCGGCCTCATAACGGCGGTGACGCCGCCGGGGTGGTCAGGGGTCTCTACGGCAATAACTTGTGAGGTTAGGACCTCGTAACCATTTGCCACCAGGAGGTCCTGAGCCTTTTTGGGCTGGTCCGCAACGATATGGACCATGTTGTCATCCCCATGCATCACAGCTGAGAGCGCGCGGATATTTATCCCCTCATCACCGAGCAGCTCGGAGAGGGCACAGGTTTTGCCGGGGGTATCATCAAGGCTTATAGAAAGCTGTGTAATCACCATTATGAGGACTCCTCTCCCTTTATAAAATCATAGCCTTTCTGAAAGGCTTCAAGGTTTATCGGGATAATTTTCGCTTTCTTCTCAAAGAACATTTCAATTGCCGTTCGCATGGACTCAGGAGAGACAAGACCTTTTTTCGCAACAAGCGCACCCAACATTATTACATTTACGGAGCGGGGTGAATTTATCTCAATGGCTAGCTCATTTGCAGGGACCTTTATAACTTCAATATCTTCCCTTTCAGGAATCTTATTTACCAATGAAGAGTTGACGAAGAGTGTACCTCCGGGGCTCATCTTGTTAATAAACTTCAAAACTGATGGCTGGTTTAAAACCACCAGAATCTCCGGCTCCGAGGCCACAGGAGAGGCGATCTCTTCATTGCCTATTGCCACGGTACAATTTGCGGTACCACCACGCACCTCCGCGCCATAGGTTGGGAGGTAGGTGACGTGCTTGCCGTCAACCATCGCCGCAGTTGCCAAGGTGTATCCCATGGAGAGAACGCCCTGTCCGCCGAACCCTGCAAAGATTGATTTGATAACCATCTTTATTCCCCTATCAACCGCTGACGGGGCGGCGTTCGACAAGCACACCCGGCGTATAGTGTTTGGTAAAGGTCTCTTCAATCCACTTGACCGAAGCTAAGGGCTGCATACCCCAGTTCGTTGGGCAAGGGCTCACAAGCTCCACTATGGAGAGACCGCGGTTGTCGAGCTGGCACTGAAAGGCGTCAGCGATCATCTTTTTGGATTTTCTTATCTCTTTAGGGCTCGTTATAAGCCCACGAGCTGCATAGGCAGTGCCCTCTATCTCCGCGACAAGGTGGGTTATGTCAAGGTTATACCCCTCACGCTTGGCATCGCGCCCGAAGGGTGCGGTGGTAGCCTTCATACCCAAGATTGTCGTAGGAGCCATCTGCCCGCCGGTCATACCGTAGATACCGTTGTTGACGAAGACAATCGTTATGTTTTCGCCTCTTGCCGCAGCATGAATAGTTTCGGCGGTGCCGATGGCGGCAAGATCGCCGTCACCCTGATAGCTAAAAACTACGGCGTCTGGTATTCGGCGTTTGAGCCCCGTTGCAATAGCGCAACCACGGCCATGTGCCCCCTCTACGAAATCAACGTCGAAGTAATTGTAAGCAAGAACAGCGCATCCGGCAGGAGCTACGCCAATCGCTCGCTCCCCGATATCCATCTCCTCGAAAACCTCGGCAACCAACCTGTGAACAATTGAATGTCCGCAGCCGGGGCAGTAGTGGTTGGCCACTGGCTTGAGGTACTTTGGCCTTGTGTATACCTTCTTCATATCAGACCCCTATATTAACCTGAACTTTTGGCTGTAACGGTTGATTATTACCTTTGCCAAATCCCTCGGCGTCGGTATTGAACCTCCGGGGCGTCCATAGAAGTTGACGTTTGCCGAACCCTCCAGGGAGAGCTTAACGTCCTCAATCATCTGGCCCGCGTTAAGCTCAAACACGAGGAACTCTTTGACGCGGTCTGCGAGCTGCCTTACCACATCGGAGGGGAAGGGCCAAAGTGTTATAGGACGGAGCATCCCAACCTTGAGACCCTCTGCTCTTGCCCTGCGTATAGCCCCCTTTGCGACGCGCGCCGCGGTGCCGAAAGCTACGATGACCATCTCAGCGTCATCGAGCTCATACTCCTCGTAGCGCACTTCGTTTTCCTGAATCTGTTTATATTTTCGCTGGAGCTTCCAGTTGTGGTCCTCTAGCTCCTTGGGCTCCAGTATAAGAGATAACCTAGCGCGGCTCTTTCGTTTGCCGCGCATACCGTCAACCACATAATCTTTATCTGGCAAAGAGTCCAGGGCGCGCATTTCAGGCAGGATAACCGGCTCCATCGTATTACCCATCATTCCATCAGCCAAAATGATCGACTGGGTACGGTATTTGTCCGCCAGGTCGAAAGCAAGGTAGGTCAGATCCGCCATCTCCTGCACATTGCCAGGGGCAAGCACAATCATCCTGTAATCGCCGTGGCCTCCGCCGCGGGTCATCTGAAAATAATCCGATTGACTACCTGCAATATTTCCCAGCCCCGGACCACCGCGGACAACGTTGGCGATTACAGCTGGCAGCTCATGTCCGGCAAGAAAGCTCATCCCCTCCTGCTTCAAGCTAATGCCAGGGCTTGAGGAACTCGTCATCACCCTGCCGCCTGCTGCGGATGCGCCAAGCACCATATAGATAGAGGCGATCTCCGACTCAGCCTGAATGAATGTTCCACCAACCTCAACCATGCGCCCCGAGAGATACTCCGGCACATCGTTTTGTGGAGTGATGGGATATCCGAAATAGTAACGGCACCCAGCCCTGACGGCAGCCTCCGCCATGGCGTTGTTGCCGCGCATCAATACCTTTTCAGCCACGCCACACCTCGATTATCGCTTCGGGGCAAACCACCGCGCAGATAGAGCAGCCGGTGCACTCCTCCCCTACCTGCTCTGCGTAGAAATACCCCTTGTCATTATAATTTTCAGAGATTTTCAAGACTGACTGGGGGCAGTGTTCGACACAATAACCGCATGACTTGCACTTTTCCCTGTCTATTTCGACTTTTCCCTTCTTCGACATCGCCGGTTCCACTCTCTCTTCGAGGGAAAACACTTCCCATAAGATGAAATCCAGAAAAAAACACTAAGTGCGAAAGAATGTACGCTTATCCCCTCTTTGTCAAGGATAAGCCCGCCACTACTGAAAAATCCGGTGAAGACGAGATTTTGCCACCCTCAGCCCCCTCTAAATTACGGAGTAAATATCTCCAGATATCTTCATCTTTTTTCACCATTTTGCCCATGGCTCTCAATCACAAGGCCTGGCAATTGATAAAAATCAAACGCTATTTAAAATCTACCTTACGCTTCCGTTCGCGTAATGATAACCATCAAACTTTTAAATACTATTTTTTAGCCATTGTTGTGATTATCCAGCATTTCCGCCATTTCTATGTTTGATAGTAGGAAATATATCATTGGCAGCATTGACGCCCCCGGGAAGTATTTTTGGCAAAAAAACGCCTATATAGCGCTATTTTTAGAGAGGCCAGCGCCGTCCAACGTAGCCACAAAACAGTCTTTTTCTATGTATTTCAAATAGTTAACGTATTATTTAGCTCGAAATATCCGGTTTAAATAAATTTCCGTCAAGGTTAAGCAAAAAGAGGAAATTTGGATTGACGTTGAATTTCAAACAATGTTAGAAAACCTATTAGTGTTTTACCAACCAAGTGACCGGTAGCAGGCGCCCCTCCGCCGGGGGGAGACACCCCTAAAAATGGGGAGGACTAAGGTGAGAGTACCTAGCCGCTATCGGTATCGTTGTCTTAAGGGACTACCTTAAGGACGGATTTTGACTTGTTGGGGTTGATAAGAATTTAATTTGAAAAGGTTGCGCCTTTACTTTTAAGGCGTTTTATTGAACTCGCTACAGTGGATTGATACCGGATCAGATGAACAAACTGACAGTAAGCGACGTAACGCTCACCTTTGGCGGCCTAAACGCATTGACAAGCGTTAACATGACGATTGAGCCGGGTCTTATTACATCAATAATCGGCCCAAATGGAGCTGGCAAAACCAGCATGCTCAACTGCGTCTCAGGATTTTATCACCCGACTTCAGGGGAGATTCACTACGGCGAGCACCGGCTGACTCACTCCTCCCCCCACGAGATATCAATATTGGGGATCGCAAGGGCCTTCCAGAATCTGGAGCTTTTCAGGGGGCTATCGGTGCTGGACAATCTCCTCTTGGCGCGCCATAAGCACCTTGATTATTCCTTCCTTTCAGCCTTCTTTTACACACCGAAGACCTCCCGGATAGAAGCTGAGAACCGCGCCTTCGTCGAAGATATTATTGATTTTATGGAGCTTGAGCCATACCGAAAGCAGTTGGTCGGCAACCTCAGCTATGGTGTCCAGAAAAGAGTCGAGGTCGCTAGAGCACTCACCCTCGGCCCGGAACTACTCTTACTTGACGAACCCATGGCGGGCATGAACATTGAGGAGAAGGAAGACATCGTTCGCTTTATCATGGATATCAAGCAAGAGCGCAATACAACCGTTGTCCTCGTCGAGCATGACCTTGGCGTTGTCATGGATATCTCCGACCAGATTTACGTTCTCGATTTCGGCGAGCTGATCGGCTCCGGCACCCCGGAGGCGGTATCAAAGAATGAGCGGGTGATTGAAGCCTACATAGGGGAAGAATAGATAAATGAGCGACAAGAAAGAGTTCTTGAAATACACAATCCCCCAGTTGTTGCGCCACCGCGCCGAGTTGAGCCCCGACAAGGTTGCTTTACGAGAGAAGGATTTCGGTATATGGCGCTCCCTGACCTATTCCCAGTATTACGATCTGGTTAAGAAAACCGCCCTGGGCCTTGAGGAGATAGGCGTGGGTGAAGGCGATATTGTTGTTCTTATAACCGACAATATCCCGGAGATGCTCTTTATCTCGATCGGCACTCACGCCGTAGGAGGCATGAGCGCAGGCATCTACCAGACTAGCCTGCCCCACGAGATCGCCGACATCTTGAACTACATGGAAGCAACCGTTGTCTTCTGCGACGACCAGGAGCAGGTGGACAAGCTAATAGAGGTCAGGGATAAGATTCCCGCTGTCAGGAAAGTGATCTTTGAAGACCCTCGCGGTATGCGCAGTTACTTCTCAGACCCATGGTTCATGGATATAACCCAGCTCTATGAGATGGGCGAGAAAAAACTTGCTGAGGGCGGAGCAAAGCATCTTGACGAGTTGATAGACAAGGGCAAACCCAGCGATGGTTGTCACCTTTGCTTAACCTCGGGCACCACCGGCATCCCAAAGGGTGCCATAATGACACACACCAACTATATAAACATGGGCATAGCGCTAACCGAAGTGGACCCACTTAAAGAGTCGGACGAATACGTCTCATTCCTACCCTTCGCCTGGATTGGCGAGCAGATGAACTCCTTCGGCGTCGCCCTAGCCACCGGCATCACAATCAACTTCCCTGAGTCGGTCGAGACGATGATGTCGGATTTGAAGGAGATCGGGCCACATTTCATCTTCGGCGCACCGCGCATCTACGAAACAATCCGATCAAATATCTGGCTTAAGATTGATGAATCCTACGCCTTCAACCGCGCCTGTTATAAATATTTCATCGCAAAGGGCGAGGAGGCGGCGCGTTATAAGATGGCGGGCAAAAAGATGCCCCTCTCGCTTGCCGTAATCTCAAAGCTCGGCCAGTGGCTCCTCTTAAACCCACTTATAAACCAGCTTGGCCTTCTCAGGCTGAGGAGAGCGTACACTGGCGGGGCGGCGCTTGGGCCTGAGCTCTTCACCTTTTATCAGGCTATTGGCGTCAACTTAAAGCAGATTTACGGACAGACGGAGATTACCGGTATCGCATACGTTCACCGCGACGGCGATGTTAAGCCTGACACGGTTGGCCTACCACTCCCGGGTACAGAGTGTAAGATATCCGAGGAGGGTGAGATCATGTCAAAATCGCCCTCAGTCTGCGCAGGTTACTACAAATTGCCTGAAGCTACAGAGGCGCTGGTCACCGATGGCTGGCTTCACTCTGGCGACGCCGGCTATATGGATGAGAACGGCCACCTCATAGTAATTGACCGTCTCTCAGACGTTATGCACAACAACAAAGATGAGATGTTCAGTCCGATGTTCCTTGAAAATAAGCTGAAATTCAGCCCCTACATAAAGGAGGCGGTAATCTTTGGCGACAAGCAGGACTATGTCGCGGCGTTGATCAATATCGATCCTGTTATCGTCGGAAAATGGGCTGAGGATAGGGGAATATCCTTCACGACCTTTATGGACCTCTCACAAAAGCCGGAAGTGGCAAAGCTAATCCGTGAAGAGGTGCTAAAGATAAACGCAAACGTTGAGAAGGACTACTTCCGCATCCACCGCTTCGGCATCCTATACAAATTGCTCGACGTCGATGATGGAGAGCTGACAAAGACCGGCAAGATACGCCGCGAATTCGTCAAAAACCGCTACATGGAGCTCTATGACGCACTCTATGACGAGTCCGTATCGGTAAAACGCGTATCGGCGATCTTCCAGTATCAGGATGGTCAGACAACTACTGTCGATACAGATATGGAATTTTACACCCTCGATATATCATAGGAATCTTAGCATTAAGGCTAAGACGGTATAGCATAAGGATTAAAAAAGAGATCATGACTTATTTTATCCAGCTCTTGATTAGCGGACTCGTAGTAGGATCTATCTATGCGCTCTCTGCGCTTGGGTTCGTCCTAATCTACAAATCCAGCCGGGTGCTAAACATCGCCCACGGGCAGATAATCGCCAGCGGCGCGTTTATCGCCTATGCCCTCACCGTTTACGCGGGTGTACCCTTAATCATCTCCTTCTTTCTCTCAATGGTGATAACATTCTTCCTCTCAATGGCAGTAGAGCGTGTCTTTTTGAGGAGGCTGATAGGTGAGCCGATCATCTCGGTAATCATGGTTACAATCGGGTTGATGTCTATAATCGACGGCATTATCTACCTCACCCCCTTTGGCTCCACTAACATGTCCTTTCCCAAGTTTTTCCCACCGGAGCCATTGAATATCTTGGGGGCGACGGTTTCCTGGACCCAGGTTGTCGGCGTCGTCCTAACCGCTATAATCATAGCCGCCCTATCCTGGTTTTTTAAAAATTCAACGCTTGGCATCTCAATGCGAGCGGTCTCCGACGACCAGCTGGCCTCGATGTCCATTGGAATTTCGGTGCCCAAGGTCTTCGGGTTGGCTTGGGCGCTGGCAGGGCTAACCGCTGCTGCTGCCGGTGGTATTATCGGAAACATTACAGGGCTTAACTTTGACACCCTCCACGCCTTCGGCATCATCGTCTTTCCGGTTGTAATTCTGGGTGGACTTGACTCAATTGGCGGCGCTGTAGTAGCGGGCGTGATCATGGGGCTAATTCAACAGTTCGCCGCCGGATATCTAGATGGCAACTGGGGTCTTCAGGGAACCGCCGAGGTACTCCCCTATATAATTCTTCTGATTCTTCTGCTGTTCAAGCCCCACGGGCTATTCGGCACTCACGAAATCGAGCGAGTATAAATTATGGCGACCAATCGTTGGCTGGCCACCGGCAACTTCTTCACGACCTACAAGGAAGAGCAGCGAATCTTCCTGACCAACATAGACCGCCTATGCTTATGGCTACTTATCGCGGCCCTCTACGCCTGGCCTTTCTTTGTTGAGACTTCAAACAAGGGGATGCTTGTACTGGACAACATCCTGATTGCGATGGTAGCGATTCTTGGGCTGAATCTGGTCACAGGTTTTGCGGGGCTTATATCCATCGGCCACGCAGCCTTCGTCGGAGTCGGCGCCTACACCACCGCGCTCATCGCGAGTGGGCTGGGAACAGACCACGTTTTCCTTACACATGCATGGCCTCTAGTAATAATCATCTCAGGGCTTGTGGGGGCGGTCTTCGGGGGCATTGTCGGCCTACCTGCGCTGAGGTTAAAGCATCTCTACCTGGCTATCGCGACCCTGTCGTTTCAGATGATCTTCCAGTGGGTAATAAACTTCTCGAAGCTCTTTAACCAAGGTCAGACGATGAGCGTGGGGAGGGTCTTCTGGCTGACAGGGAAGATAGGCCGAAAGGACCACTATCTTTTTTGGTATTTTGCCGTCCTTACAATTGTTGTCATATCAGGCTTCCTTGTGCGAAACCTCTTGAGAACTCGCTACGGAAGATGTCTGGTGGCGGTCAGGGACAATGACCGTGCAGCTGACGCGATGGGGATGCACCCGGGTTTTACCAAGGTGTATGCTTTTGCCCTGGCAGGCTTTTTTGCAGGCATTGCAGGGTCGCTTCACTGCTACCTTTACAGGGGTGCGGGAATTGAGTCCTTTACCCTGCACCAGTCAATTTCCTACCTGGCGATGGCAATAGTAGGCGGTCTGGGGACACTCTCCGGCTCCTTCTTTGGCCCTGCAGCCATCAGGCTCCTTGACCTTGGGGTGGAGAACCTCTCCTCCTGGGCAACTAATTTTTTGCCCTCAACCATGAATATCGCAACGGCACTCAGGCCTTTGACGTTTGGCCTTGTAATTGTGCTATTCTTAATGTTTGAGCCCCGAGGCATAGCCAACTGGTGGCGAATAATTAAAAGTTACTTCAAGTTGTGGCCTTTTAAATACTGATTTTACTTGAGCGGCCACGTAGCACCAATTTCATATTAATCGTAAACATGCCGCCTAAGGCGGCGAAAACAAAGGAGAGACTCATGCGAAAGATGCTTATGGTCACTACCATTGGTCTTATGGCGGCTTGCTTCGCCGTTTCGACCGCCCAGGCCGAGACTTACAAGCTCGCTATCTCACTGGCAATCACAGGCCCAACTTCCGACGCCGGCGCACCTTACGCGAAAGGCGTAGAGGATTACGTCAAATACGCCAATGACGAGAAAATGCTCGGTGATGACATGATTGAGGTCCTCATCCGAGATGACCAGTACAAGACAGATGTAACCAAGAGAAACTTTGAGGAGTTCCTTGATGAAGGTATTCCGATCTATCTAAACTACTCCACCGGCTCAACGCTGGCTCTTAAAAAAGACTTTGAAGAAGAGAAGATTGCGACGATCCCCGCCTCCTTCCACGCGGGCAACCTCGTTGACTCCAACTATATCTTCCTGCCCATCCAGTCCTACTCGAACCAGGTGATCGCACTTTCAGAGTACGTTGTAGAAAACAGCAAGGGTGGAGTACCCAAGGTAGCTATGTTCATCCACCCCTCCGCTTTTGGCCGCGGTCCCGTTGAGGACACCAAGGGAGCTGTAGAAAAGGGACTCAAGATGGATATCGTTGAGGTTGTTGAGCATGGCAAAGACCTCGACACCACCGCAACCTTGCAGCGCCTCATGTCAAAAGGCGTTCAGTACATAATTTGTCACACAGTCCAGTCCCCCGTAGCGGTTCTCCTTAAAGATGCTGAGCGTCTAGGCATTGTCGCTTCATCCTTCGGCGAAGAGGGCAAAATAACCTTCCTCGGCGCGCACTACACCGGCGGTAACGACCTCATCGACCTTGCCCCCACAGCTTCAGAGAACTTTTACTGGACCACCGGCTACACGCTCACCTCCGAGCCTGGCCCCGGCACCGACCTCCAGCTCAAGATTGCCAAGAAGTATGGTCGTGACGACAAGACCGCCAACTCCCACAATTACACAAACGGTATGATGGTCACACAGGTGGCAATTGAGTCAATGCGTCGGGCTAAAGAGCACGGCAAAGAGATCAACAAAGAGACCCTTTATGACGAGCTGAACGCCATGAACGGCGACAACGCTTATGACCCCCTGACCACCACCGGCCCCGTCACCTTCTCCAAAGATGACCATGAGGGCGTGGACAAACTCCAGATTTACCGCGTCACGGATGGCGTCTTTAAATCCGTGGGAGAGCCTTTCGTCCCCAAATACGTGGTAAAGAATTAGTTTAGAGATTAACGGTTTGTGGCGGCAGCGCTAAAGTGCGCCGCCGCCACACCCTCTCTCAAACCCAAATACGGCGCAGGAACATGTCAAATATAGGTCAGGATTCAGCTGCCAGGCTCCTTGAAGTCAACAACATCGAGGTCGTATATAACGATATCGTGCAAGTGCTTCGCGGAGTCAGCATAGGCGTCACCGAGGGCAAAATCGTATCCCTCCTCGGAACGAATGGAGCAGGTAAAACTACAACGCTGAGGGCTATCAGTGGCCTTCTTAAGCCTGAAAACGGCCATATACGGGAGGGGTATATCAAGTTTGACGGCAACGATATAACCAACGTATTGGGTACCAAAGTAGTTACCCTTGGTGCGGTTATGGTCCCTGAGGGACGGAGAGTCTTCAAACACCTCACCATAGAAGAAAACATAAGAGCAGGCTCAACCACGCGCAAGGACGGCTCAAAAAAGATAAAAGCAGACTTTGACGCTATGTATCAACTCTTCCCCCGCCTAACTGAGATTGGAAACAAGATGGCCGGTTACTGCTCTGGCGGAGAGCAGCAGATGATTGCCATAGCGCGCGCGATGATGGCAGCCCCCAAAATGCTCATGCTGGACGAGCCCTCACTAGGCCTTGCCCCGCTCCTCGTAAAAGAGATATTCGAGAATATCAAACACATCAACAAGGAGATGGGGACGACAATCCTTGTTGTGGAGCAGAACGCTAAAATTGCCCTGGCAATCTCGGACTACGCCTACATAATGGAGTCGGGAAAAATCGTCCTTGAGGGCCACTCTAAGGAGCTCCAAAACAACCCAGACGTCAAAGAGTTCTACATGGGCATAACAAAGGGCGGAAACAGAAAATCATTTAAAGAGGTCAAGTCTTACAAGCGCCGCAAACGTTGGATGTAGAGTCCTTATAAAAGGCCAAACCCGTTAGCGTGCGGCCAAATAGGGTTAGACTGGGGAGCCGCCGCTGTTGGCTCCCTTCTTTAATTATCGACACCCACTGATTAACTGTTGCCAGGAGGAATCATGGACCGCACAAGTGGTCTCTTTAGCGCAAAAGCCGAGACCCTCTCCAGGGATGAGCAGCGCGCAATTTTCGAAAAGAAGACACTCGCCCTTATAGGCCATGCCTATGAGAACGCACCCGCAGTAAGGGCGCTCTTTGAGAGAGAGGGCTTAACTCCGGCAGATATATCCTCACTGGAGGATCTGCCGAAAATTCCCGTTACACCTAAAGCGGCTCTGGTAAGGATGCAGGAGGAAAATCCACCCTTCGGCGGATTGCTTGCAGTACCTCTTGAGAGTGTTCAACGTGTATTCCAATCGCCCGGTCCAATTAACGACCCACAGGGCAAGGGCGAGGGATGGGGTTGGGAGGAAGCTCTCTTTGCCTGCGGCTTTAGGCCTGGCGACATCTCCGTCAACACTTTCTCCTACCACATGACTCCTGCAGGGATAATGTTTGACGATTCACTCATACGTATTGGGTGTCCAGTCGTACCCACAGGAATCGGAGACCGCGAAGCGCAGATCAATATTTTGAAAAACCTCGGAGTCTCCGGGTATGTGGGTATGGCCTCCTTCCTCCTCCAAATAGGGGAAAAAGCCATTGAGATGGGCCTTGACCCTAAAAAAGACCTCTCCTTAAAGGCAGCATTTACAACCGCCGAGCCCCTCCCTGACTCCTTGAGAGATGCCGTTGAAAATATGTTCGGACTGATCTTAAGGCAGGGATACGGAACCGCCGACTGTGGTTGTCTTGCCTATGAGTGTTACCACAGGGGCGGCATGCACCTCACGACACGCGCCTACGTGGAGATAGTTGACCCGCAAACCGGTATGCCCATGGAGTCAGGTGAGGTCGGTGAGGTGGTGGTCACCGTATTCAACGAAGCGTATCCACTAATTCGCTTCGGCACAGGAGATCTCTCAGCGATTGATGAGGGCCACTGCCAATGCGGCCGTACTAGTCCAAAGCTGCGCGGGTGGCTTGGGAGAGCCGATACAATGGTTAAAGTTAAAGGTATGTTCGTGCACCCCGGGCAGATACAAAAGGTTATGTCCGACTTCACAGGATACGCGGCATACCGCGCAGTGGTAGAGAGAACAAACAACCGGGATTCAATAACCCTCCTGATATCGGGTGGCAACCAAAGCTCTGAGGCAAAGGAAGCAATTGAAGAGGCTATAAGGAAGGTGTTACGTATTGGCGGCGCTGTCTCATTCGTTGCTGAAGGGACCCTCCCGGCTGACGGGCAAATACTTGAGGACAAGCGTACCTGGGAGTAACAATTAGCACCTCACACCCCATAAATGACCGACGCGCCCCCCGGCACCTCTTCAGGGGGCGCTTTTTATTACCGATATGTAATAACATCTTGTTTTAATTAGCTTTTTTCTATTTATCCTCCCTTAATCACTTTCAGTATAATTAAAACAATACAAACAAAATTTGACTACCACCATACTGATCCGTCAAAATTCACTCTTGCTTTAATGCATTTTTAAGCATGCCATCGGGAGGTGGAGAATGTTAGGTAAGCTGGCCGCCGTGGACAAAATAATTGAGGCGCACGGCTCCGAAAGAGAGGGGCTAATACAGATACTCCTCGACATTCAAAGGGAGTTCCGCTGGCTCCCCAAAGATATCCTTGAGCATGTCTCCAAGCGGCTAGATGTCCCGATTAATTATATTTACAACTTAACGACCTTTTATGCCCACTTCAGCTTGGTCCCAAAAGGACGCCATTCAATGCACGTTTGCATGGGCACCGCCTGCCACGTACGCGGGGCAGAGCGGCTGCTTGAACGCACTTCAAAGGTTCTTGGCATTAAGCCGGGGCAGACAAGCCGGGACGAGAAATTCAGCCTGGATACGGTGAACTGCCTAGGAGCATGCGCCCTCGGCCCCGTAATGATAGCTGACGACGAATACCTCTCCAACCCGACGATGGAGGATATTCGGAGAAAGGCTGACTCCTGTGAGTGAGATAGAGAAACTCTTAAACCCCTCCGACTTTGAAGCGTTTCAGAAAAAAATAGTTGAAGGCAGAGACCCCAACCGTACAGCTGTTGCGGTTTGCTCCGGGCCTGGCTGCCTCGCGTACGCCAGCGGAAAGGTCTTCGATCGTTTCAAGGTGGAGCTCTTAGAGTCCGGGTTGGCAGAGGAGGTCACCCTGGCACAGACTGGTTGCCATGGTTTTTGCGAGCGCGGCCCCTCGGTTGTCATCCTGCCCGATGAGATATGCTACTTACGGGTAAGCCCGGATGATGTCAAAGAGATCATTGAAACAACACTCAGAGGTGGCGGCATAGTGGAGCGGCTGCTCTATAAGGGCGAAGATGGGCTGCCGGTACAAAAAGAATCGGACATTCCCTTCTATAAGCACCAGCAAAAAGTGGTTTTTGGCGACAATAAGAGGATAGACCCCCGCTCAATTGATGACTATATCGCCAGGGGTGGATACACCGCGCTGGTAAAAGCTATAACCACCATGTCTCCCGAAACAGTCATAGCTGAAGTCAAGGAATCCGGCCTGAGGGGCAGAGGCGGCGGCGGCTTTCCCGCCGGCGCAAAGTGGGAGGCGACGGCTAAACCACCGGCTGATACACGCTACGTCATAGTTAACGCAGATGAGGGGGATCCCGGCGCATATATGGACAGGGGTATCCTTGAGGGCAACCCCCACTCAGTCATTGAAGGGTTGATGATAGGTGGGTACGCCATTGGCGCCAATGAGGGCTATATCTACGTAAGGCAGGAGTACCCACTGGCAATTGATAACGTCCTCTATGCGCTTGAGGTGCTTCGCGAGATAGGGCTACTCGGGGAAAACATTCTTGGCACTGGTTTTAACTTCGACATCATAGTCCACAAGGGCGCCGGCGCCTTTGTCTCTGGAGAATCCAGCGCGCTCATGTCAGCCATTGAGGGCAGAGTCGGTGAGCCAAGGCCAAAATATATACGCACATCGATCTCCGGGCTGAGGGGAAAACCTAGCTGCCTAAACAACGTTGAAACCTGGGCCAACGTACCGCTCATAATAAACAAGGGCGCCGACTGGTTTAAATCCATCGGCACGGAGGGCTCCAAGGGGACTAAGATATTCTCCCTTGTTGGCAACGTAAAGAACACCGGCCTTGTTGAAGTGCCGATGGGGATGACCTTACGCCAGATAATCTTCGATATTGGTGGAGGGATTCGCGACGACAAGGAGTTCAAGGCGGTCCAGACAGGTGGGCCCTCAGGGGGAGTTATTCCCGAGGATATGCTCGACCTACACGTCGATTACGACGAACTCTACGCAGCGGGCTCGATGATGGGCTCCGGTGGCATGATCGTAATGGATAAAGACACCTGCATGGTCAACGTCGCCAAGTATTTCCTTGAATTTCTCTCCGATGAGTCTTGCGGCAAATGCGTTCCTTGCCGGGATGGTATTGACCAACTTTTGGAGGTTTTGCAACGCTTAACCTCGGGAAATGCGCTAGAGGAAGACCTTGAACTGATTGAGGATATTTCCTTAATGATGAAAGAGTGCGCACTCTGCGGGCTGGGTCAATCGGCGCCGAACCCGGTGCTGAGCTCAATCAAATATTTCAAAGATGAATACATCGCCCACATAGCTGAAAAACGTTGCCCCGGCGGTGTTTGCAAAGCGCTGATCGCTTACACCATCGATAAAGAAAAATGTATCGGTTGTGGTAAATGCATGAAGGTTTGCCCCGTCGCCGCTATAACCGGCGAGAAGAAGTCGCCCCACAAGATAAATAACGCACTATGCGTAAAGTGCGACAGCTGCTATCAGGAGTGTCCCGCCAAGGTTCAGGCGGTAACGAAGATTCGCCAGGCGGATGTAATTACCGCCTTCGCCACTTCAGAGGAGGCGGCTAATGAGTGAGATTAAACTTAAGATAAACGGTGAAGAGGTAACCGCAGAGCCAGGCACCATGCTGCTCGATGCGGCCCGCAAAGCCGGGGCTGAAATACCCACTCTATGCAATCTTGAGGGCCTTGAGCCCTTCGGGGCATGCCGACTATGTGTCGTGGAATTAATACGCGGCGGCAGAAGTCGAATAGTGGCATCATGTCTCTATCCTGTAGAGGAAGGGATTGACGTACTTACCGAGTCGGAGAAAGTGGTCCGCTATCGCCGCAACATACTTGAGCTGCTCGAAGCGAGATGGCCGCTCATTGACAAAGCCCTTCTAGAGAAATACAAAGTTAATACCGGGCGGATGGCGCGCAGGGACAACTTCTGCATCATGTGCGGCATCTGCGTGCGCCACTGCTCAGAACGTAGAAAGTTAAACGTGCTCGGTTTTGTTGGGCGGGGAATCGAACGTCAGGTCGTAAGTTACACAATGAGGGCCAAGGAATTTTGCCCGGAGTGTTTCGATAAGGAGCTTAGCTGCCTCAAATTCTGTCCAACAGGGGTGATAGTAAACGATTGCGCCACCAGATGCCCCGCATCAAGAGATGAAGAGGCCTTCGCGAAGCCTATTAGAGTTAGGGATGACGACAACGCCATAGCTGTCAAAAAGAGCCTGGGCGACCTTTAAAGAGAATCAGGGTTAGAGGGTCGCCAGTATTACACTTTAAAGGGGGCTAGGGTATCCAGAAGCTCTGACGTCTTCTCATCAAGTAGCGCCTTATCTCCCCTTGCTTCTACATTCAAGCGGATAACCGGCTCTGTATTTGATGAGCGAAGGTTAAAGCGCCACCTATCAAAGGCGATGGAAATACCGTCCAGCTCATCCACACCTAGCGCATCAATCTCATATTTATCTCTAATTGTACTTATTGCCGACCGTTGGTCTTTAACGGTGAGGTTTATCTCCCCGCTTACCGGGAACAACCGCTGCCGCTCTTCAACAAATGACGATAAGCTCCGCTCTTCACGACATATTAGCTCCGTCACCAAAAGCCAGGGTATCATGCCGCTATCACAGTAGGAGAAATCGCGAAAGTAGTGGTGCGCGCTCATCTCACCGCCATATAAGGCGTTGACATCCCTCATCTTAGCCTTGATAAAAGCATGCCCGGATTTTGAAACGACCGCCTCTCCACCGCTTTTCTCGACAATATCCAGGGTGTTCCAAATAAGCCGTGGGTCATGGATTATTGGAGCACCGGGGGTTTTCGAAAGCAGGGCCTCGGCAAAAAGCCCAACCAGGTAATAGCCCTCAATGAAACCCCCTTTTTCGTCGAAGAAAAAGCAGCGGTCAAAGTCCCCGTCCCAGGCGATTGCGAGGTCAGCTTTCTCCTCCAAAAGCTTAGCCCTTGTAGCTTCCCGGTTCTCTTTTAAAAGAGGGTTGGGTACGCCATTTGGGAAAGTGCCGTCAGGCTCATGAAATATCTTCACAAATTCAAATGGGAGATGTTTGGCAAGCAGGTCAACTACAGGGCCGGCGCATCCATTCCCTGCGTTAACGACTACCTTCAAAGGCTTAAGCGAATCTACATCTATGTAACCGAGGAGGTGTTCAATGTATGCCTCCCGGCTTTCAAGGGGCTCAACACTACCGCCCCCTTTGGCGGGCGGCATATAATCTACGGCACTTTTTCCTATCTCAAGCAGCCCGGTATCAGCGCTTATCGGTTTTGCAAGCTCTCGAACGAACTTCATACCATTGTAATCTGCGGGGTTGTGGCTGGCTGTCACCATTACTCCGCCGTCGAGGTCATTATTGAATGTGGCGAAATATAGCTCCTCCGTCCCGCAGAGGCCTATGTCAAAAACCCGCGCGCCTTCATCGGTCATACCACGGGATAGCGCCTCGACGAAGGTTGGCCCGGAGGGCCTTACATCACGCCCTATGGCGACACGCTTGCCTCCGATGAAGCGCATGAATGACCTACCTATCTTGTAGGCTAGCTCCTCATCCAGTTCATCGGGGACGCGCCCCCTTACGTCATAAGCCTTGAAGGCCGTGAGCCGCTCCATAAAAATCTCCCTGCTTGAAGTTAGTCTGGTGTTACTGTCGGCCTGCCAACGCAATGGTAGGTAAAGCCTTCGGCCTTTATGCTCTCCGGTTCATAGAGATTTCTGCCGTCAAATATTATGCGGCGTGACATCGAGTCCCTGAGAGCGTCATAGTCGGGGCTACGAAACTCAGTCCACTCCGTGCAGATAAAGAGCGCCTCGGCACCCTCGGTTGCAAGATATGGCTCCGCAACTATCTCTACTCCCTCTGTAACGCCGAGCAGCTTTAGCGCCGCGCCCGCGGAGGAGCCAGCCTCCGGATCATACGCTTTTACTTCAGCGCCCCTTTTGACGAGCTCCCGGATTACATCAAGGGCTGGCGCCTCTCTAACATCATCGGTTCTAGGCTTGAAGGCAAGGCCCCACACAGCGAAGCTCCTGCCCGTAAGGTTCTCTCCAAACTCATTATAAACCCTGGGCAAAAAGAGGTACCGCTGCAAGTTGTTGACATCGTCCACCGCCCTCAGGATCCTTGGCTCAACACCAACTCCCTCAGCCAGGTGGGCAAGCGCCCTAACATCTTTGGGAAAGCAGCTGCCGCCATAGCCAAGTCCGGGGAAGAGAAACTTTGACCCTATCCGGTTGTCCGAACCCACCCCTTTGCGCACATCTGCTACGTCAGCGCCGACTTCAGCACAAATTTTAGCCATCTCATTCATAAAGCTGATGCGACAGGCGAGCATTGCATTGGAGGCGTATTTGGTCATCTCTGCCGACTCGGGGTCCATTACCATAAGGCGGTCGCTCGTCCGCATGAATGGATCGTAGATTGAGCGCATTGTCTGCTCCGAAGCCTCATCCCTCACCCCAACGATAACGCGATCAGGCCCCATAAAATCGTCGACGGCGGCGCCCTCCTTCAGAAACTCCGGGTTTGAAACAATTCTAACCTCATGTGAGGTGTGTCCGGCTATAAGTTCCCCGATGCGTTTGTTTGTTCCAACCGGAACAGTGGACTTGATGATTATTGTTTTGGGGCCGTTCATAGCGCAGGCTACATCTACGGAAGCACTTTCTAAATAGGATAAATTAGCAGAGCCGTCCTCTCGCTGGGGTGTGCCTACAGCTAGAAAGATTACCTTTGACTCTCTAACCATCATTGCGGTGTCGGTGGTGAAGGAGAGCCGCCCCTTCTGAATATTGCTTTGGAGGAGTGGTTTCAACCCCGGTTCATAATAGTGGACCTCCCCTCCAAGCAGGGTACCGATCACCTCCTCGTTAAGGTCAGCTATGATGACACTGTTGCCCATCTCGCTTAAGCAGGTTCCGGCAACAAGGCCTACATATCCGGCCCCGACTACTCCTATTTTCATAAGTTTTTCCTAACTCCCGGAGCTCCGGCTTCTAATGATAGCTCCCACTCCCAGGCGGTTTTTATTATCTCGTGAAGGGTATCATGCGAAGGCTCCCATCCAAGGGTCTCCATGATCTTTTTGTTGTCGGCAACTAAACGGGGCGGGTCTCCCTCCCTGGGCTTGCAATCGATTACGGTAAAATCTACACCTGTGACCTCTTTTACCTCAGCTACCACCTCTTTTACCGAGTATCCTCTTCCGTATCCACAGTTAAGCGCGATGCTTTCACCGCCGCCAATGAGGTAGCCGAGGGCCACGATGTGCGCTTCGGCAAGGTCAGTTACGTGAATGTAGTCCCTGATGCATGTGCCGTCCGGGGTTTTATAATAGGTGCCATATATCTCCAACTTATCGAATTCGCCCTTGGCCGTCTTCAACGCCCTAGTGATTAGGTGGGTAGGATTTTTATAAAGCTGCCCTAGCCTGCCTTCTACATCCGCACCAGCGACATTGAAATAACGAAGCGATACATAGTTAAATTCATCATCTGCGGAGGCAAAGTCCTCGAGCACCCTTTCGCTCATCATCTTTGACGCCCCATAAGGATTTATCGGGGCGAGAGGATCCCCCTCGCTTATCAGCTCTTTTTCAGGCAATCCGTAAACAGCTGCCGTAGAGGAAAAGATGAAATTTTTCACCCCCTCCTCCCGCGCAACTTCAAGCACGGAAGAAAATCCGCAAGTGTTGTTGATGTAATATTTGAGGGGATTTTTTACTGATTCTCCAACCTCAATCGAAGCCGCGAAGTGCATAACGGCATCAGGACAAAAAGCCCTCACGGCTTGCCTGAATGTTGCCCTATCGTGAATGTCGCCGACCACAAGCTCGCCGTTTAGTACAGCCCAAGCATTCCCTGTAGAGAGGTTGTCGTACACCAAAACTTGATGCCCGGCCTCGGATAAGAGGAGTGATACCTGACTTCCTATATAGCCAGCGCCACCGGTAACCAAAACCTTAACGCCGCTCAAACGCCTACTCCACCGTCACGGCTTTTGCCAGGTTTCTCGGTTGGTCCACATCAGTCCCTTTTAGTTCAGCGACATGGTACGCGAGCAGCTGAAGAGGGATGGCTGCTACTATCGGCATCAACTCCTCCTCAAATGATGGGACTGGCAATATACCAGCGCTTAGCGCCTCCGCACTTTCATCCCCAGCGACTGCCACCGCATAGCATATACCGCCCCTCGCCCTGACCTCCTCTATGTTGGATAGCATCTTCTCATAATTTGGCGAGGGAGTGAGTATTGATATAACGGGCAAGTCCTTGTCAACGAGCGCTATGGGGCCGTGTTTCATCTCGCCGGCTGCATAACCCTCCGCATGTATATAGCTAATCTCTTTAAGTTTAAGCGCACCCTCAAGTGCTATGGGGAAATTCAACCCACGACCCAAAAAGATAGCGCTACGGCTCTCTTTAATGGCAAGCGCACATTTTTTATATTCTTCCTCATATTCCAGCGCAGCTTCAATCGCGCCGGGCACATGCCTCAGCAGCTCCATCTTCTCAAGCACGTCGCTATTTGAAAGGTGTCCGCGTGCTCTCCCCAGAAATAGAGCCATCATATAGAGGGTGACGAGTTGGGTGGTGAACGCCTTGGTGGAAGCAACACCTATCTCCGGTCCGGCATGGGTATAAAGCGTCGCATCGGCACGGCGGGATAGAGATGAACCCAGCACGTTACAGATGGCGAGGACAGGCGCACCCTTAACGCGTCCCTCCTCCAAGGCTGCTAGGGTGTCAGCAGTCTCACCCGACTGGCTGACCAGAAGAAGCCCAGTGCCCTCGCTTATAAGGGGGTCGCGATACCTGTACTCACTAGCAAGGTCCACGGAAACTGGCATCCTTGCCATCTTCTCTATCCAGTATTTTGCAACCATTGATGCATGGTAGCTGGTGCCGCAGGCAACTATATGAAGCGCTTTAAGGTTGGCGGCAATCTCGTCCGCCCCCTCTCCCTCAAGTGTTACCCGCCCCTCGATAGAGTTGAGCTTGCCGGTAAGGGTCTCTGCAATTGCGCGGGGCTGCTCAAAGATCTCCTTTAGCATGAAATGCTTGTAGCCGCCCTTTTCTGCCATCGCCGGAGACCATTGTATGGTTGTGACCGGCCGGTCGAGGGGTTCACCCTCGATATCAGTGACCCTGACTTCCTTTGCAGTCAGGATTGCTACATCCCCATCATTTAGAAAGATTACATCACGCGTATAGCTGAGGAGCGCCGGGATGTCGCTTGCAACAAGGCTTTCGTCCTCCCCAACGCCAAGAACAAGGGGGCTGGCCTTTCTTGCGGCGAAGACCGTATCGGGAGCCGACGCGCAGATAACCGCGACGCCGTATGAGCCCTCAAGCTCACTTAGCGCCATCCTGAAAGCCGCCTCCGCATTCAGCCCTTTCTTAGTATAAAAATCAATTAAATGGGGGATCACTTCCGTGTCGGTATCGGATGCAAACTCATAACCAAGCGAAACAAGCTTCTTTCTCAGCTTTAAATAGTTCTCTATTATGCCGTTGTGCACCACAACAACATCGGTCGCGCCATGTGGATGAGCATTGCCCTCATTTGGCTCCCCGTGGGTGGCCCAGCGTGTGTGCCCGATCCCTATTCGTCCCTCCATTGGAGCTTCTTTAAGGCTAAGCTCTAGGTTTACCAGCTTGCCTACTCTGCGACGTGAGGCAAAGCGACCATCCTCCAGTGTAGCGATCCCGGCGGAATCATACCCCCTGTACTCAAGCCGCTTCAGCCCATCCATAATTACGGAGACTGCGTCACGCTCACCCACATACCCGACAATGCCGCACATCTTGTCAGCCCTCTCTCTTCACGGGACGCTTCCATCCCGGAATATTTCTCTGCTTGGCGCGGCTAACTCCCAGCGCCCCTGCTTCAACTTTGCTTGTTATAATGGAACCGGCGCCAACCGTCGCTCCATCTCCAATCTCTACCGGAGCAACGAGGCTTGAGTTTGAGCCAATAAACGCGCCTTGCCCTATATTTGTTTTAAATTTATTAAAACCATCATAGTTGCAAGTGATTGTACCGGCACCGATATTGGTTCCCTCTCCAATCTCGGAATCTCCAAGGTAAGAAAGATGACTGGCCTTTACGCCTTTGTGAAGGATGGAGTTCTTAACCTCTACAAAATTTCCAACCCTCGCCTCTTCACCAACCCTTGCCCCCGGCCTAAGGTGTGCAAATGGACCAATTTTGGCTGATGGTGAGACGGCTGCCTCTAGAATAACAGAGTATGGTTTTATCTCAGCCGCCTCTCCTATGGCGGAGTCGGTTATCACTGAACCCTGGCCGATGGTTGCACCCTCCCCTATTTTAGTTGCACCACAGAGCTTCACGTTGGAGCCAATCGTAACGTCAGGGGCAATAGTGACCATAGGCTCCACCCAAGCAGAGGATGGATCTTCAAAGGTTACGCCGCTTAACATTAACTCTCCATTTATCCGCTCCCTCATCAGCATTTGAGCGCGGGCAAGCTGCACCCTATCATTTACTCCCATAGCCTCATCATTATCTTTAAGCTTTATTGCCCCGGCGCCTCCCTCTTTCGCGGCGATTCCAATTATATCTGTCAGGTAATATTCACCCTGCTCATTGTCCCGGCCGATACGCTCAAGAGCATCCCAAAGCCAGGGGAGGTCAACCGCGTAAGTCCCGGTATTTACCTCTGTTAATTCACGCTCTTTTTCGTTTGCGTCACGCTCCTCTACAACGCCTACGAGGCTACCGTTTTCATAGATCAGGCGGCCATAACCTGTTGGGTCATCAGGAACCATAGACAGGAGGGTAACTCTGCGGCTAGAGCTTTGGTGCGCCTCTAAAAGCGCTGAGAGAGTGTCCGGGCGAATTAAAGGAACATCACCTGATAGTATGAGGGCAACGCCAGCCGCCGACCCGACCAGCTCCTTCGCCGATAGCACAGCATGTGCCGTGCCAAGCTGTTCACTTTGCGTTGCGAAACTAAGGGCTGCCCCTTCAAATGCAGCCTTCACATCATCTCCACCATGACCTACAACAGCCACCACTTCGTCAACTCCGGCACCTCTGGAAGCATCCATCGGATAGGAGAGCAGGGGCCTGCCGAGCAACGGATGGAGCACCTTGGTAAGCCTTGAACGCATCCTTGTGCCCTTACCGGCGGCGAGGATTATGGCGACTCTTTTTTTAATCATCAACTGCTCCCGCTAAGTATTTCTCAAATCGGAGGCGTAGCTGCAAAACGCCGTAAAATCAAAATTTTAAACTGAAAAGGACAAATGTGCAAAGAGGAAGGCGGCCGGACATTTACCGCCATTAAGAGCTTTTCGGCATAATAAATTGCATCAATTAGCAAACCATATAAAATTGACAAAGGCTCTCAACAAGAGATGCTTTGTCTTGGGTAAACGCCCAACTAGCTGTTAGAATGCTGAACTCTTTCAAACATAGCGGACATTTATTATGGATTCTTTACTACCCATCGTAGCTATCTCGGTCATAGGACCGATTGTGGGCTCATTCATAGGAGTCATAAGAAGGCCCTCAAGGCGATTTATGTACAATATGCTAAGCTTTGCCGCCGGGGTAATGCTGGGCCTCTCCTTCATCTCCATGATCCCTCATGCTGTAAAGCTATCCTCTCCGGAGACCTGCGCCATCGGCATCCTCCTTGGAGGGGTTGTAATGTACCTCTTGGACAAGATGATCCCGCACGTACATCCTGAGATGTTCAAAGAGGAGCCGGGAAGTGAATTCAAAAAAACTGCACTCTACTTGATAGTTGGAATATTTCTTCACAACTTCCCGGAGGGTATGGCTATAGGCGCAGGTTCGGTGGCAGACAATAAAGTATCGATCATGATCGCCCTTGCAATAGCTATACATAATATCCCTGAAGGAATATGCACCTCAGCCCCATATTTCCATGCAACGGGAAAAAGGTGGAAAGCGTTTTTACTTAGCTCTACGACCTCTATTCCCATTCTTGTCGGCTACCTTGTAGCACACGCCCTCTATAAATCTATCCCCGAAGAGGTAATAGGCCTCATGATCGCCGCCACTGCGGGGATTATGATCTATATCTCCGCAGACGAACTTATCCCTACGTCGAGCTTTAAGCTCACAAACCACTCAACCATCTTTTCATTAATTCTTGGGGTTATTTTCGTTGTACTGCTCGGCTTGGCTTAGACCAAGAAAAACTACTTTTTAAGAAGCGCCTCTCTTACCGCACTGATAAATTCAGTGAGCCTATAGGGCTTTTGCAGGATTCGCTCAGCTTTTTTCAATATGTCGTTTCGTCCGGCATCATCAAGGCCATAGCCGGTTGTTATTATCGCCTTGGGTTTGGGCTCGGAGAGCGTTGAAATGGCATCTAAGCAGGAGATGCCCCCCATGCCGGGCATCCCCAAATCAAGCGCGATCAGGTCAATTCGGTCTTTTTTGCAAATCTCAATTGCTTCCTCGCCCGTTGATGCGGTGACCACTTCGTAACCCATCGACTGAAGCACTGTTGCAGCAGACTCTACAATTCCATGCTCGTCGTCGGCAATGAGAACCCGGCCGCCTGTGACATCATTAAAGGTAAGCTGGCGGTCCCTTGGCAGGCGCTCCGCAACATCCTCTCTTGCTTGTGGAAAGAAAATTGAAAATGTAGTTCCCCTGCCGGGGGCGGATTCACACTCGATGTATCCGCCATAAGCATTTACCAAGCCATAAGTTACAGAGAGCCCGAGCCCCGTACCAGCGCCGACTTCTTTTGTCGTAAAGAAGGGGTCAAAGATTAGCGCGCGGGTTTCTTCATCCATTCCGCAACCGTTGTCGGCTATTTCAAGCAGTATGCAAGTATCAGCGCTGCCAGGCACCCCATCCAACTTGCACTCATCAATTTCAACCAACCGTGTGGAGAGTCTTAGCCTTCCACCATCGGGCATTGCATCCTTTGCGTTAAGCGCCATGTTGAGGAGCAGCTGCTCAATACCCGAAGGGTCAGCAGCGATTGTGGCGGGTACGGGGGAGAGGTGAAGCTCTATATCGATATTCCTCGGGAGGGTCTGCTGGAGGATAACGAATACTTGGCCAAGCTTTGTATTTAAGTCCATCACACGGCTCTCGCCGTCAACTTTGCGGCTAAATGCTAGAAGGCGCTTTGTGAGGTCACCTCCCCTGTGGGCGGTAGTAATTATTGTTGAGAGATGTTTTCTGGCAGCCGAATCGCTATCGATAGTAATATCCATAAGGTCTGCGCAACCCTGGATCACCTGCAGTAGGTTGTTGAATTCATGGGCAATCCCTCCCGAGAGGGTCCCGATTGCCTCTAGTTTGCGGGCATGGACAAGCTGATCCATCAACCTATTTTTCTCCTCCTCAGCCTGCTTACGCTCATTTATCTCGTTGTTTAGCTCTCTGTTGGTGCTCTCCTGTTCTTCATGGGCAATTTTTAGCTCCATGCTCATTTTATTAAAATATTCAGCCAACTCCTTAAATTCGGTCATCCCTTCGCTGGGTACGGTGTGGCCGAGATTACCCGATGCTATTTTTCTGGTCCCCTCTGTAAAGACCCCCAATGGCGCCATCAAGGCCCTCGTTATGTGTATTGCTGCAAAGACACCGATTAAAAATGTCAGCGCGAGAGTGCCAAGCAAAATAAGGCGGACGTTCTTTATCCTTCCAAGTGACTCCTCAGTTACCTGACTGAAGCGGGTTGAAGCCAGCGAGGAGACCTCTTCCACCCTCTCCATAAGCGCCTCTCCCATTTGAGTCGCTTCAATCCCGAGGCGCTCCATTCTTGGAGTGTTGGCAGAACTAGTTACGTAAAGGCTCAGAGCACCCTTATAAAGCCTTATGCCCTCGCTCATCCTATTGAATTTCTTTACCAGCCACTCCTTGTGGTGGCAGGAATAGCATTTATTTACGAGGCCCTCCATCTCCCTTACGTTATTAATTATAGTGTCAAGGTCACGGGAAACTGGGGTACGCAGGGAAAAAAGGTCTGTCTGGACTGTGCGTATAGAGAGGCTTAGCGCTTTGGACATATCGTCAATTTTATGCATCTGGAGGAGTTTTTGGAGGCCCTCCGTTGCATCAACGATGTATTTGGATGAGATAAGCGAACCTGAGACAAAGATGAGGAGCAGGCTCAAGAACGCGAGGAATATTTTCTTTCTCAAGCCCCGAACCTCACTTATTGAAATAATCGTAGGTCGAAAGCTCTATCCCTGCCTTGTCGGCCATTTCGAAGACGGGGACATAGTCATCTTTGGTTGTCTCAATAAACTTCTTTGCCTTAAAGCTCTCAAGTACTTTAAGCCCCTCGGGGCTATCATTCATGCCGATCAGTATCTCTTTTAATCTTCGTGCCTCTGCTTTTGGAAAATCGCTTGAAACCCCCAAAGCATTTGAGGGGACTCTCTGTGTCCACCCGATCAGCTTCAACTCTTCCTCGACCCTTTTATTCCTGTTAGCTTCAAGTGTGTAAATGGTATTTTTGGCCGCGCCTACGTCAGCTTCGCCGTTTAGCACGGCAAGGATCGCCGCATCGTGGCTACCGGTGTAGATCACCTCTCGAAAATAATCCTCCGGCGGCTTATCCACTCCCTGCTCTCGCAAAAGAAAGAGCGGAGACACGTACCCTGCGGTAGTCGCTTTATCTACAAAGGCAATTCTTTTGCCCTCCAGATCTTTAAACGATTCATAGCCGGAGTCTTTGCGAACAAAGACAAGGCCGTAATATGTTGAAGAATCATCTAGCCATACCGGCCTTGCGATTGGCTCAACACCCTCCTTAGCGATTGCAAGTGCGCCTGTAAAGCTGCCCCAGAAAGCGGCATTCAGCTCCTTCTTTCTGAAGCTCTCGATGATGTTGCCGTAGCGAGAAAGCATAGAAAAACGAACAGGCATTCCAAGCCGACTTGAGATATATTTGCCTAACGGCTCATATCTTTCAAGCTGTGCAAAGACATTCTGCTCTGGAATCAAGCCAATAACTAATTCAGCAGAAGACGCCCATGAGAGGGGAAACAATGAAAACAATATGCAAAATAAAATGACTCTCAACATTATGAACCCCTTCCCTCAAACTTCCGGGCATTTTACCTATATACTTGAAAACGCGCAAACGTTCACATGCGATGTCTTTCAGACACATATCTGTTATCATCGACAGGTATATCTCTTAAAGTAAATCATAAAAACGGAAAGTTATGAACGATTCCCAAAATAGTGCAGCAGCTCCCCTGGGACATTACCTCTGGAAGCTGGCCACATACGCGAGACCTTATAAAAAAAGGATAGCTCTAGGCCTATTCACTAATGCGGCGGCAAGGGGCTTTGATCTCCTGCCATTGGTCATAATAGGGATGGTAGTTGACAGGCTTACAGGAGGCAACGCGACACCTGGAAGCTGGTTTTTGTTAAAGGGGTTGCTCGTCCTCATTACATTTCTAGGATTAGCCTTTTTCCAATCACTAAGCGATTATACCTGGGCCAGCATAGCCCAACTTATAAGGCACGATCTAAGAACTTCACTATACGAACACCTACAAAGGCTAGAAGCATCCTTTTTTGAGGAGCGGCAGGTGGGCGATATAATGTCGGTTGTAGTGGCCGATGTAGACAATCTTGAGAACTTTCTCTCGGATGCCACCACCTCGATAATAAGGATATTAATAACCTTCGTAGGAACCTACGGCATACTCTTGTGGCTGGATTGGCGGCTGGCCATGCTTCTCTTTGCCCCACTACCCTTTGTAGTAATAGCTATTAAATTCTTCGCCACCAAAGTCCAGCCGAAATACCGGCGGGCAAGGCAGGCGGTGGGCTCCATAAATTCGATTGTAGAGAACAACATCCAGGGGATGGGTGTTATACAGGCTTATACGAGCGAGGCATACCAGGCAGAAAGGGTGCGTGAGCGCTCGGGCGAATACCGAGACGCGGCAATTTCCGCAGCTAAGGAGAGGGCTAAGTTTATACCCCTCATCTATGCCATAGCGGGTTTCTCCTTTGCTGCGCTAATCGGCGGCGGCGCGTGGCTGACCTTCGCCGGACACGGGCCATCGGTAGGCGACTACACCAGCTTTATACTTTTCTCCATGAGGCTGGTTATGCCCCTCTTTGTCTTCGGCATACTTATTAACCAGATACAACGATGCGAAGCTTCCGCTCATCGCATTGTAAGCCTCCTTGATACAAAGCCGGGCATTGCTGACATGGAAGGCGCAAAAAAACTAGAAGAAGCACCAAGATCCCTTGGCTTCAATGGTGTCCACTTCGCTTACCCCAACCGCGAGCCAGTAATTCACGGAGTTGATTTTGAGCTTGGCCTGGGGAAGATGATCGGCATTGTCGGCCCTACCGGGGCAGGCAAATCGACTCTCATTAAGCTACTCTTGCGATACTACGAGCCGGGAGAGGGCAGGATAACTATAAACGGAAGTGAGCTACGAGACCTTACCCTTGAATCTTTGAGAACCCACATAGGCTATGTCTCCCAGGATGCATTTTTATTCGCGGGTACAATTGAGGAGAACATAAAGCTTGGAGCGCATGAAGCCTCTTATGAAAAGATGCGGGAGGCTGCCAGGATAGCCGGAGCGGAGGAATTTATCCTCGATTTACCAAAAGGCTATGAGACAGAGGTAGGCGAGCGGGGTATGAAACTCTCAGGCGGTCAGCGCCAACGCATTTCACTTGCACGAGCGCTTTTAAGAGACCCCGCTATCCTGATTCTCGACGAGGCGACCTCAGCAGTTGATACCCGCACAGAGGAGGTTATCCAACAAGGGCTTCAGGAATTCCGTGACGGCAGAATGACCCTTGCGGTTGCGCACCGCCTATCTACTGTACGGGCAAGCGATGAGATATTAGTGCTGGTTGACGGTGTTGTAGTGGAGCGCGGCAGCCATGACGATCTTATCGCCAAAGGTTCCGTATACCATGACCTTTGGGCTGTGCAGTCAGGAACCGTTGGAGAAAACGTGCACAATGGTAATGGCCGCAAATAGTAAAAAGAGTATCCCCGCTATCCGCTTCACTATTCGTTCAGGGATTCGCCGCATAATTGTGGCCCCAAAAAATATCCCCAAAATTGAAACTGCCCAAAGGGCAAGCGTCGCTCCAAGGAATACCCCCGTTGAATTGCTCAAAGTAGCCGCCAGAGAGACAGTTGCCAGTTGAGTTTTGTCTCCCAATTCAGCGATGAAAATAAGTGCGAATACCCCCCAAAATACTGAGCGCCCCTTGATTGTGCCGCTCTCATCATCATCATCCGAAGCTCGAAGCGCCATAACCCCTAAGACTGCAAAAAGTATGGCGGCAGCTACACCAACCCATCGTGGGTCCAGATAGGCGTATAGGAGTTGCCCCGCCGCTACGGCGATTACGCCCAGGAGGGTAAAGGCTGAAGCTGCCCCGCCAAATACGCCTGACCAGTGGTGCCTGGCAGCTAGCAGCATAAGAATTATCTGAGTCTTGTCGCCCATCTCGGCGAGAAAGATGAGGGTGAATGATTTTATGAAATCTGCAAAAACCAAAGATTGACCTTTCGTAATTAGCAAAGCTTGACTGAGGTAATTGGTAGAGCGGGTATTTTGTACATTATACGCTTCGGGGTCAATTGTTCCCCTGATACTTCCCTTGGGGATTTCATTTGTAGATAATCGTTTATAGATTTTGATTTGCATTTAAAGAGGTATTTATGAGCGGTTGGAAATTCATGGTTGATCGCGGAGGGACTTTTACGGATATCGTTGCCTTCGGTCCCAAGGGAGAGGAGCGAGTTGTAAAGCTCCTATCGGAAGATCCCGCCAACTATCCCGATGCACCGCTTGAGGGTATACGCCGGGTCATATCACTTACCGCCGATGAACCGATACCCGCCGGGATGGTCGACTCGGTCAAGATGGGTAGCACTGTCGGAACAAATGCTTTGCTGGAGCGAAAAGGTGTACCTACAGCCTTACTCGTTACAGAGGGTTTCCGCGACCTCCTTGAAATAGGCTACCAGGACCGCCCTGACATCTTTGCCCTCAACGTGATGAAAAGAGAGCCGATCCACGAGCGAGTCGTAGAGGTGCGTGAACGCCTTTTAGCCAATGGCGAGGTGCTAATCCAATTGGATAGAGAGCGCCTTAGCACAGACCTCAACAATTTGAAGGCCTCTGGTATAAGGGCGCTTGCAATAGTCTTGATGCACGGCTATCGCCACACGGCCCATGAATTGGAAGTAGCAAGGTTAGCCAAGGAGGCGGGCTTCGAGGAGGTATGTTTATCAAGCGAAATTATACCTCTCATGCGCATAGTCAGCCGAGCGGATACAACGGTTTGTGATGCTTACCTCTCCCCGATAATTCGTGACTACCTATCAACAATAACCCCTGCATTTGAGTCCGGCATTGTAAAAATGATGAAATCGGATGGAGGGTTGGTCACCGCAAAGAAGTTCAGAGGGCGCGATTCTATTCTATCGGGACCCGCGGGTGGAATAGTGGGCGCGGTTGAAGCTTCTCGAAGAGCGGGCTTTGATAAACTGGTCACCTTCGACATGGGAGGCACCTCTACCGACGTCGCCCATTTTTCGGGGGAATATGAACGCACGATAGATTCAGTTGTCGCGGGAGTAAGAATTAGAACGCCAATGCTCTCAATACACACAGTAGCAGCGGGCGGAGGCTCTATACTTCACTTTGATGGCATACGCTTCAAGGTAGGGCCGGACTCGGCCGGTGCGGACCCCGGCCCTGCGTGTTATCGAAAGGGTGGTCCGCTCACTGTCACAGATGCCAACTTGATGCTTGGAAGAATCCTGCCTTCCTCCTTTCCGAATGTCTTCGGCAAAGACGCCAACCTTCCCCCGGATAAGGGGGTTGTCGAGGAGAAGTTTGCTTCCCTCGCCGCCCAAATTAAAGCCCAAACAGGGCAACATTTCTCGCCAGCGGAAGCAGCCTGGGGGTTCACCGAGGTTGCTGTAGAAAACATGGCTGCTGCTTTGAAAAAAGTTTCAACCGAGAAGGGTTATGACCTCCAAAATTATGCTCTCTGCGCCTTCGGGGGTGCGGGGGGCCAACATGCCTGTAGAGTTGCCGAAGTTTTAGGCATAGATAACATTCTACTTCATCCTTTGGCCGGGGTTCTCTCCGCTTACGGGATAGGGCTGGCAAGAGAGCGGATAATTCTCCACCACCCTCTAGAAAAGACCCTTTCGGAGGAGCTCACCGGGGAGCTTGAAAATATCTTCACTGAACTTTCGACCTCAGCCACTACAGCACTGTTTACCGAAAAGGGCCAAAGAAAGCCGTTGATTGAACGCAGGCTCCTTCTTCGTTATGCCGGAACTGACACTCCACTGGAAGTTCAATACACCTCTGTGAAAGCTGCAAAAAAGAATTTTGAAGATTCCTTCTTCTCCCTATACGGTTTTTTGCATGAGGGTAAAGAGCTTATTGTGGAAGCGTCAACGGTTGAAGCGATAGAGAGAGTAGAGGAAAAAGAAGGCACCTTGATACCTATAGAAACACCTTCCGCTCCGAATGCTGTTGGAACAGTTAGCGCATTTTTTTCAGGGTGGATTGATGCTCCCCATTACGTGCGTGAGGGCCTACCTACAGGTTCAACATTTTCAGGCCCGGCAGTGGTCACAGAGGCGACCTCCACAATAATTGTCGAGGAGGGCTGGCAAGCAAGCGTTGACGGCCTAAACAATATTATTCTCAATAGAGTTAAGAGAGAGGATAAAGTACATATCTCTACCGAAGCGGACCCGGTAAAAATTGAACTCTTCAATCGAAAGTTTTCATCCATCGCCGAACAGATGGGGGTCACTCTTTGCAAAACAGCCCACTCTGTAAATATAAAGGAACGGTTGGATTTTTCCTGTGCAATATTTGACGGTATGGGCCAATTGATAGCAAACGCTCCCCACATACCTGTACACCTGGGGTCAATGAGTGAATCAGTGGACGCTGTCATAAAAAGCACTAAGGGCATATTCAACTCAGGAGAGGTTTTCCTTTTGAACTCCCCATATGAAGGGGGAACACACCTTCCTGATGTGACAGTTGTAACCCCTGTCTTCTGCGGTTCAGATCAAAGTCCCTCATTTTTCACTGCTTCTCGCGGGCACCATGCTGATATTGGCGGCGTTACGCCGGGTTCCATGCCCTCAAATCCCAGCACTATAGAAGAGGAGGGTGTAATTACCGGCCCGATGAAGATAGTCTCAGGTGGAAAACTTTTAAAGGATTCAATATCAAAATGGCTTACAGACTCACCCTTCTCGGCTCGAAACCCTGAGAGAAATATCTCCGATATCGAAGCCCAGATAGCAGCAAACGCTGCTGGGAGTCATGTTTTGCAAAAGCTCGTTGATGAGTACGGTGAAGATGTCGTAAAGGCATATTCCGGGTACCTGCTTGACAATGGCGAGCAGCTTGTTAAAAAGGCGATACATTCTTTATCCGACTCAAATTTTGAAGTTCAGATGGATGGCGGGGCAGTTATTTGCGTTTCAATATCTATTAATAGAACCGAGCGTTTAGCCAAAATTGATTTTGCAGGCACATCAAGGCAACAGGCTAACAACTTAAACGCTCCGGTAGCCGTTACAAAGGCCGCTGTACTTTACGTGTTCAGAACGCTAATTGATGACGATATACCTCTAAACTCAGGATGTATGAGGCCTCTGGAAATATTGATTCCTGAGGGTTCAATGCTGTCACCCCAATATCCGGCTCCCGTTGCAGCCGGTAATGTGGAGACCTCCCAAAACATCGTAGATTGTCTTTTTGGAGCCTTGGGAATCCTTGCCGCCGGTCAGGGCACAATGAATAACCTCACCTTCGGCGATGGAGTTCATCAATACTATGAGACAATTTGCGGTGGGTGCGGCGCCGGTAAAACCTTTGACGGCGCTTCCGCTGTGCATTGTCATATGACCAACTCAAGGATTACAGACCCAGAAGTTTTAGAGTGGCGCTTCCCAGTTGTTTTGGAAGAGTTTTGCATAAGGGCAAATAGTGGTGGCGCAGGTAAACATAGAGGTGGTGACGGCGTAAGGCGAGTGATTAGAATGCTTAAGGACATGACTGCTTCAATTCTATCAGGAAGAAGAGAGGTCTCTCCTTTTGGAATTGCTGGTGGTCAACCGGGCGCTAAGGGAGAAAACACACTACAAAAAACTGATGGAGAAAAAATTAAGTTGCCCTCCAGGACACAAATTGACCTTTCACCAGGTGATCGAATTATCATCGAGACTCCTGGGGGCGGAGGTTATGGAGAGCCGCTCCGTGGTAATCAATAGAAAGGAAAGAGATGAGCATTAATGAATTGCCAAGGTGGGACCTCACCCACCTTTTTAATGGTATTGAAGACCCTAAGCTGACAACTGTAGTGGGCAACATCGTTCCTTCCGCAAAGGCATTCGCTGAAAGATGGAGAGGAAGGGTTGCAGAGATAGATGCAGGGGGTCTTCTCTCCATGCTGAGCGATTATGAAAGGAGCTTTGCCGAACCAACTGCAGCATACGCCTTTGCCCACCTGGGGTACGCAGCGGATTCGACTGACAATTCTTTCGTATCCCTGCTGTCAAAGATAAGGGAACTATTTAACGAAGCTCATCGTTTAACCCTGTTTTTCACCCTTGAGCTGGATTCTATCGATGATGAGCGGTACGCCGCGCTCTCCGAAGACTCTACCTTAAAGGCTTATGCACACTATCTTAGGCAATTGAGAAAACAGAAGGATAGGCGCCTAACCGAAAGCGAAGAGTCTATCCTTGCGCTGAAAACATTGCCGGGCAGCACAGCCTTCGTACAGCTTTACTCCCGCCTGACAAGCAGCTTCCGCTTTCCTTCACCAGTAGATGGCGAGGACGACAAATATCTAACCAATGCCGAGATTCTGGCCTTATTAAAGCACCCTGACCGCGAAACAAGGAGACGCGCAATAGAGAATTTCTCCAAGGTATATGAAGATCAAAAACTTACCATCTCTACAATATGGAATGCCATAGCATTGGACCACAGG
This sequence comes from Deltaproteobacteria bacterium, assembly GCA_002869015.1. Classification (GTDB taxonomy): domain Bacteria; phylum Desulfobacterota; class Deferrisomatia; order Deferrisomatales; family BM512; genus BM512. The sequence continues at coordinate 41,791 of PKTT01000007.1, forward strand.
CAAAACATTGGGCTTCGCGGGTACTCATCGGTTATCGAACCGGTAAACGAAGGAAACGAATTATCAGATAAAGCTGTTAGCACTGTAATGGAGGTGACGAGGCAGCACTATCACCTCGCCCGCCGCTACTATAAATGGAAAGCCGGTGCACTGGGAGTTGAGAAGCTTTGGTCGAGCGACCTCTCCGCTCCTCTGCCCGGTGCTTCGGATGAAAAGATTAGTTATGAGAAAGCTCGTGAATGGGTAATAGATTCATTCAATGATTTCCACCCCCGCTTTGGAGAAATCGCAAAGGGATTTTTTGATGAAAACCGCATCGATACCCCTCCAGTGCCGGGAAAATCAGGGGGAGCCTTCTGCATGGGCGCAGCGCCCCATCTCCCTCCATATGTCCTTATTAACTTCACCGGCAAGCTTCGAGACGCAACAACGCTGGCTCACGAATTGGGACACGGAATACACTTCACACTCGCGGCCAAACAGCCTTACCTTGAATACAGCCCTGTGCTTCCTCTGGCTGAAACCGCATCGGTATTCGGCGAACTCCTAATGACCAAAAAGCTCCTGGAGCTTGAAAAGGAGCCTGAAAAGCGTAAACACCTGATAGCAGAGCGAGTTGAAGATATTATAGCCACAACCTTTCGCCAGACTATGTATACCTACTTCGAACTTGAGGCCCACGCGAAGACCGCAGAATCAACTGTTGAGCCTGAAATGTTCTGTGACATTTGGAATTCAAAGTTAAATAATCTTTATGGTGAAACGGTTGAGACGCTGGATGGGTCAAAATGGGCATGGTCAGCTATTCCCCATTTCATTCACACCCGTTTTTACTGCTACGCTTACACCTTTGGGGAACTTTTGGTCCTGGCACTTTACCGCCGCTATCAGGAAGAAGGGGCGGCTTTCGCACCTAAATTGATCTCCCTCCTGGAAGCTGGCGGCAGCCTAGAACCTCAAGCACTAGTCGCAAACCTAGACTATGATTTGGAAGACTCTGAATTCTGGCGAGGCGGGTACAGGGTTCTTGAAGAGCTGCTGGAGGAGCTTGGCGCTTAGGGTATAAATTAAGAAGGCCGGACCAAGTTGAGGCCCGGCCTTCTCTTTTTTGATTATTTATATGTCTTCAGGGATTATCTCTCCACTTATCAGGTCTTCATAGCTTTCTCTGCGCCTGACTACCCGGTATTTGTCTCCCGAAACCATCACCTCCGCAACTCTCGGACGAGCATTATAATTGGAGCTCATGGTGAAGCCATAACCACCAGAACTCATGACGGCGAAAAGCTCTCCCTGCTCCAACGCTGGAAGAACCCTGTCTTTTGCTATGAAGTCGCCCGATTCACATATCGGACCGACGAGGTCAGCCAACCGTAGGTCTCCACCCTCGATTACAGGCAAGATACCGTGGAAGGCATCATAGAGGGAGGGGCGGACTATATCGTTCATGCCGGTATCGCTGATTAGGAACCTCTTCTCCTCACCTTCCTTCGTATAGAGAACTTTACCGACCAAAACACCGGCGTTGCCCGCTATGGAACGGCCCGGCTCAAGGATAAGGGTGCAGCCCAAGTCACCGACTACCCCAAGGATGGCTTCCCCATACTCCATAGGAGTAGGAGGCACTTCGTCGTCATAGGAGATGCCAAGGCCACCGCCGATATCCAAATATTTTATATCTTGACCCTCCTCGCGAAGTGTCCTGATAAGTCTCTTTACTTTTACTAGCGCATCGGCAAAGGGTTCTAGCTCCGTTATCTGGCTACCGATATGACAGTCGACACCTATTGCTTCGATGTTTCCCATCTCGCTTGCCGCGCGATATTCTACAAGCGCTCGCTCTATAGCTATGCCGAATTTATTCTTTTTCATTCCGGTAGAGATGTAGGCATGGGTTCTCGGATCCACGTCTGGATTCACACGAATTGCCACAGGCGCTTTAACACCCACCTCTCCAGCGATGCGATTTAGCGTAATCATCTCAATCGGAGATTCGACGTTAAACATCAAGATGCCAACTTCGAGAGCGTATCTGATCTCTTCTGGAGTCTTCCCAACACCCGAGTAAACAATCTTGCCGGGCTGGACTCCTGCCTTGAGCGCCCTAAAAAGTTCACCTCCGGAGACAATATCCGCCCCGGCGCCCGCCTTCGACAGCGTATTCAGAACAGCCAAGTTCCCGTTACATTTGACCGAATAGCAGATGATGCTATCAACGCCTGAAAAAGCTTTCTTGTAAGCCTCCAAGTGCTGGAGAAAGGTGGCTGAGCTATAGCAGTAAAAAGGAGTGCCTACCTCATCGGCAATTTTTGCTAGGGATACCTGCTCGCAGGAGAGAACTCCATCCCTATATTCAAAGTGGTGCATTATCTTTCTCCCATCCGCCAGAGGCGGAAAACAGACTTGAGTATGAATGTAAAAGGTAACACGTGCATAAAGCTGCTGCCACCCTAAGGATGTTCAAAGCTCAGGAAATTGAATAATAAAAACTCCTCCGCAACTACGATGCTCCGCAAAAAGTTTTCCACCCGCCTCCTCGATAATTCGCCTGGAAACAGATAGCCCCAGGCCAGCTCCAGCGGCGCTTTCTCCCTTTGGCGATGTTGTAAAGAGAGGCTCAAAAACTCGCTCAAGAGCTTCTTCTGGAACACCAGGCCCGCTATCAATAACCTCAATGGTAGCGACGCCGGAGTCAAAAAACGCCCTAATGGTAATTTTACCCTGCCCCTCCATAACTCGGGCCGCGTTAATCAGCAGGTTCAGAAAAACCTGCTTTATCCCATCAGGATCAACAGCCATCCTGGGAAAATCTTCATTCCAATCAAGATAGATTTCTATATTGCGAAATTGAGGGTGGTGGGAAACACCCCTTAGCACCAGCTCAGCAACCTCTTTTAGCTCTACCTCTTCAGGTGCTTCGCTGGATGGCCGCGCCAAATTGAGTAGATCGCGGACGATTCTGCGAACCCTTTTGCATTCCTCCTCAATAAGCGAAAGATCCTGAAACAACTCTTCATCACCGGCAACCTCCTCCTTAACCATTTGGGCGGTCCCGAGGATAATGCCGATTGGATTATCAATTTCATGGGAGACAGCTGCTGCTGTACGTCCGACTGCCGCTACCCGCTCAAGGGATAGAAGCTCCTGCTGAAGAGATTGAAGGTCGCCGTAAGCTCGCTCCAAAGCGATATTGCGTTCCTCAAGCTGGTCGCGGTGATGTTCGACATCTCTCGCCATAAGGTTAAAGGTATGGGCAAGTTCATGGATCTCCCCCGACCCATACTCCTCGACCCGCGCCCACAGTTCACCTCCACCCAAACGCTCAGCGGTCGCCTTTAATGAGGCGATTGGCTTTAATATTGAGTCTGCAACCCTAAATGCTAAATAGGCTCCAAGGGCTAGAAGGATTAGGAGGCTCCCGACATAGATTTGAACTATTGCAAAAAGGCGCGCGCCAAGCTCCTCCTCAGAGATAACCAGCTGAACAATCGTAGGAGGTATACCCTCTCCACCCTCGGTTGGTATGATCAGCTCAACCTCTCCAACACCTGAGACCTCGTTACGCCTCTCCGACCCCTCGCTACCCCAAAGCTCGATGCCTTTAAAATCGACCTCCGGCAACGACTCTCGAGACGGGTAGGCGACAAGTAGGCGGCCCCTCTCACTGAATATGGCAAAAGCCTTCAGCGCTGGCAGCCCCTGCCCAATAGCGCGCAGCTTCTCAAGCAGGTGCCCTTCTCCGCCCGGATACCATTCACTCTCACCATATGCCCTTAAAGCCTGCGGTGCCGCAAGGCGTGCGAATGTTCGCCCCTCCCTAAGAAGGCTGCGCCTTAACTCGCTGCGCTCTACAGCGATTATCACCGCGCCGTTGCCAAGGAGCACCAGCGCCACTATAGCTGTTACCGAAAGCCAAAGCTTTTTTCTAATGCTCAAAGCGGCTTCTCTTCCTCATCAATGCTTGCGCGTAGAGAGTTAATCACTTCTCTAGAAGCCTTTACCCTTAGAGTCCCCCCATCCCATCTGGCCCAGCCGCCTTTGAAAAAAATAAGAATATAGGTGCCAAATAATAAGAGAATTGACCCAACCCATACCAAACCTTCGCCAGGGTCACGGGTAACCTGGAAACCTACATAAGGAGCGCCCTCATCATCTTCCCCCCAAGCGGTTAAAAAGATTCTGTAGGGACCATAGTCAAGGGGCGAGTTAACCGATATCTCTGCGCTTGTCACATCACCTTTTCCATCTGATGGATACAAATCAACCAAAGCCACTACCTGTCTAACTTCAAAACCTTTGTATGCTACTGGTCTTACAATGACTGGCGCGCCATCCTCCTTCCCTCTGGAATAGGGACCATTTTTTAATTCCCCTTCTTTTATGAAATACCTCATATCGTTGATTTCAGGGTTATACTCATCCAAAAGAAGAGAATAGTCGGAACCGGGAATTGGCGCCAAACTGCCCACCTCTGCGGTAAATTCATCCCCCATAGTTCCGTCACTTTTTAACGCTGCAATGCGCATCTTTCCCTGATAAAAGGTCGTAACCCGATCCTTAACTTTTAAAACGAAGGGCAGCGCGCGCTCCTCCTCTACGGACCAGTCGAGAAAGGTTACCGCCATCTCTCCTACTGGAACTATCTTTGTTCCGATATAGCCAGCCTCACTGCCAATCAACGCGCCTAAAATAATTAATACTGGGGCGATATGGACGATAGGAAAGCCAAGAAACCCCAAACGCCGTCGAAAAGCCACCGCCTTTTCATCCGCGCCGATTGAAAATCCCGCCTTTTCAAGGACGTTTTTTGCCTCCTCGCGCCCTATCTCAACCGCTGTGAAAGCTGCCCCACCCAAAGCAAAAAAATTACGGCAGCCTGCAATTAAGCGGCTAAACCCACAGAGAATCAGATTTACCAAGAGCAGAAAAAAGAGCCCCCTGAAAGGTATTGAACGGTAGAAGTTGTCAAGGCCAAGGGCGACAATCAGGTCGCCAACCATACCCAACCGCTGGGAATACTGCATTGCTGTCCCTCCTTGGGGAATCAGCCCTGAAGTACCCAAAGCACCTAATATGGCCAGGAAAACCAATAGCCACACCGTGAACTTCACCGAGGAAGCCATTTTGTATATTTTCTTTAGCAACTTCACTTCCTTATCATAAAAAACCCACTTTATGATTGCTCACCCCAAGTAATTGGGCAAGAAAAAAGGCCCGCGGGATATCCCACGGGCCTTCTCTAACTTACCGTTACGGGGGCTGTTACATCATGCCGCCCATGCCGCCCATGCCGCCCATATCGGGCATAGCGGGCTTCTCTTCAGGGATCTCGGAGATCATAGCCTCTGTTGTGAGGAGCAGACCGGCAACGCTCGCTGCGTTCTGAAGAGCGGTGCGGGTGACCTTGGTGGGGTCGATGATGCCGGAACGGAGCATATTGACGTACTTGCCCTGGTAGGCATCGTAACCCATCGCGTTACCGCGACCCTTGACCTCATTTACCACTACAGAGGGCTCGCCGCCGGCGTTCGTTACAATTTGACGGAGGGGCTCCTCAACAGCGCGTGCAACAATCTTTGCCCCGACCATCTGGTCGTCGTGGAGGCGCAAGCGAAGGATATCGGAGACGCAGCGGATAAGCGCTACGCCGCCGCCGGGAACGATACCCTCTTCAACAGCTGCGCGCGTGGCATGGAGAGCGTCCTCGACGCGGGCCTTCTTCTCCTTCATCTCCGCCTCGGTTGCAGCGCCTACATTGATTACTGCGACACCACCTACGAGCTTGGCAAGACGCTCCTGGAGCTTATCACGGTCGTAGTCGGAGGAGGTATCCTCAGCCTGTGCGCGAATCTGCTTGACGCGTGCATCAATATCTTCCTTGGCGCCAAAGCCATCGACGATGGTGGTGGTATCCTTGTCGATGCGGATGGTACCTGCGCGGCCAAGGTCAGCTATCTCAGCGGACTCAAGGGTCTTGCCGATCTCTTCGCTGATCACCTTACCGCCTGTAAGAACGGCGATATCCTGAAGCATTGCTTTCCTGCGGTCACCAAAGCCGGGGGCCTTGACTGCAGCTACTTTGAGGCCTGCCTGGAGCCTGTTGACTACGAGGGTAGCGAGCGCCTGGCCCTCAATGTCCTCAGCAATGATGAGGAAAGGCTTGGAGGTGTTAACAACCGCCTTCAGTATGGGAAGGAGATTCTCCATGCTGGAAATTTTGCCGTCATAGATGAGTACGAAGGGGTCTTCGAACTCGGTCTCCATCTTTTCGGGGTTGGTGATGAAGTAGGGGCTAAGGTAGCCGCGGTCAAACTGCATACCCTCAACAACCTCAAGGGTTGTATCCATGCCCTTTGCTTCTTCGACGGTAATAACGCCCTCTTTACCAACCTTATCCATCGCGTCTGCGATAATGTCACCGATGGTGGCGTCGTTATTGGCGGAGATGGTGCCTACCTGGGCGATCTCCTGCTGGCTCTTAACCTCTTTGGACATGCGGTGGAGCTTGCCTATGCAGACCTGTACGGCCGCATCGATGCCGCGCTTGATATCCATCGGGTCATGACCGGCGGCAACAAGACGGCTACCCTCGCGAAAGATACCCTGCGCAAGAACGGTGGCGGTTGTCGTGCCGTCACCGGCTACATCGGAGGTTTTTGAGGCAACCTCTTTCACCATCTGAGCGCCCATGTTCTCAAACTTATCAGGAAGCTCAATCTCCTTTGCGACGGTCACACCATCTTTGGTTACGAGGGGGCTACCCCAGCTCTTTTCGATGATAACATTGCGGCCTTTTGGACCGAGGGTAACCTTAACAGCGTCGGCAAGAGCATCTACACCTTTGAGGGTGAGCGCACGCGCGTCCTGGGAATATTTAATCTCTTTAGCAGCCATTTTATTCTATCTCCTTAAAAGCAAAACAGTTTAGTTGTTGGTTACTCGATGACACCCATAATGTCGTCTTCGCGCATGATGAGAAGCTCTTTGCCCTCAACCTTAACCTCGGTTCCCGCGTACTTGGAGAAGAGGACAACGTCGCCTACCTTGACGTCGAGGGGCTGTACGGAACCATCCTCCTGCTTGCGGCCGGGACCGGCAGCGATGATCTCGCCTTTGCCAGGCTTTTCTTTGGCTGTTTCAGGGATGATGATGCCGCCATCTGTTTTGGACTCTTCGTCAAGGCGCTTAACGATTACGCGATCCTGTAGGGGACGGATGTTCATTTTTTGCTTCCTCCTTGCTTTTTAAACAATCAAGTTGTTTTGGTTAATTTTCACGCGCGCGCGGGGGGATGCGCACGGGTGCGAAGGGAAGTTAATCATGTGGGTCCACTACGTCAAGCGTCAAAGATAAAAAAAAGTCGAATTTGAACTTTTTTATCAAAATAATCACAAATTAATTGTTTTCAGGAACTCCATAACCGCCCAAATCTATTTGGGGCTCTGATATATAAAGCTGAAGGCTGGGTATTTTCCGCTCAATTGCTTCTTAAAGGAGGATAATTTTGGATAGAAGCTCGGCGAGGGCGATTGTAACGGTTGTGAATAAAGATTGGTGCTTGAAAGATTGGCGGCAGCTCTTTATAGGTTGGTATTTAAAGGCTTAGCCCTCTGGGAGGAGGGGAACCTTATTTATATAATGTCGGATCAGGTATTCCCGCCTCTTTGAAGCCGCGCTTTCTCAAAAGGCAGGACTCGCAGCGCCCGCATGCACGTCCCTCACTATCAGGGTCATAGCATGAGAGGGTGCGCGAGTAGTCAACCCCCAGCCTCGTACCCTCACTTATGATCTCTGCCTTGGTGAGCTTGATTAGAGGTGCGTGTATGGTGAATTTGCCCTCGCGGACACCGCTTTTTGTCCCCAAGTTCAGCGCCTGCCCAAATGCCTCTATAAATTCGGGGCGGCAATCTGGGTATCCTGAGTAATCTACTGCATTGACCCCGAGGAAGATATCGCGGGCCCCGACCCCCTCAGCCCTCGCTGCGGCAAACGAGAGGAATATTATGTTACGTGCTGGCACATAAGTATCGGGGATTTCATCGCCAATCTCGTAGGCGTCATCTCGCTTTGGTACTTCACATTGACCTGTCAGTGCTGATGGAGCGAGGGCACCGAGGTCAAGGTCAACTACTACATGGGACGCGCAACCGAAGAAGAGCGCTATTTCACGACATTTTTCAAGCTCTATCTGGTGACGCTGACCATAATTAAAGCTTAGTGCATGGCAGGCAAAACCCTGCTCCCGGGCTATTGCGAGAACTGTGGAGGAGTCGAGCCCGCCACTTAAAAGAATGACGGCGGGTTTTGCGCCCGCCGTAACTTTACAATCCGTCAAAGGGGTACCTCAATCATGTTCGGCGGGCTGTACAAGCTCCGTAAGGACTCCGCCGGACTCTTTGGGATGCAAAAAAGCAATGAGGCAATCGTGTGCGCCCTTTCTTGGGGCCTTATCAACCATCTTTACTTCGGCATCCAACAGACGGTTGACCTCTCCTGCAACATCCGATACCTGATAAGCTATGTGATGAATACCCGGGCCGTTCTTCTCAAGGAACTTAGCCACCGGTGAGTCTGGGCTGGTTGGCTCCAAAAGTTCCAGATTCACCTCGCCCACGGGGATGAAGGCGACCTTTACACGCTGCTCAGCCACCTCTTCCACACCGCCGATGGTCAAGCCGAGGGTATCTGTGTAGTATTTTGAGGCTTCCTCTATGTCGTGTACGGCTATGCCGATATGATTTATCTTTGTTGGGCTCGCCACTGTTTTTCCTCCTTAGCCTACTCTCTCTTTAACGAAAGCTACTACATCATTGGTGTCCGTGCCGGGCAGGAATATCTCGGCGAAGCCGGAATCTTTGAGGGCCGGGATATCTTCAAGAGGAATTATTCCACCGCCAAAGAGAAGTGTGTCAGGGCGACCACGCTCTTTGATGCCTTTAGCTACCTTTGGGAAGAGGACATTGTGTGCTCCTGAGAGGCAGGAAAGCCCTACCACATCGACATCTTCTTGAATCGCAGTGGTGACAATATTCTCAGGTGTCTGGCGTATGCCGGTGTAGATAACCTCCATGCCGGCGTCCCGAAGAGCCCTGGCGACGACCTTTGCGCCGCGATCATGGCCGTCAAGGCCGGGTTTGGCGATGAGCACTCGAATCTTTTTACTCATTTTATTCTCCCTGGCCTCTAGCCCGCGTCAGTGTATTCGCCGTAGACGTCACGGAGGGTATCGCATATCTCACCAAGCGTAGCGTAGGTCTTAACCGCTTCGAAGATGGGCTCCATAACATTGCCGCCATCAATCGCGGTCCGCTTGAGGGTAGATAGCGCCTGCTCACAGGCCGCGCCGTCGCGCTCAGCGCGAACATTTTTAGTCTTATTGCGCTGGAACTCTTCCACCTCTGGGTTAACCCTGAGGAGGTTTTTAGGTGGTTCCTCGGAAACGGTGAACTTATTGACCCCGACCACCACCTGGTCGGTGGATTCAATAGCCTTCTGGTACTGGTAGGCTGAATCGGCTATCTCTTTTTGAATGTACCCGGCTTCAATCGCTCTCACGACACCGCCCAGATCAGAGATTTTTTCAATGTAATCGAAAGCTTTTTCCTCAATCTGGTCAGTAAGGGCCTCAACCGCATATGAGCCCGCCAGCGGGTCGATTGTATCCGCTACACCTGATTCGTGAGCGATGACCTGTTGCGTTCGTAACGCTATACGCACGGAGTCTTCAGTTGGCAGGCATAGCGCCTCATCACGTGAGTTTGTGTGGAGGCTGTTGGTGCCACCGAGGACAGCTGCCAGCGCTTGAATCGTAACGCGTACTATGTTGTTGTCAGGCTGTTGGGCGGTGAGGGAGCACCCCGCCGTCTGCGTATGAAAGCGAAGCATCATTGAGCGTGGAGACTTTGCCTTAAAACGCTCCTTCATAATCTTGGACCACATACGCCTCGCAGCCCTGAACTTAGCCACCTCCTCAAGGAGGTTATTGTGGCAGTTGAAGAAGAAGCTTAGGCGCCCGGCGAATTCATCCACATCTAGCCCCGCGTCAACAGCGGCCTGTACGTAAGCTATGCCGTTGGCGAGCGTAAAGGCTACTTCCTGCACCGCGCTGGACCCAGCCTCCCGAATATGGTAGCCGGAGATTGAGACGGTATTCCAGCTGGGCACGTTCTCTTTGCAGTACGCCATAATATCGGTAATGACTTTGAGGCTGGGCTCAGGAGGGAAAATGTATGTGCCGCGTGCTATGTACTCCTTCAAAAGGTCATTTTGGATTGTGCCGCGCAGCTTATCCTTCGATACCCCCTGTTTCTCCGCGACAGCCATATACATAGAGAGCAAAACAGCAGCCGGGGAGTTAATCGTCATTGAGGTGGAGACCTTGTCGAGGGGTATTCCATCGAAAAGTATCTCCATGTCACGGAGGGAGTCTATGGCGACGCCTACCTTGCCGACCTCTCCCTCAGCCAGCTCATGGTCTGAGTCATAACCTATCTGTGTCGGAAGATCGAAGGCAACGGAGAGGCCTGTCTGCCCCTGCCCCAGAAGATATTTATAACGCTCATTGGTCTGCTCGGCGGTACCGAAACCGGCGTACTGACGCATCGTCCAGAAACGCCCGCGGTACATTGTGGGCTGCACGCCCCTCGTGAATGGGTACTGGCCCGGAAGGCCCGTCTCGTCAAAAAGCCTCTCTTCATCTACATCAAGCTCGGTGAAAACGCGCTTGAACTCATTGCCTGAAGTTGAGAGGAATTTGTCTTTTCGCTCCGGATTTTTTGAGAGGGTTTTGGCTACAGTGCCCGCCTCCCACTCTTCAACTCTCTTCTTTATATCTTGACGGCTCATTATCGCCTCCCTACCCGCGCCCTTACTGACGGAGGGGTATTGGATAAAAGTTGAGATTCTTTAACCACCGAGGAGCGACCAGAGAACGCCGGCCGCGATAGCGGAACCGATGACACCTGCCACATTCGGCCCCATTGCATGCATGAGGAGGAAGTTGGTCGGGTCCTCCTTTGCGCCTACCTGCTGAACAACGCGCGCCGAATCCGGGACAGCCGAAACGCCAGCAGCGCCGATGAGGGGGTTGATTTTGTTCTTTGAGATCAGATTCAAAAATTTAGCGAAGAGTACTCCAGCGGCGGTCGCACATGCGAATGATGCCGCGCCCAGGCCAAATATTTTAAGCGATTGCTCAGTAAGAAAGGTCTCAGCTGAAGCTGATGCGCCAACACTTACACCCAGAAGGATAGTAACTATGTCGATAAAAGCACTCTTGGCGGTATTTGACAGCCTATCAGTAACGCCACACTCCTTCATCAGGTTGCCGAAAAAGAGCATCCCCAGGAGTATCGCCGCTGCTGGCGCTATCATTGCGCAAATCATAAAAGATGCTATCGGAAAAAGTATCTTCTCCAACTTTGTCGCCGTTCGGGCCGGCGGCATCTTTATAAGGCGCTCCTCCTTGGTCGTAAGCAGATACATCACGGGAGGCTGTATAACGGGCACGAGCGCCATGTATGAATAGGCGGCAATCGCTACTGGAGCGATTAGGTGTGGAGCAAGGCGCGAGGCCAAAAATATCGAGGTCGGCCCGTCAGCGCCGCCGATTATTCCGATTGAACCTGCCTCCGCCGGAGTAAAACCAAGGTGGAGCGCTCCGGCTAGGGTAGCAAAAATGCCAAATTGAGCGGCTGCGCCGAGGAGCACCAGCCTTGGGTTGGCTATTAACGCCGAAAAGTCAGTCAGCGCGCCAATGCCGAGAAAAATCAGGGGCGGGTAAAAACCCTTGAATACCCCCATGTAAATGTAGTCCATTACGGTTGTCGGGCCCGCATCTCCGTTGATGAAAGCGCGGCTGATGAGCTCAAACCCTTCCGGCATAGGTATATTGGCGATGAGAATACCAAACCCAATCGGAATTAAAAGCAGTGGCTCATAATGCTTTTTGATGGCGAGGTAGATAAAAGTACAAGCCACCAAAAACATAATGAGGTGCCCCGCGCCAAAGTTCGCGAACCCGGTGCCACCGAAAAATTTAGTCAGGAAAAGGTCTATTCCCATGGCTACCCGCCGATTACCACCATTACATCATTGACGCTAATCTCCGCACCAGGAGCTACGTTTACCTTGGTAACGGTGCCGGAGACGTGTGCTTTTATCTCGTTTTCCATCTTCATCGCTTCGATAACGATGACGGTGTCTCCCTCACTTACGGTATCGCCCTCCTTGACCATTACGCTTAATACCAGCCCTGGCATAGGGGCAGCTACAACCTCTCCGCCCTCAGCGGCAGCGGGGGCGGGGGCAGCCTGTGCAGGTGCTGGAGCTGCCGGAGCCGGAGCAGGCGCTGCTGCCGGAGCTACGGCGGGCGCTGGCGCCACCGGCACAGCGGAAGTTACTGCACCGCCGGAAACCTGCACTTGGTAGGGGTTTCCGTTGACGGTTACCGAGGCAGCTGCACCGGTAAAACCGGTGACCTCTACGTCATAACTATTTCCATTGATTGTAAGGTTGTAACGGCTCATGGAACCTCCTGGCTTTATAGTCTAAATCATTAAATATTTATCAATTAACGTCTCAGCTGGCTATACATCCGCATTGTATGCGACTCGGCCCACCCCGCCATTTTCCAGCTCTTCGGAGATAGCGCTGCTGCCGTCTGCGGGGCGACGCCCAAACCAGCGCCCTCAAGGGCAAGCGCTGCGGCAATTGCCGCCACATGGTCCTCCGGTGGCATTGCAGAGATACTATCCAACAGGATACCGACTGCGACCGCAGCCGCAACTTTTTCATTTTTCACATCACCGGCTGTCATAATTCGGCTCTCCTTATTAACACCATCCACGATCTTTTCGCCCGCAGCCGATTTATCTAACAAAACCGCGGACGCCGCCTTTAGTCCCTCGCTCTTTTCATTTATTAGCGCGAGGATCTTTTTAAAGACGTTCATATAAATGGAGAGCAGAAAAAGTGCGCTGAAAACCACCGCCATTCCTACAACGGCTGTCATCAGTGCCAACTCTCCAATGCTTAAATTTTCTATCATCTCTCATACACTCGTTAATGAGGTTACAGAGGGATGTTGCCATGCTTACGGGGTGGATTGGTGTCGCGCTTGTTTTTCAATGCCTCAAGCCCCTGAATGATCCTTATGCGGGTATCTTCTGGCATAATAACCTCATCGATATAGCCGAGTTCAGCTGCTTGATATGGATTGGCAAATCTTTCACTGTACTCGGATATCTTCTCCTGCCTGGCGGCCTTCTCGTCTTTGGCTTTTTTAATTTCTTTCGCAAAGATGATGTCAACCGCTCCCTGCGGACCCATAACCGCTATCTCTGCGGTTGGGTAAGCAAGGTTTAGGTCGCCGCGAAGATGCTTTGAGCTCATCACGCAGTATGCTCCGCCATAAGCCTTCCGGGTGATAACGGTGATCTTAGGCACCGTCGCTTCAGAGTAGGCATAGATTAGTTTTGCCCCATGCTTGATGATGCCGGCGTACTCCTGGTTTGTGCCGGGAAGGTATCCTGGAACATCCTCAAGGGTTACTATAGGTACATTGAAAGCATCGCAGAATCGTATAAAGCGAGCGCCTTTCATAGATGCATTGACATCTAGACAGCCAGCCAAATTGGTGGGCTGGTTTGCGACAATGCCAACAACGTTTCCACCCATACGGGCAAAACCGACTATTATATTCAAAGCGTAGTGCTTGTGAACTTCGTAAAACTGCCCGTCATCAACCATCGAGGAGATGATGGTCTTCATGTCATAGCCCTTATTCGGATTATCCGGTACCGTCTCGTTTATCTCCGTGAGCTTTCTGTCCACCGGATCTGATGACGGTACGAAGGGCGGGTCTTCGAGGTTATTGGAGGGCAAGTAGGAGAGGAGGTTTTTAATCTCGTCAATACACTCCTCATCGTTGGCGGTGGCAAAGTGAGCTACGCCTGAGGTCTGGTTGTGGACCATGGCGCCGCCGAGGTTATCCATAGTGACATCCTCGTTGGTAACAGACTTGATCACTTTGGGACCGGTTATAAACATGTGGCTTGAGCCGTCCACCATGAAGATGAAATCGGTCAGAGCGGGGCTGTAGACAGCGCCACCGGCGCAGGTACCGATAATTGCAGATATCTGAGGAATGACTCCTGAGCCCATGACGTTACGGTGGAATATATTTGCGTAACCGGCCAGAGAGCCGACCCCTTCCTGAATTCTCGCGCCGCCCGAGTCATTGAAGCCGACGAATGGGGCACCATTTTTAAGCGCAGCGTCCATAACCTTGCAAATCTTGTTTGCCATCGTAAGGGACATGGAGCCGCCAATAACAGTGAAGTCTTGAGCGTATGCATAGACATGCCGCCCATTAACTTTGCCAAATCCCGTTACGACGCCGTCGCCGAGAAATTTCATCTTCTCCATGCCAAAGTTCTGGCACTGGTGCGTGACGAATTTGTCCATCTCGACGAAGGTGCCCTCGTCAAAGAATCGCAGCATGCGCTCGCGCGCTGTAAGCTTGCCTTTAGCGTGGTGCTTTGCTACGCGGTCCTCACCGCCACCAGCCTCAGCCTTAGCATTTCGCTTCGAGAGCGCGTCAAATCTCTCCTGAAGAGTCGACATCAGTTCCTCCTCTATCTAAATTGCCAATTTTAATTATCGTTATTCAATGACCAGAAGAACTGCACCGGTCTCGACCGTAGCGCCATTGGCGGATACAATCTCTTTTACTGTGCCGCTTATAGGGGCCTCGAGATTATTCTCCATCTTCATGGCCTCGAGGACTACGACTACATCGCCCGCGCTCACCGCATCACCAACTTTCACCTTGTAGTCTATGACAAGACCTGGCATTGGCGAGGTCAAAACTCCCGCGCCGGTTGGTGCCGATTGCGCGGCGGGCTTTGGCGAAGGCGCTGCGGCAGGGGCAGCCACTGTGGCAGGTGCAGGGGCCGCTGTTGCTGGAGCTGCTACTGCTGCTTGAGGGGCTTGCGTGGGAAGGGCGCCATCTATTGTTACCTCAATAGCTTCGCCGTCAACGAATATCTGATAGGAACGCGCCCCGCTGGAGGGTGCCGCTGCGGAGCCCTTTTCGACTAGCTCACCAGCCTTAGCCTTGGCGACGAGCGCCTCTTCCGCCTGAGCCTCTTCAATGGTACGAGGCGTCCACTCTGCGGGGGGATCCTCAAGCCCTTCACGGACACGGAGGAAGCGTTTACCGGTGGTGGGAAATAAAGTATAGAGGATTAGATCCTTGCGGTCCTTCGCAAGGTCTCCGATCTCAGCCTTTGCCGCCTCTAACTCGGGCTCAAGGATATCCGCCGGGCGGCAGGTTATAGGCTCCTCACCTCTTGAGTAACCCTTAAGCGCAAGCGCACGGAGCTCCTCATTCATCTCGGCCGGAGGTGTACCGTAGAGGCCGTAGCAGTAATCCTTCACCTGACCCGAAATCATCTTATAGCGCTCTTCCAGCGTCCCCTCAGGTTTTCCGAAAAGAACATTCTGAACTGCCTGTACGCCAACAATCTGGCTAGTTGGCGTAACAAGGGGAGGGAAACCAAGGTCTTTCCTGACCTTTGGCAACTCCTTAAAGACCGCGCTTAGTTTATCAGTGGCGTTGGCCTGGCGAAGCTGGTTTACGAGATTGGATAGCATTCCGCCGGGAACTTGATGGCGAAGAACACCGATGTCGACGACAGCGAGGCGGGTGGTATCAAGCAGGTGCCTGTATTTTGGGGCTATACCTTCAAGGTACTCATTGATCTCATTTAACTTATCGAAATCAAGGCCCGTATCGCGAGCGGTACCCTGGAGCTGAGCAACTATAGGCTCAATCGCCGGGTGGCTAGTTCGATTGGCAAAGGGCGCGGAGCAGGTATCAAGTATATCCACTCCAGCCTCAATGGCCTTTAGGAAGGTGTACTCGGCAAGCCCGGAAGTCGTATGGCAATGAAGCTCAATGGGTATATCTACAGTGCTCTTGAGACCCTTAATGAGGGTGTAGGCATCATCGGGTGAGAGCAGCCCGGCCATATCCTTGATGCAGATCGAATGTGCCCCCATCTCGGCAAAGGTCTTTGCTTTTCCAAGCCAGTATTCAAGGGTAAAGATATCACCACCCATACTGCGCTCGGTCAGGGTAAAGGAGAGTGCTGCCTGAAAATGTTGCTTATTCTTGAGGACTGCTTTCGCGGCAGTTTCGAAGTTTCTAGGATCATTTAAGGCGTCGAAGATGCGGAAGATATTTATTCCAACATCGCAAGCTTCATCTACAAATGCCTCTACGACGTCATCGGCATAGTTCCTGTACCCTACTGCATTCTGCCCCCTGAGGAGCATTTGGAATTTAACCTCTTCGGGGATGTACTTTCTTAGAGTACGCGGCCGCTCCCATGGGTCCTCGCCAAGGAATCTGTGCATAGTATCAAAAGTGGCGCCACCCCAAACCTCCATGGAGTGGTAACCAACTTTACCCGCCGTCTCAGCGATTGCTTCAATATCCTCTGTGCGCATACGGGTGGCAAATAGACTCTGGTGACCGTCACGAAAAGTGAGGTCTGTAATCTTCAAGGGGTTTTTCTTCTTCTTGCTCATAAAGTTCTCCTTATCCGCTGATCTATCTGAACTTATCTTTATGCCAGATTTGACCCCAAGATTGCTACCCGCTTTTTTTGCGGGCAACTCTGCCACCGATGAGGCTGGCTTGCTCCTCACCTACGCCAAGATAAACTAATGCCTGAAAAAGCCTGTCACAGCTTGGGAATTCGCGAGAAGCACCTCCCGCATGCTTGACTGCGGCCTATTAGAAAGAGCAAAGGGGGCAATAAAAAATTTCTATACCCACCTGATTTTTTTATAAATCAGTTGCCCCTGCAAAGGACGGCTAGAACACGAGCCTTCTCATCACCATGGGAGAGCAGGCGGTGTTTTAAAGAGGATTCGAAGTAGACTGAGTCTCCCTCCTCTAAAACTATTCTGTCATCCCCGAGAAGTAGCTCGACCTCACCCTCCATCACCAGCAGAAACTCCTCACCCTCGTGAGAGTACTGGTTATCGTCGTCACGCACCCCGGGCTCAACGGTCAGGACAAAGGGCTCCATCAATTTGTCGCGCTTTTTGTGAGTCAGGGCATGATAGATGTACCCATGCTGGCCACCTGAAGAGGAGATAACCTTGGTTACTATAGGGCGCTGTTCGGCTCGGAGAACCTCATAGTCACTCTCTATCCCCTCGTCTTCAAAGAAGTATCCAACTCGCACCCCCAGGACCTTCGCTATCCGTGAAAGCGTTGCGATTGGAGGCGAGACATTATTATTCTCTATTTGAGATATAAGGGCGGGCGAAAAGCCCGTATCGTTGGCAACTTCCTGCAAAGTTTTCTTCTTCGCAGTTCTGAGCGCCTTTATCTTGGCGCCTATCTCAAAATCATCGACCTGTTTTTCGGCCGCTTTTTTTACTTTAGTCTTACCCACTCTTCGCCTCTGGAGATTCCAATACCAGTCTGAAAATATCAGCTGATTTTAGGGTAAGTAATGAATTGGGTCAAGAAAATCTTAAGGGATATTAAAAGGGGTTTAGCACGATTAAAACAACCGTGCTAAACCTTTGGATTTGTGAAACAAATTTCTTGCTAGATGGATATCGCGTAGCCGAGCCGCTCGGAAAGGCGCTCTCCCGCTTCTTTGGCTAAGGGGATTAGCTCCTCTTTCAACCTTTCATCAGTAAAGCGGTAGGCTGGGCCGGATATGGATATCCCGGCGATAACCCTTCGAGTGTAATCGTGTACGGGAACACCCACGCAGCGGATGCCCTCGTCATACTCCTCATCGTCAAGCGCATAACCCTGATCGTGGATCATCTTGAGGTGCTCTATCAGTTCATCCTTGTCAATTATCGTATTGTGTGTGAACTGCTGGAGGGGACCCTCTTCAAGCGCCTGTCTCATCTCATCCGCTGACTCATAGGCAACCTGAACTTTACCGACTGCTGAAGAGAAAACCGGCAAGCCCACACCAACTCTTGATACGACTCGAACCGGCCTTGATGCCTCAACCACATCAACATAGACGACACGGTTCTCCCTAATGAGCCCCAAGTAAGCAGTCTCATTACACTTGTCGACAACTTCCTGAAGTATCGGGCGAGCCATCTTAAGGAGGCCCATGTGCTTTATAAAGACTTGCCCAAGCTCTAGAACGCGCAAGCCTAATCTATAGTTACCGGTTATCTTGTTCTGCTCCATGTACCCCATCGATTCCAGGGTAGCAAGGAGGCGGAAGACATTGTTCTTGTGAAGGCCGAGGCGTTTTGAGAGCTCAGTTACACCGAGCTCTATCTCATCCCCGCGGTACTCCTCAAGCAGGTCCAGTGCGTTTGTTACCGACTGTATTATGTAGCTGGATTTTTTGCGTTTCCCCACTTTCGTACCTCTGTCTTCCTATTTATCATATTTTGAGCGGTCCTCTTCCCTTGGGGTAATGCTACCTCCTGCAAAAAGAGCGCGCAATTAAGTTCAACAAATTACCTCCTCAATAATGAAATCGGGAGAGCCCTCTGTCAAGAGCGTAATATTTCACATTCACTTGTTATCAAAAAAAAAGCGCTGACGGTTATACCGCCAGCGCCATTTTGTCTTGTTTGACTCGTTTTAGTTTTCGAGCCAGCTGTGCGAGTAGAGCACGTCACCGTTAAGGACACGGTAGGTTTTGAGCAGCTTCGTCTCCATATCGGTTGTGGCTGTGGGGTTCTCACCATCCTGGCACTTCTTTACGAAGGCCGCTTCGGCTTCCCACTTGCCCTGACAGATATCCATCATCTCTTTGTCGTAAGCATCAACGATGGCAGACTCCTGACCAAGGTTGTAAAGCATAAGGAGATAAACCTGGTTCAGAATCGGACGAAGGTCATCGGGTGCGCCGTTAGAGACGTTGGAGAGACCGCAGGTATTTGTAGCGCCGGGGACAATCATCGGAATCATGGGCATGAACTCCATGTATGCCTTGACCTGATTGATGTCTACGGATACGGGCAGGACGATGGGGTCTACCCAGTAACGCTCGTGGTCGATACCAAGCTCCTCGGCGGCGGCCATGATGGAGGTGAGGGCAACCGCACGCTCATTGGCGTCACGCGGAATTCCCTCTTCACTCATGGTAAGCGCTACAAAGTCCGCGTCGTATTTCTTGACGAGGGGCAGACGCTCGCCCATTGAGGTGGGGTGAGCGGAGATGGAGTTGACAAGGGCGCGCTCGTTGCAGACCTTTAGGCCGGCCTCAACGGCTACGGAGTTGGTTGAGTCGAGTGCGAGGCGTACGTCGGACTTGACCTCCTGCACGGTCTCGACCAGCCAGGCCATCATCTCGTCGCCAGCCTTGCGGGCGGGGCCGAGGTTGAGGTCTAGCATATCGGAACCTTTGGCGAGCTCCTCCTCAGCCATCTGCTGAATCGGGCCTTTGACTCGCTCACGGATGGCGGGGCCAATGGTCTTGGACATGATATTGATTGACTCTGCAATCGTATAGATTTTCATCGTTTATCCTCCAAAAGGAAAAATTCGGCTCAATTAGCCTTGGTAGTTAAAACTGGCGCGGAGGAAAGGTCCTCCGCGCCATTTGGCTTAATCTCGCCCTAGTAATCCTTAAGGAACTTGGGCAGGTCCGCAGCTTCGCGGGTACCGATAACGACTTCCCAGCCATCGCCGAGCTCTTCCTGGAACTCGCCGGAGATCTGGGCAACGTAGCCGGGGATGATGATTTTCTTGTGGTTGATCTTCTCTTCAATGCCGGACTTCTTGACGAAGGGCGCCATCGCATCAGCGACAAACTTACCGGCCGACCATGCAGTGAGAACACTCATACCCTCTGTGTCCATGATGAGGAGCCAGGTGGGAACGCGGCTAGCCTCGACTTCGGCGCTGACGACGAAGTACGTAAGCGCGAAGTTGGTCGTAATGATAACGGGGCTGTCCGGGCCGGGGGCGTTGATTTCGTAGATGCCCTGGTCCATGGTCATCGGCCTCTGCGGATCGGTGTAGATGTTGAGGCGGTTGACTGTTGTGGGAAGTACGACAGCCGGGTCGAGGGTGGAAATGACAACGATGCCGGAGTATTTAGCAAGCAGCATGTTGGCGTAAGCCATCTCGGTGAAGAGGTCGTCGGTCATTTTGCAAGCGAAGGAGATGGTCGGGAAGCCGACGTCTCTCATCTTCTTATCGAGGGCTGCACGGCGCGCGCCAATGTTCTCTGTGAGAGCCGAGCGAATGTCGGTCCAACCGGCATCGATAAGCACCTCTTTGCTGCCCTTGGCAACAAACTTGGCGCCAGCCTCAGAGGCAGCAGCCATGCCATCAGCGGTGATAACCGGTACGCAGCCGTTCGCGTTGCAGAACTCAATGCATGCTTCGGCGTTGTCGGCGTTAGCGCCAGCGGCGGCAAACTTCTTGCCTTTAAGAATCTCTGCGGCTGCAGAGAGGGTATCCATGTCGCACTCAAGGACAATAGCCTTGTCGCCTGCTGCGGCTACCTTTTTGACTAGCGCAAGGAAGGAGTCTTTGTCTCCCTTTGCATCAGCAAGGTAGGCACCATTGGCGGCTAGGGTATAACCAACACGCTCGAAGGATACCTCGTAGAGATTTTTGAGCTCTGCATCAACCTTGGCATCGTCCATATCATTGGAGAGATAAACGAGAATGCCGCAGGCGTTGACGAAGGTTTTCTCGTGACGATACTTGACGGTCTCGCCGCCACACTTGAATGCAGCGTCGCCATTGCCAAGGGTAACAACACGAATTGGGGGCGCGCTTGCTTCCGCGAGCTGGCTCTTTGCCTCGTCGGATACGTGAGGACACTGGGAAAGCTCCGCCTTGCCTGCAGCAAGTTTCATAGCAAAGGCTAGGCAGGTGGGGTCACCGCAGTCTTTGCAGTTTGTCTGCGGCAACAGCTTGTAAATTTGGATACCGGTCAAAGCCATGGCCCGATTCTCCTTTCATAACTGTATAGCGCTATTAGCGCTGGAATTTTAAAAAAGTATTGCAGAGGGGCCGCACACCGCGACCCCTCCACGGCAAATTACATCATCGGTTCCATTTCGAGGGCGGGATGGCCGACCTTCGTCATGAATTCAATGACCTCTTCCTCAGAGGTTGCGTCTTCCTCAGTCGCAATCTTGTCGTAGAGGTCGGGGCAGCCCATCTCTTCGCCGCGACGGCGGATGACATCTTCCATCGACTCTTTGAGAGCCTTGGGTAGCCATGCAAGACGCATGAGGCCACCCTCCGCGGAGATGAACTTCTTGGAGCCGATGTAGAACTTGGAGATTCCAACGAAGCCCGGGGTCTGCGCGCCGCCGCCAACACTGCCGGCCAGCGTCGAGAAGGGCATACCGCAGGGAGTCATCCCAGGGAAGTCGCGGTCAACGACCATGATACCGTTTGCCATCGGCAGGAGGACGGTAATCGCCTCGAAGCAGCCGCAGGAGGTCATCGGGTCAGTCATGAGCGAGTAAGCGGAGAATTCCGGTACCGCCTCGTGCGAGTTCTGATAGACGAACTGGTTTACGCCGTCCCACTTGCCAAGGCGTTCGTCGAGGACGTTGCCTTTTATGATCGGTTGATTCGGGCCGGTGGGGGTAATCTCGTAGGCAGCCTTGCCGTCGAGCCAGTTGTACGCGCCGCACAGGCCGGGACGCTCAGGGGTAATGACGCAGACATGGTCGGGAGCGAAGGACTGGCATAGCGTGCAGCTGTAGTAGGTGTCCGTCGTCTCGTCAGTCATAGCGCCCATGCGCTCTTCGCGCTCGCGGTAGACACTGCGCGCCTTCTCCATGAGCTCATCAACTTTTTCTTTTTCCGTGTAGCAGGTGACCTGCACCTTGTCGACGATCTTGCCGAACTCATTGTGGAGTTTAGCGTGGAGGATGGTGCCGTAGTGTTTGAGGCTTAGACCCGCATCAACAGCCTTTTTGGAGACGCGCATCCAGAGGATGTCGCGCTGACCGATGTGGAGGATACCCTCCGCACCGTTTAGGAGATGGTGAATCTGGCGCTCAAGGATCGGCTCGAACTCGGGCTGCATGTTGCGGCCTGCGACCTCCACCCAGATGGCGAGAGGATGAACAGAACCAACTTCCATGTCAGCCAGATCGGGTCCTACAACTTCGAACTTACCGTCCTCAACCTCGTCGAGCTCCATCGTCTGGCAGAACTCGAAAGCGTCGGATTTGGGACCGCCAAGCTCGGCGTGCATCGCATCGCGGCCAATACGCTCGCCCTCGTAAGCGGGTGAGTAGGAGACCGGGATATCGATCTTTGTAATCTGAATTTTAAGACCGCGAACCTCGATCGCCTTGGCGACGATCTGGTCGTGGGGCACGTTGGAGACAACATGCTCGTAGGTGCAGACGCCTGTTACGAGAATCTCCGGGATGTTGCTGTCGGCGATTGTCGGGAAGCCGTAGTTGATGACACCGGCAGCGGCGGCATACCACTCGTCTGTAACCTCACCCAGGGCGAGGACAAATGCGAAGACGCGGTTCTTGTTGTAGCGAAGAACGCCTGCGTAGTCGCCAGGCTGGACGCCGCCGAAGGCGAGCGCCGCGCGGGTGGCGAAGCCGACCGCGTGAATCGCGGCGGATACGTCGCGTCCAAAGGGGACGAGGCGGGTGGGCCAACCGACCTGTACGCCTTCGCTAACCAGCTGCTCGGCGAAGGTGGTACCGTTGTGCTCTGCGGCCATGAAGACGTAGATGCCTTTTTCCTGAAGCTCTTTTGCGATGGCGGCGGCGGTAGCGCTGTCGGGCGCTGAGCCGACGACTGCAGCAAAGCCGGGAGCGGAGCCGTCGACGAACTCGACACCGCGCTTACGCATGATGACGTCGTCGGCTGCGCCGAGCCATATATTGTCTTCGGCAACGTCTTCACCGAGGACGTAGGGGATGTTGTCGGGGTCGAGGTACTTCAAAGCCTCTTCCATATCGAAGCAGAAGAGGGTCTGCATACCAGCGTCGAGGCCGTGGCCCAGGTAGGGCACCCACAACTCTTCCGCTACCAGCGGGGGGAGG